>NZ_JBFUAC010000010.1:0-184697 GCF_056406475.1 Massilia sp. P1_C10
GGACCGACAGCTTGAAGTCGGCGCTATACGGGCCGACCTGATTGCCCGCGATGAACGTGCCATGAGCCTGGAACCAGCTAATCCAACGATGGACCATCGAATGCGCAAGCCCGCGCTGCCTGGCCAGCTGCTTGTAGCCTATATCGCCATCAAGATACTGACGGACGACGGCCAGCTTGAATTGCTCGTCATACTTTGTCATAAACCACCTAAAAGTTGGCGTCCAACTTTTAGGTGGCACTTCAGACCTGACCCCAGGTCTTGGTCCGCGGCTGATGTCAGGCGGCGAGCTTCTGCTGCAGCATCCGCAAGGTCGCGAACGGGCCGCCGACCAGGATCGCATGCTCGTGCACGGTGATTGCGATCGCGTTGCCCTTCATGTGGAACAGCGTCGGCTTGCGGCTGTAGACGCGGATGCACTCGGCCGGCGATTCGGCCGGCGCGTAGCCCATCGCGAGGATGGTCTCGTCGAGCGTCTTGATGAAGTGATGCGCGTGGAAGCGGGTGAACACTTCGAACTTGGCCGGCAGCGCGGCGAACACCGGCACCATGCCGCCCAACAGGACCGGCACCAGGATGAAGCCGACCGGCGTGGTCGGATCGAACGCCATGAACAGCGCCGCGATCAGGGTCAGGCCGATCACCAGCGTGAGCGCCAGCGACAGCGTATCGCGCCAGGACTGCACCGGTCCCAGCGCGCGGTAGCACTCGTTGGACCTGACGACCTGCGACAGCGATACGCTTTTCATGGTGTGCTCCTGAAAGAGAATCGAATGGACAGCCTTCATTCTCGACGCCAAGTCCGATAACGAATTGATATTTCTCAAGTCGAATAGCGGTCTCGGCACGCGAAATCGCGCGCCAGCACAAGGCTTATGCAGGGTGGGTAAAACGCGAGCGCAGAGGCCGGCTATGAGCCGGTCGCCGCGATGATTACGGCGCCGGAGCGGGCGCCCCGGCCGCGCCGGCGACGCGGCGATACAGGCGGAAGCGCTCGATACGGTCGATCGCGCGCCGGCCTTCCCACAGCAGCGACCACTGCTTGCCGCGGAACGCCTGCTGGATCTCGCGATCGTCCTTGACCAGCACGCTGTCCTGCAGCAGCAGCACGTCGCACTTGGCGCCGTCGGCGCCGGCGAACGCGAGTCCGCCGTAGTAGGCGAACGAGGCGCGCTGCGCCGGACCGACATTGGTGGCGATGCAGCCGTCGCCTTGCGGCAGGTGCGCGGCGATCTGCTGCGCGACGGTGCGGTAGCTCTTGCCGAAGTTCAGCTGTGGCAGCAGCAGCGTCATCAACAGCACCCAGAACAGGATCAGGCCGCCCGACGACAGCACCACCGCGCGCCACAACACCGCCGGCTGGCGCGAGATGCGCCAGTGCACCAGCACGAACCAGCCGATGGTGGCCGCGGCGGCGACCAGGAAGGACAGCAGGCCGAACTCGGCGTGGAAGCCGGGCAGCAGGCGCGCCGCGTTCTTCGCCAGCTGGTGCGGCCAGCCGGTCAGCGTGGCGATCCACCACAGCCAGGTCACGGCGGCGATCATGGTCAGCACCATCACCGAGAACCAGTCGATCGCGTTGATGGCGCCGCGCTTCATCGCCGGCAGGCCGAAGGCGGCCATGATCGCCAGCGGCGGCAGCAGCTTGAGCAGGTCGCCGTTTTCGGGCGACGGGTCGAACAGGATCAGCAGCGCGAGCGCGCCGACGAACGACAGCGGCAGCACGATGTGCAGCAGGTGGCGCTGGCGCCGCCAGGCGTAGATCGCCCACAGCGCGAACGGCCAGGCCGGCCAGAAGAACCAGATGCCGACCTTGAAGAAGGTCTTGAGCGACTCGCGCGACGGCAGCCCGATCTGGCTGAAGTTCCAGGCCATCCAGGCCTCGACCGGCGACAGGTTCAGCGGATGCAGCACGGCCGACGGCACGATCCACAGCAGCACGATCAGCAGCGCCACCAGGGCGGCCGTCGCCAGGTCGCGCAGCGTGCGCGCCATCGGCATGTCGAGAAAGCGCGTGCACAGCGCCAGCGCCAGCGTCAGCGTGACGGGCGACAGCCAGCCGCGCGTGAGCGTCAGCGTCCCCAGCGCCACGCCGACCAGCACGGCGTTGCGCGGACCCGGCGATTCGACATAGCGCACCGCGCGGTAGAGGAAATACGCCAGCAGCGAACCTTGCAGGGTGACCGCCAAGGTTTCGTGGCTATGCAACAACAGTCCGAGGCAGCCGAGGTAGATCAGGGTGGCGGTGTCGGCCAGGGTGCGGCCGTAGTCGTTCGGCTCGGGCTGGCCGCCGAAGGCCAGGCGCAGCGGCTGGGCGTCGGCGCGCCGGCCCAGGTGGAAGGCGGTGTACCAGACCGACAGCGCGCCGGTCACGAAGATGCCGATGGTCGACACGCGCGCGGCCATCACGTCGCCCAGCAGCCAGCCGAACAGCTTGATGCACAGGGCGCCGAGCCAGAATGCCAGCGGGCCTTCCTCCGCGGCCGGCAGGCCGGCGATATTGGGCATCAGCCAGTCGTTGATGCCGCCGTGCGCCATGGTCCACATGATGCCGAAGCTGGCCGCATCGTCCTTCCACGGATCGCGCCCGATCAGCCCCGGCAGGATGTAGAGCAGGCCGAGGCCGAAGATGGCCCAGCGTGGCAGGGCGAGGGTGGCGGCGGCGGGGAGGCGGACTGGCTTCATCGATAACATTGGTAGCGGGCTCAGCCCTTAATTTGCTTAGTGCGTAGTATCCGCGAAAAAAAAGCAGCCGTAGCTGCTTTTTTCACGTGCTGCGGAAAACTTAGCCGTTGGCGACTGCAGTCTTCGAACCGACAGCGCCGAATTTCTGGCGGAATTTCTCAACGCGGCCAGCGGTGTCGACGATCTTGTGCTTGCCGGTGTAGAACGGGTGCGATTCAGCCGAAACTTCGATCTTCACCAGTGGGTACTCAGCACCTTCGTGGGTGATTTTCTCGCGGGTCTGGATGGTCGAACGGGAGATGAATTTGAAGTCGCACGACACGTCGTGGAACACAACATCGCGGTAATCTGGGTGGATATCTTTACGCATGGTCTTGCCTCTTGAATGTTGGTAGCCAAACTGCACTTCGTCGGTCGTCTTGCCTCTTGACCCGATTGCCGGTCACTTGCCAGGGGTTAGTTACTGCAACCGGCGATTATAAACTAGGCGGGGGCGGGAGGCAATCGGAACTGTGCAGCTAGCCGCCGAGACGCCCGCTACTTAGCAAAGCGGCAATAACTCCGGCGAAGCCGATCAGCATGCTGATTGCCAGTCCCACGATCCAGTGGGTCATCGTAGTGAATGATTTGTGCATGTCGACTTCGAGCCTCGAAATACGTTCGTCGAGCTGCGAGCGCAGCTCGATAAGGTCGGACTTGGTCGCAAGCGTCGGCAGGATTACATCGAAACGGGTTTCGAGGATGATTAATCGCCTATCCATTTTATGATAGTAGGCAGCGGGGTCGCCGTTGGCAAGCTCAGGCTCGGGGGATATCTGAAGGTGCGCTCATGGCAGCGAATGGCTGGTCGGAATACACCACTGTCGCATCGAACCATCGCTACAGGCGTGATCTGCATCTATCGTGCGCCGGGAACTAAAAAGGGACGCCGAAGCGTCCCTTTGTCGATGCTTCCAATGGCGTTAGCCGCCGCGGCGCATCAGGTCGAAGAACTCCACATTGTTCTTCGTCGCCTTCATCTTGTCGAGGATGAACTCCATCGCCTCGATCTCGTCCATCGAGTACAGCAGCTTGCGCAGGATCCAGATCTTCTGCAGCTGGTCCGGCTTGATCAGCAGTTCCTCGCGGCGGGTGCCCGACTTGTTCAGGTTGATCGCCGGGTAGACCCGCTTCTCGGCGAGGCGGCGCTCGAGGTGCACTTCCATGTTGCCGGTACCCTTGAATTCCTCGAAGATCACGTCGTCCATGCGCGAGCCGGTTTCGATCAGCGCGGTGGCGATGATGGTCAGCGAGCCGCCTTCTTCGATGTTACGCGCGGCGCCGAAGAAACGCTTCGGACGCTGCAGCGCGTTGGCGTCGACACCACCGGTCAGCACCTTGCCGGAGGCAGGAATCACGGTGTTGTAGGCGCGCGCCAGGCGGGTGATCGAGTCGAGCAGAATCACGACGTCCTTCTTCATCTCGACCAGGCGCTTGGCCTTTTCCATCACCATCTCGGCGACTTGCACGTGGCGCGTGGCCGGCTCGTCGAAGGTCGAGGCGACGACTTCGCCGCGCACCGAGCGCTGCATCTCCGTCACTTCCTCTGGACGCTCGTCGATCAGCAGCACGATCAGGGTGCAGTCAGGATGGTTCGCGGTGATCGCGTGCGCCATGTGCTGCAGGATGACCGATTTGCCCGACTTCGGCGATGCCACCAGCAGGCCGCGTTGGCCTTTGCCGATCGGCGCGATCAGGTCGATGATGCGGCCGGTGATGTTCTCCTGGCCCATCATCTCGCGCTCGAGGCGCAGCGGCTCGTTCGGGTGCAGCGGCGTCAGGTTCTCAAACAGGATGCGGTGCTTCGACGCTTCCGGCGATTCGCCGTTGACCTTGTCGACTTTGACCAGCGCGAAATAGCGCTCGCCGTCTTTCGGCGTGCGCACTTCGCCTTCGATCGAGTCGCCGGTGTGCAGGTTGAAGCGGCGGATCTGCGACGGCGAGATGTAGATGTCGTCGGTCGAAGCCATGTAGGACGCGTCGGGCGAGCGCAGGAAGCCGAAGCCGTCCGGCAGCACTTCGAGGGCGCCGTCGCCGAAAATTTGTTCGCCCGACTTGGCGCGCTTTTTCAGGATCGCAAACATCAGTTCCTGTTTGCGCAAGCGAGCCGCGTTGTCGATGTCGAGGCCAATGGCCATCTCGAGAAGTGCCGAGACGTGCATTGCCTTCAGTTCAGATAAGTGCATGAGTTGAGTCCCGTGACGGGAATTAAAGGTAGGGGAGGGAGTTACGTGGGTTAATCAAGGGGGAGGAGTCAGACGAGGGCTGGTTCTCTTCCCGGCCGGATCGGGCGGCTAGCGCGGGCGCGCTGCCGCCGGCATCATATCAGATGTTGCTGTCGATGAAGGAAGTCAGCTGGCCTTTGGCCATTGCGCCAACTTTCTGCGCGGCGGCGACACCGTTCTTGAACAGGATCAGCGTCGGGATGCCGCGGATGCCGAACTTGGCCGGCACGGCCTGGTTCGCGTCGACGTCCATCTTGGCGATCAGGATCTTGCCGTCGTATTCCTTGGCCACTTCTTCCAGGATCGGGCCGATCGCCTTGCACGGACCGCACCACTCGGCCCAGAAGTCGACCAGCACCGGGCGCTCGGACTTGAGCACGTCGGCTTCGAAAGATGCATCGCTGATGTGTTTGATATTTTCGCTCATGTTCTTTCCTCAACAGAGGGTGGGGTCAAATTACGCCTTGGCTGCGGACCTCGGGTCGGCATGCCAGCCAGCTTCCTTTTCTTGCAACACTTATGGTGGCGACGGAGTGCGCAAATTCAATAAGTGGAGGGGTGACAAGGGGGCGTCAGGCGGGGAATTAGACGAAATAATAACCTATTTTCCCAAAAAGGGGCGTGGCTTTGCACGAAAAGTTAGGGTTTGTGCAAGCGCCCTTGCTCTGGGCCGAATTCGGGCCGGCTCGACGGAACTTTATCCGACGCTGCCGGTGTATTGATATAGTGCGCCCGGATGCCACATCGTCACCACCGAGGCGACCTTGCCCATCGACGTGGTGCGGCGCTTGAGCACCAGGCAGCTCTCGTGCGGCGCGATCGCCAGCATCTCGGCCACGTCGCGCGGCGCCGCCAGCGCCTCGATGCTGTAGGTGGCGCCCTGCAGCGGCGCCGCTTCCATCAGGTGCTGGTTCGGGGTGATGGCGCCGAAGTCCTGCTCCAGGTAACGCGGCGCGCAGGCCGGGTTGACCCAGCGGTCCTCGACCTGGATCGGAATCGCGTTTTCGAAGTGGACGATCACCGAGTGGAACAGCGCGCTGCCCGGCGCCAGATCGAACTGCTGCGCCAGCGCCTCGCCGGCCTTGGCCTGCTCGAGCAGGCGCAGGCTGCTGGCGTGGACGTGGCCGCGCGCGCGGATCTCGTCGGCGATGCTCTTGATCTCGACCAGCGTGGCCTGGTATTTTTTCGGCGCGACGAAGGTGCCGGAGCCCTGGCGGCGCGTCAGCACCTGTTCGGCGGTCAGCTCGCGCACGGCGCGGTTGACGGTCATGCGCGAGACGCCGAACTGGCGCACCAGCGCCTGCTCCGACGGGACCACCTCGCCTTCCTTCCAGCGGCCCGCGGCGATCTCGCCGGTGAGGTAGTCTTTGATACGCTGGAAAATAGGCGTGCTGTCTTGCGCGATCTGGTCTTCCAAACTACTCTCCGAAGGGCGGTCCTAAAATTCGATTCTAGCACTGGAATTCAAAAGCAAGACCCGGGGTGACTTGATCTGCCGCGGGGCGCAGCATGATGGTTCGAGCATGAACCGACAGAGGCAACACGATGACAGCATCACACTACACAAGCGAGGCGGCGCGCTGGGAAGCGGTCCAGCAGCGCGACGCCCGGGCCGACGGCCAGTTCTGGTATTCGGTCCGCAGCACCGGCGTCTACTGCCGGCCTTCGTGCGGCGCGCGTCCGGCGCTGCGCAAGAACGTCGCCTTCCACGCCAGCTGTGCCGATGCCGAGCTGGCGGGCTTTCGGCCCTGCCTGCGCTGCAAGCCCGACCAGCCGCCGCTGGCCGAGCGCCATGCGCAGGCGGTGGCCGCGGCTTGCCGCCTGATCGACGCCAGCGAAGACGAGCCGGACCTCGACAGCCTGGCGCAGGCCTGCGGCATGAGCCGCTTTCACTTTCACCGCATCTTCAAGGCGCACACCGGCATCACGCCGAAGGCCTACGCGGCGGCGCGGCGCGCGCGGCGCATGCAGCAGGAGGTGGCCGGGGCGCCCAGCGTCACCGACGCCATCTACGCGGCCGGCTTCAATTCGAGCGGGCGCTTTTATGCCGCCGCCGACGGGGTGCTCGGCATGAGCCCGAAAGCGTTCCGCGCCGGCGGCAGCGGCGCCTCGATCCGCTTCGCCATTGGCGCCTGCTCGCTTGGCGCGATCCTGGTCGCCGCCACCGACAAAGGCATCTGCGCGATCCTGATCGGCGACGACCCGGACCTGCTGGCGCGCGATCTGCAGGACCGCTTCCCGCGCGCCGAACTGCGCGGCGCCGAGTCCGATTTCGAACAGACGGTGGCCAAAGTGGTCGGCTTCGTCGAGCATCCGGCGATCGGGCTCGATTTGCCGCTCGACGTGCGCGGCACCGCCTTCCAGCAGCGCGTGTGGCAGGCGCTGCGCGCGATCCCGGCCGGCGAAACCGTCAGCTACGCCGAACTGGCCGAGCGGGTCGGCGTGGCGCAGGGCGCGCGCGCCATCGCCGGCGCCTGCGCGGCCAATCCGGTGGCGGTGGCGATTCCGTGTCACCGCGTGGTGCGGCAGGACGGATCGATCTCCGGCTATCGCTGGGGCGTCGAGCGCAAGGCCGCACTGCTCGAACGCGAGAGCGGCGCGTGAGGCTCGAGTGGGAGCGCATCGCCGCGGAACTCGATGAACACGGATGCGCGGTGGCGCCTGGACTGCTGACGCCAGCCGAATGCGCGGCCTACGCCGCCAGCTATGCGTCGTCCGAGCTGTTTCGTAGCCGGGTGGTGATGGAGCGGCACGGTTTCGGGCGCGGCGAGTATCGATATTTTGCATACCCGCTGCCGGACGGACTAGCGCAGCTGCGCGCCGAACTGTATCGGCCGCTGGCCGCCATCGCCAATCGCTGGCACCGGGCGCTCGGCATCGACACGCGCTTCCCGGAGCGGCATGACGAATTCATCGCGCGCTGCCATGCGGCGGGCCAACTGCGTCCGACGCCGCTGATGCTGCAGTATCGCGAGGGCGACTACAACTGCCTGCACCAGGACCTGTATGGCGAGCACGTGTTCCCGCTGCAGGTGGCGGTGCTGCTGTCGCGGCCGGGCGAAGATTTCAGCGGCGGCGAATTCGTGCTGACCGAGCAGCGGCCGCGGATGCAGTCGCGGGTCGAGGTGGTGCCGCTGCGGCAGGGCGACGCCGTCATCTTCCCTGTAAATTTGCGGCCAGTGAACGGCGCGCGCGGGCGATACCGGGTCGCGATGCGCCATGGCGTGAGCCGGCTACGCTGCGGGCTGCGCCACACCCTCGGCATCATCTTCCACGACGCGACCTAGTCATAATAACAATTTGGGGTCAGACCCGTGTTTTTGGAGGCTCTTTGCAGTTTGGTCCGAATTTTAAGCGGGTCTGACCCCGATTTGTTGGACGCGACTCAGGGTGGGAAGGGGCTGACCCAGATGGGTCAGGCCGAGGTTTCTAATAATTGGGGGTCAGACCCGTCTTTTTGGAGGCTCTTTGTAGTTTGGTCCGAATTTTAAGCGGGTCTGAACCCATTTGTTTCCGCTACACTCACGAAATAAAATTCTTTCGGAGATCTGTCGATGCGCCTGACCACGCTGTTTACCCTCGCTTCCATCGGCGCCTTGTCCGCCGCCCACGCCGCGACCATCATCGACCGCGCCAACGGCTACACACTCAATAGCAAGGGCGAACTGGTGCACTTCGTGTCGCTCGCGTTCGATGACAAGGGCAAGATCATCGCGCTCGGGGGCGCGCCCGAAGTCGCAGCCAAGGTGCCGAAAGCGCGCCACATCGACATGCAGGGCAAGACCGTGCTGCCAGGCCTGATCGACGCGCACGGCCACGTGTTCAGCCTCGGCGACATGCTGACCCAGCTCGATCTCTCCGGAACCGCGACGCTGGCGGACGCGCTCAAGGCGGCCGGCGCCTACGCCAAGGCCAACCCGAACCAGGCCTGGCTGCGCGGACGCGGCTGGAACCAGGAGGTCTGGAAGCTGGGCCGCTTCCCGACCGCGGCTGAACTGGACGGCGCCGTGTCCGACCGCCCGATATGGCTCGAACGCGTCGACGGCCACGCCGGCTGGGCCAACCGCCGCGCGCTGCATCTGGCCGGCATCACCAAGTCGACGCCCGATCCCGCCGGCGGCAAGATCATGCGCGACGCCAGCGGCAATGCGACCGGCGTGCTGGTCGACGCGGCCATGGACCTGGTCAACAAGGTGCTGCCGAAGCAGACCGAGGCCGAAGCACGCGTTACGCTGGACCGCTCGCTGGCCGAGATCGCGCGGGTCGGCCTGACCAGCGTGCACGACGCCGGCATCGAAGTCGGCAACGATACCCTGTTCCGCGACTACGCCGACCACGGCAAGCTCACCGCGCGGATCTACGCCATGATCGGCGGCACCGAGCGCGATTTCGACCAGCTGTCCAAAAAAGGCCCGCTGAAAACCTACGCCGACGATATGTATGCGCTGCGCGCCGTGAAGCTGTATTCGGACGGTGCGCTGGGCAGCCGCGGCGCGGCGATGCTGGAGCCATACAGCGACGAGAAAACCTCGCACGGCCTGCTGTTCCACAGCGACGCCGATCTGCGCGCGATGATGCAGAAGGCGATGAAGAAGGGCTACCAGGTCAACGTGCACGCGATCGGCGACGCCGGCAACCACCAGGTGCTCGCGGGCTTCGAGCAGCTGGTGCCGAAGACCGCGACGTCCGGCCTGCGCCACCGCATCGAGCACGCGCAGGTCGTCGCGCTGGCCGACATTCCGCGCTTCCGCGACATCGGCATCATCCCGTCGATGCAGCCGACCCACGCCACATCCGACATGAACATGGCCGAGCAGCGCGTCGGCGCCGAACGGATCAAGGGCGCCTACGCCTGGCGTACCTTTCTCAAGCAGGGTTCGCACATCGCCTGCGGCTCCGACTTCCCGGTCGAATCGCCCAACCCGTTTTACGGCATCCACGCCGCCGTCACGCGCCAGGACGCAAAAAGCCAGCCCGCCGCCGGCTGGCACGCGGAACAGGCGATGAAGCTGCGCGAAGCGTTCCGCTGCTTCACGCTGGACGCCGCCTTCGCCGCCCACCAGGAGAACCTGGTCGGCACGCTGGAGGCGGGCAAGTGGGCCGACTTCATCGTGGTCGACCGCGATATGTTCACCATCGCGCCGGCCGATATCGCCAAAACCGTCGTGCTGCAAACCTGGGTCGCCGGCCGCCAGGTGTTCCAGAAGAAGTGATGCCGGCCGGGTGAAGCGCTGAAAAAGGTTGACTGGCTTGTATAGACAACTTAGACTTTCAGCTAACTTCACCCACTCCAGGAGCTGTCATGAGCACCGACGTCGATCCCCGCTTCGATTCCACCCGCGTGATCCACGCGCCACGCGGCACTGAGCTGTCCTGCAAAAGCTGGCTCACCGAGGCGGCCTACCGGATGCTGCAAAATAACCTGGACCCGGCGGTCGCGGAGAATCCGCAGCACCTGGTGGTCTACGGCGGCATCGGCCGCGCCGCCCGCAACTGGGCCTGCTTCGACCAGATCCTTGCCTCGCTGCGCACCCTCGAAGACGACCAGACCTTGCTGATCCAGTCGGGCAAGCCGGTCGGCGTATTCCAGACCCACAGCGAAGCGCCGCGCGTCCTGATCGCCAATTCGAACCTGGTGCCGAAGTGGGCGACCTGGGAGCATTTCAATGAGCTGGACCGCAAGGGCCTGTTCATGTACGGCCAGATGACGGCTGGCAGCTGGATCTACATCGGCACCCAGGGCATCGTGCAGGGCACCTACGAGACCTTCGCCGAAGCCGGGCGCCAGCATTTCGGCGGCGACTGGGGCGGCCGCTGGATACTGACTGCGGGCCTGGGCGGCATGGGCGGCGCGCAACCGCTGGCGGCCAGCTTCGCCGGCGCCGTCTCGCTGAACATCGAGTGCCAGCAGAGCAGCATCGACTTCCGCCTTCGCACCGGCTACCTGGACAAGCAGGCCGCGAACATCGACGACGCGATCGCGCTGATCAAGCAGCACACCGAAAAGCGCGAGGCGGTGTCGATCGGATTGCTGGGCAACGCGGCCGACGTGCTGCCGGAACTGGTGCGGCGCGCCAAGGCCGGCGGCGTCGTGCCGGACCTGGTCACCGACCAGACCTCGGCGCATGACCTGATCAACGGCTACCTGCCGATCGGCTGGAGCGTGGCCGAATGGAAGGCGGCGCAGCAGGATCCTGGCCAGCACGCGCGCCTGCGCGACGCGGCCGCGGCGTCCTGCGCGCAGCACGTGCAGGCGATCCTCGACTTCCACGCGATGGGCGTCAAGGCGGTCGACTACGGCAACAACATCCGCCAGGTCGCGTTCGACCAGGGCGTGGCCGACGCGTTCTCGTTCCCCGGCTTTGTGCCGGCGTATATCCGGCCGCAGTTCTGCGAAGGCCGCGGGCCGTTCCGCTGGGTGGCGCTGTCGGGCGACCCGGAGGACATCTACAAGACCGACGCCAAGATCAAGCAGCTGTTCCCCGAGCAGAAGCAGGTGCATCACTGGCTCGACATGGCGCGCGAACGCATCGCGTTCCAGGGCCTGCCGGCGCGCATCTGCTGGCTCGGACTGGGCGAGCGCCACATCGCAGGCCTGGCGTTCAACGAGATGGTGCGCACGGGCGAGCTGAAGGCGCCGATCGTGATCGGCCGCGACCACCTCGACACCGGCTCGGTCGCCAGCCCGAACCGCGAAACCGAGAGCATGCGCGACGGGACCGACGCGGTGTCCGACTGGCCGCTGCTGAACGCGATGCTCAACACCGCCGGCGGCGCGACCTGGGTGTCGCTGCATCACGGCGGCGGCGTCGGCATGGGCTACTCGCAGCACGCCGGCATGGTGATCGTCGCCGACGGCACCGACGCCGCGGCCAAGCGCCTGGCGCGCGTGCTGGTCAACGACAGCGGCTCGGGCGTGATGCGCCACGCCGATGCCGGCTACGAAACCGCAATCGCCTGCGCCGAACGCAATGGCCTCGACCTTCCAATGATCAAAAAAGATGACCGATAAAATGTGGACCCTGACCCCTGGCGCGATGACGCTGACCGACCTGCGCGCCGTGTGGGAAAACGCCGCGCCGCTGGCGCTGGCCGACAGCGCCTGGCCGGTGATTGAAGCATCCGCCGCCTCCGTGCGCGCGATCGTCGCCAAGGGCGATGCCGCCTACGGCATCAACACCGGCTTCGGCATCCTGGCCAAGTCGCGCATTCCCGACGACCAGCTTGAAAAGCTGCAGCGCAACCTGATCCTGTCGCATTCGGTAGGCACCGGCGAACTGCTGTCGGACGCCGTGGTGCGCCTGATCATGCTGATGAAGATCGGCAGCCTGGCGCGCGGCTTCTCCGGCGTGCGCCCGGTAATCGTCGAAACCCTTATCGCGCTGTACAACAAGGGCATCATGCCGGCGATTCCGGCCAAAGGTTCGGTCGGCGCCTCGGGCGACCTCGCGCCGCTCGCGCACATGACGCTGGCGATGCTCGGCGTCGGCGAGGTGCGCGTCGACGGCAAACTGATCGACGCGACCGAAGCGCTGGCCGCGGCCGGCATCGCGCCGGTGGTGCTGGCCGCGAAAGAAGGACTGGCGCTGATCAACGGCACCCAGGTGTCCACCGCGCTGGCGCTGCACGGCCTGTTCATGGCCGAACGCCTGCTGGAAGCGGCGATCGTCGCCGGCGCCTTGTCGCTCGACGCGGCCAAGGGCAGCGACGCGCCGTTCGACGCGCGGGTGCACGAGGTGCGCGGCCAGCCGGGCCAGATCGCCACCGCCAAGATCTATCGCGACCTGGTGACGGGGAGCGCGATCCGCGCCTCGCACCTGGTCGGCGACGAGCGCGTGCAGGATCCGTACAGCCTGCGCTGCCAGCCGCAGGTGATGGGCGCGGTGATGGACATCATCGGCAATGCCGGCCGCACCCTGCTGATCGAGGCGAACGCGGTGACCGACAATCCGCTGATCTTCGGCGGCGAGATCATCTCGGGCGGTAACTTCCACGCCGAGCCGGTCGCCTTCGCGGCCGACACGCTGGCGCTGGCGATCGCCGAAATCGGCGGCCTGGCCGAGCGCCGCATCGCGCTGCTGATCGACGCCACCTTGTCCGGCCTGCCACCGTTCCTGGTGCGCGAGCCGGGCGTCAATTCCGGCTTCATGATCGCCCACGTCACCGCAGCCGCGCTGGCGTCCGAGAACAAGTCGCTGGCCCATCCGGCCAGCGTCGACAGCCTGCCGACGTCGGCCAACCAGGAAGACCACGTCAGCATGGCCACCTTCGCGGCGCGCCGGCTTGACGATATGGCGCACAATACGGCTGTCATCATCGGCATCGAACTGCTGGCCGCGGCGCAGGGCATCGATTTCCACCGCCCGCTGACCAGTTCGGACCACCTCGAGCACGTGCATGAGCAGCTGCGCCGCGACGTGCCGTTCTTCGAGGCGGACCGCTTCTTCGCGCCGGACATCGAGGCGGCCAAGCAGATGGTGATCAAGGGGACGCTCAGCGCGTCGTGCAAGGAGCTGTTCACGGCGCTTCATCAATAAGGAGCAGGAGTGGCGATGGATTTCGAGTTCAAGGCCGGCAGCCTTCCGATCCTGGTGTCGATGCCGCACGCCGGCGCAGACATCCCGGACGACATCGCCGCGCTACTCGCGCCGTGCGCGCTCGCGCGGGCCGATACCGACTGGCACCTGCCGGAGCTGTACGGCTTCCTCGCCGAGATGGGCGCCTCGACCATCGCCGCGCGCTGGTCGCGCTACGTCATCGACCTGAACCGCCCGCCGGAGGACACCAACCTGTACCCAGGGATGGACACCACCGGCCTGTGCCCGGTCGACACCTTCGGCCGCGAGCGCCTTTATCTGCCCGGGCGCGCGCCGTCCGAAGCGGAGATCGCGCGCCGCCTCGAACTGTACTGGCGCCCCTACCACCAGCAGCTGCGCACCGAACTCGATCGCCTGCTGGCGCTGCACGGCAGGGTGGTGCTGTGGGACGCCCATTCCATCGCCTCGGTGGTGCCGCGCTTTTTCGAAGGCCGGCTGCCCGACCTGAACTTCGGCACGGCCAACGGCGCTTCGTGCGATCCGAGCCTGACCGAGGCCGTGGTCGCGCAGGTGCCCGATCGTTACAGCGTCGCCGTCAACGGCCGTTTCAAGGGCGGCTACATCACGCGCCATTACGGCGAGCCGGCATCGGGCGTCCACGCCATCCAGCTCGAGATGTGCCAGTGCCTGTACATGGACGAAGCCGTGCCTTTCGCCTACCGGCCCGACCTCGCGGCCGAAGTGCAGCCGGGCCTGCGCGACATGATCGCGGCCGCCGCCGACTGGGTGCGGTCATGAGCGGCGCGCTGTTCGCCCGCCGCGCGCTGCTGCCGCAGGGCTGGGCTGCGGACGTCTTGATCCAGTGGGACGACGCCGGTGTGCTGACCGCGGTGACGCCAGGGGCGGGGTCAGGTCCGGCGGACCTGACCCCGGGGCAGACGGCGGAGTTGGTATTGCCCGGCATGGTGAACCTGCACTCGCACGCGTTCCAGCGCGCTCTGGGCGGGCTGACCGAAACGGCCGGCGACAATCCGGACAGCTTCTGGACCTGGCGCGAACTGATGTACCGGTTCGCCCGCAACATCAAGCCGGAGCAGATCGAAGCGATCGCGGCGCAGCTGTTCTCCGAATGCCTGCGCCACGGGTATACATCGGTGTGCGAATTCCATTACGTGCAACGCGACCCGAGCGGCGCGCTTTACGCGCGTCCGGCGGAAACGGCCGAACGCGTCGCGTCGGCGTCGCGCGCAGCCGGCATCGGACTGACGATGCTGCCGGTTCTATATAGTTACGCCGGCTTCGGCGCGCTGGCGCTGGGCGGCGACCAGCAGCGCTTCCGGACGGATCCCGACCAGGTGCTGCGCATGGTCGAGGCGCTCGAGCCGCTGCGCGGCGGCCAGTTCGAAGTCGGCGCGGCGCCGCATTCGCTGCGCGCGGCCTCGGTCAGCCAGATCCTCGAACTGACCAGGGCGTTGCCGGCCGGTCGCCCGCTGCACATCCACATCGCCGAACAGCAGGCCGAAGTCCTCGGCTGCGTCGAATTTTCCGGCATGCGTCCGCTGCGCTACCTGACCGAGCACGTTGCGCTCGATGCGCGCTGGTGCCTGGTGCACGCGACCCATATCGACGCCGATGAAGTCGACCGCATCGCCGACAGCGGCGCCGTCGCCGGCCTGTGCCCGACCACCGAAGCGAACCTGGGCGATGGCATCTTCCCGCTCGAGCAATTCATCCACGCGGGCGGGCGCTTCGGCATCGGCAGCGACAGCCACGTGTCGCAAAGCCCGGTCGAAGAACTGCGCTGGCTGGAGTACGGCCAGCGGCTGCAGCATCAACGCCGCAACGTCGCGGTTTCGCACACGCAGCGCCGGGTTGGCGAATTCCTCTGGCAGGGCGCCTTGCAAGGCGGCGCGCAGGCCAGCGGACGGCCGGTGGGCAGCCTCGAAGCGGGACGGCGCGCCGACCTGCTGGTGCTCGACAACGAACATCCGAACCTGGATGGCGCGGCGACAGACGATGTATTGGGCGCCTTCGTCTTTGCGGGGAACGACAACCTGGTGCGCGATGTGCTGGCGGGCGGGTGCTGGGTGGTGCAGGGTGGCCGCCACGTCGACCAGGACGCCATCACGCGACGCTACAAACAAGCCCTTGCCGAACTGCGGGAGTTTCGCTCATGACCATGCTGATACCGTTTGCCAGCCTTGCCCCGGTGCCTTGGAAGAACGGCGGCGGCAGCACGACCGAGATCGCGGTCGAACCGCCGGAGTCGCAGTTCCATGACTTCGACTGGCGCATCAGCCTTGCGACGGTCACGCAGGACGGCCCGTTCTCGCTGTTCCCCGGGATCGACCGCACGCTGGCGCTGGTGGAAGGTCCGGGCCTGCTGCTCGACATCGACGAGTGCCGCCGCTTCGTGCTGGGCGACGAAGACACGGTGATAGAATTCCCGGGCGAGGCGGCGGTGCAGGCGACCCTCAACGGCGGGCCGACCATCGACTTCAACGTGATGACGCGGCGCGAACGCTGTCATCACAAGTTCGGGCGCCGGCGCGTTGAAGGCAAGTCGGGCTTCGCGCCGCGCGCCGACCGCACCGTGCTGTTCCTGGCCGAAGGCGAGAGCCTGTCGGTCAGCAGCGACAACGAGCGCATCGGCCTGGTGCGCTTCGACGCCATCGTGTTCGACACCGAAACTGTCTGGACGCTCGAAGCGTCCGAGGAGGCAACCATCTTCATCGTCGACATCTATCTCGGGCACGACGAGTCATGACGGGGGGCGTCACCGTCTTCACCAACCTGCACCTGGCCACGATGGCCGACGGCTATGGCGAATTGCGCGATGGCGCCGTGCGCGTCGAGCAGGGACGAATCGTGTGGGTAGGGCCGCGCGCGCAGGCGCCGACCGACTGCGCGGCTATCGTCGATGGCGCCGGCTGCTGGCTCACGCCGGGCCTGATCGACTGCCACACGCACATCGTCCACGCCGGCAACCGCAGCGGCGAATTCGAGGCGCGCCTGAACGGCGCCAGCTACGAGGACATCGCGCGCGCCGGCGGCGGCATCATGTCCACCGTGCGCGCCACCCGCGCCGCGTCGGAGCAGGAGCTGCTCGATCAAAGCCTGCCGCGCGTGGCCAGCCTGCTGGCCGAAGGCGTGACCACCATCGAGGTCAAGTCGGGCTATGGACTCGAGCTGGAATCGGAAGCGAAGATGCTGAGGGTGGCGCGGCGCATTGGCGAGAGAGTGCCGGTCGACGTCGCGACAAGCTTCCTCGGCGCGCATGCGCTGCCGCCGGAGTATGCGGGCCGGCCGGACGAGTATATCGACGCCTTGTGCGAGCAGATGCTGCCGAAACTGGCGGCGCAAGGATTGGTGGACGCGGTCGACGCGTTCTGCGAGCGCATCGGATTCTCCAATGCGCAGACCGAGCGCCTGTTCGAGGCGGCGCGCAAGCTCGGCCTGCCGGTCAAGCTGCACGCCGAGCAGCTGTCGGACCAGCGCGGCGCGCAGCTGGTGGCGCGTTACGGCGGTTTGTCCGCCGACCATTTGGAGCACCTGAGCGAAGACGGGGTGGCCGCGATGGCCGCTGCCGGCACCGTGGCGGTCCTGCTGCCCGGCGCCTACTACTTCCTGCGCGACACCACGCCGCCGCCGGTTGCGCAGCTGCGCGCGGCCGGCGTGCCGATGGCGGTGGCGACCGACTGCAATCCCGGCACTTCGCCGTTGACGTCGATCCTGCTGGCCATGAACATGGCCTGCACCCTGTGGCGCCTGACGCCGATGGAGGCGGTGGCCGGCTGCACGATCCACGCCGCGCGGGCGCTGGGGCGCGAGGCCGACATCGGCACCATCGAAGTAGGCAAGCGCGCCGATTTCGCGCTGTGGGACATCGCGCGGCCAGCCGACCTTTCTTATGCGATGGGCTTCAATCCATGCCGGGGCGTCGTCAATGCGGGCGTGCTGCGCGCGCCGATGGTAAGCTGGCGCGATTGACGATACCTGGAGAGTGCGTGCGCACCAGACTTGACGCGGCCCTTCGCTGGCTGGCGGTTTTCATGATCGCGTCCTGCGTGAACGCTTACGCCGACGACGGCGTGCTGCGCGTCGGCTCCAAGCGCTTTACCGAATCGTACATCCTCGGCGAGGTGCTGACCCAGACGGCGGCCCCGCATGGCAAGGCCGAACATCGCCAGGGCCTGGGCAACACTGCCATCGTGCTCGCCGCGCTGCAAGGCGGCAGCATCGACGTCTATCCCGAATACCTCGGCACCATCGACCTCGAGATCCTCAAGAACGACAAGCCCACTTCGCTGGGGGAGATGCGGGCGGCGCTCGCGAAGATCGGGCTTGGCGTCGGCGTGCCGCTCGGCTTCAACAACACCTATGCGCTGGCCACCCGAAGCGACGGCAAGGTCAGCAACCTGTCCGACCTGGCGCGGCATCCCGAACTGAAGCTCGGACTGTCGCACGAATTCATCGGCCGCGCCGATGGCTGGCCCGGGATGGCCAAGCGCTACGCGCTGCCGCAGCAGCCGCGCGGGCTCGATCACGGCATCGCGTACGAGGCGCTGGCGCAGCGACAGGTGGACGTGATCGACATCTATTCGACCGACGCCAAGATCCGCCAGTATGGACTGCGCGTGCTGGACGACGACCTGCACTACTTCCCGCGGTACGACGCCGTGCTGCTGTACCGGCTCGATGCGCCGAAGCGCTTTCCTGCGGCATGGCGCGCGATCGGGCAGCTGGAAGGGCGCATCTCGCCGGCCGCGATGATCGCCATGAACGCCGCGGTGGAGCTGGAAGGCCAGAGCTTTGCGAAGGTCGCATCGAACTGGCTGGCGGGCGCCCAGGCCAAGGCGGGGCCGCGCAGCGCGCTGATGGCCAAGATGTTCGACGCCAGCCTGTGGAAGCTCACGCGTGAGCACATCACGCTGGTGCTGCTGTCGGTAGCGCTGGCGTGCCTGGCCGGCATCCCGCTCGGTGTGCTGGCCGCCTTCGTGCCGCGGCTGCGGCAGCCGGTGCTGGCGCTGACGGGCGTACTGCAAACGGTGCCTTCGCTGGCGCTGCTGGCGATGCTGATTCCGCTGCTCGGGATGATTGGCACGGTGCCGGCGCTGGTCGCGCTGTTCGTGTATGCCTTGCTGCCGATCGTGCGCAACACCTGCACCGGCCTGCTGCAAGTGCCGCCGGGCCTGCGGATGGCTGCGCTGGCCTTGGGGATGGAGCGGCGCGATCGCCTGGTGCACATCGACCTGCCGCTGGCGCTGCCGGTGATCCTGGCGGGCGTGAAGACGGCGGCGGTGATGAGCGTCGGCACCGCCACGATTGCCGCGTTCATCGGCGCCGGCGGTTATGGCGAGCGCATCACGATCGGCCTTGCTCTCAACGACAACGACATGCTGCTGGCTGGCGCAATTCCTGCGGCGGTGCTGGCCTTGCTGACCCAGGGCGCCTTTGAAATGCTGGAATGGCTGCTTTCCGCGCGCACAGCACAAAAGCAGAAGTTCGCGGCTTAGATCGCGACAAACCCCTAAGACCAAGCGGTCAGACCCGATTTTTGTTTCGAATCAGGTCAAGATACCGAAAAAAAATCGGGTCGGATCCGGCGCCGCCAATTGTTGTTTCGAATCGAGCCAAGAAGCGCACGAAAAAGCGGGTCTGACCCCGGTCTTGAAGGGCCTGCAGAACATGCGGGTCAGACCCGATTTTTGTTTCGAATGGGGTCGAAAAGCCGAAAATAAGAGCGGGGGGCGATCGGACCTCGGCAATTGTTGTTTCGAATCGGGCCAAAAAGCGGAAGAAAAAGCGGGTCTGACCCCGGTATTGAAGGGTCTGAGAAGGTGCAGAACAATTGATTAGGATCAACCCGAAGTTTTCCAGCCGGATAATGATGGAAGCAACGGTTGCACAGTTTCGCTGTACAGCCTTTCCGAGTCTCCCCTCCCATCCTAGACAAATGGGTTTCACCCACGGTGTTCCTTCCCGTGGGTTTTTTATTTCAGGGCAAGGAAATCAGCGCGCGTTGGCGGCCAGCTGGGTCAGCGCGTCGCCCGTCACGCGGCAGATGCGCCACTCCGGCATCACGTCCGCGCCCACGCCCTTGTAAAACTGGATCGCCGGTTCGTTCCAGTCCAGCACCGACCACTCGAACCGGCCGCAGCCTCGCTCGACCGCAATCTGCGCCAGCCGCACCAGCATCTGGCGGCCGTAGCCCTTGCCGCGGTGGACTTGTTTGACGTACAGGTCTTCCAGGTACAGGCCCTTGCGGGTGAGGAAAGTCGAGAAATTGTGGAAGAACAGCGCGAAGCACACCACCTCGTCGCCCTCGACGCCGACGATCGCCTCGCACGATGGATGCGCGCCGAACAGGCCCTCATGCAGCAGCGCTTCGGTCGCCACCACCATGTGTTCCAGTTTTTCGAATACGGCCAGTTCGACGATCAGCGCGTGGATGTGGGCGACGTCGGACGGCTGGGCCGGACGCACAAGGAAGGCAGGGGATACGGTCATGGAGTCTCTAAAACAGGAGTGGATGGAACAGGGGAAATGGGACGCGGCGCCGGCGCGCGCACGGCCCAGGCGACGCTGGCCAGGCACAGTACCATGCCCAGCCACTCGAACGGACCGGGCCGGTAATGTTCGAGCCGGATCGACAGCAGCACTGAAATCACCGGCGTGACGACGCCGATGTACACGGCTTTCTGCGAGCCGATCCGGTTGATCAGCGTGAAGTAGGCCATGAAGGCGATCACCGAGCCGAAGATCGACAGGTAGAACAGGCCGAGCCAGTAGCGCGGCGCGGCCGGCGCCGCCAGCGGCTGGCCGGTCAGCGCGATCCACGCCAGCACCAGCGCGGTGCCCCAGAACATCGACCAGGCCGTGGTCAGGATCAGGTTCGACGATTGCTCGCGCACCTTGCCGACGATCACGCTGCCGGCCGAGCTGGAGATGGTCGCCACCAGCGCGAGCGCCAGCCCGAGCAGGAAGTGGCCGCTGCCGCCAAGCCCGATGTCGCGCCAGGCTGCGCCGATCGAGCGCGAGAACAGCAGCGCCACGCCGGCTGTGGCGACGGCGCCGGCCGACCAGGTGCGCGTGCCGATCGGGGCGCCGAACAGGAGGCGCGCGCAGATCGGCGTCCAGAACACCATCAAGGCGAACAGCACCGCCACCAGCGCGGAGACCAGGTATTGCTCGGAACCGTAGGTGCACACGTATGACAGGCCGAAACTGAGGAAGCCCTGCAGCATCAGCCAGCGCTGGGCGCGCCACGGCAGGCGCAGGCGGTCGCCGCGCAGCAGGCACCAGGCGAACAGGGTTGCCGCGGCGATGCCGAAGCGATAAGCGACCGACGCCGCCGGCGCCACTTCGCCCAGTTGCAGCGTGATGGCCCAGAAGGTCGAGCCCCAGATCAGCGAGCAGACGGTAAACAGGAGGGGAGAGGACATCGCGAAAGTATACGGTCTTTCGCAGTTTCTTGTTAGACATGGCCTCGAAACGACAGCGCCATCGCGCACGATTGAGATGCCGCAAGGCGCGCCGGAATCCGCACTGGGGCGCCGATTCGGACCGGTATCATGGTGCCATCTGCGCTGAGGCCTCCCATGAAACCGTCCATCCCCCTTCGCATCCTGATCCTGCTCGGCTACGTCGTCCTGTGCACCACGCTGGTGCTGCTCGAACAGGCCGACGGCCCGGCCCAGGTCAGCCAGGCGCCCGCGGCCGAGGAGTACGAATGATCAGTACTGAACGTTCAGGCGGCGGTACAGGAAGCTGAGCACGAACAGCGGCCCGATCAGCAGGAAGCGCAGGTCGTCCAGGAACGACGGCTTCCTGCCTTCGATCTTGTGGCCGATGAACTGGCCGATCCAGGCCAGCACGAAGATGGCGATCGACAGCGGCAGCACGGTCGCCGGCGGCAGCGCGCGCAGCAGGCCCAGCATCAGCGCCGTCATCACCAGCATGCCCATTGCGAACGGGCGCGACAGCTGGAAGTAGTACCACAGCGCCGCCGCGCTGACCGCCAGCGCCAGCAGCGGGTGGACCGCCCAGATGATGCCGAGCAGCGAAAACACGATGACCGGCACGCACACGAAGTGGATCAGCTCGTTGGTGTGATTCAGGTGGCTCTCGCCGTATTTGGCCAGCAGCGTGTCGATGTCGCGCGCTTGTCCCGTTTCGAGCATGATGGTCTCCGTCTGTTTTGTTGTGATTTTGGCCGTGCGGGACGATTCTACACCGGGCAACGCCAGCGCCATCGGCTAGAATCGCGGCATGCCCGCACCCAGCACATCCACGGCCAGCCTGACCGGACTGGCGCCGGTCGTCGACGCCGGCACCCGCATCCTGATCCTCGGCAGCTTCCCGGGCGCGGCGTCATTGGCGGCGCAGCAGTACTACGCGCATCCGCGCAACCAGTTGTGGCCGATCCTGTCGACGCTGACCGGCGAAGACCTGGCCGCGCTGCCCTACGCCGACCGCTTGCCGCGCCTGCTCGCGCATCGCTTCGGCCTGTGGGATGTGCTCGGCGCCTGCGAGCGCGAAGGCAGCCTCGATTCTGCCATTCGCAAACCGGCGGCCAATGATTTCGAGCGCCTGCGCGAACTGTGCCCGCAGCTTCGCACGGTGGGCTTCAATGGCCAGACCTCGGGAAAATTCGCGCGCCAGTTCGCCGACGCCGGCTACCGCACGCTGGTCCTGCCATCGACCTCGCCGGCGCATGCATCGCTGTCGCTCGCGCACAAGATGGAGCACTGGCGCCTGCTGCTGGATGGTTGATCGTCCACGATGATGCGCTAGCCCTGTAACGCCACCACCCGCACCACCGTTTCCAGGTAATCCTCGAAGCCCATGCGCAGGTACAGCTGGTGCGCCGCTTCGTTCGCCCGCATCACGTGCAGGAATGGCACTTCGGCGCGCGCCATCTGGCGCTGCACCAGCTTCGCCATCAGCTTGCGCGCCAGGCCGCGGCCCTGGTAGTCGGGGTGCGTGCACACGCCGCTGATCTCGCGCAGGCCCGGCGCGTTCATGCGCTCGCCAGCCATCGCGATCAGCCGTTCGCCGTCGAAGTAGCCGAAGTATTCGCCCAGCTCGATGGTGCGCGGTCCGAACGGTCCCGGGCGCGTCAGCGTCGCCAGCGCGACCGCCCGCCCGGCGTGCGCCGGCGTCAGCGCGATCGCATCCGGCGCCTCGTCGGCGGTCGGCGCCGCGGCGTTCCACACCATCCGGAACATGGTCGCTTCGGCCTCGATGCGCCAGCCTTCCGGCGCGGCGCCGGTCCAGCTGTCGCAGTAGAAGCGCTCGCCAGGCTCGCAGTACGGCGTCAGCGCGGCGAAGTCGGGCTGGTCCGCATCGGCAAAGGCGAGGATCGGCGAGAAGCCGCGCGCATACCGCCGCGCCCCGCCGGCGCCGGCCGCGTAGCGCGCCTGTGGTCCGGTCAGGGTCTGCCAGAAAATGTCGTCGAGAAGAGGATTGCGTTCCATGCGGATCTGGCGAAGAGAAAAAATGATTGTATTACAGCGCCCGCCGCAGGAAATACGCCGCGTCGTCATGATCAATTCGAAATATTGCAATAAAATAATAGCTGGAATACACTGAAAGCCGCCAGCCATCCGAACCGGAGCCGCCATGCGAGTCTTGCAGTCCATCCTTCTGCCCTTCTTCCTGTTGGCGCCCGCCGCCGTCGTTGCGCAAGATGTCCCGCATGGCGCCCCCGCGCCGCCGGAGGCAGTCATCCTGACCGACAAGGCGATCAGCCTGCACAACAATTTCCGCATGCGGCCCGACGAGACCGACAGGAACGTTCAGTACCAGTACGGCCTGCGCTACGAAACCGGCAACGGCGTGCTGATCGATCTGCCCCAGGCGGCCCAGTGGTACCGCAAGGCGGCGATGCGGGGTCACGTCGATGCCATGCTGGCGCTTGGCCAGATGCACCAGAGCGGCCGCGGCCTCGAACAGGACGACGCCCAGGCGGTCGACTGGTATCGCCGCGCCGCCGCGGAAGGATCGCTGCCGGCGCAATACAACCTGGCGCTGATGCTGGCGCACGGCGCAGGCGTGCCGCAGGATTATTCGAAGGCCGCCGACCTGTACGAACGCGCCGCCCAGCGCGGCTTCGCCAAGGCCCAGTACAACCTCGCGGTCATGCTGGCGCTCGGCCAGGCCGGCGAACCGGACGTGGAAGCCGCTTACAAGTGGTTCCGCATCGTCGGCAACGACGGCAACACGCTGGCGCAAACCAACATGGCGCGGCTCGCCGCGCGCATGAGCGCGGACCAGCTGGCGCGCGCCGAACAACTGGCCAGGCAGTGGCGGCCGATCAAGCCTGACTGACACCAGCGCATTTCCCCTGTCTTGCGGAGGCTGCGACATGAGAACCATGGATTTCGGATCGGCACGACCATCGCGCCAGGCGAAACGGGCGGCCACGCTGGCGCTGGCGGTGCTGGTGCATGTGCTGGCGCTGGTCGTGGTGGTCAATTCCGGCATGATGCGCTTTAACGCCGGCGCCGCGCAGCAGGGCGCGCCGGCGCGGTTCTTTGTCGACGTATACCTGCCGAAGCCGGCGCCGCATCCGGCTCCGGTGCCGGCCGCAGCCGTCACCGGGGCGGCCGCGACGGTTGCCGCGCCTGCCCCGCACATCGCGCCGCGCAGCGCCGTCGAAGTGGTCATCCTTCCGCGCGAGACGCCCGACACCGTGCACCTGCCGCTGCCGCCGTCGGTCGCCGAGGCGCCGGCGGCCAGTCCCGCCGAAATCGCGGCGGCCAGCACCGATGCGGGCGCGGCGTCCGGACAGGCCGGCGTGAAGGACGACGCGCCGAAGGTCATCGCCATCGAGACCATCGGCACCCGCTCGGCCACGTATTCCATACCCGCATTGAGCACGCAGGGGCCGGGAGCCAGGCCGCAGGTGTTCAAGGTCGACATCGGCAACTACAGCGACATCGAACTGGCCATCATCGACCATCTGATCGAGCAGATCCGCGCGCGCTATCCGGACGAGATCACGTGGGAGTCGAAGGCGCGCGGCGGCATCATTCGCGTGTCGATGCGGCGCGAGGATCACGACGCGCTGGTGAAATTCCTGCGCGCCGAACTGTTCGCCAAAAAGAAGGCGACGCCTTACTGATTACTGGCTGAATGCGTCCAGCAGCTGGTCGATCAGGTCGGTGACTTCGTCTTCGGCCAGACCGAGATAGGCGCAGGCGCGCTCGCCGCCCTTGTCCCACTCGGGCGACTTGGCGTGGCCCTGGTAGGCCTGCAGCGCGCGCTCGGCGAGCAGGGACAGCGCGACCAGCGAGCGCACCGCGTCGTCGCTGGCGCGGTCGTCGATCACGCCGTAGTCGTGGTGGTGCAGGATCGCCCACGCGACGTCGGCCGACAAGCCCCAGTTACGCGCCAGCAGGCAGCCGATCGCGGCGTGGCTGGTGCTGTGGCGCTCGTGCTCGATGTCGGTGAAGCGGCGCTCGTTATCGGCCGCGGCGATCTCGAAGGTCGCGCCGTAGCCGTCGAAGCGATCCAGCAGCAGCGCCACGCCGGTGTCGCAGAACAGGCCGAAGGTGTGCGCCACGTCCGGCGCGCCGATGCGCAGGCGGCGCGACAGGAACACCATGGCCTGCGCGCGCCGGGTCGACAGGTCCCAGAACGCCGCCAGCGAGACTTTGCCCGAGGCGATCGCTTCGCGCGCCAGGAGGCCGGTCATCAGCGCCGCGACCTGGTTGATGCCGAGGAAAGCGATGGCCTGGTCGACCGACTTGGCCTGGCGCTTGCCGCCGTAGAACGAGGAATTAGCCAGCTTGAGCAGGGCGCCGGCCATGCCGACGTCGCTCGCGATGGTGCGGCCGATCGCCGCCGGCGACGGCTCAGCCGAAGCGAGCTCGCCTTGCAGGTCGGCCAGCAGGCTTGGACGCGGCGGAATCCGGATCGACTTGATCAAGGCGTCGACCGGGTCGGCGTCCGGCTGCGCGAGTACTGCAAGGTTGTTCATGGGATCACTAAGAATTCATTGCTTTTGGGAACTAATCGACATGATAGCCCAGCCCCGGCGCGGCCGCACCCTTCCCGCGCAATCTGTGGCTTTCCGAACTGAACAAGACGCGCGCGCATTATAAAATTGCCACATGAGCAAATCGATTGTGGCCGGTATCGACTTTCGCGCGCCCTCGGACGAGGTGGCGCGGCAGCTGATCGGCGTGCTGGTGCTGGTCGACGGCGTGGGCGGGCGCATCGTCGAAACCGAGGCTTACGACCGCGCCGATCCGGCCTCGCACAGCTACTCCGGGCCGACCGAGCGCAATCGCGCCATGTTCGGCGCGCCGGCGCACGCCTACGTGTACCGCTCCTACGGCATCCACTGGTGCCTCAACTTCGTCTGCCGCGAGGAAGGCCACGGGGCGGGAGTGCTGATCCGCGCGCTCGAGCCGCTGGCCGGCCTGGACGAAATGCGCGAGCGGCGCGGCCTGGACGACGTGCGCCTGCTGTGCTCCGGTCCCGGCAAGCTGTGCCAGGCGCTGGGGGTGACGCGCGCGCACAACGGCATGGCGCTGGCGCTGCCGCCGTTCGAGCTGACGCCGGGCGCCGGCCCGGTGGAGGTGGTGGCCGGTCCGCGCATAGGCATCTCGAAGGCGAAGGAGACGGTGTGGCGGTTCGGGCTGGCCGGCTCGCGCTTCATCAGCCGCCCGTTCTGATTGCGCGAAAATTCCGCTGCGCCGTGCGACCCCGGGGTCAGGTCCGGCGAACCTGACCCGCACCAAGGCCGTTCAGCCGTGCTTGCGGCGTGCAGTACGATGTCCCAGCTTGAGCGGCGCCGCGCCCCGCATGCCGCTGCCCGGCGCCCGCCGCTCCTGCGGGTCGCGGAAGGTATCGGCGGCCGGCGCATCCGCTTCCTCTGCCGCCTGCGCCTCGTCCTCCATCCCGTCGATCTTGAAGATCGACACCGCCTGCGCCAGGTTGATGGTCTGCTCGTGCAGGCTGGCCGCCGCCGCCGCGGCCTCCTCGACCAGCGCGGCGTTCTGCTGCGTCATGTCGTCCATCTGCCCGACCGCGTGATTGACCTCGGCGATGCCCTCGGCCTGCTCCGAGCTGGCCACGCTGATGCGCGCGATGATGTCGTTGACTTGCTGGACCGACGCGACGATGCTGCCCATGCTGCTGCCCGCTTCGTTGACCGAGACGCTGCCGCCGTCGATGATCGCCACCGACGCCGCGATCAGCGCCTTGATCTCCTTGGCCGCTGCCGCCGATCTTTGTGCCAGCGTGCGCACTTCCGACGCCACCACCGCGAAGCCGCGCCCCTGCTCGCCGGCGCGCGCCGCTTCCACCGCCGCGTTCAGCGCCAGGATATTGGTCTGGAACGAGATCCCGTCGATCACGCCGATGATCTCGACGATCTTGCGCGAGCTGGCCTTGATCGACTCCATCGTCGTCACCGCGCGGTCGACCGCCTTGCCGCCGTTGGCCGCCAGCGTCGCCGCCGACGCCGCCAGTTCGGTCGCCAGGCGCGCGTTGTTGGCGTTGTCCTTCACAGCGATGGTCAATGTCTCCATCGCGCTGGCGGTCTGCTCGAGCGAGCCGGCCTGCATTTCGGTGCGGGTCGACAGGTCCAGGTTGCCGGTGGCGATTTCCTGCGACGCCGTGTCGATCGAGCGCACCGACGACAGGATGCGGCGCAGCGAGTCGGTCAGCTTGCCGATGGTGTGGTCGAGCGCGCGCGAGGTGGCGGCGATTTCGTCGCGCCCGTCGGTGCCGGCGCCGCCCACCAGGCGCCCCTCGGCCAGCTCGCCCACCACATCGGCGATCGCCCGGATGTCGCCCAGCATCGCGCGCCGCACCAGGAAGGTGGCCAGCATCGACAGCCCGATCGACAGCAGCACCAGCAGCGCCATCGTCATCACCAGCGTGCGGAACTCCGACTTGGCCGCGGCGAACGCATGCTCCGACAGCGCGCGCTCCAGCGCCGACAGCTGCACCAGCTGGCTATTGAGCAGGCCGAACTCCTTCTCCGCCTTGCTCATCGACGCGGTGGCGGTCGACTGGTCCACCTGCGCCAGTTCCATCGTCTGCTGCACGCTCTTGCGGTAGCCGACCAGTGCGGCGCTCGATGCGTCGATGATCTTGCGTTCGGCCGGCTCGGCCACCGCCGCCATCTCCGCCAGCCGCGCCGCGATCGCCGCGTGCTTGCGGCCGATGTCGACGCTCAGCGCATCGACCCGCGCCTTGGCGAAACTGCCGTTGATCCACGCCAGCAGCTGGTAGATGTTGGCGTGCGCGTACTTGGCATCGCCCGACACGTCGGCCGCCGCCTTGAGCCGCGCGGCGCGCACCTGCACCAGGTTTTCCAGCGACGCGTTCTGGCGCACCATGCCGTAATAGGCGCTGCCGGCGGTGACGATCAGCAGGATCAGGACCAGCCCCGGCGCCAGCAGCAACTTGGGACCAATGCGTAATTTTTTCAGCATGCCGACTCCTGCCTGTGGTGATTCCGACGACGACGACTACTTCTTGTAGATGCCCGCTTCGAGCGTCACGTCGCCGACCAGCTGGATGTAGGTGGTCTTGGCCTCGACCTTGCCGCTGGCCGGATTCTTGAACTTGTAGTCCACCCAGCCCTTGCCCTTCTTCTTGGCCAGTTCGAGGATCTCGCGGCGGAACAGCTTGCCGTCGGCGTCGGGCACGTCGACCAGGTCCTTGCCGATCATCGCCGCGTTGACCGGATTGGCCAGGATCACGCCCTTGGCGTCGCGCATGGTCAGGTACAGCGCGCCCTGCACGTAGTCGGGATCCTTGGCGTTGATGCGCTTGATCATTTCCTCCTTGCTGCTCGATTTCATGAAGGCGGCGCCCTTTTCGACCATCGAGACCGCATCCTTCTCGGACGGATCGGCGTAAGCGCAAGGGGCCCAGGCGAGGGCGGCGGTGAGGACGGCGGCGCTGAGCAGTTTCATTATTTCCTCCGGGAAATTCATTGACGGTATCTACTGTACCGCCGGCCCGCAAACGCCATTTGCGTATTCTCAAACGCACTGTTCGCCCACAATTGATTGCGGTCCCGCAACTTGCCCGCTGGCATCCGCACCTATGATTCCTCTTCGGAAATAATTCGATTCCGCGTGCACTCCCACCTGATGAGGACTCACATGGTCAAGATTGCGATTATCGGCCTCGGGCCGCGTGGCATTTCGGTGTTCGACCGCATCATTGCCTACGCGCGCAACGACGCCAGCGCGACGCCGCTCGAGCTCTACCTGTTCGACAGCAAGGAGTTCGGTCCCGGCTGCCATACGACCGACCAGGCCGACCACTTGCTGGTCAACACCGTGGCCTGCCAGATGACCCAGTTTTCCGACGACACCGTGCGCGGCGCCGGCCCGCTGCTGTACGGGCCTTCGTTCTCCGACTGGCTCGCCAGCCGCAACAGCATCAGCGGCATCGGCCCCAAAGAGGAGATCGACCGCAACGGCTATTACTCGCGCGCGCTGTTCGGCGACTACCTGCGCTGGGGCTTCGAATACCTCAAGAAGCTGGCGCCGCCGCACATGACGATCTTCCTGCACAACTACGCCGGCGTCGACGACCTGGAATGGAAGGGCGAGCGCTGGCAGGTCTCGTACGACGGCTGCGCCTACCCGGCCGACTTCGTGTTCCTCACCACCGGCCACGCGCGCAAGGTCCTGTCCGAGCCGGAACGCGCGCTGACGGCGAAAGTCGAGGCGGCGCGCGTGCGCAATCCGCGCCTGCAGCTGGTGCTCGAGCCTTACCCGATCCGCAACGCCGTATCGAGCGTGACGGCCAGCGACACCATCGCCATCGAAGGCATGGGCCTGACCAGCTTCGACCTGATCTCGCAGCTGACCGCGGGCCGCGGCGGCAAGTTCGAATCGTGCGGCAAGATGGAACCGGCGGCGCGCCTGCGCTACCGGCCGTCGGGGCAGGAACCGAAGATCCTGCTGTACTCGCGCTCCGGCCTGCCGCTGACGGCGCGGGCGGTCAACCAGAAGGGCGTGTTCGGGCAGTACAAGCCCAAGTTCCTCACCTTCGCCAAGGTCGAACAGCTGCGCCGCGAGTCCGGCGGCGGCCAGCTCGATTTCGAAAAGCAGATCATCCCGCTGCTGTGGTGCGACATGCAGTTCGCCTATTACTTCGCCTACCTGCACCACAAGCGCGACAAGATCGCCGCGCTCATGTTCAGCAACGAGTTCATGGCCTGCGAAAGCGGCAAGGCGCGCCAGGCGCTGATCGACCGCCACATCGACCGCCGCGAGCAGCTGTCGTGGGAAAAGCTGGTCGACCCGATCCCGCCGCTGGCGCTCAAGAGCCGGCGCCAGTTCGACGACTGGCTGCGCGGCCACATGTGGCGCGACGTCGAGCATGCGCTGCGCGGTAACCTCGACAGCCCGGTCAAGTCGGCCTGCGACGTGCTGCGCGACGTGCGCGACGTGGTGCGCAGCGCGATCGACTTCGGCGGCCTGTACGAACACTCGCACCGCTGGGTGCTGTCCGAATTCCTGCCGATCATGAACCGGCTTGCGGTCGGCCCGCCCAAGGAGCGCATCGCCCAGCTGCTGGCGCTGATGGACGCCGGCACCGTGATCGCCGACTTCGGGCCCGGCGCCCACAGCACCCTCGACGAAGGCAATGGCTGCTTCGTGGTGCACAGCCACTGGAAGGGCGATCCGGCCACCGCCAACGTGCTGGTGCGCGGCCGGGCCTCGCTGCCGGGACCGATGGAAGACAAATCGCCGCTGATGCGCAAGCTGGTGCAGCGCGGGATCGTGCGGCCCTTCATGAACGGCCAGTTCCACCCGGGCGGGATCACGGTCGACCGCAACATGAACGTGGTGGCGCAGGACGGTTCGTCGCAGACCACGCTGTGGGCGCTCGGCACCCTGGTCGAAGGCTGCAAGTTCTACACCTTCGTGCTGCCGCGGCCCGGCGCCAACTCCACCACCATGGTGGACGCGGGCCGCGCGGTCGGCCTGATGATGGACGCCATCGCCGAGCGCTGCGCCGTGCCCGCGCCGGAAGTGTTCGAGCCGGTGGCGCTGCGCCTGGTGCCCGAACCGCAGCCGGCGCCAGCGCCGAGCGGCGCCGCGATGGTCCAGAACTGAGCGATGAAGCGCGCGATCCCGGCCGGCCTGTGCGGCATGGCCGCCACGCTGGCCGGGGTCGGCATCGGCCGCTTCGCCTACGTCGCGATCCTGCCGCTGCTGGTGCAGCAGGCCTGGTTCAGCCGCACCGAGGCCGGCTGGCTGGGCGCGGCCAATCTCACCGGCTACTTACTCGGCATCGGCATCGCGGCGTGGCTGGCGCGCTCGATGACGGCGGCGCGCATGGTGCAGCTGGCGATGCTGCTGTGCGCCCTGAGCTTTTTCGGCTGCGCCTGGCGCGGCGGCGGCATCGCCTGGTTCATCGGCTGGCGCGCAGTCGCCGGCGCCTGTGGCGCCATCCTGATGGTGCAGGCGCCGGTGCTGATTTTGCCGCGCACGCCGGTCGAACGGCGCGGCCGCGTTGGCGGGCTGATTTTCTCCGGCGTCGGCCTCGGCATCGTCGCCGCCGCCACGGTGGTGCCCGCGCTGCTGCACGAAGGCCTGACCGCCACCTGGATCACGCTGGGCCTCATCTGCCTGCTGCTGACCGCCATCACCTGGAATTTCTGGACGGAGGCGCCGGAAGCGCCGCAGCCCGAATTCGCGCTGAACTGGCGCCTGCCCGCGCCGGTGATGCTGCTGCTTGCCGCGTACGCGCTCAACGCGGTCGGATACCTGCCGCACACCTTGTTCTGGGCCGACTACATCACGCGCGAGCTGCACCGGCCGCTGGCGCAGGCCGGCTTCTTCTGGGCCTGCTTCGGCGTCGGCGCCGCCTGCGGGCCCTATCTGACCGGCGTGGTGGCCGACCGCATCGGCCTGACGAGTACCCTGTTCATCGGCTTCTCGCTGAAAGCCGTCGGCGTGGCGCTGCCGCTGGCGGCGAACGGCGATGCGGCGCTGCTGGTGTCGTCGGTGCTGGTCGGCTTCTTCGCGCCCGGGATCGTCGGCGCCGCATCGGGCTACGCGCTGGAAATCGGCGGCGCCGGCGCGCACCGGCGCAACTGGACCGCGATGAACTGCGGCTTCTCGCTGGCGCAGGCCGGCGCCGCCGCCATCATGGTGTCGGTCATGAGCGGGCGCCAGTCGTACGCGCTGCTGTTCGCCGCCAGCAGCGCCGCGCTGGCGCTGTCGGCGCTTTGCATCGTCGCCATTGCGCTGCTGCGCGAACGGGTAAAATGCCAGCCTGGCATCCTCCCTTCGAAAGCAGAAAATGAAATTGGTCCGCTATGGCCGTCCCGGCAAAGAGAAACCTGGCCTGATCGATGAATTCGGCCGGCTGCGCAGCCTGGCCGGCGTGATCGACGACATCGGACCGGCGCTGCTGTCGGACAAGGCGTTGCGCAAGCTGGCCAAGGTCGATCCAGACAGCCTGCCGCTGGTGCGCGGCGAACCGCGCTTCGGCGTGCCTTTGAGCGGCGTGGGCAAATTCATCGGCATCGGCCTCAATTACGCCGACCACGCCGCAGAAACCGGCATGGCGATTCCGAAAGAGCCGATCGTGTTCATGAAGGCCGTCTCCAGCCTGTCCGGCCCGGACGACGACGTGGTGCTGCCGCCCGGCGCGAAGAAGGGCGACTGGGAAGTGGAGCTGGGCGTGGTGATCGGCACCCGCGCGCAGTACGTCGGCGAAGCCGATGCGCTGAACTACGTCGCCGGCTTCTGCGTCGTCAACGACGTGTCCGAGCGCGGCTACCAGTTCGAAAGCTCGCAATGGGACAAGGGCAAGGGCTGCGATACCTTCGGCCCGGTCGGCCCGTGGCTGGTCACGCGCGACGAAGTGATCGACCCGCAGCGGCTCGACCTCTATCTCGAATTGAACGGCAAGCGCATGCAGACCGGCTGCACCGAGACGATGATCTTCACGGTGGCGCAGCTGGTCAGCTACCTGTCGCGCTTCATGACGCTCGAACCGGGCGACATCATCGCCACCGGCACGCCGCCCGGCGTGGGCGTGGGCCGCACGCCGCAGCGCTTCCTCAAGGCCGGCGACACGCTGCGCCTCGGGATCGCCGGCCTGGGCGAACAGCAGCAGAAAGTGGTCTCGAAGGCAGCGCGATGAACGACCGCCTCGGCCCGATGGACGCGGACCAAATGACGCCGGAGCAGCGCGCCGCGGCGCAGGTGATCATCGACGGCCCGCGCGGCGCCCTGTACGGCCCGTTCGTGCCGCTGCTGCGCAGTCCCGAGCTGATGGAAAACGCCCAGCGCATGGGCGAACACCTGCGCTACCGCAGCGCGATCGGCACCCGCCTGTCGGAGCTGGCGATCCTGGTCACCGCGCGCCAGTGGAACCAGAAGGTCGAGTGGGCGATCCATGCGCCGATCGCCGAACAGAATGGCATCCCGGCCGACGTGATCCATGCCATCGCCGAACGCCGGGAGCCGCCCGCGCTGCGCGAGGACGAAGCGGCGGTCTATGCGTTCTGCACCGAACTGCAGCAGCAGAAGCGCGTCTCCGATCCGACCTACGCCGCGGCGCTGGCGCTGTTCGGCGAACACGGCGTGGTCGACCTGATGGGCATCAACGGCTACTACACCTTCCTGGCGATGGTGATGAACGCCGCCCAGACCGCGCTGCCGGAAGCATCCGCCTGGATCTTGCCGGACTGACCACAGGCGCGGCCAAAACGCGTTGCCACGTATTGACATGCCACTTCGACAGCGTCGCGCGGTCGCCACGAATAAATGTAACCACGCAATCGTAGTGCTCGTTTTCGCTTGCTTGGAAGCAAGTTCTGACCGTACCATGACTTCATGCTGTCGCGAGTGCGCGCAAGCGTGAATTCCGTAGCGGCCCCATCCCTGCCGAACGCAACGCGGTAAAGACCGCGGTTCCCATCCTGGTTTCCCTCGAGCTTCTCCGTCGCCGGAGCTGAGCGTGAACCGGCGTCGGCTTTTCGATCAATGTATAAGGAAGCAACAATGTCGTTTTCAAGTTTGAAGATTGGTGCGCGGCTCGGCCTCGGGTTTGCCCTGGTGCTTGCCTTGCTGGCTGCAATCGCGGGGCTGGGGTTGGTGTCGATGGGCCGTATCGACACGCGCATGGCGCAGATCGTCGACAACCACAACGTCAAAATCGCTTCGGCCAGCGCTATCAGTGAAAACTTCCGCGATCTCACCGGCGTGGTGTCTAACCTGGTGCTGGTGAGCGATCCGGGCGACGTCAAGGAGCAGGTCGAGAAGCTCGCTGCGGCCCGTGCACGCTACGGCAAAGCGAAGAAGGAGTTCCTCGCCACCGAGCAGAACGACAAGGAAAAGGCCTTGATGGCCAAGCTCGACGCCGCCATCGCTTTCGCCAAGCCGAAGGTCGACAAGACCGTGGAAATGGGCATGGAGGGCAAGCGCGAAGAAGCCACCGACTACATGCTTAAGGAATCGGCGCCTGGCACCGCCGCGGCCATCGTCGTCATCGATGAAATCGTCGCTTATGAAAAAGCGCAGGCGCGCGCCGCCGCCGCGGATGCCAAGTCGCAGTACAACACCGCCAATATGCTGATGCTGATGCTGGCCGCGATCGCCATCGTGGCAGGCGCAGCCATCGCCTGGTTCATCACCCGCTCGATCACCGGTCCAATCGGCCACGCCGTGACGCTGGCCGAGGCGGTCGCCGCGGGCGACCTGAGCACCAATATCGTTGTCAGCGGCCGGGACGAAACGGGTCAGCTGATGGCGGCGCTCAAGCACATGAGCGACAGCCTGAACACGATCGTCGGCGAAGTCCGCGCCGGCACCGATTCGATTTCGACCGCCTCGGCCGAAATCGCCAGCGGCAACCTGGACCTGTCGGCGCGCACCGAGCAGCAGGCCGGCGCACTGGAAGAAACCGCATCGTCGATGGAAGAATTGACCTCGACCGTCAAGCAGAACGCCGACAACGCGCGCCAGGCCAATGTGCTTGCCGGCTCGGCGTCGGAAGTGGCGGTCAAGGGCGGCCAAGTCGTGTCGCAGGTGGTGGACACGATGGGCGCGATCAACGCGTCGGCCAGGAAGATCGTCGACATCATCGGCGTCATCGACGGCATCGCCTTCCAGACCAACATCCTGGCGCTGAACGCTGCCGTCGAAGCGGCGCGCGCCGGCGAGCAGGGACGCGGCTTCGCCGTGGTGGCGACCGAAGTGCGCAACCTGGCGCAGCGCTCGGCCGCGGCGGCGAAAGAAATCAAGGTACTGATCGGCGATTCGGTCGCCGCGGTGGAAACCGGCTCGAAGCTGGTCGACGAAGCCGGCGCCACGATGGACGACATCGTCTCCAGCGTCGCCCGCGTGACCGATATCATGAGCGAGATCACGGCCGCCAGCCACGAGCAGGAAGCGGGCATCGAACAGATCAACCAGGCGATCGGCGAGATGGACTCGGTGACGCAGCAGAACGCCGCGCTGGTGGAAGAAGCCGCCGCCGCCGCAAGCTCGCTGCGCGAGCAGGCCGGCAACCTGGCGCAGGCCGTTGCGGTGTTCAAGCTCGATGCGGCGCAGGCGCCGGTCAAAGCTCCGGTGCGACCGATCGCCAGCGCGCCGCCGAAAAAGGCAGCGGCCGCGCCAAAGCGCATCGCCAGCCCGAAAGCGGCGGTCAACGACAGCTGGGAAGAGTTTTGATGTAACGGAAAGATTGGGTCAGGTCCGCCGGACCTGACCCCTGGCGTGCAGGGTAGAGACTTCTGGGGCAGGTCCGATCGGATCTGGCCCCAGCTTTTTTTATGCCAGCGCTTCCTTGGCCGCTTCTTCCGGCGTCAGGCCGTCATAGAACTGGTCGGTGAACCACTCGACCTGCTCCTCGATGTGATCCTGCGCTTCCTTGATGGTGGCCCCGCCGGCGACGAGATGCTTCTCCACCTCGATGCACCAGTTAATCAGCGCCATCGTCTCTTCGTCCAGCTCTTCTTTCTTAGCCATCGTAGTTCCCCTTGATCGAATTTACGCCGCCAGGCCCTTGGCCAGCAGTTCGCCGACCAGCGTGTTGAGGTCGACCGCGCGTTCCTTGGCCTGATCCTGCAGCTGCTTCACCAAGTCGGCGTTCAGTTTGACGGCGAACGGCATCAGTCCCGCGGCCTGATCGAGCTTGCGCTGTTCGCGACGGTCGACGGTGGCGGGCGCGCTGTTGCCGAAACCGCCGGCAACCGGGGCCGACATATTGCCCATCAATTTCTTGGCGTCGCTCTTTGCCATGCCGGTTTTTTTCATGTGATGCTTTCTGGGTGAGGGTGTTCGGGGGATTTTACGCCGCCAGGAAAATCACGGCGTTTGATAGATTCGCTACGCGCGAAGCAGTCGTCCCTGCGCAGGCGGGAACGACGGTCTTGAAGTAAGCGGGAAAGCTTACGCTATAACTTTTTTGAGCCAGGCGCCGATATGCTCGACCTCTTCCTGGCACAGCGAGTGCTGCATCGGATAGTCGTGCCACTCGACCTGGTAGCCGATCGACTTGAGCAGGTCGCGCGACTGCTCGGCGCGCGCAATCGGGATCACCCCGTCGGCTTGGCCGTGCACCATGAAGATCGGCGTGTCGATCGACGCTTCGCTGCGCTCGGACGGCACGGTCGCCGACAGCGGCACGTAGCCGGACAGGCACATCAGGCCGGCCAGCTTTTCCGGATGGCGCAAGCCGGTCTGCAGCGCCATCGCGCAGCCCTGCGAGAAGCCGGCCAGGATGATGCGGTCGGCCTTGATGCCGCGCGCTTTCTCGCGCTCGATCAGCGCCTCGACCTGCAGCTGCGAGCGGCGCAAGCCGCCTTCGTCTTCGCGCCGGCCCAGGTCCGAGTGCACGATGTCGTACCAGGCGCGCATCACGTAGCCGCCGTTGACCGTCACCGGCATCGTGTCCGCATGCGGGAACACGAAGCGGATGCCGGGCAGGCCGGCGAGGTCGAGTTCGCGCACCAGCGGCACGAAGTCGTTGCCGTCGGCGCCCAGGCCGTGCATCCAGATAATCGCGACGGTCGGATTCGGCGCGGTTTCGATTTCGATATTTTCGAGCAGCTTGGTCATGCGTTATTCCATTCAGTTGGTTTGCGGGCGCAGCGCCGTCTTCGGGCGCCACGCCTTGCACACGGCCGGATCGGTTTCCATGTACGGGCCGCCGATCAGGTCCACGCAATACGGCACGGCCGCGAAGATGCCGCCGACCAGCTGCTTGCCGTCGGCGTCCTTCAGGCCTTCCATGGTTTCCTTGATCGCCTTCGGCTGGCCGGGCAGGTTCATCACCAGCGCCGCGTGATCCGGCGTCTCGCGGATCACCGCGACCTGGCGCGACAGGATCGCGGTCGGCACGAACTGCAGGCTGATCTGGCGCATCTGCTCGCCGAAGCCGGGCATCTCCTTGGTGCCGATCGCCAGCGTCGCCTCTGGCGTGACGTCGCGCCGCGCGGGACCGGTGCCGCCGGTGGTCAGCACCAGGTGGCAGCGCTGCATGTCGACCAGATCGACCAGCGTGCGCTCGATCTCGGCGCGTTCGTCCGGGATCAGGCGCGTCTCGACGCGGAACGGCGTCGTCAAGGCGGACTTCAGCCAGTCTTCGAGCGCGGGGATGCCCTTGTCTTCGTACACGCCGCCGCTGGCGCGGTCGGAGATCGACACCAGGCCGATCACCAGTGGATCGTTATTCGTCGTCGTGCTCATCGTCTTCCGCGTCGATGTCGAGGTCTTCGTCGTCGCCGTCGGCCTTGGCGGCCTGGCCCTTCTTCGACAGGTCCTTGAGGATCTGGAAAATCTCGCGATAGGCTTTCGGCGGCTTGTTCTCGCCTTGCTCCTTGCGCGCATTGCGGATCAGCGCGCGCAGGTGCTGCACGTCGAGTTCCGGATGCTCGGCCAGCAGCACCGTCAGCGCCTTGTCGTCGGCCAGCAGCTTGTCGCGGCGGCGCTCGAGCGCGTGCAGCGCCGCGGTGTCGGCCTTCGACATGCCTTTCCAGCTGTCGATGGTGCGCTGGATGACCGCGATTTCCTCTTCATCGAGGGTGCGCATCTTCTTGCCGACGAATTGCATCTGGCGGCGACGGCCTTCGTGATTGGTGATGGTCTGGCACATCAGGATCGCGTCCAGCACGTCCTCCGGCATCGGCACGCGCTTGACGCGGTCGCGCGGCGCGTTGACCAGTTCCTCGCCCAGCTTCTGCACTTCGAGGCTCTGGCGCTTGGCTTCGGACTTGGATGGACGCTCGTACTCTTGTTCGAATTCGGAGGATTGGAACCCGCAGGCACCGCGGTTTGGATTTGGCATGATATGGATCCAGAAGGCGCAAGGCCGACCAGTAAAAACAGTAAACGACTGCTATCATAACTGTTTTAGCGCCCAACCGAAGAAAACACCCCATGAGCGAATCCGTCTTTATCCATTCCCAGGACCAGCTGAAACAGCTCGCCGCCGACGTTCTGGCGTTCGCGCGCGAGAAGGGCGGCACCGACGCCGCGGTCGAAATCAGCGAAGGCAGCGGTCTGGCGGTGACGGTTCGACGGGGCAAAATCGAGACGATCGAGCAGAATAAGGACAAGGGCATGGGCGTGACGGTCTACATCGGCCAGAAGCGCGGCAATGCCAGCACCTCGGACTTTTCGCCGGCGGCGCTGCGCGCCACGGTCGATGCGGCGTACAACATCGCGCGCTTCACGGCCGAAGACGACTGCGCCGGCCTGCCCGACGCCGACCTGCTCGAAATGGCGCCGCGCGACCTGCGCCTGTGCTACCCGTGGCGCATCTCGACCGAGGAAGCCGTCGCGCTGGCGCAGCGTGCCGAAGGCGCCGCGTTCGAGGTCGACCCGCGCATCACCAACAGCGAAGGCGGCAGCGTGCACGTGCAGCAGTCGCACTTCGTGGCGGCCAATTCGCGCGGCTTCTCGGGCGGCTACCCGTTCTCGCGCCACACGCTGTCGGTGGCGCCGATCGCCGGCAAGGGCGCAAAAATGCAGCGCGACGACTGGTACACCTCGGTGCGCGACGCCAGCAAGATGGCCTCGCCGGAGTCGGTCGGCCGCTACGCCGCCGAACGCGCGCTGGCGCGCCTGAACGCGCGCAAGCTCGATACCCGCAGCTGCCCGGTGCTGTTCGAAGCGCCGCTGGCCGCCGGCCTGCTCGGCGCCTTCGTCCAGGCCACCTCGGGCGGCGCGCTGTACCGCAAATCCACCTTCCTGCTCGATTCCCTGGGGCAATCGGTGTTTCCGAAACACATACAGATTCTGGAAGACCCGCACCTGATCGGCGGCGTCGGCTCGGCGCCGTTCGACGAAGAGGGCGTGCGCACGGTGCGCCGCAAGGTCGTCAAGGACGGCGTGGTGCAGGGCTATTTCCTGTCGACCTACTCGGCGCGCAAGCTGGGCATGCAGACCACCGGCAACGCCGGCGGCTCGCACAACCTGTCGATGACGTCGACCGACACCCGGCGCGCCGACGACTTCGCCGGCATGCTCAAGAAGATGGGCCGCGGCCTGCTGGTCACCGAGCTGATGGGGCAGGGCACCAACTACGTCACCGGCGACTACTCGCGCGGGGCGTCCGGCTTCTGGGTCGAGAACGGCGTGATCCAGTACCCGGTCGAGGAAATCACCATCGCCGGCAACATGAAGGACATGTTCCGGCAGATCGTCGGCATCGGCAATGACGTCCTCATCCGCGGCAACAAGTCGACCGGTTCGATCCTGATCGAAAACATGGTGGTGGCCGGCAGTTAATTTTTTCCATTGCAAGGTTTTCTTCGCGCTAATACACTAGCCCCGGGCAATACCCGCGATAAAACCAACAGGAGACTATGCAATGGAACGTCGTTCCTTCCTCAAGAAAGCGGCCGTCAGCGCCGGCGTGGCCGGTGCAGCCGTTGCGCCGACCCTGGCGCAGGCAGCAGACCTGCCGACCATCAAATGGCGCCTCGCCAGCAGCTTCCCGAAAAACCTCGACACCATCTTCGGCGCGTCCGAGATCTTCACCAAGCGCGTCTCCGAGCTGACCGGCGGTAAATTCCAGATCCGCGCGTTCGCCGCGGGCGAGATCGTGCCGGCGCTCGAAGTGATGGACGCGGTCCGTTCCGGCACCGTCGAAATGGGCCACACGGCTTCCTACTACTACGTCGGCAAGGACCCCACGTTCGCGTTCGACTGCGCCGTGCCCTTCGGCCTGACCTCGCGCCAGCAGCAGGCCTGGTTCGAATTCGGCGGCGGCAAGCAGCTGATGCGCGAGTTCTTCAAGGACTACAACATCATCAACTTCATGGGCGGGAACACCGGCACCCAGATGGGCGGCTGGTTCCGCAAGGAGATCAAGACCGTCGCCGACCTGAAGGGCCTGAAGATGCGCATCAGCGGCCTGGCCGGCAAGACGATGGCGCGCATGGGCGTGGTGACGCAGCAGCTGGGCGCCGCCGACATCTATCCTTCGCTGGAAAAGGGCACGATCGACGCGGCCGAATGGGTCGGCCCGTACGACGACGAAAAGATCGGCATCTACAAAGTGGCGCCGTTCTACTACGCGCCGGGCTGGTGGGAACCCGGCCCGCAGCTGTCGTTCTACATCGGCCTGAAGGAGTGGGAGAAGCTGCCGAAGGAGTACCAGGCCGCGATCGAGACGGCGACGTACGAAGCCCACGTCTACATGCAGGCCGACTACGACGCCAAGAATCCGGCCGCTCTGGCGCGCCTGATCAAGAACGGCGCCAAGGTCCGCTTCTTCTCGAAGGAGATGATGGATGCCGGCTTCAAGGCCGCTACCGAGATGATGGACGAGGAAGCTGCGAAGAACGCCAAGTTCAAGAAGATCTACGAGCCGTGGAAGGCGTTCCGCAAGGAGCAGAATACGTGGGCGTCGGTGGCCGAGGCGACCATGCAGAACTACCTGATCAGCGCAACCCGCGGCAAGTAGCGAAGCCGGGGTCTGGTCCTGCGGACCTGACCCCATTTGTATTTACGGCGAAGTCAAATCGTGTCAGGTCCGCGGGACCAGACCCTTCAAATGCGCACTTCGCCACACATATCCCGCATTCCGTCGCATTTCCCCCCATTCCCCGCGCTCGTTCTGCGATGATGGCGCCCGTGGTCGATAACGGCCATTCCGCTTACTCAAAACAGATCGAATTCAATGCACAAGCAATCCCTCTGCCTGCGACTGCTGCTCGCGGCGCCGGCCATCTTCGGCGCGTTCGCAGCCCACGCCGCCGGCCAGCAAGACACCGCCGTCCAGGCGTCCGCTCCGATCCAGAAAGTAGAAATCAAGGGCGCCGCGGCTTCGTATGACGCGCGCCGCAACGACACCGCCACCAAGATCGTCGTCTCGCAGGACGAAATCCTGCGCAACGGCGACACCACCATCGGCGAAGTGCTCAAGCGCCTGCCGGGCGTGACGATCGGCGGCGTGCAGGGCCGCGGCGGCGACATCCGCATGCGCGGCCTGGGCAGCGGCTACACCCAGATACTGCTCAACGGCGAGCCAAGCCCGCCCGGCTTCTCGCTCGATTCGATCTCGCCCGACATGATCGAGCGGATCGAGATCATGCGCGCGGCCACCGCCGAATACAGCACCCAGGCGATCGCCGGCGCCATCAACATCGTCCTCAAGCGCGCGATCGTCACGGCGCAGCGCGAGATCAAGGCCGGCTTCCAGGAAGAGCACGGCCATTACGGCACCAATATCAATTATCAGCTGGCGGACAAGAAGGGGCCGCTGTCGTATGCGATCGGCGGCGCCGTCACTTACGCGAAGTTCGCGCGGCCTTCGGAAGTTGTGACCGAGGGCAGCAACGCCGCCGGCGTTCAGACCACGCTGCGACGCGCCGATCAGATCAATGACGGCAGTTTTGCGGCATTCAACGTGTCGCCGCGCGTAAACTGGACGCTGGGCCCGGGAGACGTGATCACCTCGCAAAGCTTCGTCAACGTCAATCGCTTCACCGGGGCGAACACGGAACGTGTCCGCACGCTGGTCGGCGACGCCCCGCGTTTCAGCAGCACCATCGTCGATATCGAGTCCAGTTCGGCGCTGTTGCGCAGCGATTTGACCTGGGCGCGCAAGCTTTCGCAGGGCGCCAAGCTCGATTTCAAAGCCGGCGTCAATTACGGCAAGCGCGAAACGCGCGCGCCGTCGCTCAATTTCGACGCAGCCGATACGCTCATGCTGACACGCCTGATCACTTCCGACGTGACCGACAAGGGATTTTCCGCCACCGGCAAATATTCGACGCCGATTTTCGAAGGCCACGCGCTCGCCGCCGGTTGGGACGGCGCTTACAGCAAGCGCTTCGAAGACCGCATCCAGCGCGAAAAATCGGCGCTGCCTTGCCCGTTCCCTGCCACGGACGCGCGCAGCGTGAGTTGCCCGCGCGACCTCGACCAGGTGTTTAACGCCAATGTCTCGCGCCTGGCGCTGTTCGCCCAGGACGAATGGACCGTTACGCAGCGCTGGTCGGTATATTTCGGCCTGCGCTGGGAAGGCATCGAGACCCGCAGTGAAGGCGTGGGCTACGCGGCGGTCGACAACAAGTCGAGCGTATGGAGCCCGCTGTTCCAGACCTTGTGGAAAATTCCCGGCTCGAAGAGCGACCAGGTGCGCGTGGGCCTGACCCGTACCTACAAGGCGCCCGGCGTCGGCAGCCTGATTCCGCGCCGCTTCGCTTCCAACAACAACACGCAGACTTCGCCGGACCAGCAGGGTAATCCGCTGCTCAAGCCGGAACTCGCGTGGGGCCTCGACCTGGCGTATGAACATTACCTCGAAGGCGGCGGGCTGCTCACGGCCAGCACCTACGTGCGCCGCATCGAAGACATCATGCACAACACCGTCTCGCGGGTCGACGGGCTGTGGGTCTCGATGCCCGTGAACGACGGCGTGGCCAACACGCGCGGCATCGAGCTCGAAGCCAAGCTGCCATTGCGCACGCTGGGCAAGACGCTGCCGAACGTCGACTTCCGCGCCAACATGGCGCGCAACTGGTCGACCTTGACCACGGTGCCGGGCCCGAACAACCGCCTCGATTCGCAGACGCCGTTCAGCGCCACCGTCGGCGCGGACTGGAAGCTCGACAAGCTGCCATTGACGCTGGGCGCCAGCTACAGCTTCCAGAACGGCGGGCCGGTACGCATTTCGGAAAACCAGTATTCCTACTCGGTGCCAAAGCGCTCGCTGGATATGTACGGGCTGTGGAAGTTCAATCCGAAGAACCAGCTGCGCGTATCGGTGGCGAACGCGCTGCATCAGGAGAATGTACAGCAATCGGCGTATGCCGATGCGAACGGACGCCTGAGCGACACGACGATTACTCCGACCTACGTCGTGGTGCGCGCGCTGATGGAAATGAAGTTCTAAGAGAGGATGGGGTCAGGTCCGTCGGACCTGGCCCCATTTTTATTTGAGTCGGCGAACAGCTTGCAGGATCGGCTGCAGCACCGCGGCGCCAAGCCGCGCACTGCGCGCGCCGTCCCAGCCGGTGTGCGCGTCAGGATCGTTGGCGTTGTCCTTGAACGGCAGCTCCAGCGTCAGCGACAGGCAGCCGAACGCGTGGGTGATGTGCGGCGAACCCATGGTCAGCACCTCGTCGGTGTACGGCGCCGGCGGATAACCGTGCACGTCCTGGAAGTCCGGGCTGGCTATCTTGAAATCGTCCGAGAACTGCTTCTGCGCCGCCGCCTGCTCGGCGCTGAAGGTCGGCAGGGCGTCGCTGCCGGCCACGAACACGTACGGCAGGCCTTCGTCGCCATGCACGTCGAGGAACAGGTCGCAGCCGGTTTCCTTCATCTTCTGCTTGACCAGGAACACCTCGGGGCTGCGCTCCATCGACGGCGCATTCCACTCGCGGTTCAGGTTCGCGCCGGCCGCGTTGGTGCGCAGGTTGCCGCGCACCGAGCCGTCCGGATTCATGTTCGGCACCACGTAGAACACGGCTTCCTTCAGCAGCTGGCGGCCGAACGCGTCGGCCGGGTCGAGCAGCGCGTCGAGCATGCCTTCGACCAGCCACTCGGCCATCGTCTCGCCCGGATGCTGGCGCGCGATCACCCACACTTTTTTTCGCGCCGCCGGGTCGCCGACGACCAGCAGGTTCATGTCGCGGCCTTCGACCGTGCTGCCCAGGTCGAGCATGCGCACGTGCTCGGACATCTGCGCGCGGTCCAGCAGCTCGAGGTGGCGCTCCCAGGAATACGGCTCGAAGTAGGCGTAGTAGACGCTGTCCATGCCCGGCGTGTGCTCGATCGTCATGACCTGGCCGTCGAAAGTGGTCGGCACGCGGAACCAGTTCACGCGGTCGTAGCTGGCCATCGCCTGGTAGTCGTTCCAGCCGTCCGGATACGCGGTCTGGCCGGCGTTCAGGAAGCGCAGCGTGCACGCCTCGCCTTGCGCGCCCTGCAGGCGGAAGTAGAACCACTGGGTGATGTCGGCGTGGGAATCCTTGCGGATGTTCAGGTCGATGGCGTTGGCGCTTTTGGCGTTGACGACTTCGATGGCGCCGGCGTCGAACTGGCAGCTGATCTTGATAGACATGGTAAGTCCTGTAGATGGAAGAAGCGTGAACCCTGCATGATACTGGAAGCGGCCGGACGGCAGCGCTTGTGCTATGTCAAATCGCTGACGCGGGCATTTTGCTACCGTTGATTTTTGGGGCGCGCACGGGGCGCGTCCGAAGGGTTTCGTGGAGAGTGTCATGAGCGCCATTTGTTTTTCGCACGCCGAGGTCACCAGCATCAGCCGGCTCGGTTTCTGGCTGCAGTTCGGCGACGAGGAACTGTACCTGGCGTTTCTCGAATTCCCCCGTTTCGAGCATGCCACCGTCGCCCAGATCACCCACGTGATCTGCGCCAGCACCAGCCGGGTGTACTGGCCGGCGCTCGACCTCGACCTGTCGCTCGAGTCCATCCGCGATCCATTGGTGCGCGAGTACGGACGCGCCAATCACGACTGCTGACGGACGGAAGATGGGGTCTGGTCGCGCGGACCTGCCCCCATCCTGACCGCGGCAGCAGTCGTGCTGCACGAAACCGCAAACTATTTCATAATCGGCACGCCTGCCTTTGCGAACGCCATGGCGGCCCGACGTGGAGTAGCTCAATGCGCCCGAAACCGCCGTCGACCGACATCGAACTGGAAATGCTCCAGCGCGAGTCGTTCCACTATTTTATGCAAGAGGCCAACCCGGAGAACGGACTGGTGGTCGACAAGTGCGCGCCCGGCTGGCCGGCCAGCATCGCCGCCGTCGGCCTCGCGCTGGCCGCGTACCCGGTCGGCGTGGAGCGCGGCTTCGTCACCCGTGCCGCGGCCGTCGAACGCGTGCTGGCGACGCTGCGGTTCTTCTGGCGCAGCCCGCAAGGCACGGAGCCGGACGCCACCGGCTACCGCGGCTTCTATTACCACTTCCTCGACATGCGGACCGGCCGCCGCGCATGGCAGTGCGAGCTGTCGACCATTGACTCCACCTTCCTGCTGGCCGGCGCGCTGGCGGCGGCGAGCTACTTCGACGGCGCCAACGGCGAGGAGGAAGAGATCCGCGCGCTGGCCGATGCGCTCTACCGTCGTGCCGACTGGGCCTGGGCCCAGGTTGACGGCGGCGCCGTCTCGCTCGGATGGAATCCGGAAACCGGATTCCTGCCGTATCGCTGGCAGGGCTATGACGAGGCGATGCTGCTGTATGTGCTGGGACTGGGCTCGCCGACCCATCCGCTGTCCGCGCAGAGCTATCAGGACAAGGTCGCGGGCTACCAGTGGCAGCACAGCTACGGCCACGATTACCTGTATTCCGGTTCGCTGTTCACCCACCAGCTGTCGCACATCTGGATCGATTTTCGCGGCATCCAGGACGGCTTCATGCGCGGCAAGGGCATCGACTACTTCGAAAACAGCCGCCGAGCCACGTACGTGCAGCGCGAGTACGCGATCGACAATCCGCTCGGCTTCGCCGGTTACTGCGCATGCTGCTGGGGCATCACCGCCAGCGACGGTCCGGGTCCGGCGGTCCTCGACATCAGCGGCAAAAAGCGCGAATTCTACGATTACGTCGCGCGCGGCGCACCGCACGGCCCCGACGACGGCACGGTCGCGCCGTGGGCGGCGGTGGCTTCGCTGCCGTTCGCGCCGGAGATCGTGCTGCCCGCGATCGACCACCTGGTGCATGAACTGGATCTGAAGGCCGGCCACGCCTATGGCTTCAAGTCGACCTTCAACGCGACCTTCCCGCGCAACTGCGCCAATCCGCACGGCTGGGTCTCGCCCTGGCACTACGGCATCAACGAAGGCCCGGTGGTGCTGATGGTGGAGAACTTCCGCAGCGAGCTGCCGTGGCGCCTGATGCGCGGCTGCCCGTACATCGTCGACGGCTTGCGGCGGGCCGGCTTCGCCGGCGGCTGGCTGGACCGGTTCAATGGCCGGCCGTCGTGACGGCGCCGATTCCCGTTTCCGAACGCACCTCCTGGGCCTCGTAGCCGGCCCGGTCGATGCCCGCGCGGGCGCTGTGGTCGAGGATCGAGAACAGCCAGATCCCGACGAAGCCGGCGGTCATCGAAAACAGCGCCGGCGACTGATACGGGAAGATGGCCGCCTCGTACCCGAACACGTCGACCCACAACGACTTCGACACGATGGTCAGGCCGACCGCGGTGAACAGGCCGAGAAAGCCGCCGATGGTGGCGCCGCGCGTGGTGCAGTTCTTCCACAGCACCGACATGAACAGCACCGGGAAGTTGGCCGACGCCGCGATCGCGAACGCCAGCGACACCATGTAGGCGATGTTCTGTTTTTCGAACACGATGCCCAGCAACACCGCGACGATGCCCAACGCCACGGTGGTCAGGCGCGAGACGCGCAGCTCGTCGATGCTGGTCGCCTTGCCCTTCTTGAAGACAGTCGCGTACAAGTCGTGCGACACGGCCGAAGCGCCGGACAGCGTGAGGCCCGCCACCACTGCCAGGATCGTCGCGAAGGCGACCGCGGACATGAAGCCCAGGAACACGTTGCCGCCGACCGCGTTGGCCAGGTGGATCGCCGCCATGTTGTTACCGCCAAGGAGTTTGCCGCCTGCGTCCATGAAGGCCTGGTTGGTCCCGACCAGCACGATGGCGCCGAAGCCGATGATGAAGGTCAGGATGTAGAAGTAGCCGATCCAGGTGGTGGCCCAGAACACCGACTTGCGCGCTTCCTTCGCGCTTGGCACTGTGAAGAAGCGCATCAGGATGTGCGGCAGGCCGGCGGTGCCGAACATGAGCGCCATGCCGAACGAGATGGCGTAGATCGGATCGGTGATGAAATTCCCCGGCCCCATGATGGTCTGGCGCTTCGGATGGACCCCGACCGCCTTGGCGAACAGCGCCTCGGGGCTGAAGTGGAATTGCGCCATCACGGCCAGCGCCATGAAGGTGGCGCCCGACAGCAGCAGGCCGGCCTTGATGATCTGAACCCACGTGGTGGCCGTCATGCCGCCGAACAGCACGTACACCATCATCAGGGTCCCGACGATGACCACGGCGATCCAGTACTCCAGCCCGAACAGGAGCTTGATCAACTGGCCGGCGCCGACCATCTGCGCGATCAGGTAGAACGCGACGACGACCAGCGTGCCGGAGGCGGCGAAGGCGCGGATCGGCGTCTGCGCGAAGCGGTACGCGGCGACGTCGGCGAAGGTGAAGCGACCGAGATTGCGCAATCGCTCGGCCATCAGGAAGGTGATGACGGGCCAGCCGACCAGGAAGCCGATCGAGTAAATCAGGCCGTCGTAGCCGTTCAGGAAAACCGCCGACGAAATGCCGAGGAATGAGGCCGCCGACATATAGTCGCCCGCGATCGCCAGGCCATTCTGGAAGCCGGTGATGCCGCCACCCGCGGTGTAGAAATCGGCGGCCGACTGCGTGCGCTTGGCGGCCCACTTGGTGATGAACAGGGTGAAAATGACGAAGGCGGCGAACATGCCGATGGCGGTCCAGTTGGTGGGCTGCTTCACGGTGGGGCCGATCACGTCGGCGGCGAGGGCGGCGCCGGCCGCCGTCAGCGCCAGCAGCGTGGCGGCCAGGCGTTTCATAGCACCTCCCGGCGGATGGTGTCGGTCAGGTCGTCGAACTGCTTATTCGCGCGCCAGACGTAGATGCCGGTCAGGATGACGGTAAACACGATGACGAACAGGCCCGCCGGAATGCCCCAGGTCAGCACGCCGTCGCCGACGCGCCTGGCCAGCAGCTCCTTGTCGAACGCGATCAGCAGAATAAAGCCGTAATAGACGATCAGCATCAGCGCGGTAAGTGTCCAGCCGAACCAGGTTCGGATCCGCACCAGTTTCTGATAGCTCGGGTTCGCGACGATTTTCTGGACGAGGTCTTCGTGCATGGCGGTACTCCGGTTGCGCGTTCCATATCGTTTTGACCGCGCCCCTGCCCAACAGTTCCCGCACCTGAAAAACGATCGGGGTCAGACCCGCTTTTTCGATGGCATTGTTCGCATTTCACCGTTAAAAAAGCGGGTCTGACCCCGGGGGATTTGCGTCTGATTGAGATCGGTCTAGCCCGCCGAAGCGCTGGAAGAAGGCGGCGTCGGCCAGCGGCGCGTCCGAATCCTCCCGCCGCATCGCCGCCACCACATGTTGTTCGTCGGCACCGGACGATCAGGGTCAGACCCGCTTTTTCGATGGCATTGTCCGCATTTCACCGTTAAATAAGCGGGTCTGACCCCGGGGGATTTGCGGCGAATCTACATCAGTCGAGCCCGCCGAAGCGCTGGAAGAAGGCGGCGTCGGCCGGCGGCGCGTCCGGATCCTCCCGCCGCATCGCCGCCACCACATGTTGTTCGGCGGCGCCGCAAATTGACCGATAAAGCGCGCGCGCCAATTCGTACGCGCGCGCGCCCGGCCATGGATCGGGCAGCAGCTCCACCGGCAGCATCGGATCGTGCAGCTGCACGCGCCGGTAAGCGTGAATGAGCAGCGTGCGGATGACGAACGCCTGTTCCGGCGGCAGCCCCGCTTCCTTCAGCGCCAGCAGCGGCTCGAACTGGTCGATGAACTGCTGGTAGCCGGCGATCACGTCCGATAAATCCCATCCTTCGCCGACCAGCTCCGGCAGTGGCCGGCCCGGCACCTGCGCCAGCGCCTGCGCGCCGCAGATGAACAGCTTGCCCTCGGCGCCCAGGCGCACCAGCACGTCGCGCAGCACCTCGGTGTCGCCGGCCGGATGGCCGTACACGCCCGGCGACAGCTGCGCGTAGCCTTCCCACAGTAGCTCCTTGCGCAGCGCAGCGCGCAGCGGCGCCTCGATCGCGCCGCCGGCCGACAGCAGCAGCGTCCACAGGCCGTCCCAGTGCACCTCGAGCGGCGCGTAGATGCGGCGGTTGGCGCGCTCGAAGCGCGGCAGCGCCCGCGCCGGAATCGAATACGAACTGCGGCGCCGGTCGCGGTTGGCCACCAGCCAGCCGTCCTGCGCCAGCCGCGACACGCTGGTGCGCAGCAGCCGGTCATTCACGCCGAACGGCGCCAGCAGCTCGATCAGGCTGCCCAGCCACACGGTGCCGCCGTGCGGCGCCACGGCATCGCCGAAAATCGTCATCACCAGCGACTTGGAGCGCGGCGGGTCGCTGGCCAGGAAGTGGGCGATCCATTCGGTGCTGGTCAGTTGTTTCATAGAGGAAAAGTGTCCTTTTGTCAGGCCTTGCCGCAGTTTACTTTAGTGGCGGATCGGCGCAGGATTAATTTTCAGACATTAAAGAATGACTACAGGATACAGAAAATAAATGTGACACAAAATTTCTGTGTACTTCTCGTTTTTTGTATCGTATTATGGATTTTCAGATTCAGCAAATGGAGAGTGAGCATGTACGCACAACTGGTCGAAACCGGGCTCAAGAAAGTCCAGTCGATTGCCGACATGGGCGAGGAGGAGCGCGCGTTCCAGGATCGCATCGACGCCGGCATCAAGATCGAAGCGAAGGACTGGATGCCCGACGCCTACCGCAAAACCCTGATCCGCCAGATTTCGCAGCACGCGCACTCGGAAATCGTCGGCCAGCTCCCCGAAGGGAACTGGGTCACACGCGCGCCTACCCTCAAGCGCAAGTCGATCCTGCTGGCCAAGATCCAGGACGAGGCGGGCCACGGCCTCTATTTATATAGCGCCGCCGAAACGCTGGGCGTGTCGCGCGACGAGTTGCTGGCCGCCCTCCATTCCGGCAAGGCCAAGTATTCGTCGATCTTCAATTACCCGACCCTGTCGTGGGCCGACATGGGCGCGATCGGCTGGCTGGTCGACGGCTCGGCCATCATCAACCAGATCCCGCTGTGCCGCTGCTCGTACGGTCCGTACGCGCGCGCCATGATCCGCGTCTGCAAGGAAGAATCCTTCCACGCGCGCCAGGGCTACGACATCATGATGAGCCTCGCCAAGGGCACGCCGGAGCAGAAGGCGATGGCGCAGGACGCCCTCAATCGCTGGTGGTGGCCGTCGCTGATGATGTTCGGCCCGTCGGACGCCGAGTCGGTCAACAGCGCGCAGTCGGCGCAGTGGCGCATCAAGCTGTTCTCGAACGACGAACTGCGCCAGCGCATGGTCGACCAGACCGTCCCGCAAGCCGAATTCCTCGGCCTGACGGTGCCCGATCCCGACCTCAAATTCAATGCCGAAACCGGCCACTACGAATTCGGCGAGATCGACTGGAGCGAGTTCCACAACGTCCTCAAAGGGAACGGCCCTTGCAACAAGGAGCGCCTGCGGACCCGCGTCAAGGCCTGGGACGACGGCGCCTGGTTCCGCGAGGCGCTGGTCGCCCACGCGGACAAAAAAGCGGCGCGCGCCGCGGCATAACGAGATTACGGAGCAAGCAATGAGCAAAGAATGGCCCCTGTGGGAAGTCTTCATCCGCAGCCAGCACGGCCTGGCGCACAAGCACGTCGGCAGCCTGCACGCGCCGGATGCCGAGATGGCGGTCAATAACGCCCGCGACGTCTACACCCGCCGCAACGAAGGCGTGTCGATCTGGGTCGTGCGCGCCACCGACATCGTCGCTTCCAGCCCGTCCGACAAGGGCGCGCTGTTCGAGCCGGCCAACAACAAGGTCTATCGCCACCCGACCTTTTTCCCAATGCCTGAAGAAGTGAAAAACCTGTGAACGCCGCCGACAAAATCGACTATCTCCTGCGCCAGGGCGACAACGCGTTGATCCTGTCGCAGCAGCTCTCGCAGTTGTGCGGCAAAGGTCCCGCGCTGGAAGAGGACATGGCGCTGACCAACGTCGCGCTCGACCTGCTGGGCCAGACCCGCATGTGGTACGCCTACGCCACCGAACTCGAAGGCGCCGGCCGCAGCGAGGATGACCTCGCATTCCTGCGCGACGCGCCGGCCCTGCGCTGCTGCCTGCTGGTCGAACAGCCGAACGGGAACTACGCCGACACCATGATGCGCCAGTTCTTCTTCGATACCTGGCACTACTTCCTGATGCTCGCGCTGACCAAATCGAGCGATGCGCGCGTCGCCGAAATCGCCGAGAAGTCGATCAAGGAAGTGACCTATCACCTTCGCCGCAGCGGCGACCTGATCGTGCGCCTCGGCGACGGCACGCCGGAAAGCCATGCCAAGTGCCAGGCCGCGGTCAACCAGCTGTGGGCCTACACCGGCGAGATGTTCATCTACGACGCGGTCGACCTGGCGATGGTCGCGGAGGGCGTCGCTCCCGCGGCCGAACTGCTGCGCGCCGACTTCATCGAGCACGTCTCCGAGATCTTCACCGAAGCCACGCTGGAGATGCCTCCCGCCGACGCCTGGATGCACCGCGGCGGCAAGAAGGGCGTGCACAGCGAGCACCTCGGCTACATCCTCGCCGAGATGCAGTTCCTGCAGCGCGCCTATCGCGGAGCCGAGTGGTAATGAGCCAGCAGGCAGTGAGCACCGCGCAGGTCTGGGACTGGCTCGGCCAGGTCACCGACCCCGAGATCCCGGTGATCTCGGTGGTGGACCTCGGCATCGTGCGCAACGTCGAGTGGCAGGATGACGAATGCGTCGTCACCATCACGCCGACCTACTCCGGCTGCCCGGCGATGCAGGTGATCGCCGAATCGGTGACCGAGGCGCTGCACCAGCATGGCGTGACCAACGTGCGGCTGGTGAACCAGCTGTCGCCGGCGTGGACCACCGACTGGATGAGCGATGCCGGCAAGGCCGCGCTGAAAGGCTACGGCATCGCGCCGCCGGCGCAGCAGGTGATCGACATCAGCGGCCTGCACGCCGGCGTCAAGCGCAATGCGCTGCAGCCCAGGCTGACGGTGGCCTGCCCGAACTGCGGTTCGACGCACACGGAGCTGACCAGCCAATTCGGATCGACGCCGTGCAAGGCGCTGTACAAGTGCCTCGACTGCCGCGAGCCGTTCGACTATTTCAAGTGCCACTAAGGCCAATCATGAGCAAATTCTACCCATTGTCGGTCGCCGCGGTTCACAACGAAACGCGCGACACCATTGCCGTCACCTTCAACGTTCCGCCGGAACTGAAGGACAGCTTCAAGTATCAGCAAGGCCAGCACCTGACCCTGCGCGCCCTGATCAACGAAGAGGACGTGCGCCGGTCCTACTCGATCTGCTCCGCCGTTCACGACAGCCTGCTGCGCGTGGCGATCAAGCGCACCCAGGGCGGCCTGTTCTCGACCTGGGCCAACGACACCTTGAAGCCTGGCGCCACCCTCGAAGTGATGCCGCCGATGGGCCACTTCAACGTGCCCCTGAACGCCGAGCAGTCGCGCAACTACGTCGCATTTGCGGCCGGCAGCGGCATCACGCCGATCCTGTCGATCATCAAGACCACGCTGGCGACCGAGCCGCACAGCCGCTTCACCCTGTTCTACGGTAACCGCGCCTCGTCGACGGTGATCTTCAAGGAGGAGCTGACCGACCTGAAGGACATCTACATGGACCGCCTGCAGCTGGCCTACGTGATGAGCCGCGAGCAGCAGGACATCGAACTGTTCAACGGCCGCATCACCAAGGAAAAGACCGAGCAGCTGCTGAAGCACTGGGTCCGCGTCGAGGACATCGACGTCGCCTTCATCTGCGGCCCGGAAGACATGATGCTCGGCGTCTCCGCCGCGCTGCAGGAAGCCGGCATGCCGAAGCACGACATCAAGGTCGAGCTGTTCGCCGCCAGCATCCCGAAGCACCAGCACAAGCCGCGCGCGATGGCAGCCGACGTGCCGCACGAGACACAGGTCACCGTCATCATGGACGGCAACCACACCAGCTTCACGATGGACAAGGACAAGGAGTCGATCCTCGACGCCGGCCTGCGCGCCGGCATCGACATGCGCTACTCATGCAAGGGTGGCGTATGCTCAACCTGCCGCTGCAAGCTCCTCGAGGGCAAGGTCGACATGGACGTGAACTACGCGCTGGAAGACTACGAGATCGCGCGCGGCTTCGTGCTGTCGTGCCAGAGCTTTCCCGTCACCGACAAAGTGGTGGTCGACTTCGACCAGGCCGAATAAGAACAAAACAAGGAGACCGCATGAACTACGAGAACATCCTGTTCCAGATCGAGAATGGCATCGCCAAGCTGACGCTGAACCGTCCCGACAAACTCAATAGCTTCACCCAGGCCATGCACATCGAAGTGCGCCACGCGCTCGCGCTGACGGCCACCGATCCGACCGTGCGCGTGCTGGTGCTGACCGGCGCCGGCCGCGGCTTCTGCGCGGGCCAGGACCTGGGCGACCGCGCGGTCGAACCGGGCCAGCAAGGCGTCGACCTGGGCGCCTCGGTCGAGCAGTTCTACGCGCCGCTGGTGCTGTCGCTGAAAGCGCTGCCGATGCCGGTGATCTGCGCCGTCAACGGCGTCGCCGCCGGCGCCGGCGCCAACCTGGCGCTGGCCAGCGACATCGTGCTGGCCGCGAAATCGGCCAGCTTCATCGAAGCGTTCTGCAAGCTGGGCCTGATCCCGGACACCGGCGGCACCTGGCATCTGCCGCGCCTGATCGGCCACGCGCGCGCCACCGGCCTCGCCATGCTGGGCGATAAGCTGCCCGCCGAGACGGCGGAGCAGTGGGGCCTGATCTGGAAGTGCATCCCCGACGCCGCGCTGATGGACGAGGCAATGGCCATGGCCGAACACTTCGCGTCCGCGCCGACCAAGGGTCTCGCCTTCACCAAAAAGGCGCTGCAGGCCAGCTACGCCAACACCTTGCAGGAACAGCTCAAGTTAGAGGGCGAGATGATGCGCGAGCTTGGCTACAGCCACGATTACAAGGAAGGCGTCGCCGCGTTCATCGCGAAACGCCCGGCCCACTTCAAGGGAGAATAAGCGATGGCGCTCGACAAAGGCAGTGTGGTCGCCGTCATCGGCAGCGGCGCGATGGGTTCCGGTATCGCCCAGGTGGCGGCAGCGGCCGGCCATCCGGTGGTGCTGTTCGACACCCGTGAAGGCGCCGCCGCCAAGGCGATCGCCGACATCGGCAAGGTGTTCGGCAAGCTGGTGGAGAAGGGCCGCATGACGGGCGCCGACGCCGAAGCGGCCAATGCGCGCCTGCGCGTCGCCGACAGCCTGGAAGACGTGCGCGGCGCCGCCATTGTCGTCGAAGCGATCGTCGAAGACCTCGACGTCAAGCGCAAGCTGTTCGCCGAACTGGAAGCCATCGTCGGCGACGACTGCATCCTCGCCACCAACACCTCGTCGATCTCGGTCACCGCCATCGCCGCGCAGCTGCGCCGTCCGCAGCGCCTGGTCGGCATGCACTTCTTTAACCCGGTGCCGCTGATGGCGCTGGTCGAAGTGATCAGCGGGCTGGCCACCGAGCAGTCGGTCGCCGACACCGTGTTCGCTACCGCCGCCGCGTGGGGCAAGAACCCGGTGCACGCCAAGTCGACGCCGGGCTTCATCGTCAACCGCGTCGCCCGCCCGTTCTACGCCGAGGCGCTGCGCCTGTTGTCCGAGCAGGCCGCCGATGCCGCGACCATCGACACCATCGTGCGCGAGTCCGGGGGCTTCCGCATGGGCCCTTTCGAGCTGATGGACCTGATCGGCCACGACGTCAATTTCTCGGTGACGAAGTCGGTACACCAGGCCTACTTCGGCGATCCGCGCTTCACCCCCTCGGTGCTGCAGCAGGAGATGGTCAACGCCGGCTTCCTGGGCCGCAAATCCGGCCGCGGCTTCTACCGCTACGGCGACGACGCCAGCGTGCCGGCGCCGCAGACCGAGCCGGCGATGGCGAAACCCGATTCCGTCAGCGTCAGCATCGAACCTGGCGTGCTGCACCCGATCACCGACCCGATGGAGCAGCGCCTCAAGGCCGCCGGCTACACCGTCACCCACCGCAAGCCCTTGCCCGGCGCGGGCGAGCACGAGGCGCCGGCCTTCCACTGCAACGGCGCCGCCGTGTTCCTGACCGACGGCCGCACCGCGACCGAGCGCGCCACCGCCAACAAGCATCCGGACACCGTGCTGTACGACCTGGTGCTTGATTTTGCCGGCGCCAGGCGCATCGCGCTGGCGCGCGCCGACCAGTGCAGCGACAACGGCTACAACGCCGTCGTCGGCCTGTTCCAGTCGGCCGGCTTCGCGGTCACCCGCATCGACGACGTGCCGGGCATGGTCGTGATGCGCACCGTCGCCATGCTGGCCAACGAGGCGGCCGACGCCGTCAACCAGGGCGTGTGCAGCGCCGCCGCGGTGGACACCGCCATGCAGAAGGGCGTGAACTATCCGCGCGGCCCGCTGGCGTGGACCGACGCGATTGGCGTTGCGCAGGTCGTCACCGTTTTGTCGAACCTCGCCGCCGGCTATGGCGAAGACCGCTACCGCGTCTCGCCGCTGCTGCGCCGCAAACTGGCCGCCGCGCCGGCAGGAGCGCGTTTTCATGCATAACGATCCCCAGGCTTTGGCCGAACTGGCCGGCAAGACAATGTACGAGCGCGACCCCGCCAGCCAGGCGCTGGGCATGCTGCTGGCCGAAATCCGTCCCGGCTACGCGCGCATGACCATGCCGGTGCGTCGCGACATGTTGAATGGCCACGCGACCTGCCACGGCGGCTACATCTTCATGCTTGCCGACAGCGCCTTCGCGTTCGCCTGCAATTCGCACAATCACAACACGGTGGGCGCCGGCTGCACGATCGATTACCTGGCGCCGGGCCGCGAAGGCGACCTGCTGACCGCCGAAGCGACCGAGCAGGCCCTGTCCGGCAAGACCGGCGTGTATGACATCAGGGTGCACAACCAGGACGGGCGCACCATCGCGCTGTTCCGCGGTAAGTCGCACCGGGTCGCGGGGTTGGTCGCAGAAGTCTGATTTCAGTTTCGAGAACGAGGGAGACAACCATGGTTCAACGCACACCCGCTCCAGGCGACCTGGAGCCGATCGAACGCGCCAGCCGCGACGAATTGCAGGCGCTGCAGCTCGAGCGCATGAAGGCCACGCTCAAGCGCGCCTACGACAACGTGCCGCATTACCGGGCCGCGTTCGACGAGAAGGGCGTTCATCCTGACGATCTGAAGACCTTGGCGGACCTGGCGAAATTCCCGTTCACTGAAAAGAAGACCCTGCGCGAGAACTATCCGTTCGGCCTGTTCGCGGTGCCGCGTGAAGAAGTGGTGCGCATCCACGCGTCGAGCGGCACCACCGGCAAGGCCACCGTGGTCGGCTACACCCAGAACGACATCGACACCTGGGCCGGCGTGGTGGCGCGCTCGATCCGCGCCGCGGGCGGGCGCAAGGGCGACATGGTCCACATCGCCTACGGCTACGGCCTGTTTACCGGCGGCCTGGGCGCCCACTACGGCGCCGAGCGCCTGGGCTGCACCGTGATCCCGATGTCGGGCGGCCAGACCGAGAAGCAGGTGCAGCTGATCTGCGACTTCAAGCCGGACATCATCATGGTGACGCCGTCGTACATGCTCAACATCATCGAGGAATTCCAGCGCCAGGGCATGGACGCGGCCGACTCCTCGCTCAAGGTCGGCATCTTCGGCGCCGAGCCGTGGACCGACGCGATGCGCGGCGAGATCGAAGCGCGCGCCGGCATCGACGCGGTCGACATCTACGGCCTGTCCGAGGTGATGGGCCCTGGCGTGGCCAGCGAATGCATCGAATCGAAGGACGGTCCTGTCATCTGGGAAGACCATTTCTATCCCGAGGTGATCGATCCCGAGACCGGCGAAGTGCTGCCGGACGGCGAAGAGGGCGAGCTGGTATTCACCTCGCTGACCAAGGAAGCGCTGCCGATCATCCGCTACCGCACCCGCGACCTCACGCGCCTGCTGGCGCCGACCTCGCGCTCGATGCGCCGCATGGGCAAGATCACCGGCCGTTCGGACGACATGCTGATCATCCGCGGCGTGAACGTGTTCCCGACCCAGATCGAGGAGCTGATCCTCAAGATGCCGGCCCTGGCGCCGCACTACCAGCTGATCGTCTCGCGCGACGGCCACCTCGACAAGCTCGAAGTGTTCGGCGAACTGCGCGACACCAGCATGGCGCAGGAAGCCGTGGCCCTGCTGGGCCGCGACCTCGAACACCAGATCAAGACCTTCGTGGGCGTGTCCACGCGCGTGACCTTGATGGCCTCCAATGGCATCGAGCGCACCATGACGGGCAAGGCCCGCCGCGTGATCGACAAACGCCCGAAATCTTAATTAACAGGAGCAGCCAGTGACCCAACAAATTAACGACGCATTCATCTGCGACGCCATCCGCACCCCGATCGGCCGCTTCGGCGGCGCCCTTTCCACCGTGCGCGCGGACGACCTGGCAGCCTTGCCGATCGCCGCGCTGATGGCGCGCAATCCCGGCGTCGACTGGTCGAAGGTCGATGACGTCTACTACGGCTGCGCCAACCAGGCCGGCGAAGACAACCGCAACGTCGCCCATATGGCGAGCCTGCTGGCCGGGATTCCGGTCGATGTCCCCGGCAGCACCATCAACCGCCTGTGCGGCTCCAGCCTGGACGCAATCGGCATCGCCGCGCGCGCCATCAAGTCCGGCGAAGCGAACCTGATCATCGCCGGCGGCGTCGAGAGCATGACGCGCGCGCCTTTCGTAATGGGCAAGGCCGACAGCGCATTCTCGCGCGCCGCCAAGATCGAAGACACCACCATCGGCTGGCGCTTCGTCAATCCGCTGATGAAGGCGAAGTACGGCATCGACTCGATGCCCGAGACGGCGGAGAACGTCGCGCGCGAGTTCAATGTCAGCCGCGCCGACCAGGATGCGTTTGCGATCCGCAGCCAACAGCGCTGGGCCGCCGCGCACGCCGCCGGCTTCTTCAAGGACGAAATTGTGCCCGTGTCGATTCCGCAGAAGAAAGGCGAAGCGCGCCTGTTCGAGACCGACGAGCATCCTCGTCCGGAGACCACCATCGAGATGCTGGCCAAGCTGAAGGGCGTCGTGACGCCGGACGGCAGCGTCACCGCTGGCAATGCCTCGGGCGTGAACGACGGCGCCTGCGCGGTCCTGATCGCATCGGGCAGCGCGGTCGAACGTTTCGGCCTCAAGCCGCGCGCCCGTATCGTCGGCATGGCCACCGCCGGCCTGGCGCCGCGCATCATGGGCTTCGGCCCGTCGCCGGCATCGAAGAAGGTGCTGGCGATGGCCGGCCTGACCATCGACCAGATGGACGTGATCGAACTGAACGAAGCCTTCGCCGCCCAGGGCCTGGCGGTCACGCGCGACCTCGGCCTGGCCGACGACGACGCCCGCGTCAACCCGAACGGCGGCGCGATCGCGATCGGCCACCCGCTCGGCGCTTCCGGCGCGCGCCTGGTGACGACCGCCGTCAACCAGCTGCACCGCACCGGCGGCCGCTACGCGCTGTGCACCATGTGCATCGGCGTCGGCCAGGGCATCGCCATGATCATCGAACGCGTTTAAACAAAACAAAACCACCACCCCGAGGAGACAAAGATGTTCAAGACCATGCTCAAGAAGTCCGTCCTGTTCGCAGCCATGGCGCTTGCCGCCGCCAGCGCATCGGCCGCCGACCCGATCAAGATCGGTTCGGTGCTGTCGGTATCCGGACCGGCCGCCTTCCTCGGGGACCCTGAACTAAAAACCCTGCAGCTGTACATCGAGAAGATCAATGCCGAGGGCGGCGTCCTTGGTCGCAAGCTGGAGCTGGTGCACTACGACGACGGCAGCGACGCTGCCAAGGCCAACAGCTTCACCAAGCGCCTGATCGAGTCCGACAAGGTCGACGTCCTGATCGGCGGCACCACCACCGGCGCGACCATGGCGATGGCGCCGCTGGTCGAGAAAGCCAGCCTGCCGTTCATCTCGCTGGCCGGTGCGGTGGTCGTGATCGACCCGGTCAAGAAGTGGGTCTTCAAGACGCCGCACACCGACCGCATGGCGGCCGAGAAGGTTTTCGAGGACATGAAGAAGCGCGGCATCACCAAGGTCGGCCTGCTGTCCGAGACCAGCGGCTTCGGCGCCTCCGGCCGCAAGGAGACCCAGGCGGTCGCCGCGAAGTACGGCATCACGCTGGTGGCCGACGAGACCTACGGCCCGAAGGACACCGACATCACCGCGCAGCTGACCCGCATTAAAAGCACGCCGGGCGTGCAGGCAGTGTTCGTGTTCGGCCTGGGCCAGGGCCCGGCGGTCGTCACCAAGAACTACGGCCAACTGGGCATGACCGCGGTGCCGATGTACCAGTCGCACGGCGTCGCATCCGACGAGTACCTGAAGCTGTCCGGCAAGGCCGCGGAAGGCGTGCGCCTGCCGACGCCGGCCCTGCTGATCGCCAACGCGCTGCCAGCCGGCGACGCGCAGAAGACCATCGTCACCGGCTACGACAAGGCTTACAAGGACAAGTACAAGGTCGATCCTTCGACCTTCGGCGGCTACGCGCTCGACGCGCTGAACCTGTCGGTGGATGCGATCAAGCGCGCCGGGGGCACCGACCGCGAGAAGGTGCGCGCCGCACTGGAGAGCACAAAGGGCTTCGTGGGCACCACCGGCGTCTTCAATATGTCGCCGACCAACCACATGGGCTTGGACCTGTCCGCGTTCCGCATGGTCGAGGTCAAGAACGGCGACTGGGTCCAGCTCAAATAAGGCCTTGCGATGCTCGCTCAATTCCTCCAGTTCCTTTACTCGGGAATGACGGTCGGCTCCACCTACGCGCTTGCCGCGCTGGGCTTCACGATCATCTACAACACCAGCGGTGTGATCAACTTCGCCCAGGGTGAGTTCATCATGATGGGCGGGATGCTGGCGGCCGTCATGGCCGGCGCCGGCGTTCCGCTGCCGCTGGCGATCGTCGGCGCCGTCATCGGCACCGCCATCGTCGGCCTGGTGATGGAGAAGGCCGTGATCGAGCCTGCGCAGAACGCCCAGGTGGTCACGCTGATCATCATCACCATCGGCGCGTCGCTGACGATCCGCGGGCTGGTGCAGATCTGGCTGGGAAAGGGCACGCATTCGCTTGCGCCGTTTTCGGGCGACACGCCGATCATGCTGTTCGGCGCCAGCCTGTTGCCGCAAAGCCTGTGGGTGCTGGGCGTCACGCTCGCCATCGTCGGCGCGCTGGCCTGGTTCTTCGGCCGCACCTTGCTCGGCAAGGCAATGCTGGCTACCTCGCACAACAAGCTGGCGGCGCAGCTGGTCGGAATCAACACGCGCCGCGTACTGCTGCTGTCGTTCGGCCTGGCCGCGCTGCTCGGTGCATTCGGCGGCATCCTGGTCGCGCCGATTACCTACACCTCGTATGACGCCGGCATCATGCTGGGCCTGAAGGGCTTCGTCGCCGCGGTGCTGGGTGGCCTTGGCGGCGGCCTTGGCGCGGTGGTCGGGGGGCTCATCCTCGGCATCGCCGAAGCCATGACGGCCGGGTACATCTCGTCGTCGTACAAGGATGCGGTGCCGTTCGTGCTGATCCTGCTGATCCTGTTCTTCATGCCGCGCGGCCTGTTCGGCGCCAGGATCTCGGAGCGCGTATGAAGCTGCTTCAATCCCGGCACGGCGGGCTGCTGGTGCTCGCGGTGGTGCTGGCGGCGCTGCCGCTGGTGCTGCCGAACTCGTTCTACGTCGACGTGGCGATCCGCATCGCGCTCAACGCCATCGTGGTCATCGCGCTGAATCTTCTGATGGGCTACACCGGCCAGATCAGCCTCGGCCACGCTGGTTTCTACGGCCTTGGCGCGTATTCGTCCGCCGCCCTGACGACGCATTTCAACTGGCCGCCGCTGGCCGCGCTGGCTGCCGGCGCCGCCGCGACCGGCCTGCTGGCGTGGGTGCTGGCGCGCCCCGTGCTGAAACTGAAAGGCCACACGCTGGCGATGGCCACGCTGGGCCTCGGCATCATCATCGCCATCGTCATCAACAACGAGCAGCAGTGGACCGGCGGCCCTGACGGCATGGCGGTTCCATCGTTCACGCTGGGGACCTTCGCGGTCGCAGGCGAGACCGCCTGGTACGCGGTGGTCGCTGTCCTGCTCCTGCTGATGACGTGGCTGGCGCTGAACCTGATCGACTCCCCGGTCGGCCGCGCTCTGCAGGCGATCCATGGCTCCGAAATTGCCGCGCGCGTCGCCGGCGTCGACACGACGAAGTTCAAGGTGCGCGTATTCGTCCTGTCCGCGGTGGTGGCCAGCATCGCCGGCTCGATCACCGCCCACTATTCCGGCTTCATCACCCCCAACATGGCCGGCTTCTTCCACTCGATCGAGCTGGTAACGATGGTGGTGGTGGGCGGCATGGCGTCGGTGTTCGGCTCCATCATCGGCGCCGCGCTGCTGACCGTGCTGCCGCAGCTGCTGCAGACTTTCGAAGGCTGGGAAGTGGTGGTATTCGGCGTGATCCTGATGGCCACGATGATCTTCCTGCCGCGCGGCCTGGTGCCGAGCATCGCGCAGCGCATGCGCGCGAGGAGCAAATGATGCTGGCGATCGAACACCTCAGCAAAAGCTTCGGCGGCGTGCACGCGGTGCAGGACGTGAGCTTCAACGTGCGTGAAGGCGCGATCCATTCCGTGATCGGGCCTAACGGCGCGGGCAAGACCACGCTGTTCAACCTGGTCAGCGGCATCTACACGCCGACCACCGGCAAGATCATGTTCAACGGCGAGAACGTCGCCGGCATGGCGCCCGATGCGTTGGCGCGGCGCGGCTTGAGCCGCACCTTCCAGAACCTCCAGGTGTGCATGAACATGAGCGCCATCGACAACGTGATGGTCGGCTCGCACCTGCGTCTGAATCAGAACATGTTCGCGTCGATGCTGCGCCTGCCGGCCGTGCGCCGCGCGGATGCCGAATGCCGCGACGAAGCGGCGCGCCTGATGCAGTTCGTCGGAGTCGGCAAGTACCTCGGCGCGGACGCCAGCCAGATGCCCTACGGCGCCCTCAAGCGCCTCGAGATCGCGCGCGCACTGGCGGCGGCGCCGAAGATCCTGTTGGTGGACGAGCCGGCGGCGGGCCTGAACCACACCGAGACCGGCGAAATCGAAGACCTGATCCGCAAGGTCGCGCAGTCCGGCGTGACGGTGCTGCTGGTGGAGCACGACATGAAACTTGTGATGAACCTGTCGGACCACATCCTGGTGCTCGACTACGGCAAGACGCTCGCCGAAGGCACGGCCGCGGAAGTGCGCGCCAACCCCGACGTCATCGCCGCCTATCTCGGCGCGGCCGCGTAAAGGAATGACCATGCCAGATTTTTCCGCCGCGCCGCCGGTGCTGCAAATTCAGGGGCTGCACAGCCGCTACGGGCCGATCCAGGCGCTGCACGGCGTCGACATCGAAGTGCGCCAGGGCCAGCTGGTGGCGCTGGTCGGCGCCAACGGCGCCGGCAAGACCACCTTGCTGCGGGCGATATCGGGGGTGCAGCCGGTCAGCGCCGGCGCGATCCGCTTCGGCGGCGCGGACATTACGCGCATGAGCGCCGACGCCCGCGTGCGCGCCGGTATTTGCCAGGTGCCGGAAGGGCGCCAGGTGTTCGGCCCGATGTCGGTGGAAGACAACCTGCGCCTGGGCGCCTACACCCGCCCGAAAGGCGAGCTGGCGGCGGACCTGGAGCGCGTGTTCGGTCTGTTCCCGGTGCTGAAGGAAAAGCGCGCGCTGACGGCCGGCATGCTGTCCGGCGGCCAGCAGCAGATGCTGGCGATGGCGCGCGCGCTGATGGGACATCCGAAGCTGCTGCTGCTCGACGAGCCGAGCATGGGCCTGGCGCCTCTCTTGATCCGCGAGATATTCCGCATCGTCGAAGAACTGCGCGACGCCGGCATCACGATCTTCCTGGTGGAGCAGAACGCCCACGCCGCATTGGCGATCGCCGATGTCGGCTACGTCATCGAGACCGGCGCCATCGTGCTGTCCGGCCCCGGTCCCGAACTGCTGGACAACGAGCAGGTGCAAAGCGCCTACCTCGGCATGTAAACTAATCGAGAGATCTATGGTCAAAGTATATGAGATCAACGGCGTCACCCCAGTCGTCCACCCGTCGGCGTACGTGCATCCAAGCGCGGTGCTGATCGGCGACGTGATCGTCGGCCCGCGCTGCTACATCGGCCCCCTGGCGTCGATGCGCGGCGACTTCGGACGGCTGATCCTGGAAGAAGGCGCCAACCTGCAGGATTGCTGCGTGATGCACGGCTTCCCCGGCGACGACACCGTGGTCGAAGTCGATGGCCACATCGGGCACGGCGCCGTGCTGCACGGCTGCCGCGTCAAGCGCAACGCGATGGTCGGCATGAACGCGGTGGTGATGGACCAGGCGGTGGTGGGGGAAGATTCGATCATCGCCGCGATGAGCTTCATCAAGGCCGGCATGATCATCCCGCCGCGCAGCATGGTGATGGGATCGCCCGCCAAGGTGGTGCGCCAGCTGGAAGACAAGGAAATCGCGTGGAAGAGCTTCGGCACCACGCAGTACCACGAACTCGCGGTGCGCTCGATGAAGACCATGCGCGAAGTCGAATCGAAGGACGAAGTGGAGCCGGACCGCAAGCGGATCGAGTTCGGCTTCGACATGCACAAGCCCAAAGACCAATAACCGCGTCGTTCCTGCGGAGGCAGGAACCCTTGCTGAGCGTGCAGAAGAGGTGGACGCAAATTCAGCATAGGTATCTGCCTTCGCAGGTACGACGATCCAGAAAACGACGGAGAGAACATATGACCAACGTATCAACCCTGCAAAGCCTGATCGGCGGCCGCTGGCTCGGCGCCGAGCCGCACGTGCCGCTGCACAGCGCCATCAACAGCAACCTGATTTACCACACCCACGCCGAGAAGATCGACTTCGAGGAAGCCGTCGTATACGCCCGCCGCACCGGCGTGCCGGCCCTGATGCAAATGGACTTCCAGACCCGCGCCCAGACGCTCAAGGCGCTGGCGCTCTACCTGATGGACCGCAAGGAAGAGCTGTACGCGATCTCGATGCACACCGGCGCCACGCGACCGGACAGCTGGGTCGACGTCGAAGGCGGCATCGGCACCCTGTTCGCGTTCGCCAGCATGGGCAGCCGCGAGCTGCCGTCGTCGAACGTGCTGCACGAAGGCCCCGCCATCGCGCTGGGCAAGCGCGGCGGCTTCGCCGGCACCCACATCCTGGTGCCGCGCGGCGGCCTGGCGGTGCACATCAACGCCTTCAACTTCCCGATCTGGGGCCTGCTCGAGAAGTTCGCGCCAAGCTTCCTGGCCGCGATGCCGTGCATCGGCAAGCCGGCCACCGCGACCAGCTACCTGACCGAGGCGGTCGTGCGCATGATGCACGAATCTCGCCTGATGCCTGACGGCGCGATCCAGCTGGTGATCGGCAGCACCGGCGACCTGCTCGACCGCCTGAACGGCGCCGACGTGGTGACCTTCACCGGTTCGGCCGACACCGCGATGAAGCTGCGCTCGAACAAGAACATCCTGTCCAACTCGATCCCGTTCACCGCCGAAGCCGATTCGCTGAACTGCGCGATCCTGGGACCGGACGTGACGCCTGACGACGCCGAGTTCGACCTGTTCGTCAAGGAAGTGGCGCGCGAGATGACCGGGAAGGCCGGCCAGAAATGTACCGCCATTCGCCGCATCATCGTGCCGGAGAACCGTGTCGATGCGGTGGCCGAGCGCCTGCGCGACCGGCTGTCGAAGATCGTCGTCGGCGATCCGAAGCTGGAAAACGTGCGCATGGGCGCCCTGGCGTCGAAGGACCAGCAGCGCGATGTCGCCGAACGCGTCGCCATGCTCGCCGAGGGCAACGAGATCGTCTACGGTGCAGGCGATGATTTTGCGCCGCTGGGCGAGGGCGCCTCCGAAGGCTCGTTCTTCGCGCCGACCCTGCTGCTGTGCCGGAATGCGATGGACAACGACGCGGTTCACGACATCGAGGCGTTCGGCCCGGTCAGCACGATGATGACCTATTCCGGCCTCGACGAGGCGATCGAACTGGCGCGCCGCGGCAAGGGCAGCCTGGTGTCGACCCTGTGCACCAGGGATCCGATGGTTGCCGCACGCGCGGTGCCTGGCCTGGCCGCGTATCACGGCCGCGTGCTGGTGCTGGACCGCGAGGCGGCGGTCGATTCGACCGGCCACGGCTCGCCGCTGCCGCAACTGAAGCACGGCGGCCCGGGCCGCGCGGGCGGCGGTGAAGAACTGGGCGGTGTGCGCGCCGTGCGCCACTTCCTGCAGCGCGCCGCGCTCCAGGGTTCGCCGACGATGCTCGCTGCGGTCACCGGCGAATACGTGCGCGGCGCCGCGGTGCAGGAAAGCGACCTGCACCCGTTCCGCAAATACTTCGAAGACCTGCAGATGGGCGACTCGCTGCTGACGCACCGCCGCACCGTGACGGAAGCGGACATCGTGGCGTTCGGCGGCATCTCGGGCGACTTCTTCTACATGCACTTCGACGAAATCGCGGCGAAGGATTCGCAGTTCGGAAAGCGCATCGCGCACGGCTACTTCGTGCTGTCGGCCGCGGCGGGCCTGTTCGTCTCGCCGGCGCCGGGACCGGTGCTGGCCAACTACGGCCTCGACAACCTGCGCTTCATCACGCCGGTGGCGATCGGCGACACGATCCGCGCGCGCCTGACCTGCAAACGCAAGGTCGACCGCAACCGCACCGACGAGCGCGGCGTGGGGCAGGGCGTGGTGGCGTGGGACGTGCAGGTCACCAACCAGAACGACGAACTGGTGGCCAGCTACGACATCCTTACGTTGGTGATGAAGAAGAACTAACCAGGCCGGGGTCAGGTCCTTCGGACTTGGCCTCTTCCTCCTTCTGGGTAGCGTTCTCCTGCAGTTTCTTCTCTTCGGAGATCTCCAGCGCGATGCCGGCGGCTTCTTCGGCCGGCATGCCGTCGGTGCGTCTCAGGTATTCCTCTTCGCCGATCACATCGTCCGCTTCGATTTCATCATCCTTTGCCTGCATCGTCTCGCCCGGCATCTCGACCTTCAATTCATCGATCAGCATCAGCAGCGTCGCGGCGACCGGCAGTGCCAGCAGTGCGCCCGCGATTCCGTACAGCGTGCCGCCGGCGATCAGCGCGAACAGCACGATCGATGAAGGCAGCCGCAGCGCGCGGCCATACACGACCGGGATCAGCACCCGGCTTTCGAATTCCTCGTAGCACAGCAGCAGCACGAACACCACGGTGGCGGCGAAGCTGCTGGTGGCCATCGCCGCCAGCACCGCCGGGACCATTGTCAGGAAGATGCCGATGAACGGGAGCACGTCGGCGATGCCGCCGAACGCCGCGATCGCCACCGCGTTGGGCACGCCGCACGCGGTCAGCAGGACGAACAGGAAGATCGCCATCATCGCGCAGGTGATGACCTGGCCGCGCACGTAGCCGCCGACGATGGTTTCCAGGTTGAGCAGGATGCGCGACAGTTTGATGTGATGCGCGCGCGGGATCGCCGCGTACAGCGCGCCGCGCAGGCGGTCGCGGTCGATCATGATGTACAGCGCCAGGAAAAATGCACCGGCGCCGTAGGCCACGATCTCGAACAGGTCCTTCGAGATCGCCATCGCTTCGGCGCTGTACGACTTGAACAACGCCGCGTATTTAATGCTGCGGATGCTCTCGGCCAGCGATCCGGTCAGTGGATACGACGACAGGAAGTGCACCAGCTGCGCGCGCAGTTTAGGCTCCTGCTGGATCAGGCTCGCTACCTGTTCGACCAGGGCCGGGACGGTGAACACCGCCAGCAGGCCGAAGACGACCAGCATCGCCGCGAACACCACGCCGATCGCCACGTTGCGGTGAATCTTGCGCCGCTCCAGCGACTCCACTGCGGGATTGAGCGTCCCGACCAGCATCAGCGCCGCGATCAGCACCAGGATGACCGGCACCAGCCGGGTGAGCAGGGCGACCGCCACCACCATCGCGACGATGGTAATCAGGGTTTTCGGCGCCAGCTCGATGCGCAGCGTGCGCCTGCCGACTTCGGGATCGGTCTTGTTGGAGGATGGGTCGGTCATTGCAGCGGCCTTCAATATGGGATTGTATGGACAGCATCCACCGTTTTCCCGGCCGCATCTGTGCGCTACCGCTCCAATGGGCGCACGGTCTATACTGGGCGGATGTCCCTGACCATTTCCCGCATCCTCCACGCCGGCTACCTGTTCGGCTGCGACGGCGCGCAGATCGCTTTCGACCCGATCTTCGAAAATCCGTTCAGCCGCAATTGCCACGCCTTCCCGCAGGTCCGCTTCGACCTGGACCAGGTGCGCAAGCTGGACCTGGCCGCGGTGTTCATCTCGCACTTCCACGACGACCACTGCTCGCTCGAGAGCCTCGACCTGCTGGACCGCGCGACGCCGATCTACCTCTACTGCCTGTTCGACGAGCTGTTCGCCATGATCCGCGAACTGGGCTTCGAGCAGGTTCACCAGCTGCGCACCGACCAAGCGGTGCAGGTCGGGCCGTTCACCGTCACGCCGCGAGAGGCGCTCGATGCGGACGTCGATTCGATGTTCCAGATCGAGGCGGCGGGCCTGAGGGTGCTCAACGTGGTCGATTCGTGGATCGCGCCGGCGGCGCTAGCCGAGCTGGCGCGCCTGGCGCCGTGGGACATGGTCCTGTGGCCGTTTCAGACAATGCGCGAGATCGAGGTCATTTCGCCGATGCGCGCCGACCACTCCGCGCCGGAGATTCCGCAAGAATGGATGGACGAACTAAAAATTCTCGCGCCTCGCTACGTCGTGCCCAGCTCCTGCCAGTTCGTGCAGGAGCCGTGGTCCTGGTACAACCATGCGATGTTCCCGATCAGCTACCGCCAGTTCGGCGACGCCGTCGCGGCTGCGCTGCCGGCGACGCGGGTGATGCGGCTTGACCCATCGGTGTCGTTCGTGCTCACCGCGGATGCGCTGACCGCCGCGCCGCCATTGAGCTGGGTGCTGCCGGTGGGCGACCAGGATGTCGATTACGACTACCGGCCCGACGCGGCGCCGCCGACCACCGCCGACATCGCGCGCCGCTTCGATCCGCTCACCGCCGCGCAAACCGAACTGGTGATGGCCTGGTGCCGCACCGGCCTGCCGGAAAAATACCGGTCGATGGAACTGCCCGAGGACAGCTACTTCGCGAAGCCGCGGCACTGGCGCCTGGCGGTGTACGACCACACCGGCGCCGCGGTGCATTTCGATTACCGCGTGCAGGGAGACGCCATCGAACCGGCCGGCGACGGCGCCATCGGCTGGCTGACCGAGATGTCGGTGGCGAAGATCTACGCCGCGCTGGCGCTGGGCGAGTCGCTGACGTCGATGTACGTGCGGATCAACGACACGGTGTTCGACGCAAAAACCGAGGAAGAAATCGAGGCGGCCGACGTGGTCGACGATCCCCTGATCCGCTGCCTGTTCAGCGACGCCTTCGGCGCCTACCAGGCCGCGCAGCTGCGGCGCCTGAAATCAGCGGCGCAGCTGCCGGGCGATCGCCAATAGCGCATCGCGGGAGGCGTCATCGACGCCTGGTGCGGCCAGGTCGTACAGCATGCCGTCGGAGAGCCACATCAGTCGCGTGATGGTTTTCTTCTCGCTGCCTTGCTGGCTGATCATCATCCCCGGCGCGCCATTGACGTCCGCGTTAATCAGCTCCCTGGTGAAGATTGCTCCGCCACCACGCGTGAGCAGATCGGTCTCCTCCAGCCGCACCCGCCCAAGTTGCGGATGACTGAACAGGCGCGACAGCCCGCTCCATGACTTATTGTTGTAGACGCCGTGTGTAGTCGCCCCCAGCAGCGCTTGTCCCTTCAACGTGGTGGCATCGAGATTTGCCGGCGAAAAGGTGATCGAGGGGACCGCCTGGTTCCGGGCGCGGTGCTCGGCTTCGATCACGGCGAAGTCGGGCACTTCATGTTCGGCTGCCGGGATCACCTTGTGCTCCTTCAGGAATTGCACCCTGGCGCGTATCTTTTCCTTTTCCGGCTCCGGAAGGTTCTGTTCGTCGATCGACTTCAAGGACAACCCGCCCGGCGCCGTGGCCCTGGCGGGTAGAGGATCCGCGGCCATGCCCGGAGCGCGCGCGAGCCAGTGCAGGACGTTCAGCAGGAACTGCGCGTTCTGGCCGGCGGCCGGCGCGTTCATGCCGAAAGGCCGCGCCTGCGGGCCTGCCAGCTGGGCGGTGAACATGCCGGCTTCGCCGAACACCGCGACACGGCCCTTGCCGAGCGGGAGCAGCGCGCCCTGCGACCACCCGGCAATCGGTACGCGCGGCGTGGTGGCATCGAACTTGAACGGCTCCTTCGACTCCAGCGAGACAAATCCGGGCGCGAACGTCATCACCGGAATCGCGCCGGCGGGGAGCTTGAAAGCCGAGCCGGTAAAGCTGACCACATGGCGCACGCGCTCCGACGGGTTACGGCCCTCGGTGACCGCGCTGGGCAGGAGTCCGTGGGTAAAATCGAAGTCGATCGGCCCGACGTTTCCGTCTGCGCGGCCCGCGAAACCATTGGAAAATTCAACGCCGAATGCACGGGCCAGCGTGGCGGCGGCGCCGGCAAAGGGCATGTGGTCGGCGATCAGCATCAGAGATCCGCCGTTGTTCACCCACGCGCGCAGCGCGGCGATTTCGGCGTCGTTGAAAGCGGCGGGATTCGGCAGCCGCCAGTCGCGCTGGTTGGCTTCGTTGAGCGCATTGACGACGACCAGCACGTCGATGCCCGCCAGTGACTGCGCGGACAGCGCCGCGCCGGTTCCGGCGACGCGGAAGCCGTCGCGGCGCAGCAGCTGGGCGAACGGCTGGTACCGGCCACCGACAGTATGGAAGTTATGGTGGCCCGAATCGATGGCGATGCGCGGCCCGGCGTTTTCTTCGTAGGCGGGAGCATTCAGCGTCGGGCGATACGAGAGGTCCGCGACTTGCTGCGCCTGCGCTCCACTAGCGCAAAGGGCCAGTAAGGCGGCACCGAGGCATCGATATGCGGTAGCGGCCACCCCGGGGTCAGGTCCGGCGGACCTGACCCCATCGTTCAGAAACCGTCTCATTTGGCTGCCGCGAGCGCCGGCATCGGCGTCGCAATTACAATCTGCAGGCTTTGTTCGGCCGTGAAGCCCTTCTTGCGCAGCGCATCGAACAGGTTCTTCTTGAAGCTCGCCACCCGCTCCGCGGTCTCGGGACGCTCGGCCACTTTGAGCTGCGCGGCGATCTGGGTCTCAATCGTGCGTTCAAGCGTGGCGTCGGTCACCTGCAGCATCTCGCCGGGACTTGGGCGCGATGGCATTTGCGCGAAGGCGGCGCCGCAGACGGCGATCAGGAAGGCTGGCAGATATTGGCGGCGCATGGTGTCTCCGTGGGGTGCGATGGCCTCAATCTATCAGCGGGCGCCACGAATGTCCATTACAGCAAGCCCATGTTTTCGCGCGCGGCCGCTTTGCCGGGCTCTGCTAGAATTCCCTGGTCGTCAAAACGAGGAACCGCAACATGATTGAGATTGTGCCCGAGAAGGTGCGGCTGGCCGCGAATGTGGCTTGCCCAGGCTGCCGCGATGGCGAACCGGTCGGTTTCGAGTTTGAGTATGCCTACCAGCCGATCGTCGATTTCTCCGGCCGCACGATCTACGCCCATGAAGCGCTGGTGCGCGGCCCGCAAGGCGAATCGGCGGCCAGCGTGCTGGCACAGGTCACGGCCGACAATGTATACCGTTTCGACCAGGCCTGCCGCGTCAAGGCGGTGGCCGGCGCGGCCCGCCTCGGCATGCGTGAACTGTTGTCGATTAATTTCCTGCCGAATGCGGTGTACCGGCCGGAGGTGTGCATCCGCAGCACTTTCGAGGCGGCGCGGGTGCACAACTTTCCGATCGAGCGAATTATCTTCGAAGTCACCGAGGGCGAGCGGGTGCAGGACCGCGAACACCTGGTGAACATTTTCCGCGAATATCGGCGCTTCGGCTTCCAGACCGCGATCGACGACTTCGGTGCCGGCTACGCGGGCTTGAACCTGCTGTCGGAATATCAGCCCGACCTGATCAAGATCGACATGGACCTGGTGCGCAATATCGACAGCAGCGCGCCGCGCCAGGCGATCGTGCGCGCCGTGACTGCAATGTGTCGCGAGCTGGGCATCCGGGTGCTGGCAGAAGGCATCGAAAGCCGCGCCGAACGCGACTTCCTGGCCGACGCCGGCATCAGCCTGATGCAGGGTTATTTCTTTTGTAAACCGGTGTTCCAGGGACTCGGGGAAATCGATCCCGCAGCCTGGGAGTAGGAGCCTGTGCGGGCGTGGCGCCGTCAGCTGCACTGATACGTCTTGTAAGGTCGCTTACCTGAGCGCGATAGATTCGCGCCAGGCAAGCTGGTCTAATAGAGTCGTTAGTGCAGCAAAGCGGATGTCCTCCGTTCCCACATCACAAAGGAATCCTAATGAACACCAAAACTGTTATCTCTGGCCTGATGGCTGTGTGCATGATGGCAAGTGCTCCCGCTTTCGCTCAACGCTACGATCACGGCGGCGACCGTTACGACCAGGCGCAGCGCGGCACCGATTACAACCGCTATCAGGACCGCAATCAAACCGAGCGCCGCGACTGGAACGCGCGCAGCGACCGCCATGACCGCAACGACAACTACGGTCGCAACGACTACGGCCGCAACAACTACAGCCAGTCGCGCTATTCGTACAACGACGGACGCCATGACGGCTACCGCCAGGAGTTTCGCCGCGGCGGATATCTGCACAGCGAGTACCGCGGCAGCCGCTATGTGGTCAGCGACTGGCGCGCCCGCCGCCTGAGCGCGCCGCCGTACGGCTACCAATGGGTGCAGGCCGACGACAACTACGTGCTGGCGGCCATCGCCACCGGCCTGATCGCCCAGGTCCTGTTGAATAACTAAGCGCCACGCTGGCTGCCGTTCGCGGCAGCCAGTTTCTTATTTCACTTCCGGCTCGTACGACGGCGCCGGCATGTCCTGCTGCGGCACGTCGATCTTCAATTCCAGCTGTTCCTTCATGTCGGTCTTCTTCTCCACGGACACCAGGCGCGGGAACGCGATAATCAGCGCTACCATCACGACCTGGATCAGCACGAACGGAATTGCGCCCCAGTAGATGTCGGTCGTCTTGACTTCCTTGGGCGCCACCGAGCGCAAATAGAACAGCGCGAAGCCGAACGGCGGGTGCATGAACGAGGTCTGCATGTTCACGCCGAGCAGCACCCCAAACCAGATCAGGTCGATGCCGAGCTTCTCCGCCACCGGTCCGACCAGAGGCACCAGGATGAACGCCAGCTCGAAGAAATCGAGGAAGAACGCCAGCAGGAAGAACATGATGTTCACCACCACCAGGAAGCCGGTGGCGCCGCCCGGAAGGCTGGTGAGCAGGTGCTCGACCCACAGGTCGCCGCTGACGCCGCGGAACACCAGCGAGAACACGGTGGAGCCGACCAGGATGAAGATGACGAAGGCCGACAGCCGCGTGGTCGACATCATCGCCTGGCGCACCAGGCTCCAGGTCAGGCGCCGGTTGGCGGTGGCCAGGATCAGCGCGCCGGCCGCGCCCATGCCGCCGCCCTCGGTCGGCGTGGCCAGGCCGATGAAGATGGTGCCTAGCACCAGGAAGATCAGCGCCAGCGGCGGAATCAGCACGAAGACGATTTTTTCGGCCATGCGCGACAGCAGGCCAAGCTTGAGGTGCCGGTTTGCCAGCGCGAACGCGAAGGCGGCGGCGGTCGCCACGCCGGCCGAGAAAATACCCAGTTCATCTCCCGCGAGATTCGGGTGGCGCGCGCCGTACCAGCTGGCGAAGCCAAAGCCGATCGCCACCGTCGCCAGCGTCAGCGCCAGCAGCGAACGCACGCCGCTGTCGCCGTTCGGCTCCTTCAGGTTGCGCGCCTCGGGCGGCAGCGCCGGCACGTGCGAGGGCCTGAAGATCGACACCGCCAGCACGTAGCCGGCGTACATCGCGGTCAGCAGCAGGCCGGGCACGAAGGCGGCGCGGTACATGTCGCCGACCGAGCGGCCGAGCTGGTCGGCCATCACGATCAGCACCAGCGACGGCGGGATGATCTGCGCCAGCGTGCCCGACGCGGCGATCACGCCGGACGCCAGGCGCTTGTCGTAACCGTAGCGCAGCATCACCGGCAGCGAGATCAGGCCCATCGAGATCACCGAAGCGGCCACCACGCCGGTGGTCGCCGCCAGCAGCGCGCCCACGAAAATCACCGCATAGGCGACGCCGCCACGGATCGGCCCGAACAGCTGGCCGATGGTGTCGAGCAGGTCCTCGGCCATGCCGGATCGTTCGAGGATCAGGCCCATGAAGGTGAAGAAGGGGATCGCCAGCAGCGTGTCGTTGGCCATGATGCCGAAAATCCGGTTCGGCAGCGCCTGCAGCAGTTCGGGCTTGAGCAGTCCCAGCTCGATGCCGACAAATCCGAAGAACAGGCCGTTGGCGGCCAGGGAAAACGCTACCGGAAAACCCGACAGCAGGAAGATGACCAGCGTCCCGAACATGATGGGCGCCAGGTTGGCGATGATGAATTGTTCCATGTGTCTCCGGCGTTGTTCTTATTGTGGTTGTTCGGCGGTTGGCGTCAAACCCGGGGTCAGGTCCGGCGGACCTGACCCCATGTTTTCGCTACAGCTGGTTGGCTGTTTTGATCGCTTCGATTTCTTGTTCGGGCGTGGTGACCTGCTTGGCGAATTCGTGGCCGTCGATGCGCCCGGCGAGGAAGGCGATGCGCTTGATGATCTCGGAGATCCCCTGCAGCATCAGCAGCGCGAAGCCGACCGGCACCAGCAGCTTGACCGGCCAGACGATCAGGCCGCCCGCGCTCGACGACATCTCGGCGCTGACGAAGGAGTAGCGCGCGAACGGGATGCCGTAGTAGAGAATCAGCAGGCACACCGGCATCAGGAACAGCAGGAAGCCGGCCAGGTCGATCCAGACCTGGGTGCGCCTGGAGAAGTGGCCAGTGACGACGTCGATGCGCACGTGCTCGTCGCGCCGCAGCGTGTTGGCGCTGGCCAGCATGAACACGGCGGCGAACAGGTACCACTGGATTTCGAGCCAGCTGTTCGAGCTCATTTTGAAGATGTAGCGCACCAGCGCGTTGCAGGCGCAGATGATCACCGCGGCGAGCAGCGCCCAACTCACGGCGCCGGCGATTTTCTCGTTGAGGGTGTCGATGGCGCGCGACAGGGACATGAACATCTGCTGCTCCTTATTGACCCAGCTGGCCGCGGATGCGGGCAATCGCCGCGCGTACCTGGTTCGGCGCGGTGCCGCCGACGTGGTCGCGGGCCGCGACCGAGCCTTCCAGCGTCAGCACGGCGAACACGTCGTCCTCGATCAGCGGGGAGAACTCGCGCAGGCGCTCGAGCGTCATTTCGGACAGGTCGCACCTGGCGTCGTCGCAGGCACGCACGGCGCGCGCGACGGCTTCGTGGGCGTCGCGGAACGGCAGGCCCTTCTTGACCAGGTAGTCGGCCAGGTCGGTCGCGGTGGCGTAGCCCTGCAGCGCCGCGGCGCGCATCGCGTCCGGCTTGACGGTGATCCCGCCGGCCATGTCGGCGAAGATGCGCAGCGTGTCGGTCACGGTGTCGACGGTGTCGAACAGCGGCTCCTTGTCTTCCTGGTTGTCCTTGTTGTAGGCCAGCGGCTGGCCTTTCATCAGGGTCAGGAGGCCAGTCAGGTGGCCGTACACGCGGCCGGTCTTGCCGCGTGCGAGTTCCGGCACGTCCGGGTTTTTCTTTTGCGGCATGATCGACGAGCCGGTGCAGAAGCGGTCGGCGATGTCGATGAAGCCGACCCGTGGGCTCATCCAGATGATCAGTTCTTCCGACATGCGCGACACGTGCATCATCACCAGCGCGGCGGCGGCGCAGAACTCGATCGCGAAGTCGCGGTCCGAGACGGCGTCCAGCGAGTTGTGGCAGACGTCGTCGAAGCCCAGCGTTTTTGCCACACGCAGGCGGTCGATCGGGAAGGTGGTGCCGGCCAGCGCGGCGGCGCCCAGCGGCAGGCGGTTGACGCGCTTCCGCGCATCGAGCATGCGCTCGACGTCGCGGCCGAACATTTCGACGTAGGCCAGCATGTGGTGGCCGAAGGTGATCGGCTGGGCCACCTGCATGTGGGTGAAGCCGGGCAGGATGGTGTCGGCGTGCTTGTCGGCGACGTCGACCAGCGCGCCGCGCAAGGCCTGCAGCAGCTCCACGATGTCGTCGATCGCCGCGCGCACGTACAGTCGGATGTCGGTCGCCACCTGGTCGTTGCGCGAACGGCCGGTGTGCAGGCGCTTGCCGGCATCGCCAACCAGTTCGGTCAGGCGCTTCTCGATGTTCAGGTGGACGTCTTCCAGGTCGAGCAGCCATTCGAAGCTGCCGGCCTCGATTTCGCCCTTGATCTGGGCCATGCCGCGCTCGATTTCGGCGCGGTCGGCGGCGCTGATGATGCCCTGCGCGGCCAGCATCTCGGCGTGCGCGAGCGAACCCTGGATGTCGAACATCGCCAGGCGCTTGTCGAAGAAGACCGAGGCGGTGTAGCGTTTGACGAGGTCGGAGACCGGTTCGGAGAAGCGCGCCGACCAGGCTTCGGCCTTCTTGGAGAATTGTTCTGTCATGATTTGGGGCCTTGTTTGATTTACCTGATTATAAACAAGGTAAGCGGGAAGGCGTGACTTTCGGCCCGAAATGCCCGATCATTTCGGCCACCAGACCAATAACAGGAGATATGCATGAAGCCTTCGGTACCGGCAGCACTGATCATCGCCATGGCGCTCGGCGCCTTCACCGCTCCGGCCGCGCTGGCGCAGGACGCCAAGCCGGCGCCGGCCACCGTGATGCCGTTCGCCCAGCCGGCCGACGTCGGTTCGTCCGACGCCATCCTGGCCGCGCTGTACGACGTAATCTCCGGCCCGGCCGGCAAGCAGCGCGACTGGAACCGACTGCGTTCGCTGTTCGCGCCGCAGGGCAAGCTGATGGCGGTCGCCAATCGACCGGACGGCAGCATGCCGTTGATCGTGATGACCGTGGACGACTACATTGGCCGCAACACCAAGGCGTTCGCCGAAGCCGGCTTCTTCGAGAGCGAGCTGACGCGCACCACGGAGAGCTTCGGGCCTATCATGCATGTGTTTTCCACCTATGAGGCACGCCGTGCGCCGGCGGACGCCAAGCCGTTCATGCGCGGCATCAACAGCATCCAGCTGTACAACGACGGCCAGCGCTGGTGGATCCTCAACGTGGTGTGGCGCGCGGAAAACGACAAGAATCCGCTGCCTGAAAAATACCTGAAGCGCTGATCGCAGGACCAGACCCCCCGCTTCGGAAAGTCTGTAGAATTGGTTTTTTTACAGGATATCCCCATGTCCAGCCTACAGATCAGTACCGACCGGGCGGAGCTCGACGTTCCGCTGATATACCGCTTTCTCAGCGAGCAATCGACCTGGGCCGTCGGCATCTCGCGCGCCGTCGTCGACCGCGCGATCGAAAACTCCCTCTGCTTCGGCGGCTACGTCGATGGCCGCCAGGTCGCCTTCGCGCGCGTGGTGACCGACTTCGCCACCTTCGGCAATCTCGTGGACGTGTTCGTCATTCCGGAGTACCGCAACCGCGGCTACGCGAGCGAGATTATGAAGGCCGTGATGAACCACCCGAGCCTGAAAGGCCTGCGCCGCTTCACGCTGGCCACCGGCACCGCCGGCGGCCTGTTCGAGAAGTTCGGCTTCGCGCCGCCGCAGCGCCCGGAGACGCTGATGGAACGCTACTTCCCGAACATCTACCTGTCCTGATTTACTGCCAGTTCATCAGCACCGGCGGCACCAGCAGGGCCAGCGCCAGCACCAGGTAGATCAGCTGCAGCGGCACCATCCAGCGCGCCCAGGTCAGCCAGGGAATGCGCGCCAGCGCCAGCACGCCGACCGTGATGCCCGAGGTCGGGATCATCGGGGTGCTCAGTTCGCCCAGCTGGAACGCCAGGATCGCGGTCTGGCGCGTCACCCCCACCAGGTCGGCCAGCGGCGCCATGATCGGCATCGTCAGCGCGGCCTGGCCGGTGCCGGAGTGGATGAAGAAGTTGATCACCGACTGGATCACGTACATCTTCTGCGCCGCGATGATGGGCGAAGACGACTGCACCAGCGGCACCAGGCCGTGCAGCATGGTGTCGATGATGTGGGCGTCGCGCGCCAGGATCACGGTGCCGCGCGCCAGCGCGATCACCAGCCCGGTCGTCACCAGGTCCCTCGCGCCCTGGATGAAGGCCGCCACGAACTGGTCGGCATCGAGCCGGCCGACGACGCCGATGGCGATCGCCATTACCAGGAACAGCGCGCCGATCTCCTCGATGAACCACTGGTAGCGCACCACGCCGAACACCATGATGCCGAGCGTGGCGACGAACAGCGCCAGCACCGCGCCGTGGGTGCGCGTCATGCCGGCCAGCGTGCCAAGGTCGGGCACCAGCTCCTTGCGCTTTTCCAGGTCCAGCGCATAGGTCGGGCTCTTGGTCGGATCGCGCTTGATGCGCGCGGCGTACCACATCATGAAGAGGATGGTGACCGCGGTGCAGGCGGCCCAGGCGACGATCCGGTAGCCCATGCCCGAAAACACCGGCACGCCGGCGATGCCTTGCGCGACGCCGACGTTGAACGGGTTGAGGAAGGCGGCGCCGAAGCCGACCTGCGAGCCGACGAAGGGAATCGACACGCCGACCACCGAGTCGTAGCCCAGCGCCAGCGCCAGCGGCACGAAGATCAGGATGAACGGGATCGCCTCCTCGGCCATGCCGAAGGTCGCGCCGCCCAGCGAGAACAGCGTGATGAAGACCGGGATCAGCGCCGCGCGCACCGCCGGCGAGCGGGTGTGGGCGCGCGCGATCGAGCGGATCATCGAGTCGACTGCCTCGGTCTTCTGCAGCACCGAAAAGGCGCCGCCGACGATCAGCACGAAGGCGATGATCAGCGCCGCTTCGACGAAGCCCTTGATCGGCGCCATCATCAGCGCCACCGGACCTTGCGGCTTGCTGTCGATGTAGTGGAACGTGGCCGGGTCGACCAGCGCGCGGCCGTTGACCATGTGCGTGTCGTACTGGCCGCCCGGGACGAACCAGGAAGCCAGCGCGATCATCGCCAGGATGAGGAACAGCAGGACGAAGGTGTTGGGCAGGCGCAGGTGCTTCCTCATTGGGACAGCAGCTTTCCGGCGCGGAAGGCCTTGGCGCCGGCGATCTTCCCGACCGCCATGCCGCGCAACAGGTGGCGGTGCGCGGTGCGCGCGAAGAATACGCCCGGCACGGTCGGCGCCAGCTTCGTGACCTTGCCGCTGACCGGATCGATCAGGTCGGCGATCGCTTCGCCCGCCGCGACCTTGTCGCCCAACTGCTTGAGGAACACCAGCACGCCGGCGTGCGGCGCGTTGACCGGCTCGACGCCTTCGAGCGGGGTCGGCTCGCACAGCGGCGCCGGCAGCGTTTCCAGCGGCACGTCGATCACGCCGCTGTGGCCGAGGAACTGCAGCAGCGCGTGCGAGTCGCGCTGCGCCAGCTCGTAGTTCACGTCCATCTCGCCGCGCAGTTCGACGGTGGTCGACAGGCAGGCCATCGGGATCGGCGTCTTCGGGCCGAAATGCGCGGCCAGGTCCCACCACAGGCGGCTGCAGGCTTCGTCGAACGGCTCCTCGCCCGCCTCCAGCGCCAGCAGCACCGCGTGCGCGCCCATCAGCGCCGACAGCGGCGCCACCGCATCGGCCAGCGGCGTGCCGGTATATATATGCACCACCGCCTCGTTATCGCAGTGCAGGTCGAGCACGATGTCGGCGTCGATCGCCATCCCGAGCAGGATCTTCTTCAGCGCTTCGGCATCGGTCGACGGCGCCCAGCTGGCCACCGAGGCGCGCGCATGCTCGCGCAACAGCGCGACGTTGGCGCCGGCGTCCGGGCCCAGCTTCCCTTCGAGCGAGGCCTTCAGGTCTTCGGCGACGTGCTTGTAGGCGCGGTTGAAGTTGGTGCCGGTCGACAGGTCGAAGCGGCCGAACGGCGCGCCGATGATGGCCTGCGCCAGGCCGAGCGGATTCGCCGCCGGCACCAGCACGATCTCGCCGAGGATCTTGTCCTGCGCCTCCAGCGCGGCCAGCTCGGTGCGCAGGAACTGCGACACCAGCATGCCCGGCACCTCGTCGGCGTGCAGCGCGGCCTGGATATACACTTTCTTGCCCTGGCCCGGCTTGCCGAAGTGGAAGCTGGTCAGTTGGTAATTGCCGCCGCTTTCGGGGCGCGAGATTTGATGTCGATGTGCTTGCATGGTGGGCGCGGTAACAGATGACGAAGGCACAGTGTGGCATAACTATTAGCGTAACGACAAGCCGCGACGAATTGGGGCTCCGGGATGGAGGACGGGAGACATTGGAACCCGTCGGTTTGCGCACCGGCAAGTCGCGCCAGGCGCGCGAAGGTATGCTGGACGAGTCAGCGTAGCGCCATGATTGTTTGATAACGAGTATTATTGAAATGCAGGCTATGACCCGATTATTGCGGATGTCCGTGGCCGCAGCGCCAGCTGGCGAGCGCACCTTGCGCACCGGCCGGGCGCCAGCTGCGACGCCGCCGGGTGAGCGAACTGCTCACCCTTTTTTTTGGAAGGAAGCATCATGTTGACGATCCTGATCCGCGCCGCGCTGCTTGCCGGCCTGGCGTTCGGCGGATTGGCCCAGGCGGCCGATCCGGTGGCGCCGAAGGGTTCGCTGGTGATCGTCGGCGGCGCGCTGCGCGCCGATAACGGCGCCGTGTGGAGCCGCATCGTCGGCCTGGCAGGCGGCGAGGGCGCGCGCATTGCGGTGTTCGCCTCGGCCTCGGCCAACCCCGAGGCGGCGGCCAAGTTCAACATGGCGCTGCTGAACGAATACGGCGCCGACTCCTTCTTCATCCCGGTGGCGGTCAAGCTGGCCGGCACCGATTACCTCGCCGCGGCCGACGACCCTGACCTCGCGGCGGCGGTGCGCAAGGCCGGCGGCGCCTATTTCGCCGGCGGCGACCAGGGCCGCATCACGCGCGCGCTGCGCCGTCCCGACGGCAGCAACTCGCTGGTGCTCGACGCGCTGTGGGAGATGTACCGCAACGGCGGCGTCATCGCCGGCTCCAGCGCCGGCGCGGCCATCATGAGCAGCACCATGTTCGACGAGCCCAAGACCGTGCTGGCCACGCTCAAGACCGGCGTGGCCGAGGGCCACGAGATCGCGCCGGGGCTGGGCTTCATCGGCGACGACGTGTTCGTCGACCAGCACCTGCTGGTGCGCGGGCGCTTTGCGCGCATGCTGCCGGCGATGCTCAAGAAAGGCTACAAGCTGGGGCTGGGCATCGACGAGAACACCGCGATGGTGGTGGGGCCCACGCGCGAAGTCGAGATCATCGGCTACAAGGGCGCGCTGGTGATCGACCTGCACAGCGCCAGCACGGAGCCGGGCGCCTTCAACCTGACCAACGCCAAGGTCAGCTACCTCGATAACGGCGACCGCTTTAACATCGCCAGCGGCGAGTTCACGCCGTCGCCGGACAAGCGCGCCGGCAAGCTCGATCCGGCCAAGCCGTACTACCGCGAGCCGCTCTTCAACGCCGACATCCTGGGCAATGCCACCGTGGTCGACCTGATGGGCAAGCTGATCGACAGCGACCAGCAGGAAGCGATCGGCCTGACCCTGGGCAGTCCGCGCAGCGTGCAGCCGGACCTCGGCTTCGAATTTCGCTTCACCCGCGCGCGCGACAGCGTCGGGTACGCGTCCGACCTGACCGAAAACTACTCGGTGTACAACGTGCGGCTCGACATCCGGCCAATCCAGATCCGGCTGCCGCTGTACCAGTACAAGAACGAGCGGGCAGGGTACGCCCAGGTGCGCGGGCAGGAATAACCATCGAGGTTGGTCTGCGGCCGCGACAAAATCGGGGACTCGGCGTCCCCGTCGCTCCGCCGGACCTGACCCCAGCCCTTGGGCGCCGGCGCATGCAACACCAAGGTGACACGTTTTTAGTTTTACAATGCTGCTCTACCATTATCCCCGAGGAGCAGCATGTCCCTGATCCGATTCCTGGCCTGCGCGCTGGCGCTGGCCGTCACCACCGTCGCCTACGCGCAGGCGCCCGCCACCATCCGCGTCGACTATCTCCACTCCGGCAACGCGCTGTCCGACAGCTACGCGATCGAACGCGTGTTGGTCGAGCCGCTGCCGTGGCCCGGCGACCTGGCGCAGAACATCGACACCTCCAATCGCGGCAACAACAAGGTCGAAGTGGTCGACGCCAAGACCGGCGACCTGCTGTACTCGCGCGGCTTCTCGACCATCTTCGGCGAATGGCGCACCACCGACGAGGCGAACAAGACCACCCGCGGCTTCCACGAATCGGTGCGCTTCCCTGCGCAGGGCAAGCCGGTGCGCGTGCGCATCCTCAAGCGCGATGAGCGCAACGAGTTCTCCGTCGTATGGAGCACCGAGGTCGATGCGGCCGCGCCCGACGTGGTGCGCAAGCAGGCGCCGGCGCCGGCGCAGCCGATCCCGATCCGGGTCAGCGGTCCGTCGCCGCAGAAGGTCGACCTGCTGGTGCTGGGCGACGGCTACACCGCGGCCGACATGAAGAAGTTCGAAGCCGACGCGCGCCGCCTGGCCGACCACCTGTTCAAGGTGTCGCCTTTCCGCGAGCGCGCCAACGACTTCAACGTCTGGGCGATGGCGGTGCCGACGCCGGAATCGGGCGTGACGCGGCCGTCGACCGGCGTGCATCACGCGTCCGCGCTGGGCACGCGCTACGATATCTTCGGCAGCGAACGCTATGTGCTCACGCTGGACAACCGCGCGCTGCGCGACATCGCCCAGTACGCGCCGTACGAGTTCATTGAAATCCTGGTCAACAACGACACCTACGGCGGCGGCGGCATCTTCGGCCAGTTCAGCACCGCGGCGGCGAGCAACGACTGGGCCAACTACCTGTTCGTGCACGAATTCGGCCACCACTTCGCCGGCCTGGCCGACGAGTACTACACTTCCCCGGTGGCTTATCAGTCGAGCAACGCGCGGATGGAACCGTGGGAGCCGAATGCGACCGCGCTGCGCGACGCGGCGAAGCTGAAGTGGAAGAAGTTCGTCAAGGCCGGCACGCCGCTGCCGACGCCGTGGCCGAAAGCCGAGTACGAGCAGTTTTCGCGCGCCTACCAGGCCCGCAGGGCCGCCCTGCGCAAGGAGAATCGCCCGGAGTCCGAAATGAGCGCGTTGTTCAAAGAAGACCTGGAGCACACCAAGGCGCTGTTCTCGAAGGCGCCGCACCAGCACCAGGTCGGCGCGTTCGAGGGCGCCAATTACGAGGCCAAAGGTTTCTTCCGGCCTGAGATGCAATGCATCATGTTCGACCGAAGTGAAACTTTCTGTAACGTATGCCAGGATGCAATCAGCACGATTATCGACCTCTACGCCCGGGGGCCGGGGCGAAAGTGACGACTTCAGCGGTAATTGGATTGGAAGACTGTGTCAACCGGCGCATCACGCGGACCGTTGAGGGCGTAACAGCGGGCATTATCTATGTACGGTAGCGTACAGACGCTGTTGTTATAACGTCATATTCTGTCATTGTTCCTGAACGAAAGTTTTGGACGAGAAATGAAAGAAGACGCCGGACTGACGCTTGCGAAGGCTTGGCCCACAACGTCCCAGATGCTCCCCCACTTATCACTAAAGGAATTTCACCATGAATAAAGTACTCGCTGCCCTGATCGCCGGTCTGTTCGCTGCTTCGGTGTACGCCCAGGCTCCTGCTACCGCACCGGCCGCTACTCCTGCCGTGGTCAAGGCGGATGCCAAGGCCGACAAGAAAATCGTGAAGGCCCAGGCTGAAGAAGCCAAGGATGTCGCGAAGGCTGACGAAAAAGCCCAGAAGGCCGCCGTCAAAGCTGAAGCCAAGAAGGCCAAAGCCAAAGCCAAGGCAGCCAAAAAGCACGCTGACGTCAATGCCGATGTCGCCAAAGCCGATCCGGAAGACAAGATGAAAGCTGCCGCCAAGGCCGACGAGAAGCATGTCGAAGCCGACGTGAAGGCGACGAAGACCATGGCCAAAGCCGACGCAAAAGCCGAGAAGGCAGCTGTCGAAGCGAAGAAGGAAAAGACCATCGCCCACGCCAAGTCGACCGAAAAGAAAGCTGAAGCCGTGTCGGACGTGAAGAAAGCAGAAGCCAAGTAATTTCGGCTCGCAGTAAAAGCAAGAGGGACAGCGCGAGCTGTCCTTTTTTTTTTGCGCTCGGTGTCAGGTCCGGCGGAGCTTACCCCAACCGCTCAGACAAACATCCCGCCCGACGCCTCGATGCGCTGCGCATTGATCCAGCCGCTGTTCTCGCTGAGCAGGCTGGCGATCGCCCCGCCGATATCGTCCGGCAGTCCGACCCGTCCCAGCGCCGTCTGCGATGCGACGAACTCGTTGATCTGCGCATTGTCGCGCACCGCGCCGCCGCCGAAATCGGTTTCGATGGCGCCCGGCGCGATCGCGTTGACGGCGATGCCGCGCGCGCCCAGTTCCTTCGCCATGTACTTGGTCAGCACCTCGATCGCGCCCTTCATCGACGCGTAGGCCGCGTAGCCGGGCAGCGCGAAGCGGGTCAGCCCGGTCGACACGTTGACGATGCGGCCGCCGTCGGCGATCAGCGGCAGCAGTTGCTGGGTCAGGAAGAACACGCCCTTGAAGTGAATGTTGAACAGCTGGTCGAACTGCGCCTCGGTGGTCTCGGCGAACGACGCGTGGATGCCGATGCCGGCGTTATTGACCAGGAAGTCGAAGCGCTCGCGCTGCCACTTTGCCGACAGCAGCTCGCGCACCTGCGCGGCAAACGCGGCGAACGAGCCGACGTCCCCTGTGTCGAGCCGGAGTGCCGCGGCACGCGCGCCGGCGGCCTCGATCCCGGCCACGACCGCATGGGCGGCCGCTTCGTCGCTGTGATACGTGAGGATGACGTCGACGCCTTGCTGCGCCAGCTTCAGGGCGGCGCTCTTGCCGAGGCCGCGGCTGCCGCCGGTGATGATTGCGAGTTTGTTTGCCATGATCCATTTCCCCTTCGGTTGAGTGCGATGAAAATCAGTGTATTGGGGAAGTGACGCCAGACAAAGATGCGATTCGCGATTACACTGTTCGCCTTTTGAGAATAATGGCTGCGAAATGAACCAGGCTCAGAATATCCGATTGCCCGGCCTGGACTTGCTGCGCGCGTTGGCAATCGTCTGGGTGATGCTGTATCACCTTGCCAGCTACGGCGTCACGATGCCGGCTATCGTGGATCGTGGCTGGATGGGCGTGGACCTGTTCTTCGTCCTGAGCGGATACCTGATCGGCTGGCAGCTGTTAAAGCCATTCACGCATGGGGAGCAGCCATCGTGGTCACGGTTCTTTCAGCGCCGCGCGTGGCGCGTGCTGCCGGCTTACTTCACCGTGCTCGGCCTGTACCTGGCCGTGCCCGGCGTGCGCGAGGGTGGCGCGATGGCGCCGCTATGGCAGTTCCTGACCTTTTCGACGAACCTGTTCCCGGATTACTTCCGCCACCGTACCTATTCGCATGCGTGGTCGCTGTGCGTTGAAGAGCATTTCTATCTGTTGCTGCCTGCCGCAGTCTGGTTACTGGCCCGCAGGCCGGATGCACGGATGGTGGTGCTGACGGCCGCTGCGATCCTCATAGGCGGAATGGCGCTGCGCGGCTGGCTGTGGCAGCACGAGGTGGCGCCGTACCTCAACGTCCACGGCGGCGAACAAAATTTCGTGCTGCGCTACGTCGAAACGATCTACAACCCCACCTATACGCGCCTCGATGGGCTGCTGGCCGGCGTCATGCTGGCGCTAATGCGGGTATTCAGGCCGGTGTGGTGGGCGAAGGCACTGGAGTATGGATGGGCCTTCCTGGCAATCGGCGTGGCGGGCATGGCCGCGGCCATGCACATCGAACCCGCCAGCCTGGCCGGCGTGGTGTTCGAATTTCCGCTGCTGTCGGCCAGCATTGCGTGCGTGGTCGTCGGCGCGGCGAGCCCGCGTACGTGGCTGGGCCGTTTCGCCATCCCCGGTGCGCGCTTAATTGCCGCGCTTTCTTTCAGCTTGTACCTGACGCACAAGCAGGTCTATTACTGGCTGCATGGCGTGGCGGGCGAAGTAGTGGAGAGATCGGACCTGGTCGCGTTCGCCGCGTATAACGGCGCGGCGCTGGCGATTGCGGCGTTGTTGTATGCCGCGGTGGAGCGGCCCGGATTGAGGATGCGCGAGCGGGCTCAGGTCCTGCGGACCTGAGCCCCGAACATCAGGCGTCGGAGTCGGTGGTGCGCATCGCCAGCGAGATCGCCTTGACCTTCTGCACCAGCGGCTTGCCTTTGAGCGCGCGCTTGCCGAAGTGCGGCTCGAGCCCGGACGCGAACAGCTCCACCACGCGCGGCTTCGACCCCGCCCAGGTGCCGACGACGTTGACGCCCTTCTGCGTGATCGGCTGGACCGCCAGCAGCTTCTCTTTCGGCTCGAGGTGCATCAGGATCACGCCCTTGCCGCCATTGGTGAGCACCTTCATCTCGTCCATGCCGAACACCAGCACGCGGCCCTTCTCGGACAGGCAGGCGATCGCGCCGGCTTTTTCCGCGACCACGCGCGGCTGCAGCAGCACTGCGCCGTCCAACGTGAAGAACGACTTGCCGCCCTTGAGCCGGCTGACCATGTCGCCCGCTTTCGAGACGAAGCCGTAACCGGCCGACGAAGCGAGCACCAGTTGCGTGCTCGCGCTGCCCGCGAAGTAATGCAGGATGCGGGCGCCGCCCGACAGGTCCACCAGCGTGGTGATCGGCACGCCGTCGCCGCGCGCTCCCGGCAGCGCCGCCACCGGCACCGAGTACACCTTGCCGTTGTCGCCGAAGGCGAGCAGGGTATCGATGGTGCGGCATTCGAACGCGCCGTACATCGCATCGCCCGCCTTGAAGGTGAACTGGGCGGCGTCGTGGCCGATGCCGGTACGCGCGCGCACCCAGCCTTTTTCGGAGACGATCACGGTGACCGGCTCGTCGATGACCTTCTGCTCTGCCACTGCCTTCTGCGCTTCCTCGATCACGGTGCGGCGCTTGTCGCCGAACTGCTTGGCGTCGGCCTCGATCTCGCGGATGATCACGCGCTTCATGGTCGACGGATTGTCGAGGATGTCCTGCAGCGTGGCTTTTTCCTTGCGCAGTTCGGCCAGCTCCTGCTGGATCTTTATGGTTTCCAGGCGCGCCAGCTGGCGCAGGCGGATCTCGAGGATGTCCTCGGCCTGGCGGTCGGACAGGCGGAACTCGGCGATCAGCGCCGCTTTCGGCTCGTCCGAATTGCGGATGATGTGGATCACCTTGTCGATGTTCAGCAGGACCGCCTCGCGGCCTTCCAGGATGTGGATGCGGTCGTCGACTTTCGACATGCGGTACTCGGTGCGGCGCCGCACCGTCACGAAGCGGAACTCGATCCACTCCTGGATGATGTCGGTCAGGCCCTTCTGGCGCGGGCGGCCGTCGCCGCCGATCATCACCAGGTTGATCGAGTTGGACGACTCGAGCGAGGTGTGCGCCAGCAGCATCAGCATGAACTCGCCCTGGTCCTGGTTCTTCGACTTCGGCTCGAACACCAGGCGCACCGGCGCCTCGCGGCCCGATTCGTCGCGGATCGTGTCGAGCGAGCCGAGGATGGTCTGCTTGAGCGTGGTCTGCTCCGGCGACAGCGCCTTCTTGCCCAGCTTGATCTTCGGGTTGGTCAGTTCTTCGATCTCTTCGAGCACCTTCTGCGACGACACGCCCGGCGGCAGCTCGGTGACGACAGCCTGCCACTGGCCGCGCGCCAGCTCTTCGATCTTCCAGCGCGCGCGCACCTTCATGCTGCCGCGGCCGGTCGCGTACATCTCGGCGATCTGCGACGCCGGCGTGATGATCTGGCCGCCGCCGGGGAAGTCCGGGCCGGGGATGATCGCCATCAGCTCGGCGTGGGTGAGCTTCGGATTGCGGATCATGGCAACGGCGGCCTGCGCCACTTCGCTCAGGTTGTGCGACGGGATCTCGGTGGCCAGGCCGACCGCGATGCCCGAGGCGCCGTTCAGCAGGACCATCGGCAGGCGCGCCGGCAGCGTCTTCGGCTCGGTGGTCGAGCCATCGTAGTTCGGCTGGAAGTCGACCGTGCCCTGGTCGATTTCATCCATCAGGATGCGCGCGATCGGCGTCAGGCGCGCCTCGGTGTAGCGCATCGCCGCGGCGCCGTCGCCGTCGCGCGAGCCGAAGTTGCCCTGGCCGTCGATCAGCGGATAGCGCAGCGAGAAGTCCTGGGCCATGCGCACCAGCGCGTCGTAGACCGACTGGTCGCCGTGCGGGTGCAGTTTGCCGAGCACGTCGCCGACCACGGCGGCCGACTTGCGCGGCTTGGCGGTCGGGCCGAGACCCAGCTCGTTCATCGCAAACAGGATGCGGCGCTGGACCGGCTTCTGGCCGTCGCACACGTCGGGCAGCGCGCGGCCCTTGACCACCGAGACGGCGTAGTCGAGGTAGGCGCGCTCGGCGAAGGTCGACAGCGTCAGCGACTCGCCGTCGTCTTCCGGCGGCGGTGGCGGCGGTGGCGGCGGATCGTTCGGCGGCGGCGGAGGGGGAGCGGCGTCCTCGGGGACCGGTTGGGGAGCGTCGAAAAGAGTGGCTTGATTAGACATAGTTATTTCAATTCAATTCGGTAATTCAGAAACCCGGGTCAGACCCCATTTTTATTCGGTCACGCCCCACTTTCAGGCGCCCGGCTTGGCTTTCGCAGCCGCAGAAACCGGGTCAGACCCCATTCTTATTTTGGCAAAGTAAATTCGGCCAATTAAAAAACGGGTCTGACCCCGCGGTTTTAGATGTCGGCTTCGGTCTCGTTGCCGTGCTCTTCGATCCAGGCGCGGCGGGCGGCGGCTTCGCCTTTACCCATCAGCATGTTGAAGCGCGCCGACGAATCGGCCTGGCTGAAATAGCCCAGCGTGACCGGCAGCAGCCGGCGCGTGTCCGGGTTCATCGTGGTTTCCCACAGCTGCTCGGCGTTCATCTCGCCCAGGCCCTTGAAGCGCGAGATGCCCCAGGCGCCTTCCTTGACGCCGTCCTTGCGCAGCTTGTCCTCGATCGCCACCAGCTCGCCGGCGTCGAGCGCGTACAGCTTCTGGATCGGCTTCTTGCCGCGCGCCGGCGCGTCGACGCGGAACAGCGGCGGCCGCGCGATGCAGATGTGGCCATGCGCGAACAGCGCCGGGAAGTGCTTGAAGAAGAGGGTGAGCAGCAGCACCTGGATGTGCGAGCCGTCGACGTCCGCATCGGACAGGATGCAGATTTTCCCGTAGCGCAGGCCCGACAGGTCCGGCGTGTCGCCGTAGCTGTGCGGGTCGACGCCGATCGCCACCGCGATGTCGTGAATTTCGTTGTTGGCGAACAGGCGGTCGCGGTCGGTCTCCCACGAGTTGAGCACCTTGCCGCGCAGCGGCAGGATGGCCTGGAATTCCTTGTCGCGGCCCATCTTGGCCGACCCGCCCGCCGAGTCGCCCTCGACCAGGAAGATCTCGTTGCGCGAAATGTCCGACGATTCGCAGTCGGTCAGCTTGCCCGGCAAAACCGCCACGCCGGACGACTTCTTCTTCTCCACCTTTTGCAGCGAGCGCAGGCGCGACTGGGCCTGCTTGATCACCAGCTCGGCCAGCTTCTTGCCGTATTCGACGTGGTGGTTCAGCCATACTTCGAGCGGCGGCTTGGAGAAGGTCGACACCAGGCGCACCGCGTCGCGCGAATTCAGGCGTTCCTTGATCTGGCCCTGGAACTGCGGATCCAGCACTTTGGCCGACAGCACGAACGAGACGCGCGCGAACACGTCTTCGGGCAGCAGCTTGACGCCCTTCGGCAGCAGCGAGTGCATCTCGACGAAGTTCTTCACCGCGCCATACAGGCCGTCGCGCAGGCCCGACTCGTGGGTGCCGCCGTTCGGGGTCGGGATCAGGTTGACGTAGGACTCGCGCACCACGGCGCCTTCCTCGGTCCACGCGACAACCCACGCCGCGCCTTCGCCCTCGGCGAAACCGTCGTCGGCGCCGTTCGAGTACTGCGCGCCTTCGAACACCGGGATCAGCGTCTCGCCGTTGGAGGTCTGGGCCAGCATTTCGTTCAGATAGCCGCGCAGGCCTTCATCGTATTTCCAGCTCTGGACGTCGCCCGTCCTGGCGTTGGTCAGCGTGACCGTCACGCCCGGCAGCAGCACCGCCTTGGAGCGCAGCAGGCGCTGCAGCTCGACCTTCGAGATCTCAGGCGAGTCGAAATACTTCGGATCCGGCCAGGCGGTCACGCGCGTGCCGCTCTTCTTGCCGTCGCGCGGGGCAGGGCGCGAGGTAAGCGGCTCGATCACGTCGCCATTGGCGAACACCAGGTGGTGCAGGCCGTTGCCGTCCGGTTCCTTGCGCCACACCGTGATCTCGAGGCGGGTCGACAGCGCATTCGTCACCGAGACGCCGACGCCGTGCAGGCCGCCCGAGAATGCATAGGCGCCGCCCGAGCCTTTGTCGAACTTGCCGCCGGCGTGCAGGCGCGTGAAGACGATCTCCACCGTCGGCACGCCTTCCTCGGGATGCAGGCCGACCGGGATGCCGCGTCCGTCGTCCTCGACCGTGATCGAGCCGTCCGTGTTGACCGTCACCGCGATGTGATTGCAGTGGCCGCCGAGCGCTTCGTCGGAGGCGTTGTCGATCACCTCCTGGATGATGTGCAGGGGATTTTCGGTCCGGGTGTACATGCCCGGACGCTGTTTGACGGGCTCGAGTCCCTTGAGGACCCGGATCGAGGCTTCGCTATAGTCGGATGCTGGTTTTTTGGTTGCCATACGTGGTCAAACTAATAATTTGAATTGGGAAATGCCTGGGCATTCTATCGTGTCTGCCGCAAAGGGGGAGAAGAACTGGATAAAAACACAGTCTTTTCCGGCGGTATTCTACGCAATTGTCGACCGTGTTTACAATTGACCGCCACGAAATCGAGAAAATAGTTAGCATCGCGTTGCAAAGCTTGATGTAGAACGACCTTGTACCAGAGTGATTGTGCTTGCCAGTCGGCGCAATTGTGACTAGATTCAAAGCGAGGCAGCGCCAAAAGGGCCGCTGGCCCGCCCTTTGCGTGCCAACATGCATTCTTCTAAATTTCCGTTCGCAGTGCGCCTGATCGGTTTCGAGGCGCCAGAATTCGCTGAGGTCTGCGCGGCGCTGGCACAGGCGCCGCCGGCCGGGCCGTCGTATTTCTGCCTGCTCGAGGATAGCCTGCAGGAGCCCGATCTCTACATCGTCAACGGCGATCACCTCCCGGCACTGGCCGCCCTGTCCGGCGCCAACCCCACTGAGATCACCCCCGCCCTGATCATCGGCGCCACCGCTCCCGCCTTTCCCTTCCCCCAGTTGCCGCGTCCGGTCGACCCGACCCGCATGCACCACCTGCTGGCCGGCCTGGTGCACAAGCGCGCGCAGGCGCTGGCGCAGCTGACCGCGCGCGGCCTGTCGCCGGTGGTGATCGAGCGGCGCCGCAAGCCGCGCCTGGACATCGACCTGACCGATCCGGTCCAGCACGAGCAGAAGCGCAAGGAGCCGCCGTCGGGCGCCATCCTGATCGTCGACAAGGGCGGCGCCTTCCGCGACCACGTGGCCAAGGTGTTCGGGCCGCGCCGCTGGCCGGTCGAGTGGACCGACAGCGCCGGCGCCGCGGTGAGGCTGTGCGACGAGACGGCGGTGTCGGTCCTGATGATCAACACCTCGACGCCGCAAGTGGACCCGTACCGGCTGTGCGCCGACGTCAAGGGCTTGCCGGCGGCCGAGCGCACCGCGGTGGTCTTCCTGGTCGGACGCAGCTTCGCCTACGACGCGCCGCGCGCGCGCGCGGTCGGCGTGCGCGGGCTGCTCGACAAGCCGGTGGCCGACCGCCACCTGTACTCGGCGATCAAGAAGCTGATGTCGCTGCCGTAAGCAAGATGGGGTCGGCTCCGCCGGACCTGACCCCGCTTTTTCATGCGAGGACGATGACCGATCCTGATCAAGCGCCGGGCCGTTCGCCGGACCGCCGCGAGCCGGGCGACTTGCCGCGCTGGCAGCGCCGCGGCGACACGCCGCTGGCGCTGGCCGGGCGCGTGCTGTCGTCGCGCTTTCGCGCGCTGCGCGACCGCTTCAGCCGCGGCTTCATGCGGCGCACCCTGCGCATCGGCGTGTCGGCGCGGATCTTTCATCCCGAGCCCGGCGCCACCGGCCTGCGCTCGAAAAACCTGCAATACCTCGAAGAGTCGATCGCCCGGTGGGTGATGTCGCGCGACGTGCTGGTGTTCATGGTCCCAACGGTAAACACCAGCGGGCTCCTCCACCCCAGCAACATCACCCTGCGCCACTACGCGCGCCACCTCGACGGGCTGGTGCTGCAGGGCGGGGCGGACGTGTCGCCGCAGACGTATTCGGAAACGGCCACGCGGCCCGAGTGGAGCGGCGACCGCGCGCGCGACATCTACGAGCTCGAGCTGCTGCATGAATTCGTCGGCGCCGGCAAGCCGGTGCTGGGGATATGCCGCGGCTGCCAGCTGATCAACGTGGCCTTCGGCGGCACCTTGTACCAGGATGTGGTCTCCGATTTCCCGGACGGGATGGCGCACGTGAACGACGAGTACGACGCGCACAAGCATGCGATCGTGTTCGCGCCAGGGTCGACCTTGGGGCGGCTGTTCCCGGACCAGAAGCGGCCGGTGGTCAATTCGATCCACCACCAGGCGGTCAAGGACCTGGGGCGCGACATCGCGATCGAGGCAATGTCGGATCCGGACGGCGTGATCGAAGCGATCCGCTACCAGCGCGCCGACTTCGTCATGGGGCTGCAGTGGCATCCCGAGTTCCACCGCGCCGGCGGACGCGAGCTGCTCGACTGCACGCCGATCCTCGACGAGTTCCTGCGCGCCGCGCGCGAGACGCGCTTTTGAAGTTGGGGCCAGGTCCAGCGGACCTCACCCCATCTCGGATCAGCCGCGGAAAATGCGGATCGCCTCGTCGACCATTCCTTCGCAGCCGCCGTGCACCTCATACTGCTGCCGCAGGAACGACGCATCGCCGCCGGTCTCCGCCACTTCGCGCAGGTGCGCCAGCGCCGCAGAGCCGCCCAGCGCCTCCGCATGCGGCGCCATCGCCGCCAGCGTCTGCAAAATATCCTCGCGCAGCCCCACCGTCCGGTAGGTCTTTGGATGCGTGACCGCGCCATCGAGCCCGAAACGGCAGGCCTGGAAGCGGTTGTAGTTGTAGACCAGGTAGTCGTCCTCGCACGGCGCCGCTTCGCGCCGCTCCAGCAGGTGCCGGCACAGCGCCTGCAAGTAGCCCGCCAGCGCGGCGGCCCGTTCCACCGTCAGCGGCGTGTCGCACACCCTCAGCTCGATGGTGCCGTATTCGGGCTTCGGCCGGATGTCCCAGTAAAAGTCCTTCATGCTCTTGACGATGCCGGTCGCTTCCATCTTGGCGTAGTAGCCGCTGCCGAAGTCGTCCCAGCTGAGCGTGAACGGCGCGCGCCCGCTCATCGGAAACGCGAACACGGAATTCAGACGCGCCGAATCGAACAGCGTGTCGCGCCCCTGCACGAACGGCGACGACGCCGACAGCGCGATGAAATGCGGCACATAGCGCGACAGCGAATGCAGCAGGAACAGCGCATCGTCGCCCGAGGTGCAGCCGATGTGCACGTGCTGGCCGAAGATGGTGAACTGCTTGGCCAGGTAGCCGTACAGCACCGACAGCTCCTGGAAGCGCTGCTTGGGATAGATTTTCTGCTCGGACCAGTGCTGGAATGGGTGGGTGCCGCCGCCGCCGATGCCGATATTGAGCTTGTCGGCCGCCGCGACCAGCGTGTCGCGGATCGCCCGCAGTTCGGCCAGCAGCGGCGCGTGGTGAGTCTGCACGCTCGAATTAATTTCGATCATGCTCTCGGTGATCTCCGGTGTGACGTTGCCGGGGAAGGGCTTCTGCGCCAGCAGGTGCAGCAGGTCGGGGCTGGCCGGCGTCAGGTCGAAGTCCGACCGGCTGGTCAACTGCAGCTCAAGTTCGACGCCGAAGGTCAGCGCATTCGATTTGGCAAACGGTTCAAGCGCCATGCTGGCCCTCCGGGGTTTCGCGCGCCCATACCAGGGCGCGCTGCAGGATGACGGGCGCGCCCAGTTCCAGCAGCAGGCTCACCGCCGCCATCGCCTGCGCGGCCGCCGGCAGCGCGACGCCGTTCACGCGCGCGTGTTCGAGCACGAGGATGATGAAGATCGACAGCGGCGCCAGTCCCAGCCCGGTCAGCGCGCCCTTGCGCCACGAGATGCCGGACAGCGGCGAGAACAGCGCGACGCCGGCTGTCTTGGTCACCAGGCGCACCGCCACCATCGCCAGCGAGGGCACCAGGCCGGCGCTGACGATGCGCCAGTCGAGCAGGGACGCGGCGTACACGTACAGCAGCACGGTGAGCAGGTCGCCCAGCGCGCCGAAGCTGCGCTGGGCCTGGCCGTAGGCGACGCGGCGGTGGCGCGCGGTCAGGCCGAAGGCGAGGGCGGCGACCACCGGCGACAGGTGGAAGGTGTAGGTGACGGAGACCAGCAGGATCACCGACAGCGCGAAGGCGACGGTGGTGTCCTGCGCCAGGTTGCCCAGCGCGCGCAGCAGCGCGGAGACTGCCACGCCGGCGAAGGCGCCAGCCAGGCCGGACACCACCAGCGAGCGGAAGCTGATCCACGCGGCCTCGCCGAGGTCTTCCGTGCTGCGGAACATCCAGTAGCCGACCACCAGGTTGAAGGCGAAGACGGCCAGCACGCAGTTCACCGCGGCCAGGTGCATCACCCGCTCGGTGACCTGGCCGGAGGCGCGCTGCTCGTTGACGACGCGGACCACCGTCGCCGGCGAGGTGGCCATCGACAGGGCGGCGAGCATCAGCGCGGTGGTCGGCTCGGTGCCGAAGGCGAGGGCGATCCAGCGCACGCCGATGAAGGTGGCGCCGGCTTCGACGAGGCTGGCCACGCCGAGCCACGGATTGGCGCGAAACCAGCGCAGGTTGATGCGGTAGCCCAGTTCGAACAGCATCAGGCCGAAGGCGATATCGGCCGCCACCAGCGCGGCGCCGCCGTTGGGCACCGGCAGGATGCCGATCTGGCCGCTGGCCAGCGCGAAGCCGACCAGGCCGTAGAAGGTGACGCGCGGCAGGCCGGTGAAGCGCTGGCCGAATTCGCCGGCCAGCCAGGCCAATGCGATGGCCACTGGCCAGGCCAAGCTGGTCAGGATCGACAGCAGGTCGGGCATGGGGTGTCCTGTGCGGGTCGGTGATGGCCGATTTTACAAGACGAGGCAGGGCGGACGCGGCACGTTTCCACAACGATAACGTATCGAATGTCGTACCAGCGAAGGCTGGTACCCATGCTGAACATGATGCGCCAATTCGCCGGCTCAACATGGGCACCAGCCTTCGCTGGTGCGGCGGGCTTATTTGCTCAGCAAGCGCATGCCGCTTTCCAAACCGGCGATCGTGAGCGGGAACATGCGGTTGTTCATGATCTGCTTGATCACCGAGATCGACTGGCGGTACTGCCACACGCCTTCCGGCTCCGGATTGAGCCAGATGAACTTGGGGAAGGCGTTGCAGAAGCGCGCCAGCCATTCGGCGCCCGCTTCCTCGTTGTTGTACTCGACCGACCCGCCCGGCGCCAGCACCTCGTACGGGCTCATGGTCGCGTCGCCGACGAAGATCAGCTTGGTGTCCGGCGGGTACTTGCGCAGGATGTCCCAGGTCGGGAAGCGCTCGGCGTTGCGGCGCCGGTTGTTCTTCCACAGGTAGTCGTAGACGCAGTTGTGGAAGTAGAAGAACTCCATGTTCTTGAATTCGGTCCTGGCCGCCGAGAACAGCTCCTCGGTGCGCTCGATGTGGTCGTCCATGCTGCCACCCACGTCGAGAAGCATCAGCACCTTGATCTTGTTCTTGCGCTCGGGCTGCATCTTGATGTCGAGCCAGCCAGCGTTGCTGGCGGTGGCGCGAATCGTCGCGTCCAGCGCCAGTTCTTCTTCGGCGCCTTCGCGCGCGAACTTGCGCAGCCGGCGCAGGGCGACCTTGATGTTGCGCGTGCCCAGTTCGCGCTCGGCGTCGTAATCCTTGTAGGCGCGCTGCTCCCACACCTTGACCGCGGTCCGGTTGCCGCCGGCGCCGCCGATGCGGATGCCTTCCGGGTTGGTGCCGCCATTGCCGAACGGCGAAGTGCCGCCGGTGCCGATCCACTTGCTGCCGCCCTGGTGGCGCTCCTTCTGCTCCTTGAGCAGCTCATTCAGGCGGTCCATCAGCTTGTCGTAGCCGAATTTCTCCAGCGCGGCCTTCTGCTCGGGCGTCAGCTCGCGCTCCATGCGCTTGAGCAGCCAGTCGAGCGGGATCGCGCTGCCCGCCTCGAAGGCGCCGCTGACGCCCTTGAAGTACTGGGCGAACGCGCGGTCGAACTTGTCGAAGTGTGCCTCGTCCTTGACCAGCGCAATGCGCGCCAGGTAGTAGAAGTCGTCCATCGACTGGCCGGCCAGGTTCTTTTCCATCGCTTCGAGCAAGGTCAGGAATTCCTTGATCGTGACCGGGATCCTGGCGTCCTTCAACGTGAAGAAGAAATCGATCAGCATGATGAGCCGTGCTTCTGCAGCCGGTAGGCCAGCTGCTCGCGCACTTCGGGCCACTCGCCGCGCACGATGCTGTACATGACCGTGTCGCGCACGGTGCCGTCGCGGCGCGGATGGTGGTGGCGGATCACGCCGTCCTTCTTGGCGCCGAGCCGCTCGATCGCCGCCTGCGAGGCGTAGTTGAAGTTATCGGTGCGCAGGCCGACCACCGCGCAGCCCAGCGTGTCGAAGGCGTGCGACAGCAGCAGCATCTTGCAGGTGCTGTTGACGTGGCTGCGCTGGCGGCTCTTCGCGTACCAGGTCCAGCCGATTTCGACCCGGTCCACCGCCGGCACGATGTCGTGGTAGCTGGTGGTGCCGATGACGGTGTCGCCTTCGAGCACGGCGAACGCGAGCCGGCCCGGCATGTCGCCGGCGGCGGCGATGTAAGCGTCGACCTGGTCCGGCTCGGGCACGGAAGTGATGCGCAGCTTCCACAGCTCGCCGTCGCTGGCTGCCGCGCGCAGGCCGCCGGCGTGATGCGGCGCCAGCGGCTCGAGCCGCACGCCGTTCGCTTCGAGGGTAACGGGGACGACGTGGATCATGGCGTCAGCGGTTGGTGCGCGACATGTAGACCAGGCGCTCGAACAGGTGCACGTCCTGTTCGTTTTTGAGCAGCGCGCCGTGCAGCGGCGGCACCACCGACTTGGTGTCCTTGCTCCGCAGCGCTTCCGGTCCGATGTCCTCGGCCAGCAGCAGCTTGAGCCAGTCGAGGAACTCGGACGTCGATGGCTTCTTCTTCAGGCCGGGGACGTCGCGCACTTCGTAGAAGCTTTGCAGCGCCTGCGCCAGCAACTCCTGCTTCAGGGTCGGATAGTGGACCTTGACGATCGCCTCCATCGTGTCCTTGTCGGGGAATTTGATGTAGTGAAAGAAGCAGCGGCGCAGGAAAGCGTCCGGCAGCTCCTTCTCGTTGTTGGAGGTGATGATCACCAGCGGCCGGTGGCGGGCGACGACCATCTCGCGCGTCTCGTAGACGTAGAACTCCATGCGATCGAGTTCGCGCAGCAGGTCGTTGGGGAACTCGATGTCGGCCTTGTCGATTTCGTCGATCAGCAGCACCACCGGCTCGGGCGCGGTGAACGCCTGCCACAGCACGCCCTTGACGATGTAGTTGTGGATGTCGCGCACGCGCTCGTCGCCCAGCTGCGAGTCGCGCAGGCGCGAGACGGCGTCGTATTCGTACAGGCCCTGCTGCGCCTTGGTGGTCGACTTGATGTGCCACTGCATCAGCGGCATGCCCAGCGCGTCGGCCACTTCCTCGGCCAGCATGGTCTTGCCGGTGCCCGGCTCGCCCTTGATCAGCAGGGGGCGCTGCAAGGTCAGCGCGGCGTTGACCGCCAGTTTCAGGTCGCTGGTGGCGACATAGCTGTCGGTGCCTTCGAAACGGGGCGGCGGTAAATGTTGAGCGTGCATGGAGTCGGAGCCGGAAATGATGGAATTGGATCGAGTATAAGCCAAGCGCGGAATGTGGACTGCCTGACGGCATTCAGTTAGAATCGCGTGCTGGTAGACTAAATTGTAACTTTTGCGCTAGCACCCGATTACTCTTTACCTTTGCAACCTATGAAAAAAATCTTCGCACTTCTCGTGCTCGCCGGCGTCGCCAATGTCGCCGCCGCGGCAGACATCGTCGGAAATCCCAAGGCTGCAGCTGCCAAGGTAGAAATGTGTATCGGCTGCCACGGCATCCCTGAATACAAGGCCTCGTTCCCGGAAGTGTACCGGGTGCCGAAGATCGGCGGCCAGTCGGCCAAGTACATCGAGAGCGCGCTCAACGCGTACAAGAAGGGCGAGCGCAAGCATCCGTCGATGCGCGGCATCGCCGCCAGCCTGTCCGACCAGGACATCGCCGACATCGCCGCGTTCTACGCGCAGACCACGCAGAAATAAGGACAGCCAAATGAAAAAACTGATGATTGCGCTGGCCGCCGCCGTGGTGTCGTTCAACGCTGCCGCGGGCGGCAATGTCGCCTCCGGCGAAGCGCTGGTGAAGAAGTACAGCTGCGCGGCCTGCCATGGCGCCGACTTCAACAAGCCGGTCGATCCGAGCTATCCGAAGCTGGCCGGGCAGCATCCGGACTACCTGGCGCACGCGCTGACCGCCTACAAGCGCGGCGACGGCGCCAATGGCCGCAACAACCCAATCATGAGCGGACAGGTCAAGCCGCTGTCGGACAAGGACATCGCCGACATCGCCGCCTACCTGGGCAGCCTGCCGTCGACGCTGGCGACCGGCCACCGCTGATTTCTCAGCGCTCAATGAAGATGGGGTCAGGTCCGGTGGACCTGACCCCTTTTTTTTCGTCCGCGGCTTAGCGGGAGGCGCGCTTGCGCACGCATTCGATATACGCGTCGGCATCCGGCGGCACGCCGTTGCGCTGCGAATTCCAGATCATCTCGCCGAGGCATTCCATGATCTGATGGTGCGCGTCGTGCTGGCCGAGGCGCGCTGTCAGCGCGTTGATGGCGTCGCGGATGCCGCGCGGCTGGTCGACCGAAGCCTGTTCTGAAATCGACAGGTGCATCGACAGGTGCAAAAAGGGGTTGGCCTCGCCGCCTTCGACCGAGTAGTCGCGCGCCAGGGCCGCCTCGGTGTCGGTCAAGGTGTCGGCGTATTCCGGATGCAGCGCAATCCAGTCGCCGGCGATCCCCTCCATCGGGCTGAGGATTTCGCCCGCGCGCTGCTTGCGGAAGGTCTCGCAGAAAAAACGGCGGACGTCGTCGGAGGAGGGTGTGAACATGGCAAAGGCGGTCAGGGCAAGGCAGGAGCGCCATTGTAACGCCTGCTCAGTCGGGCCGCTGCCGCGGCTTGGGGAACACTTCGCCGCCCTCGTAACCGATATGGAAGCGCTCCTGGTAATTAGGCGCCCGGCGCCGGACGCCCGCATTCGGCGCGCCATGCGTCGCTGAGCGTTTTGGCCTTGTCCTTCTCGCCCTGGGCGCCGGCCAGTTCGGACATCATCAGCTTCGCGTCGCAGGTGCGAACCCGTGCTTGCGCCGAATCCTTGCCGGCTTGCCTGGCCAATTGGGCTTCGTCGATCCGCCCGAGGAAGAAGTCGGCCACCGGCGCCGGCCACTCGCGCCGCTTGTCGGCGGCCACGCGCGACTCGAGCGCGCGCGCCGCGCCGGCCGGATCGCCGCCCTGCAGCTGTGCGAGGAACAGGTAGAGCGCGGCGCGGCTTTCATCGGGATGCTGGCGCAGCACGTTGCCGAACAGCGCGGCGGACTCGGCCGATTTCCCGGCATGCAGCAACGCCGGGCCGACGATATAGGCGGCCCGCGGGTGGCCTTGTTGCGCCGCCTTTTGCAGCCAGGACGAAGCCGCCGCGGTATCGCGCGCCACGCCGCTGCCGGCGCGGTATTTGTTGGCCAGGATGTACTGCGCGTGCGGATTGCCCTGGTCCGCCTCCTTCTGCAGCCAAGGCTCGATCGCCACCGCGCCGCGCGTGAAGATGTCACCGCCCAGATAAGTGATGTACGGGCGCCGCTGGCTCATCGCAAACAGCACCCGGTGCGAACGCAGGAAGTCGGAGCCGAGCAGCACGTCGGCGTGCTGGCGCCCGGTGTTCGGATCGGCGGAGATGTGCAGCTCGGCGTCGCGGATGGTCTCGCCGCCGATCTTCAGCGTCTTGAATACGGCGCGCCACTGGTCCAGCTTGTCGGCGCCGACGCCCACCGCGCCAGCCGCCCTGATGGTGCCGGCCGAGTTGATGTCCACGCCGGCCTTGCGCGCGCCATTGATGAACACGAAGCTTGCCGACGCGCCGCTGTCGATGATGGCATCGAGCTTGACGCCATTCAGCTCCACCTCGAACACCTGGTTGCGGCTATCGCCGAAGCTGCCGGTGAAAGGTACTGCCACCGCGTCGCCCCAGTAGGCGAGATGGCTGTCCTTGCAATCGAGCGGACGGAAAAAGCGTACCTGCTTTTCGGCCAGCGAGAATTCAATATCGGCCTGGAACAGGAAGTCGGCGCCAACGATGGCGTCGAATTCGGGCACCGCTCCCATTTCGCCGATCACGTTGAGATTGCGCCTGCCGGTATGGGTGGGTCCCACCTGCAGGTCGTCGACACGGACACCGTACAGGCGCGTTTCGCCGCCGATGCCGACGGCATGGGCACCGGTCGCGTACTGGCGCAGGTCGAGCCGGTCTGCGGCGTAGCTGGTCATCATGGTGCGGCTCGCGCCGGTATCAATCAGCATCGGCGCCGGCTTGCCATTGATGAAGCCGTCGATCGCAGGCTGGAAGTTGGCGCCGAGATAACGCAGCGGCAATTCGCCGATCTGGACGTATTTGCAGGCGGCCTGGTCGGCCGCAATCGCGGGGGCGGAGAGGAGGGCGGTGAAGGCGAGCGCGAGGGCCCGGCGTCGGAATATTGTAATCATGCAAGATTTTAACGCAACATTTTGCATAAAAATCAAGCTTGCATAAATAAAATATCACACGGTTATAGCGGCCTTCGGCATTCACCCCGGGGTCAGGTCCGGCGGACCTGACCCCTTTTTTGACGCCGGCGCGGCGCTCCCTGGCGGGCTACTCCTTGGTTGGCGCCAGCACCAGCTGCGGCTCGGCGGCGCGCGCCGGTTCGGCCGGCGCCGCCTGGCGCGGCGCGTGCGGCTGGCGCAGGTAGCGCGCGGTGTGGCGCCGCTCGTGCGTGTGCCCGCCATTGGCCGGCCACGTCAGGAAGCGCGACAGCTCCTGCAGGGCGCGCTGGTACACGTCCCGCTTGAACTCGATCACCACGTCGAGCGGCACCCAGTAGTCGTGCCAGCGCCAGGCGTCGAACTCGGGATGGTCGGTTAGGCGCAAGTTGACGTCGTTGTCGCGCGCGACCATGCGCAGCAGGAACCAGATCTGCTTCTGGCCACGGTAATGCCCGCGGATTTCACGCTTGATGAAATGATCGGGCACCTCATAGCGCAGCCAGTCGCGGGTCCGACCCACGATCTTGACGTGCTCCTGGCGCAGCCCGATTTCTTCCTCGAGCTCGCGGTACATGGCCTGCTCCGGCGTTTCTCCATATTTGATGCCCCCTTGCGGGAACTGCCACGAGTGCTCGCGCACGCGTTTCCCCCACCACACCTCGTTCTGGGCGTTCAGCAGGATAATGCCGACGTTGGGCCGAAACCCTTCACGGTCGAGCATGGTTCACCTCAACACTTTCTGCCAGCGCGTGCTTCTTCTGTTTTTACATACGAATCCGACGGGCAACGCCCGATCCCGCCTGGTTTTCGACGCGCGAAAACGGCGGGAGCCGGAGAATCGGACCCATTTGCACAAAGATTGGACGCATCGGCCAGCTAATCCTTTAAAATTAGGTTGATTATAACTCTCTCTTTTTAAAAAGAATTCATCGATATGCGCGCCTCCCGATTTTTTATTTCAACCCTCAAAGAAGCGCCGTCCGACGCCGAGATCGTCAGCCACCAGCTCATGATGCGCGCGGGCATGATCAAGCGCCTCGGATCGGGCATCTACACCTACATGCCGACCGGCCTGCGGGTGATCCGCAAGGTTGAAGCGATCATCCGCGACGAGATGAACAAGGCCGGCGCGATCGAGCTCTTGATGCCGCTGGTCCAGCCGGCCGAGCTGTGGCAGGAAACCGGCCGCTGGGACAAGATGGGCCCGGAACTGATGCGCGTGAAAGACCGCCACGGCCGCGACTACGCGATCCAGCCGACGTCCGAGGAAGTCATCACCGACGTGGTGCGCACCGAAATCAAGTCGTACCGCCAGCTGCCGCTGAATTTTTATCATATCCAGACCAAGTTCCGCGACGAGCGCCGTCCGCGCTTCGGCCTGATGCGCGGCCGCGAGTTCACCATGAAGGACGCCTACTCGTTCGACCGCGACCTGGCCGGCATGCAGGCCTCGTACAAAGTCATGTTCGACGCCTACACCAGGATTTTCCAGCGCTTCGGCCTGAAGTTCCGCGCGGTGGCCGCCGATAACGGCGCCATCGGCGGCACCGGTTCGCATGAATTCCACGTCATCGCCAGCACCGGCGAAGACGCGATCGTCTACTGCCCGACCTCGGACTACGCCGCCAACATGGAAGCGGCCGAAGCGATGGCGCTGGCCGCAAGCCGTCCGGCCGGCGCGCAGGCGCTGACCAAGACCTCGACCCCCGGCACCGTCAAGTGCGAGCAGGTCGCCAGGCTGCTGAACCTGGACCTGGCGCAGACGGTGAAAACCATCGCGCTGACCGTCGAAAAAGAAGTCGACGGCAAGCAGGTCAAGGAAAACTGGATGCTGCTGCTGCGCGGCGACCACGAGCTGAACGAAGTCAAGGTGGCCAAGGTGCCGGGCCTGGCGACCCACCGTTTCGCCACCGAAGCCGAGATCCTCGAGTGCTACGGCACCATCCCGGGCTACCTGGGGCCGATCGGCACCAGGCAGCCGGTCAAGGTCGTGGCCGACCGCACGGTCGCCAACATGGCCGATTTCGTCTGCGGCGCCAATGAAGAAGGCTTCCACTACACCGGCGCCAACTGGGGCCGCGACATCGCCGAGCCGATCGTGGCCGACCTGCGCAATGTGATCGAAGGCGACGCCTCGCCGGACGGCAAGGGCGTGCTGGCGATCGAGCGCGGCATCGAAGTGGGCCACGTGTTCCAGCTGGGCACCGCCTACTCGGAAAGCATGAAGGCCACCTTCCTCGACGAAAACGGCAAGCCGGCGCCGCTGCAGATGGGCTGCTACGGCATCGGCGTGACCCGCATCCTGGGCGCGGCGATCGAGCAGAACTTCGACGACAAGGGCATCATCTGGCCGACCGCCATTGCGCCGTTCGAGCTGGTGCTGTGCCCGATGGGCATGGACCGCAGCGAGATGGTCAAGGCCGAAGTCGAGAAGCTGTACGCCGACCTGCAGGCGGCGGGCGTGGACGTGATCGTCGACGACCGCGGGCTGCGTCCGGGCGCCATGTTCGCCGACTGGGAGCTGATCGGCGTGCCGCACCGCGTGGTGATCGGCGAGCGCGGCCTCAAGGAAGGCAACCTCGAGTACCAGGGTCGCCGCGATGCGGAGGCGACGGCGGTGCCGGTGGCCGGCATGGTCGAGTTCATCAAGGGCAAGCTGGCCCAGTGAGAACTGCCGTGACATGGCTGGCGCGCGGGCTGCTCGCGGCCGGCCTGGCCTGCGGCGCGATGGCGCACGCCGGCAACCAGAAGGAAGAAGCGCTGGCCGTCTCGGTCAAGCTGGCGCTGGCGAACGCCATCAAGGATGCGCGTCCGCCGCAGCCGGTGTTCCGCGACGAGGCGGCCAGGCAGCGCTACCAGCAGTGGCTGGCGGTGATGTCCGAGCGGCTCAAGCGCAAGTTGCCGGACGCGCAGTCGCGCACCGAGTTTCTGGAAACCGCGTGGTATGAAGCGACGCGGGCCGGACTCGATCCGGGGCTGGTGCTGGGACTGATCCAGGTCGAGTCGGCGTACCGCAAGTACGCGGTGTCGATGGTGGGCGCGCGCGGCTACATGCAGGTGATGCCGTTCTGGACCAACGTGATCGGCGACAGCGACCGCAAGAAGCTGTTCCACATGCAGACCAACCTGCGCTACGGCTGCGCGATCCTGCGCATGTACATCGACATGGAAGCGGGCAGCCTGTACCTGGCGCTGGGGCGCTACAACGGCAGCCGCGGGCGACCCGAGTACCCGAACGCCGTGCTGGCCGCGTGGAAGAAATGGGAAATGTGATGCGACTCAGCACACCTGGGCCTGACCCATGGGCAGACCCTTTGTCGTCGCCATCTGAGAGCCGGTGATTAGGCGTCCCCGTTGCTCCTGGGGACTCGACCCCATTTTCGCTTCGCCCCTGTCTGCGCTCAAAGTGATCCGTCGCCACCCGGCTAGGGTGGGATGCGATGCCCGACGTGTTGAATTTATTCGGATTCCGTGTCGTGATCTACTACAACGATCACCAGCCTGCGCACGTCCACGTGGTTGGCAAGGGTATTGAAGCCGTGTTCGAGTTGAATTGCCCGAATGGTCCGTCTATAGTGAGGACTCAACACAGATTTCCGCGCAAGGATTTGATACGGATTTGGGGCGAGATCGATGCACTGGAGGGGACATTAATGGGCATTTCTGACGTCGAGTTCGAAGCGGCGACGCGACGCGGAGAATTGATGCAAGCCATATGGCCAGCTGCCATTGCTGTGCGCTACGATAGCGTCGCGCATCGCATCGTTATTTCGCTGTCATCCCGCATTGATGTGTCGTTCTCGCCCTCCGACGCGCAGGGGTTTGAGGACGCTCGTCCGGAGGACTTGGCGACCGCTGAGATCAGCCCATCAGGTTTCGGGGTTTCCTTTCCGAAGATTAATGCTGATATTTATATACCGGGACTTCTGCAGGGTCGAATGGGATCCGAGCGCTGGATGGCGGCGCGGCGCGCGACGGGGGAGCCGAAAGAACGCGCGAATGTGAGCGATGATCTCGGAGGTGAGCCAACGCCGGTGCGCCCAATGTTATAGACAAGTTATTAATTTTGCGCGCGCGCTGCATAAAAACAAAAGCCCCGGTTTTGAAACCGGGGCTTTTTCCATTTCAGCCGTTACGGCCTGGATGTTCTTATTTCAGGTGATCCGAAATGAGCTTGGTCATTTCGAACATCGAAACTTGTGCCTTGCCGCCAAATACGGCTTTCAGCTTGTCGTCGGCATTGATCATGCGACGGTTTGCTGCATCTTGCAGGTCGAGCTTCTTGATATAGTCCCACACCTTTTTGGTCACTTCGGTGCGTGGCAGCGGAGTGGCGCCCACTACTGCGGCCAGCGTCGTCGACGGGGTCATCGCCTTCATGAAGGCGGCGTTAGGCTTGCGTGGTGCTGCTGGCTTTTTGGCTGCGGCGGCTTTTGGAGCTGCCTTTGCTGGAGCTGCTGCTTTCTTCGCCGCCGGCTTGGCCGCTGGCTTGGCTGCTGCTTTCTTTGCTGGAGCTGCTGCTGGGGTTTTTTTGGCTGTTGCCATCTTCGAGCCTCCTAAACAAACACAATGGGAAATTGCGCAATTGATCGCACGGCTTATATTGGTGGGCTTTTACTGTTGTTGCAAGTCTTTTTCGATTTTTTTCGTGCGGAAACTAACGAAAATCGCCGTTATGGCGCCGCCCGGGCGCTTGCCCGGCGAATTTGCATAAAAAAACCGGCTGCGGAAGCGTTCCGTCAGCCGGTTTTGGCAGCGCGCCGGGCGCCTTAACGCAGGCCCGGCATCATGCCTTTCATGCCGCGCATCATCTTCATCATGCCGCCGCCCTTGAACTTTTTCATCATCGTGTTCATCTGCTCGTACTGCGCCAGCATGCGGTTCACTTCCTGCACCTGGACGCCGGCGCCGGCCGCGATGCGGCGCTTGCGGGTCGCCTTGATCAGCTCCGGCTTGGCGCGCTCCTGTGGCGTCATCGAGTCGATGATGCCGCACATGCGCCGCACCTGCTTGTCGGCCTGGTCCATGTTGGCGCCGCCGGCGGCCTGCTGGAACTGGGCCGGCAGCTTGTCGAGCAGGCTGGCCATGCCGCCCATCTTCTTCATCTGGCCCAGCTGGGCCTTGAAGTCGTTCATGTCGAACTTGCCGCCGACCTTGATCTTGTTGGCCAGGTCGGCCGCCGCCTTGCTGTCGACGCCCTTGCGCGCTTCTTCGACCAGCGCCAGGATGTCGCCCATGCCGAGGATGCGGTTGGCCATGCGCTGGGCGTCGAACGCTTCGAGCCCGTCGAGTTTCTCGGACACGCCGGCGAACTTGATCGGCTTGCCGGTGATGTGGCGCACCGACAGCGCCGCGCCGCCGCGCGAGTCGCCGTCCAGCTTGGTGAGCACGATGCCGGTCAGCGGCAGCGCGTCGTTGAAGGCCTTGGCGGTGTTGATCGCATCCTGGCCCAGCATCGCGTCGACCACGAACAGGGTCTCGATCGGCTTGACCGCCGCATGCACCGCGGAAATTTCCTGCATCATCGCTTCGTCGATGCCGAGGCGGCCCGCGGTGTCGATGATCAGCACGTCGTGATAGTGCTTCCTGGCCCAGTCGAGCGCCGCGCGGGCGATGTCGACCGGCTTGTCGGTGGCAGACGACGGGAAGAAATCGGCGCCGACCTGCCTGGTCACCGATTCGAGCTGGGCGATCGCGGCCGGACGGTAGACGTCGGCCGAGACGGTCAGCACTTTCTTCTTTTTCTCTTCGCGCAGGTACTTGGCGAGCTTGCCGACGGTGGTGGTCTTACCCACGCCCTGCAGGCCGGCCATCAGGATGATCGCCGGCGGCTGCTGCGCAAAGCTCAGCTGCGAGGCCTCCGGGCCAAGGTCGGCGCCCATCAGCGCGCCCAGTTCGCGCTGCACCACGCCGACCAGCGCCTGGCCTGGCGAGAGCGAGGCGAGCACTTCTTCGCCGAGCGCCTTTTCCTTGACCTTGCCGATGAATTCGCGCACCGCCGGCAGGGCGACGTCGGCCTCGAGCAGCGCCAGGCGCACTTCGCGCAGCATCTCGGCGGTGTTGGCTTCGGTCAGGCGAGCCTCACCGCGCATGGTCTTGACGACCTTGGCAAGGCGTTGGGTTAAGTTATCTAGCATGGCGAACCTGGTGAAAACATGGATTGGCCCGGTCCGGCCGGGCGGTTTGTGTGGCATTTTACCTCATAGCGGCGCGCCGGCAGGCCGGATGCTGCTACCATCCGGGGTTGGAAATTGCACTAAAGCATTTATGCCGATGATTCCCCTGATCCTGCTGCTGTTGCTGTGCGCCCCGGCCGGCGCGGCGACCGTGCGCATGGCGTTCGGCGACAATCTGCCGCCTTATATATTAGTGGCGACGCAATCGGGCATCGAAGTCGACATCGTGCGCGAGGCGCTGGCCTGGCGCGGCCACGTGCTGCGGCCGGTCTTCATGCCGATGGGACGGGTGCCGGTGTCTTTCCTGTCCCGCAAGAGCGACGCGATCATGTTCGACGTCGGCCAGGACATGCGCGCCGCCGGCGGCGTGTACGGCGATCCGCCCGTCATTTACGACAACTTCCTGTATACGCTGGCCAGGCGCCGGCTGTCGATCCGGACGCCGTCCGACCTGAAGCTGCGCTGGGTGATGTCGTTCGTCGGCGCCTCCAGCCGCTATCCCGAGTGGTTCAGCAAGCTCGACCGCAACGAGCACTATGTCGAGCGCAATAACCAGCAGTCGCAGCCGCAGTTGCTGGCGATGGGCCGCTACGACGTGGTGGTCAGCGACCGCACCATCTTTACCTACTACGCGCGCCAGCTCGAACGGCGCGATCCCGCCTTCCACATGCCGGCGGTGCAAGAGCACCCGCTGCCGCGCGCCAACCCGCGCCACTACCGCCCGGTGTTCCGCGACGCCGCCGTGCGCGACGACTTCAACGCCGGCCTGGCCTGGCTGCGCAAGACCGGGCGCTACGACGCCATCTACGCGCATTACCTGAACGGCGAGTAGTCAACATCGTTAAAAAGCCTGTCTCGAATGGCAACAGCTTGCTATGATCTAGCCAAACAATTCTTGATCAGCAACTACTTAGGGAGACAGGCATGACTAGCAAGATGTTCTGCAAGACCATCGCAATCGCGGCAATGCTGGTGGCGGGCGGCGCCCAGGCGCAGGAAGTGGTTCGGCTCGGCAACCTGAAATTCGCCCACTACGGCGCGGTGTCGTACATGAAGGAAATCGCGCCGAAGTGCGGGATCAAGATCGAAGAGAAGATTTTCGCCAAGGGCCTCGACGCCATGCAGGCGGTGATCGCCGGCGAACTCGACGTCGCCACCACCGCCTCGGAAGCGGCCATCTCCGGCCGCGCCAGCGGCGCCCCGATTTTCGTCGTCGCCGGCTTCGCCAAAGGCGGCGCGCGCCTGGTCGCCCGTCCCGAGCTGAACATCAAGACCGTCAAGGACCTGAAGGGCAAGAAAGTCGGCGTCACGCGCGGCGCGATCCAGGAAGTGCTGCTGATGGCCGAGCTGCAAAAGCACGGCCTGACCGCCGACAGCGCGCCCGGCAAGGATGTCCAGCTGATCTACCTGTCGTATCCCGACCTGAACGCTGCGCTGCTGGGCAAGAACATCGACGCCATGATGCAGTCCGAGCCGCAGTCCTCGCAGGCGATCAACAAGAATTTTGGCGCCGAGGTGATCAAGCCGTACGACACGCCGATCGGCGAGCCGGTGCGCACCATGGTGATGACCGAGAAGTTCTATAAGGAGAAGCGCCCAGTGGCCGAAAAGTTCATGCGCTGCTTCGTCGAAGCGACCAAGACCTTTATCGACAACAAGGCGCTGGCCGAGAAGTACGTGCGCGAGACCGTGTTCAAAGGCCAGATCACGACCGACGATTTCAACGACGCGATGGGCAACGCCGAGTACACCTATGACGTGACGCCGGAGCACATCCAGGTCACCACCGACATCATGGTAAAAACCGGCGTCGGCCGCATGGCCAAGCCGCCCGTCGCGACGGAGTGGGTCAAGACCGACCTGCTGAACGCGGCCAAGAAAAGCCTGAACGTCAAGTAAGAGGCCGCTTTGATGACGAAAGGGAAATTGCAGGGAGTCGGGATCGGGCTGGTGGTGCCGGCCCTGATCATCGCGGTATGGCAGGCGGTCGCGATGCTCGGCTGGGTCAATCCCCAGGTGTTGCCGTCGCCGCTCGCGGTGGTCGAGAAGTGGATCGCCTACCTGCTGCCGATGCAGCCGTACGTCGAAGGCAGCAGCCGGCTGGCGTGGATGTTCTCCGGTGAGCTGATCATCGACTCGATCGGCAGCATGTACCGCGTGCTGGTCGGCTTCTTCCTCGGCGCCGGGCTGGCGCTGCCGATCGGCCTGGCGATGGGGGCCAGTCCGCGCGTGTACGCGTGGTTCAACCCGCTGTTCCAGCTGCTGCGGCCGATCCCGCCGATCGCCTACATCCCGCTGTCGATCCTGTGGTTCGGGCTGGGCAATCCGCCGGCCGTGTTCCTGATCGTGCTCGGCGCCTTCTTCCCGGTGCTGATGAACACCATCGCCGGCGTGCGCCAGGTCGACAGCATCTACCTGCGCGCCGCGCGCAACCTGGGCGCCAGCCAGCGCACCATGTTCCTGCGGGTGATCCTGCCGGCGGCCGTGCCGTACATTCTGGCCGGCGTGCGGATCGGCATCGGCACCGCCTTCATCGTCGTCATCGTCTCCGAGATGATCGCGGTGAACAACGGCCTTGGTTTCCGCATCCTCGAAGCACGCGAGTACTTCTGGTCCGACAAGATCATCGCCGGCATGATCACCATCGGCCTGTGGGGCCTGGCGATCGACGTCGGCATGAACCGCCTGAACAACCATCTGCTGCGCTGGCACCGCGGCCTGGAAACCTAAGATGAGCGACACCCATATCGTCATATCCGGCGTCAACAAGATCTTCCAGACCGGCGAGCGCGAGCTGGTCGCGCTCAAGGACATCAACCTCGAGATCCCGCGCGGGCAGTTCACCTGCCTGCTGGGGCCTTCCGGCTGCGGCAAGTCGACCCTGCTGAACGCGGTGGCCGGCTTCTCGCTGCCCACTTCCGGCAGCATCACCGCCGACGGCAAGCCGGTTACCGAGCCGGGTCCCGACCGCGGCATGGTGTTCCAGGAGTACGCGCTGTTCCCGTGGATGACGGTGGAGGACAACGTCGGCTTCGGGCTGGAGATCAAGGGCATGGCGAAAGCCGAGATCCGCCGGCGCGTCGACGGCCTGCTGGCGATGCTGTCGCTGTCGGACTTCCGCACGCGCTTCCCGAAAGACCTGTCGGGCGGCATGCGCCAGCGCGTGGCAATCGCCCGGGTGCTGGCGCTGGACTCGCCGATCATGCTGATGGACGAGCCGTTCGGCGCGCTCGACGCGCTGACCCGGCGCAACCTGCAGGACGAACTGCTGCGCATCTGGGCCGAGCTGAAAAAGACCATCCTGTTCGTCACCCACTCGATCGAGGAAGCGATTTACCTGGCGGACCGGATCGTCGTGATGACTTACCGGCCCGGCATGGTCAAGCGCGACATCATCGTCGACCTGCCGCGCGAGCGCGATCCGGCCTCGCCCGAGTTCAATGCGCTCAAGCGCGAACTGGGGCAGCTGGTGATGGAAGAGCAGCAGCGCCATCACCATGACGAGCTGCGCATGGCGGCGGTCGATTGATTTTCAAGGGTGTCGTACCTGCCTTCGCAGGTACGGCACCCGGCCCGTTCCGATGGTGTAAACTTCGAGTAATGCAGACCACCTTCTTCTTCGCCTCCGCACTGGCCTACGCCGTATGCGCCTTCTTGCCGGTCCGGCAAGGCGCGCTGATTTCGGCCGTCACCGCCGTCGCCTGGCTGCTGCACGGCGCGGCGCTGTGGGGCGACATGCGCGCGCCCGGCGGCCTGCGCGTCGGCTTCGCCATCATGCTGTCGGCCGCCCTGTGGGTATCGGTCGCCGCCTACTGGCTGGAAAACCGCAACTTCGCCCTCGACGGCCTGCGCCGCCTGGTGATGCCGTGCGCCGCGCTTGCCGCCGCGCTGCCCGCCGTCTGGCCCGGCAGCGTGTTCCAGCTGCAGGGCCAGTCGCCCGCCTTCGGCTGGCACATCGCCGTCGCCATCCTGGCCTACAGCACCCTGACCATCGCCGCCTTCCACGCAGTGCTGATGGCGCTGCAGGAGTCGCGCCTGCACACCCGCGCGCCCGGCGCCGGCTGGCTCGGCGGCGCCCTCGACCAGCTGCCGGCCCTGCTGACGATGGAAAAACTGCTGTTCCGCCTGATCGGCATCGGCTTCGTCCTGCTCAGCCTCACCGTCCTGTCGGGCATAGTGTTCTCCGAACAGCTGTTCGGCGCCGTGCTGAAGTGGGACCACAAGACCATCTTCGCGCTGCTGTCCTGGATCCTGTTCGCCGCGCTGCTGGCCGGGCGCCGCTGGAAGGGCTGGCGCGGCAAGACCGCGCTGCGCTTCACGCTGGCCGGCTTCGCCACGCTGGTGCTGGCCTACGTCGGCAGCCGCTTCGTGCTCGAAGTCCTGCTGCACCGGGCGGTCGCATGAGCCGCCTGTTGTTCTGGCTCGCGCTGGCCGTGCTGGTGGTGTTCGCCATCCGCAGCAAGCTGCGTTCGTCCACGATGAAGGGACCGGACGCGCGCCGCTCGGACCACCTGCCGCGCGAAGGCGCCAGCGAGCCGATGGCCTGCTGCGCCCACTGCGGCATCTACTTCCCCGCCTCCGAAGCGGTGCACGCCGACGGCCGCGACTACTGCAGTCCGGGCCACGTCCGGCTGCCGTCGAAGTAGCGCAGATGGTGCGCAGTAAATCGCTGTCGGCCGAATCGCGCGAAACCTTCTGGCGCTCGCTGCAAACGCTGAACGCCACCCGCGTCGTCATCGCGATCGTGCTGCTGCTGTACGTGAGCTTCGACAGCAAGGGACCGCGCGACGCCCACCTGTACGCCGAAACCTGCATGGCCTACCTGGTTTGCGCCGCGCTGTTCGGCCTGCTGACCATCTATTGGCGGCGCCGCTTCCTGTACCAGCTCGGCGCCCAGCTGGCGCTCGACCTGATCGTCATTTCGCTGCTGTACACCGGCGCCGGCGGCATGCGCAGCGGCCTGGCCATCCTGTACCTGTTCCCGCTGGCCGGCGCGGCGATCCTGGCGCCGCTGCTGATGGCGCTGTTCGCGGCGGCGCTGGTGACCCTGTTCCTGGTCGGCGGCAGCTTCTGGGACACGCTGCTCGGCGGCGACGCGCCGCTGCTGCAATCGGGCGTGTACGGCGCCGCGCTGTTCTCGGTGGTGCTGCTCTTGAGCCGGCTGGCCAAAAAGCTGATCGGCCAGGAGGAACTGGCGGCGCGGCACGGCGCCGACCTGAAGATCCAGCAGGCGATCAACCGCATCGTGATGGCCGACGTCGGCGACGGCATCCTGGTGGTGGGCGCCGACGGTCGGGTCTTCACCAGCAATCCCGCGGCCCAGCGCATGCTGGCGCTGGCCGGCGAGGGCGCCGATTTCGTGCTGGCCGCAGAGGCGCCGCTCGCGCCCATCTGGGACGCCTTCACCGCCTGGATGGCGCTGCCGGCGGGCGAGGGCAGCGGCGCCTTCGTCACCATCAAGCCGGGCCAGGACGGCGGCGCCCTGCATGGCGCGCGGCCGGACCTGGGCGCCCACCTGCAGCTGCGTTTCGCGCGCGTCGAGACGCCGGACGGCGCGGCCGACCGCTTCGTCATCTTCCTGCAGGACGTGACCGCGATCGAAAACCAGGCGCAGCAGCTCAAGCTGGCGTCGATGGGACGCCTGACCGCCAGCATCGCGCACGAGGTGAGGAATCCCTTGTCGGCGATCGGCCACGCCACCTCGCTGCTGGCCGAGGACCTGTCCGAGCCCTCGCACGCGCGCCTGCTGAAGATCGTCGGCGACAACGTGGCGCGGGTGAACCGCATGGTCGAGGACATCCTGCAGCTGTCGCGCAAGGTGCAGCCGCACAACGAGCCGCTGGCGCTGGATGCCTTCCTCGGCGAGATCGGCGCCGAGTTCCAGGAGACCCACGCACTGGCCGAAGGCATGATCGCGGTGCGCGGCGCCGGCCAGGCGCCGGTGCGCTTCGACCCGCTGCACCTGCGTGAAGTGGTGGTCAACCTGCTGACCAACGCGATCCGCTACGCCAGCGGCACGCCCGGCTCGATCCGGCTGTCGGTGGTGGGCGATCCGTCGGGCCGCCAGGAGCTGCACGTGCAGGACGACGGCCCCGGCATCACGCCCGAAGTGCGCGCCCACCTGTTCGAGCCGTTCTACACCACGTCCAGCAAGGGCACGGGCCTGGGCCTGTACCTGGCGCGCGAGCTGTGCCTGAACAACGGAGCCATGCTCGATTATGAATACCGCATCGATTCCGGCACCTACGGCCTGCGCAAGCCGACCGGCCGGTTCGTCATCACGTTCGCGCAGCAGCACTCCCTGTAACGGAAAGGCATCCATGAGTTCACCCCGCATCCTGGTCGTCGACGATGAAGCCGACCTGCGCGAACTGCTCGACATCACGCTGGCAAAGATGGGCCTCGACGTCGACAGCGCCGAAAACCTGCGCGCGGCGCGCGCGCTGTTCGCCGCCAACGATTACGCGCTGGTGCTGACCGACATGCGCCTGCCCGACGGCCTTGGCCTGGAACTGGTGCGCGAAGTGGCGGCCAGCGGCAAGGGCACGCCGATCGCCGTGATCACCGCCTACGGCAGCGCCGACAACGCGGTGATCGCATTGAAAGCCGGCGCCTTCGATTACGTTTCCAAGCCGGTGGTGCTGGAAGACCTGCGCGTGATGGTGCGCTCGGCCCTGCGCCTGGCGCCGGCGGCCGGCGCGCCCGCCGCCGATGCCGCAACGGCCAGCCGCCTGATCGGCGACTCGCCGGCGATGCAGGGCCTGCGCGCCCAGATCGGCCGGCTGGCGCGCTCGATGGCGCCGATCGCCATCTCCGGCGAGTCGGGCAGCGGCAAGGAACTGGCGGCGCGCGAGATCCACGCGCAAAGTTCGCGCGCGGCGCGCCCCTTCATCGCAGTCAACTGCGGCGCGATTCCCGAGCAGCTGATGGAAGCGGAGTTCTTCGGTTACCGCAAGGGCGCCTTCACCGGCGCGGCCGACGAGCGCGACGGCTTCTTCCAGGCGGCCAACGGCGGCACCCTGATGCTCGACGAAGTGGCCGACCTGCCGCTGGCGATGCAGGTCAAGCTGCTGCGCGCGATCCAGGAGCGGCGCGTGCGCAAGATCGGCGCGACGGCGGAAGAGCCGGTCGATGTGCGCATCATCAGCGCCACCCACAAGGACCTGGCCAAGTGCGTCGAGCGCGGCGAGTTCCGGCAGGATTTGTTCTACCGCCTGAACGTGATCGAGCTGACCTTGCCGCCGCTGCGCGAGCGCATGGGCGACCTGGCCGTGCTGACCGACGGCATCCTCGCGCGCCTGGCCGGGCCGGGGCAGAAGGCGGTGCTGGGCGCCGGCGTGCTGGACGCCCTGAGCGCCTACTCCTTCCCGGGCAATGTGCGCGAACTGGAAAACGTGCTCGAACGCGCGCTGGCGTTTGCCAACGACGGCGTGATCGAGGTGGGCGACCTGTCGCTGAAAAGCGCGCGCGTGGCCGAAGCCGCGCCGGCTCCTGCGCCCGTGCCGGCGCACGCGGCAGCGCCCGAACCCGCGCCAGCGGCGGCAACGAGCGATTTGCCGAGCGACCTGCCGGGCTACCTGGCCCAGGTCGAGCGCGACATCATCCTGCGCGCGCTGGCCCAGACCCAGTTCAACCGCACCCAGGCCGCGCAGCTGCTCGGCATCAGCTTCCGTCAGCTGCGCTACCAGATGCAAAAGCTCGATATCCAGGAGCCGGAACAATGAAGTCGGATATATCCCGCGGCGCCGACAACCCCGGGGTCAGGTCCGGCGGACCTGACCCCAGCCCTTGGGCGGCGCCATGAAAATCGGCGCCGACGGCTGGTGCCCGCAGGCGGCGCGCTACGAGTCGCCCAATTGCGACGCACGCCCGGCCGGCGCCCAGGTCGACCTGCTGGTGCTGCACAATATCAGCCTGCCGGCCGGGAAGTTCGGCGGCCCGCACATCGCCGACTTGTTTACCAACCGCGTCGACTTCCACGCCGATGCCTCGTTCGCCGACCTGCGCGGGCTGGAGGTGTCGGCCCACTTCCTGGTGCGCCGCGACGGCCGGGTGATCCAGTTCGTGTCCTGCAACGACCGCGCCTGGCACGCCGGCGTGTCGCAATTCGACGGCCGCGACAAGTGCAACGACTTTTCGGTCGGCATCGAAATCGAGGGCTCGGATTTTGTTGCTTTTTCGCCAGCGCAATATGATTCGGTCGCCGCCCTGACCCTCGCGCTGCTGGAGCGCTATCCGCTGGCGGGCATCCAGGGGCATGAGCACGTCGCGCCCGGCCGCAAGACCGACCCGGGACCGTATTTCGACTGGGAAATGCTCTCCAATACTCTCCGAAAATCGGCCGAAAAACTGCCCCAAAAAGAGGCAATGTTAGTGACCGCTCACCGGCCAATCGGCATCCTTTCCGCGCTGAAAAATGTCAAGTGGCCTGACCCGAAATTAAACGAAATATTTAGTGTCTAATGGTGTTGGAAAGTTATTGCGTGGCATTGAGTCAGGCACTACAATTAGTCTCATCTTAACGCTCATGACTAGATATAGTGGTGCCGAGGGATTCAACCCCGACACAGTTTCACCACCGCCGGCTACAGCGAGGCGGTGTCGAATCAGAGTTTTCAACCCATGTTTAACGTCGTTTGCCCAACAGGCTGCAACGGTTGGATGGGTATTCTTTTGCTTTTTAATTTGTTGACGGACCGCTGACCGAGCGGACTAATTGATAACAATGGCAGCAGCACGACTGCATGCCGACCTGGGGAGCCTCAATGCAAACATCACAAGACACTTCTTCCAACCTGCACGTCACCCCAGGTGCCACGGCGCCCGCGGCCGACGCCAGCGCGGCCGACATCGCGGCGCGCGGCGATTACCGCATCATCCGCCGTAACGGCGCCGTCGTCGCCTTCGAGCCGACCAAGATCGCCATCGCGATGACCAAGGCCTTCCTCGCCGTGAATGGCGGGCAGGGCGCGGCATCGGCGCGCATCCGCGAACTGGTCGAGCAGCTGACCGCGAACGTGGTCGCCGCCCTGGTGCGCCACCATCCGAACGGCGGCACCTTCCATATCGAAGACGTGCAGGACCAGGTCGAACTGGCTTTGATGCGCTCGGGCGAGCATGACGTCGCCCGCGGCTACGTGCTGTATCGCGCCAAGCACATGGAAGAGCGCCGCGCCGCCAAGGAAGCCGCCGGCGGCAAGGCCGACATCGCCGCGCCGCAGATCCACGTGGTGGAGAACGGCGAGCGCCGTCCTCTGGACATGAACCAGGTCCGCGACCTGATCAACGCCGCCTGCGTCGGCCTGGAAAAGCACGTCGACGCCGACGCCATCCTGGCCGAGACGGTCAAGAACCTGTACGACGGCGTGCCGGTCGAAGAGCTGCACAAGTCCGCCATCCTGGCCGCCCGCGCGCTGATGGAAAAGGACCCTGCGTACTCGCAGGTGACCGCGCGCATCCTGCTTCACACGATCCGCAAGGAAGTCTTCGGCACGGACACGCCGCAGGCGAAGGCAGCAGCCGCCTACGTCGAGTACTTCCCGAAGTACATCGCCAAGGGCATCGAAAACGAACTGCTCGACCCGGAACTGGCCAATTACGACCTGGCCAAGCTGGCCAAGGCGCTGGTCGCCGACCGCGACCTGCAGTTCGGCTACATCGGCCTGCAGACCCTGTACGACCGCTACTTCCTGCACGTGCGCGATATCCGCATCGAGATGCCGCAGGCGTTCTACATGCGCGTCGCGATGGGCCTGTCGCTGCGCGAAGAAAACCGCGAAGCGCGCGCCATCGAGTTCTACCACCTGCTGTCGTCGTTCGACTTCATGAGCTCGACCCCGACCCTGTTCAACTCGGGCACCCTGCGTTCGCAGCTGTCGTCGTGCTACCTGACCACCGTCTCGGACGACCTGGAAGGCATCTACGACGCGATCAAGGAAAACGCGCTGCTGGCCAAGTTCGCCGGCGGCCTGGGTAACGACTGGACCCCGGTGCGCGCGCTCGGCGCCCACATCAAGGGCACCAACGGCAAGTCGCAGGGCGTCGTGCCGTTCCTGAAAGTGGTCAACGACACCGCCGTCGCGGTCAACCAGGGCGGCAAGCGCAAGGGCGCGGTCTGCGCCTACCTGGAAACCTGGCACATGGACATCGAGGAATTCCTCGACCTGCGCAAGAACACCGGCGACGATCGCCGCCGCACCCACGACATGAACACCGCCAACTGGATCCCGGACATGTTCATGAAGCGCGTGATGGAAAAGGGCGAGTGGACCCTGTTCTCGCCGTCCGAGACGCCTGACCTGCACGACAAGGTCGGCAAGGCCTTCGAAGCGGCTTACCTGGGCTACGAAGCCAAGGCCGCCGCCGGCGAAATGCGCGTCTTCAAGAAGATCGCCGCCCTCGACCTGTGGCGCAAGATGCTGTCGATGCTGTTCGAAACCGGCCACCCATGGATCACCTTCAAGGATCCATGCAACATCCGTTCGCCGCAGTCGCACATCGGCGTGGTCCACAGCTCGAACCTGTGCACCGAGATCACCCTGAACACCGGCCCGGATGAAATCGCAGTCTGCAACCTCGGGTCGGTCAACATGCCAGCCCATATGAAAGAGGGCAAGCTCGATCACGTCAAGCTGCAGAAAACCGTGCGCACCGCAATGCGCATGCTCGACAACGTCATCGACATCAACTACTACGCCGTCGAAAAAGCACGCAACGCCAACATGCGCCACCGTCCGGTCGGCATGGGCGTGATGGGCTTCCAGGACTGCCTGCACATGATGCGCGTGCCGTTCGCCTCGAACGAAGCGGTGGCATTCGCCGACACCTCGATGGAAGCGGTCTGCTACTACGCCTACCTGGCCTCGACCGAGCTGGCCGAAGAGCGCGGCCGTTACGCGTCGTACGAAGGTTCACTGTGGGATCGCGGCATTTTGCCGCAGGATTCGGTGAAGTTGCTGGCAGAAGAGCGCGGCGGCTACCTGGAAGTCGACTCGTCGTCGGCGATGGACTGGACCCCGGTGCGCGAGCGTATCAAGCAGTTCGGCATGCGTAACTCGAACTGCGTGGCGATCGCTCCGACCGCGACCATTTCGAACATCATCGGCGTGTCGGCCTGCATCGAGCCGACCTTCCAGAACCTGTATGTGAAATCGAACCTGTCGGGCGAATTCACCGAAATCAACGCCTACCTGGTGCGTGACCTGAAGGCCCGCGACCTGTGGGACGAAGTGATGATCGCCGACCTGAAGTACTTCGACGGCTCGCTGGCCAAGATCGACCGCATTCCGCAGGACCTGCGCGAGATATACGCCACCGCTTTCGAAGTGTCGCCAAGCTGGCTGGTGGAAGCCGCATCGCGCCGCCAGAAGTGGATCGACCAGGCGCAGTCGCTGAACATCTACATGGCCGGCGCCTCGGGCAAGAAGCTCGACGAGACCTACAAGCTGGCCTGGCTGCGCGGCCTGAAGACGACCTACTACCTGCGCACCATCGCGGCGACGCACATGGAGAAGTCGACGTCCAAGACCGGCGCGCTGAATGCGGTGGCGGTGGACGGCGGCATGTCGGCCAGCGCGCAAGCGGCTGCGGCCCCGGTGGCTGCGGCGCCGGCGGCGGTGGAAGACGGCGCGGCCTGCTACCTGCGTCCAGGCGACGACGGTTTCGAGGAATGCGAAGCCTGCCAGTAACACCAAAATAGTTACACCGTCGGTCCTGCCACCGGCAGGACCGACCTCCTGCGAAGGCAGGAGCCTATACTGAATATGTTCAGCATGGATTCCCGCCTCCGCGGGAATGACGGTTTTTAGTACAACACATATATACAAGGAAGAATCCACTATGTTGTCATGGGACGAAGACACCAACCAGGCGCCACGCATGCCGCAGGGCGCCGCTGAAGCGCCGGCTGCTGCCGAGGCGGTCGCCAAGCGCGTCAACGCGGACGACAAGCGCATCATCAACGGCAAGACCGACGTCAACCAGCTGGTGCCGTTCAAGTACAAGTGGGCCTGGGACAAGTACCTGGCCGGCTGCGCCAACCACTGGATGCCGCAGGAAGTAAACATGCAGCGCGACATCGAGCTGTGGAAGAACCCGAACGGGCTGACCGAAGACGAGCGCCGCCTCGTCAAGCGCAACCTCGGCTTCTTCGTCACCGCCGATTCGCTGGCCGCCAACAACATCGTGCTGGGCACCTACCGCCACATCACGGCGCCGGAATGCCGCCAGTACCTGCTGCGCCAGGCCTTCGAAGAGGCGATCCACACCCACGCCTACCAGTACATCGTCGAGTCGCTCGGCCTGGACGAGTCGGAGATCTTCAACGCGTACAACGAAGTCAAGTCGATCCGCGACAAGGACGAGTTCCTGATCCCGTTCATCAACACACTGACCGATCCCGAGTTCAAGACCGGTACCGTCGAGTCCGACCAGACCCTGCTCAAGTCGCTGATCGTGTTCGCCTGCCTGATGGAAGGCCTGTTCTTCTACGTCGGCTTCACCCAGATCCTGGCGCTGGGCCGCCAGAACAAGATGATGGGCGCTGCCGAGCAGTACCAGTACATCCTGCGCGACGAGTCGATGCACTGCAATTTTGGCATCGACCTGATCAACACGATCAAGATGGAAAACCCGCTGCTGTGGACGCCGGCCTTCCGCGAAGAGATCAAGGGCCTGTTCCTGAAGGCGGTCGACCTCGAGTACGCGTACGCCGAAGACACCATGCCGCGCGGCGTGCTGGGCCTGAACGCATCGATGTTCAAGGGCTACCTGCGTTTCATCGCCAACCGCCGCTCGGTGCAGATCGGCCTCGAGCCGCTGTTCCCGCAGGAAGAGAATCCATTCCCGTGGATGAGCGAGATGATCGACATGAAGAAGGAGCGCAACTTCTTCGAGACGCGTGTGACCGAGTACCAGACCGGCGGCGCGCTGAACTGGGAGTAAACATCCCGCCGCCAGGCTCCGGTCTGGCGCCGAATCGAAAAGCCCGGCGCACTCCGCCGGGTTTTTTTATGCCCGCGACAACCACGGGTGCATCGGCAAGCTCCCGCAGCGCGGACAACCCCGGGGACTCGGCGTCCCCGTCGCTCCGCCGGACATGACCCCTGACTTTGATCCGCGTCGCGTGAACTTGCGGAGTCTGGTCCCGCGGGCGTGACACCATCTTCTGTTCATGACGTCGAAGTCGTCTCTTCGATTTTCACTCCCCGCGCGCGCGAAATATTCGACGCGATGAGCGCGACGACGAAAACGCGTTGCTGCGACACGACGAAATTTTCGCGACGTGCGCGCGTGGTCTCAACGCGACGCGGATGCGCTTCACGCACCATCGAACTTCAGCCGTCGCGATCCAACCGAAGCCCCACCGCCCGCCGAGTCGAGGCTGGCGAAAATCCGTCCGCTGTGCATAAAGCCCATAGGTACGGGCGATATGCAAAGCGATGGTCTTCGGCGGCGGCGCCGTTGCATCCGCATGCAGCGGTAGCGACACGCTATCGCGCCGCGCATTTTCGTCATCGCGACCTCTCGCGATACGCGTGTCGGCGCACGCGCGACGCGCAATCCGCGGCTCGCATCACGCATCTCACGCAAACGATTTGAAAAAAGCTCGCGAAATAATGAGTGTGCCAGTTGCGCACTGGTAAGGTTTTCGTGTACTTTACGAGATTGAAATTGTCGAAATGAGAATGCGCCGGTTTTTCGAGCGCGCTTCGACAAAAAAAAGATCAAAATAGGACGTTGATTCACACAGATATGCACCTGACCTCACCGCAAAAATTGAGCCGCACTGCCTGATCGACGTTCAGGCATGGCGGCTTTTTCATTTCGTGGTTGGCGCAAACAAGATGTGGACAGCGACCTGGTAATGCCGATTTCTGTCGTCGCGATGACCGCGGCGACGACGGCTGAAGTGCTGCAATCGTGAGGAGTTGCAGCAGTTCAGCTGGTGCCGAATTCATTAGCATAAACAAGCCACGCGTTTGTGCCGATGAATAATTCGCTCGACCAATACGGGTCGGACGGGTTTAAACCTTGTAGCGTATTTTTTTCATCGCAGATGAAGGAGAACTCAAATGGCAACAGCAGCAAAGAAACCAGCAGCAAAGAAACCGGCCGCAAAAGCAGCCGCCAAGCCAGCAGCGAAAGCAGCAGCTAAACCAGCAGCGAAGAAGGCGGCAGCCAAGCCGGCCGCCAAGCCAGCCGCTAAAAAGGCAGCAGCCAAGCCAGCAGCGAAAAAAGCAGCAGCCAAGCCAGTCGCTAAAAAAGCCGCAGCCAAGCCAGCAGCAAAGAAAGCAGCTCCAAAAGCAGCAGCCAAGCCAGTAGCGAAAAAAGCCGCAGCGAAGCCAGCAGCCAAGAAAGCCGCTCCAAAGGCAGCAGCAAAGAAAGCCGCTCCTAAAAAAGCAGCAGCGAAGAAGCCAGTAGCGAAAAAAGCTGCAGCCAAGCCAGCAGCCAAGAAAGCCGCTCCAAAAGCAGCAGCCAAGAAAGCCGCTCCTAAGAAAGCCGCAGCCAAGCCAGCAGCCAAAAAAGCCGCGGCGAAGCCAGCGGCCAAGAAGGTAGCGTCGAAGGCCGCAGCCAAGCCAGCAGCGAAAAAGGCAGCAGCCAAGCCCGCAGCGAAGAAAGCCGCAGCGAAGCCAGCAGCGAAAAAAGCAGCCGCAAAAAAACCAGCAGCATCTAAAGCAGCGGCCAAGCCAGCAGCAAAGAAGGTGGCGGCTAAGCCAGCAGCAAAAAAGTCCGTTAAGGCGGCGGCCAAGCCAGCAGCGAAACCTGCAGCAGCACCAGCGGCAGCACCAGCAGCCAAGCCAGTAGCGAAAAAAGCTGCTGCGCCGAAGAAGCCGGCAGCACCAAAAGCGGCAGCAATGCCGAAGCCAGCCGCACCGGCAGCCGCTCCAGCGGCAGCACCTGCAGCCGCGGCGCCAGCACCAGCTCCTGCTCCGGCAGCGAAGACCGTGTTGTCGCCAGCAGCAGCATGGCCGTTCCCGACCAGCAGCCGTCCTTAATAGGCAGCTGGGCCTGGATCAGGCAGAATACCGCTGTGTGACTCGTATCACACAGCGGTTTTTTTATTCAAGGAGTCGTTTGTGCTGAGTATTCTCCAGTTGATCGTGGATGCCGCCGCCACCGTGCTTGGCGGCGTATTGCTGCTGCGTTTCTGGATGCAGGCGATCCGCGTACGCCCACCGGCTTCGGTGGCGCAATTTACCTTTACCCTTTCCGACTGGCTGGTGCGCCCATTGCGCCGGCTGGTGCCCGGCGTCGGCGGCTACGATTGGGCCAGCCTGATCGGCGCCTTCCTGGTGGTCATGCTGGCCACTTCGGTGCTGTTCCTGGCCGGCTTGCCGGGGCAGACCGTGTTCCTGATGGCGCTGTACCGCTTCCTGAACTGGATCCTGTACGGCTTCATGGCGCTGCTGATCATCGAAGCGATCTTCAGCTGGGTCAATCCGCACGCGCCGCTGGCGCCGCTGGTGCGCGCGCTGAACGATCCGCTGCTGCGCCCCCTGCGCCGGGTGGTGCCGCTGCTCGGCGGCTTGGACCTGTCGCTGCTGGTCGCCCTGATCCTGCTGCAGATTGCCCAGCTCCTGCTGCGCATGGCCTTCGGGTTCTGATGACCCGCGCCTGGTGTTCCGCACTGCCTGGCGGCGTGCGGATCGCCGTCCAGATTACTCCCAACGCGAAGAAGACCGAAGTGATCGGCGTGGTCGATGACGCCCTCAAGGTGAAACTGCAGGCGCAGCCGATCGAGGGGAAGGCGAATGAGGCGCTGGTGAAGTTTTTGGCGGGGACGCTGGCGGTGCCGCGCAGTGCGGTGGCCATCACGCATGGGATGACCAGCAAGCGCAAGCTGATTGAAGTCAGATCGAACGAGCTGACGGTTGACGATGTCGTGTCGCGATTGGCGCCGACAGGACCGGGGGTGTAGCAGGGGTTTAGCGAAGCGGAGCTTCGCTCCTGCGGAACGGTCGAGCCTTGCAAGGCTCGACTCCTTCCAGGTCCGGCGGACCTGACCTCAACTTCTTAATAGCGGTAGCCGAACTCTTTTTCGAAGCGGTCGGCGATCTCCGCCGCGGTAAACACATGGTTTTGCCCGCCCTGCGACGCGATCTTGATCGATCCGAGCAGGCTCGCGAGCTTGCCCGTCGTCGGCCAGTCAAAGCCGTTGGCGATGCCGTACAGGAGGCCGGCGCGATACGCGTCGCCGCAGCCGGTCGGATCGACCACCGCCGTCGCCTTCACGCTCGGGATGTCGAAGCGCTTGCCGCCGGCGTAGATCTCCGAGCCCTTTTCGCCGCGCGTGATGATCAGCGCATCGAGCTTGGCCGCGATGTCGGCCAGCGTGAGCCCGGTGCGATCCATCAGCATCTCGAATTCGTAGTCGTTGGCCGCGACGTAGCTGGCCTTGTTGATGAAGTCGATCAGCTCTTCGCCGCTGAACATCGGCAGCTGCTGGCCCGGGTCGAACATGAAAGGCACCTTTTGCGCCGCGCAGTCGGTGGCGTGCTTGAGCATGCCGTCGCGGCCGTCCGGCGCGATGATCGCCACCCGCAGCTCGCCGTGGTCGGCCACGTTGTTTTCATGGGCGAACTGCATCGCGCCCGGGTGGAAAGCGTTGATCTGGTTGTTGTCCAGGTCCGCCGTGACGAAGCACTGTGCCGTGTAGGCGTGGCCGATCTTGCGGATCGCGCGCGTTGCGATGCCCAGCTGCTCGAAGCGGTCCATGTATTCGCCGCCGTCCTGGCCGATGGTCGCCATGATCAGCGGGTCGCCGCCCAGCATCTTGAGGTTGTAGGCGATGTTCGCCGAGCAGCCGCCGTATTCGGTGCGCAGGGTCGGCACCAGGAACGAGACGTTCACCTTGTGCAGCTGGTCGGCCAGCAGCGCCTCGGAGAAGCGGCCGTGGTACTGCATGATCTTGTCGAAGGCGAGCGATCCGCAGATCAGGGTGGTCTTGTTCATGTGTGGGCCCTATGGGTAGAAGATAGCGATATGGTAACCGGAAGCCTTGACCTGGTTCAGTTCGAAAAACACCTTCACCGGCTGCTCGGAGCGCGGCGCGAAGCCCTTGGCGGCGATCGTCGGCGGCAGGTAGTTCACCGGAGCGATCACGCGCCGCACGAGCGCTTTGTCGTTGGCGTCGGTCAGCGTCAGCTCCAGGTGCGGCCAGGCCTGCGCCAGGCGGCTCTGGTTACGCAGCAGGGTCACGTAAGAGAACGTGGTGGCGTTCACCGGCTGCAGCTCGCCCGTCTCGACGCTTAGTTCGTCGATCTGGGCAGGCAGTTCGATTTTGCAGCCGAGGACCGAGCACGCGGCGGCCAGCGCCGGCTTGGCTTGCGGGTAGCGCGCCGCCAGCACGTTGCGGAAAGTGGTCACGCCCTGCGCGGCCAGCGCCAGCACCAGCAGCGCCGAGCCGCCGGCCAGGATCAGGCGGCGGGTGCGGCCGGTTTCCTCGCGCAGGCGGCTGCGCCGGACAAACTCCGGCTCCTCGACCGCGAACTCGGCGTCGGGCACCACCGGCTCCGGCGAGAAGACCAGCGGCTCGGGCTTCTTGCGCTTGGCGGCGTGGCGGCGCACCGATTTTGCGACGGCCGTCTCGGTGTCGGGCGCCGCGGCGGGCAGGGGCGCGGCGGCGGCGGACTCGCGCATCAGCAGTTGCGCGGGCGGCGGCTCCGAAGGCTCGGCTGGCGCCGGCTCGGCTTCCATCGGCTCCGGTTCTTCGTCAGGCGGGGGCAAGGCGATGATCTCTTCATCGACCGGCAGCGCTGAAGACGGGGTCAGGTCCGCCGGACCTGACCCCGTTGGCTCCGGCTCGGGTTCCGGCTTTACCGGCTCGGGCACGATGCCGAACGGATCGAAGGTGGTGTCGAAATCGAGCGTGTAGATGGGTTCTTCTTCCGCTTTCTCCGCCTCCTGGGCGTCGATCTCGGCGATCTGCGCGTCGAACGCGTCGCTGGCCGATGGCTCGGCCGGAACTTCAGCGGGAGTGGGAGGAGAGGTCGGAATGGCGTCGAGGTCGACCAGCGCGGCATTGCCGTCGAAGACCTCGCCGCAGGCGCCGCAGCGCACTATCCCCCCACGTAACTTCAACTGGTCCGAGGCGACCCGGAAAGTCGTGTTGCAGTGGGGGCAGATAGTGGCGAGCGCCATGCCTTTGCTACGCGCGGGCAGGTGGAACGGTGTCGTTGCCAAGGACGCCGTGCAGCGCCACCCAGCCTTCGTGCTCCGCCCAGACGGCCAGCTTGATGAACGGCGCGTAGGCGGCGATCACTTCGTCGGCCTGGCGCGCCAGCACGCCAGACAGGATCAGGGCGCCGCCCGGCGCGATGCGGCCCGACAGCATCGGCGCCATCAGCTTGAGCGGATTGGTCAGGATGTTGGCGACGACGATATCGAACTTGCCGGTTGCATGCTGCGGCTTGGCCGATTGCGCAAAGTCATTCGGCAGGTAAAAGTCGATCTCGACATGGTTGCGCACGGCGTTGTCGCGTGCCGACTCGATCGCCTGCGGATCGATGTCGACGCCGGCCACGTCGCCCGCGCCCATTTTCTTGGCCACCATCGCCAGGATGCCGGAACCGCAGCCGTAGTCGAGCACCGTCTTGCCCGGCGCCGGATGGGCTTCGAGCCACTCCATGCACAGGCGGGTGGTCGGATGGCTGCCGGTGCCGAACGCCAGGCCCGGATCCAGCTCGAGGATCAGCGCCTGCGGATCGGGCGCCTCGTGCCAGCTCGGCACGACCCAGATGTTCTTGCCGATGTGGATAGGCGCGAACTGCGATTGCGTCAGGCGCACCCAGTCCTCGTCGGCGACGTCGCGCGTGGTGAACGCCGGCGCCTCGGCCAGGCCGATTGCCGCCGCCGCTTCGGCGACGATCGCGGCCTGGTCGGCGTCGACGTCGGTCAGCGCGACGACCCGGCTGTGATCCCACGCCGCTTCGGTCGGCTCCATGCCAGGTTCGCCGAACAGCGGCTTTTCCTGGTCGGTGCCTTCGTCGGCGTCCTCCACCGACACCGACAGCGCGCCCGCTTCCATCAAGGCGTCGGACAAGGCCTCGGCATGGTCGCGCGCGATTTCGATGACGACTTCGGTCCAGCTCATTGCTCTGCCTTGTCTTCCTTGGCGCTCAGCGAAGGCACTTTCGGCAGGTCCGGCTTGTTGGCCAGCTTCTGCTCGAGGTAATGGATGTTGGTGCCGCCTTCGATGAAGCGCGCGTCCACCATCAGTTCGCGGTGCAGCGGGATGTTGGTCATGATACCTTCGACCACCATTTCCGACAGCGCGATCTGCATGCGGCGGATCGCCTGGTCGCGCGTGGCGCCGTAGGCGATGACCTTGCCGATCATCGAATCGTAATGCGGCGGCACGTAGTAGCCGGCGTAGGCATGCGAATCGACGCGAATGCCAGGACCGCCCGGCACGTGCCAGCCGGTGATGCGGCCAGGCGACGGGGTGAACTTGAACGGGTCTTCGGCGTTGATGCGGCACTCGACCGCGTGGCCCGACAGCATGATGTCGCGCTGGCGGAAACGCAGCTTCTCGCCGGCGGCGATGCGGATCTGCTCCTGCACGATGTCGACGCCGGTGATCATTTCGGTGACCGGGTGCTCGACCTGCACGCGCGTGTTCATCTCGATGAAGTAAAACTCGCCGTTCTCGTACAGGAACTCGAACGTGCCGGCGCCGCGGTAGCCGATCTTGCGGCAAGCTTCGGCGCAGCGGTCGCCGATCTTTTCGATCAGCTTGCGCGGGATGCCCGGCGCCGGCGCTTCCTCGATCACCTTCTGGTGGCGGCGCTGCATCGAGCAGTCGCGTTCGCCCAGCCAGACGGCGTTTTTATGTTCGTCGCAGAGAATCTGGATTTCCACGTGACGCGGATTTTCCAGGTACTTCTCCATATAGACTTCCGGATTGCCGAAAGCGGTGCCGGCTTCGGTCTTGGTCATCGCGACCGCGTTCAGCAGGGCCGCTTCGGTATGCACCACGCGCATGCCGCGACCGCCGCCGCCGCCGGCCGCCTTGATGATGACCGGATAGCCGACCTTGCGGGCGGTCTGCACGATCTCTTTCGGATCGTCCGGCAGCGCGCCGTCCGAGCCTGGCACGCACGGCACGCCGGCCTTGATCATGGCCTGCTTGGCCGAGACCTTGTCGCCCATCAGGCGGATCGAATCGGAGCGCGGGCCGATGAAGACGAAGCCCGATTTTTCCACGCGTTCGGCGAAGTCGGCGTTCTCCGACAGGAAGCCGTAGCCCGGGTGAATCGCCTCGGCGTCGGTCACTTCGGCGGCGCTGATAATGGCCGGCATGTTCAGGTACGACAGCGTCGATTGCGCGGGGCCGATGCAGACCGATTCGTCGGCCAACTTCACGTATTTCGCGTCTTTGTCGGCTTCGGAGTGAACGACAACCGTCTTGATGCCCATTTCGCGGCAAGCGCGCTGGATCCGCAGCGCGATTTCACCACGATTGGCGATGAGAATTTTTTCAAACATGGTAGGTTCGGTGTTTCTGTGAGGTCCGGCCGAAGCCGGGAACTGCATGGTGAGTCAGGAGCGCCGCGGCCCGCGCGGGGCCGCAGGGGCTGCTTAGCCGATCACGAACAATGGTTGACCGAATTCGACCGGCTGGCCGTTTTCAACCAGGATCTTGGTCACGACGCCGGACACTTCCGAGTCGATTTCGTTGAGCAGCTTCATCGCTTCGATGATGCACAGGGTGTCGCCTTCCTTGATGGTGGCGCCAACTTCGACGAACGCCGGCGAACCTGGCGCGGACGAACGGTAGAAGGTGCCGACCATCGGTGATTTGACGATGTGGCCGGTCGGCTCGGCGGCGACGGCGGCCACTGGAGCGGCGGCCGCGGCTGGCGCCTGCGCCGGTGCGGCGTACTGCTGGGGCATGCCCTGCGACGGCATCATCATCATCTGGCCCTGCGGCATGGCCGAGGTTTTGACGATGCGAACCTTGCTTTCGCCTTCGGTCACTTCGAGTTCAGCGATGTCCGATTCGGCGACCAGGTCGATTAAAGTCTTGAGCTTTCGTAGATCCATGTGAAACCCCTTGGAATTATTGTGGTTGTAAAGGTAAGCGGCGCGCCTGGGTGAAGCGTGCCGCCAAAAATGCGTGAAGTTGACGAAGATTAACGCTTTTTGAGCGCAAAGTCGATGGCATACCGATATCCATCCGTGCCGAGCCCGCAGATCGTGCCGGCCGCGATGGCGGACAGGAACGAATGGTGGCGGAACGGCTCGCGCTGATGAATGTTCGATATGTGGACTTCCACGAACGGTATCTCAACTGCGGCGAACGCGTCGCGCAATGCGACGCTGGTATGGGTCAGCCCGCCTGGATTGATGACGATCGCGTCGACGCCGTCGGTTTTGGCGGCATGGATGCGGTCGATCAGCGCGCCTTCGTGGTTGCTTTGAAAGCACTCGATGGATGCGCCGGCCGCTTGTGCTTGCGCAGTGGCAGCGCGTTCGACGTCCGCGAGCGTCTCGCTGCCGTACACCTCAGGCTCGCGGGTGCCGAGCAAATTCAAATTGGGGCCATTCAGCAGCAACAGCTTTTTTACCATGGTCGGCGGTATCGAATGACGCGAAAGTCTGGCATTTTGCCGCCAACATCGGGGAATGGCAAGCGATAAAATTGCTCGCCGGCCTAATAGAACGACCGTTCGCAGAGGTTCCGGGGTCAGGTCCGCAGGACCTCACCCCGCATTTGACGCTAGCTCAAAGCTTGGCCAAATCCGCTTTCAGTTCCTTGAACTTGATCTGCCCAAGATAGGTTTTCTTCACCTTGCCATCCGCCCCGATCAGCACGGTATAAGGCAAGCCGCCCGCCTTGTTGCCGAACTCGCGCGCCAGGTCGGTACCGCTCATGCCGGCCACGTACAGCGGATAAGTGACCTTCACCTTGGCCGCGAACTGCGCGATATTGGTCGGCGTATCGATGCCGATGCCGATCACGTTGATGTTCTTCGGCGCGATTTCGCCGGCCAGCTCGGCCAGTTCCGGCATCTCCTTGACGCACGGCGCGCACCACGGCGCCCAGAAATTGACGATCAGCGCCTTGCCCTTGAAGGCGGACAGCGCCTGCGCCTTGCCGGCCGCATCGTTCATCGACTGCGCGAACAGCGAACTGACGGCGCCGGCCGCGGCGGGCGCCGGGGCAGTGGTTTTCATGCCGACGGCGGCGCCGGCGACTGCGCAGGTCAGCGCGACGGCCGCAATGACTAAGTTTTTCTTATGCATGGAGTTCCAATTCATTAAGTGGAGGCGAGCAGCGCGCGCACCGCGTCGATGTCTGCGCGGTGGGGACTGCCATCGGCGCGCGGCTTGAGCGCGCCGCGCAGGTCGTTCATTTCATACAGCTCGGCATGCACCTGCTGCTTGCGCCAGTGGAAGCTGACGGTCTCCACCGGATCGTGCCGGCCGCCCTTGAAGTGCGGCGTTTCCGAGATGTCTATATTAACGTCGCGGTCGAGCAGGAACATGATGACGTCCTTGGCGCTGTCGGCGAACAGCTGCAGGTGGATGTCGTCGTGCTCGCCGGCGGTGCCGTTCAGCACGGCGCCGGTCAGGTAAGGGCGAAACTGTTCCAGCTGCTCCATCACCTGCAGCGCCAGCTCGCGCAAGCCGCGCAGGATCGCCGGCTGGGTCGCGCCCTGAAACAGCGCCTGGTACTTGCGCACTTCGTCTTCGATTTCCAGGTTATCGGGCAGCAGGTTCGGCCGGGGCTGGTCGTCGCCGAGCACCTGGCGCGCCGCCTTGCGCTTTGCCGAGTCGTAATCGGCGCCGTCCTGGGCGATCATGCGCGCGGCGCGGGCGGCGATTTCTGCCCGCAACAGAGTGGGGTCGTTGTTCTGAGTGGCCATCATGGACGAGATGATACTCTGGAACGGTAAACGGCGGCGGGTCAGGTAAAATCGCGTATTCTAAAATTAAACAGTGCGTTCCAGCATCGCTCGGCGCCGTCCAGAGACCATCATGCATATTCATATCCTCGGCATTTGCGGCACCTTCATGGGCGGCCTGGCCGTCCTCGCCAAGGAGGCCGGCCACCGCGTGACGGGCTGCGACGCCAACGTCTATCCGCCGATGAGCACGCAGCTCGAAGCCCAGGGTATCGAGCTGATCCAGGGCTTCGGTCCCGAGCAGGTCAACCTGAATCCGGACCTGTACGTGGTCGGCAACGTGGTCTCGCGCGGCAATCCGCTGGTCGAGGAAATCCTCAACCGTTCGCTGCCCTACATGTCGGGCCCGCAGTGGATCGGCGAGCACATCCTGCGCAACAAGTGGGTACTGGCCGTGGCCGGCACGCACGGCAAGACCACCACCTCGGCGATGCTGGCCTGGATCCTGGAAGACGCCGGCTACTCGCCCGGCTTCCTGATCGGCGGCGTGCCGATGAACTTCGGCATCTCGGCGCGCCTGCAGGGTGACGCCGACTCCGACTTCTTCGTCATCGAGGCCGACGAATACGACACCGCCTTCTTCGACAAGCGCAGCAAGTTCGTTCATTACCACGCCAAGACGGCGGTGATGAACAACCTCGAATTCGACCATGCCGACATCTTCCCGGACATCGGCGCCATCGAAACCCAGTTCCACCACCTGGTGCGCACCGTGCCGGGCGTCGGCCGCCTGGTGGTCAACGGCGACGAGGCCTCGCTGGCGCGCGTGATGAAGCGCGGCTGCTGGAGCGAGCACGAAAGCTTCGGCGCCGGCGACACGGTCAACTGGTCGATGGTCGAGCACCAGGGCGGCGACTTCGACGTCGTCTTCAACGGCGACACCGTGGGTACCGTCAACTGGGGCCTGACCGGGCGCCACAACCGCTCCAACGCGCTGGCCGCGATCGCCGCGGCGCGCCACGTCGGCGTGCCGGTCGCGCAGGCGGCCGAATCGCTGTCGCGCTTCGAGAGCGTCAAGCGGCGCATGGAAGTGCGCGGCGTGGTCAATAACGTCACCGTCTACGACGACTTCGCCCACCACCCGACCGCGATCGCCACCACCGTCGGCGGCCTGCGCCAGAAGATCGGCGGCGAGGGCCGCATCCTGGCCGTGCTCGAGCCGCGCTCGAACACCATGAAGCTGGGCGCGATGAAGGATGCGCTGCCGGGCAGCCTGAAGGACGCCGACCTGGTGTTCGGCTTCGGCAGCCAGCAGGCGCTGGGCTGGAGCCTGGCCGACGCCCTGCGTCCGCTGGGCGCCATCGCGCACAGCTTCGACCAGATCGACTTCCTGGTGCAGGCGGTCGCGGTGGCCGCCAAGCCGGGCGACCATATCCTCGTGATGAGCAACGGCGGCTTCGGCGGCGTGCACCAGAAGCTGCTCGAGGCGCTGGCAAAATGATTTTGTATTTGCACGGGTTCCGCTCGTCGCCGGCTTCGTTCAAGGCGCGGGTGGTGGCCCGCAAGATGGCGGAGCTGGGTCGCGCCGATGAACTGGTGTGCCCGCAGCTGCCGGCGTCGCCGAAAGAAGCGATGGCGCTGGCGCTCAAGCTGGTCGGCGACACGCCGGCGAGCGAGCTGGCCATCGTCGGCTCCTCGCTGGGCGGCTTCTACGCGACCTGGCTGGCCGAGCGCTTCGGCTGCCGCGCCGTGCTGCTGAACCCCGCAATCGAACCGCTCAAGGACCTCGACCAGCACGTCGGCGTGACCACCGCCTGGCATTCGGACCAGCCGTTCGAGTTCAAGCGCGAATACATCGACGAACTGCGCGCGCTCGCCGTCGAGAAGTTCACGCACCCGGAACGCTACTTCCTGATCGCCGCGACCGGCGACGAAGTGCTGGACTACCGCGACATGGTGCGCCACTATGCCGGCGCGCGCCAGGTCGTCATCGACGGCAGCAACCATGCGATCACCGAATTTGCCGATTATGTCGACGACGTGCTGGCCTTCTGCCTGCCGGAAGCGGCGCGGTGAGGAGCGGCTCGCTGCGCCAGGCGCGCTGGCACCGCCACGTCAACGCGGTCGCGCCGACCGACGCGATGCGCGCCTGGCTGACCGAAGGCGGCTCGCTGACCGCGCGCTTGATCCGCCACAGCGCGGCCTTCCGCGTGCAGAAGCTGCATCAGCGCAGCGCCCTGTGCCTGTCGGACGAGGCGAAGAAAATCGGCATGGCGCGCCCCGGCCGCGTGTGGGAGCGCGAAGTGCTGCTGCGCTGCGACGGCGAGCCGGTGGTGTTTGCCCATACCGTGGTGCCGCTGTCCGACAGCGCCAGCGACTGGCCGCTGTTCGGCCACCTGGGCGAGCGCTCGCTGGGCAGCACCCTGTTTTATGATCCGCTGGTGCGCCGCGGCGAGCTCGAATTTGCCCGCCTGCGCGCCGGCCATCCGCTGGTGCAGCGCGCCCACGCCGCGCTCGGCGCCGCGGACGACACTGTTTACTATGCGCGCCGCTGCCTGTACCGGCGCCATCAAGGCACCCTGCTGGTCACCGAGGTATTCTTGCCTTCAGTCATCAATCTGGTTGCCGCCCCAACATTAAAGAACGTGAAGTGAACAATGAATCTATTTTTTGAAGAATCCGGCGATTTCAAGGTCGGCACCGTGCTGTCGCAGGCGGGCGAGGCCTACCAGGTTGAAATGCCGAGCGGGAAGCGCACCAAGGTCAAGGTCAAGGACGTGCTGCTGCAGTACGAGAAGCCGACGCCGGCCGAACTGCTGGAGCAGGCCAAGACGATCGCCGCCGAAGTCGACCTCGAATTCCTGTGGGAAGTCGCGGGCCAGGAAGAATTCGGCTTCGCCGACCTGGCCAAGGAATACGTCGGCCACGCGCCGCAGCCGCCGGAGTCCGCGGGCCTGATCCTGGCGCTGCACAGCGCGCCGATCTACTTCTATAAAAAGGGCCGCGGACGCTACAAGGCCGCGCCCGAGCAGTCGCTGCGCGCCGCGCAAGCCGGCATCGAGAAGAAAAAGCAGCAGGCCGTGATCCAGGCCGGCTATGTCGAGGAGCTGAAGGCCGGGCGCCTGCCGGCGGCGATGCAGCCAATCGTGCAGCAGCTGCTGTTCAAGCCCGACAAGAACACTATCGAGTACAAGGCGATGGAAGCGGCGTGCGAAGAACTGCACACGACGCCGCAGCGGCTGATGCTGGCCACCGGCGGCGTTGCGTCGCCGAAGGACCTGCACATGACGCGCTTCCTGTTCGAGAACTTCCCGCGCGGCGCCGGCTTCCCGAGCGTGCCGGTGCCGGCCACGCCGGGCGGCTTGCCGGCCGCCGACGTCGCCGCGTTCTCGATCGACGACGTCACCACCACCGAAATCGACGACGCTTTCTCGGTCACCACGCTCGCCGACGGCAAGGTCAAGGTCGGCATCCACATCGCCGCGCCGGGCCTGGGCATCCGTCCGGACGACGCGGTCGACAAGATGGCGCGCGGGCGCATGTCCACCGTGTATATGCCTGGCGATAAAATCACCATGCTGCCGGACGAAGTGGTCGACGCCTTCACGCTGGCCGAGGGCAAGACCTGCCCGGCGCTGTCGCTGTACGCCACGCTGGACCCGTCCGACTGGTCGGTGCTGTCGACCGAGACGCGCGCCGAGATGGTGCCGATCAAGAGCAACCTGCGCCACAACCACCTCGACGACCTGGTCAACGAGGAGACCCTCGCCAGCGGCGAGGGCGAGTATCCGCACAAGGCCGAGATGATGCAGCTGTGGCAGTGGGCGCTCAAGCTCGAAGCCGGCCGCATGAAAAAGCGCGAAGAGTTCGGCCTGAAGCCCGAGCAGAACAACCGCGTCGACTACAACTTCTACGTCGACGACGACGTGGTCTCTGTGGTCAAGCGCAAGCGCGGCGCTCCGCTCGACAAGATCGTCGCCGAGCTGATGATCTTTGCGAACAGCACCTGGGGCAAGCTGCTGCACGACAGCGGCGTGCCTGGCATCTACCGTTCGCAGGGTACCGGCGGCGGCGCCGGCTGGGCGGCCAAGCTGCAGGTCCGCATGGTCACGCACGCGGCCCCGCACCAGGGCCTCGGAGTCGACCAGTACGCGTGGAGCACCTCGCCGCTGCGCCGCTACACCGACCTGGTCAACCAGTGGCAAATCCTGGCCTGCGCCGAGCATGGCGTGACGGCGCCGCTGGTGGCGCCGTTCAAGCCGCGCGACGCCAACCTGTTCGCGATCGTGTCGGCGTTCGACGCCGCCTACTCGGCCTACAACGACCACCAGCAGAACATGGAGCGCTACTGGTGCCTGCGCTGGCTGGGCCAGGAAGAGGCGCGCCAGGTCGAGGCGGTGGTGCTGAAGGATGAAGTGCTGCGCCTGACCGACATCCCGCTGGTGATCCGCCTTCCGGGCATGCCGCAGGTGGCGCGCGGCGCCCAGGTCAAGCTGGATATCCTGCGCTGGGACGAGGTCGACCTGTCGATCGAGGCGCGCCTGCTGGAAGTGCAGCAGACCGCGGCGGTCGAACTGGGCGACGAGGAAGAGGATACCGGCGAAGCCGCGGCGGCCGAAGCGGTCGAAGCCGAAGGCGCCGTGGCGGTGGTGGAGGCGTCGGGGCCTGGTCCCGCGGACCTGAGCCCATCGTCGGAAGTCGACGCGGCCTGATCGCGATGCGGTAGAATCATTTCATTCTGTACGTCAATAGTTTCGAAGTTGGTTACGCGTGAAGTCTCTCTTAGAAAACCGCACCATGATGATCGCCATCGCCTTTTCGGTGGTGGCGCATGCAGCCCTGCTGGCGGTGCGCTTCGTCGCGCCCGACGCCTTCAAGATCCAGCCGGCGGATCCCGGGCTGGAGGTCATCCTGGTCAACGCCAAGCACGCCAAGCGGCCGCTCAAGGCTGACGCGCTGGCCCAGGCCAACCTGGACGGCGGCGGCCAGGCCGATGCCGGCCGCTCGAAGTCGCCGCTGCCCGACATGCGCAAGACCGAGGACGGCGACAGCCTGAAGGCGATGCAGAAAAAGATCGCCGACTACGAGGCGCAGCAGCAGAATTTGCTGACCCGCGCGCGCGCGTCCAACTACAAGGCGCCGCCGGTGACGGAGAAGGACAAGCCCGATCCGCGACGCTCCGGCGAAGACCTGCTCGAATCGTCCAAGGCGATCGCCCGCGCCACCGCCGAGATCAGCACCGTGATCGAGGAACAGAACAAGCGCCCTAAGAAAACCTACATCACGCCGAGCACCCAGGAAGTCGGCTACGCCATGTACTACAAGGCGATGCAGAAGCGCGTCGAGGAAATGGGCACGCTGAACTTCCCGCAGGTGAACGGCCGCAAGCTGTACGGCGAGCTGGTTCTGTACATCCCGATTTTCCAGGACGGGACGATCTATGTGAAGGATGGCGGCGTGCGCATCGAGAAAAGCTCCGGCAACCCGGACCTCGACAAGGCGGCGATGGCAATCGTGCGGCGCGCCGCCCCATTCGGCAAATTCCCGCCTAATATGCTGTCATCGGACCGCGACGACCTATGGGTCATCATCACCCGGTTCAAATTCACGCGCGAGGAAACCATGAAAGCGATGCCGGGAGGCGGGCAATGAGCGACCGCTATTGTGTGATCGGGAACCCGGTGGCGCATAGCAAGTCGCCGGCCATCCATGCCGCCTTCGCCGCCCAGACCGGGCAGCAGCTGGTGTACGAACGCTGCCTGGCGCCGCTCGACGCCTTCGCCGCCACCGTGCAGCAGCTGGTTGACGCCGGGTGCAAGGGCGCCAACGTGACGGTGCCGTTCAAGCTCGATGCCGCCGCGCTGGCCGATACCTTGTCCGACCGCGCCCACGCGGCCGGCGCGGTCAACACCCTCAGCTTCACGCCACAGGGCATCGCCGGCGACAACACCGACGGCGCGGGGCTGGTCAACGACATCCTGAATAACGCCGGCGTTTCCATCGCCGGCAAGCGCGTGCTGCTGCTCGGCGCCGGCGGCGCGGCGCGCGGCGTAGTGCTGCCGCTGCTGCAGCAAGGCCCGCGCGAGCTGGTCATCGCCAACCGCACCGCAGCCACCGCCGGCGCGCTGGCCGTGCGCTTCGGCGGCGTCACGTCCGCCTGCGAGTTCGCCGACCTGGCCGGCCAGTTCGACATCGTCGTCAACGCCACCTCGGCCAGCTTGGCCGGCGACATCCCGCCCGTGCCGCCCGCCGTATTCGGCGCCGGCGCGCTGGCCCTCGATATGATGTACGGCAGCGAGCCGACCCCGTTCATGCGCTTCGCGGCTGGACACGGCGCCAACGCCCGCGACGGCCTGGGCATGCTGGTCGAGCAGGCCGCCGAAGCCTTCTTCATCTGGCGTGGCGTGCGCCCTGAAACCGCCGCGGTACTGGCCTCGCTCCGTATGCCGGCATGACCCGGGCGCGCAAGGGCGGCCGGGGCTGGCTCAAGTGGATCATCCTCGGTCCGCTGCTGGCCGTGTTCCTGCTGCAGCTGTACTTCTTCCTGCAGATCTGCTGGTGGACCCGCTTCAATCCGTCGATGACCAGCTTCATGAGCGCGCAGCTGTCCGAGCTGCGCCAGACCAATCCGAACGCGGCGCTGGAGCAAAAGTGGGTGCCGTATGCCTCCATCTCGCCGAACCTGAAGCGCGCGGTGATCGCGTCGGAGGACGCCAACTTTGCCGAGCACCTGGGCGTCGACTGGGTCGCGCTGGAGAAGGCCTACGCGCGCAACAATACGCGCCGCAAAGTGGTCGGCGGCGGCTCCACCATCACCCAGCAGCTGGCCAAGAACCTGTTCCTGTCCGGCTCGCGCAGCTATGTGCGCAAGGGCCAGGAGATGATCATCGCCTTCATGCTGGAGACCGTGATGAGCAAGCAGCGCATCCTCGAGATCTACCTGAACGTGGTCGAATTCGGACGCGGCGTGTTCGGCGCCGAAGCGGCCGCGCGCCACTATTTTCGGGTGCCGGCGGCCGGCCTGAATACGGCGCAGGCGGCCAAGCTGGCCGTGATGCTGCCCAATCCGCGCTTCTACGACCGCCATCGCGACACCAACTACCTGGCGCGCCGCACCAGCCTGATCATGAACCGCATGAATTCCGCCGAGCTGCCGTGAAAACGAAAAGCCATCAGCGCGGCGCGCTGAACCTGGTGTGGGTCGCGATTCTCTCGGCCGGTGTGGCCGCGACGGCGATGGCTGCGCTGTGGTCGATGCGGCACGACCGCAACCTGTTCGCGGACGGTGTCGACAAGCTGGCCAAATCCGCGCCGTCGCTGCCGAGCCAGCCCGCGGCGCCCATGCGAAAGTGCAAGATCGACGGCAAGACAGTCATCTCGAACACCGACTGCAAGGACAGCAACAAGACCAGCAAGACGATCGACATCGTCGCCACCAGCGGCGTCGAGGCGCCCAAAGTGCCGGCGCCCGCGCCGGTCGAGGCGAGCTCGGACCCGGCACTCGACAAAATCATCGAAAAACAGACGCGCTAAGGTTAAATTGCTGACGTTTGTGTGTCCTTGCGGGTACACTTGCGAAGTTTCGTATCCGGCCGAGAATTTCGCATGATCAACGTATTTGTCCTACAAAATGGCCGGCTCAACCAGGTTCCGATCGACACCCGTGAAGACCTGGAAAGTGTGGAGCCCGTCTGGGTTGACCTGACTGATCCGACCGACGACGAGCGGTCCTGGGTCAAGGCGATCTATGGCGTGATCCTGCCGGGCGAAGACGAAGTCAAGGACATCGAAGCGTCGGCGCGCTATTACGAGGCGGAAAACGGCGACCTGCACCTGCGCACCGACTTCCTGCTGGAAGAGGACGATGGCCCGTCGCGCATCGTCACGGTCGCGTTCATCCTGGCGCGCAAGATGCTGTTCTCGGTGCACACCGACGACCTGCCGGTATTCCGCCTGGTGCGCATGCGCGCGCGCTCGCGGCCGGGGTCGATCGCCGACTACATGGACGTGCTGCTCGACCTGTATGCGACCGACGCCGAGTATTCGGCGGACGCGCTCGAAGGCATCTACCAGAACCTTGAAGAAGTATCGGGCCGCGTGCTGCAGGAAGAATTCACCGACCAGGACGCGGCGGCGGCGCTGAATGCGATCGCGCACGAGGAAGACTTGAACGGCCGGATCCGCCGCAACATGATGGACACGCGGCGCGCGGTCAGCTTCCTGATGCGCGGGCGCCTGCTCAACGCCGAGCAGTTCGAAGAAGCGCGCCAGATTCTGCGCGACATCGAATCGCTGGACGGCCACACCTCCTTCCTGTTCGACAAGATCAACTTCCTGATGGACGCCACGGTCGGCTTCATCAACATCAACCAGAACAAGATCATCAAGATCTTCTCGGTGGCGTCGGTCGCCTTCCTGCCGCCGACGCTGATCGCCAGCATCTACGGCATGAACTTCAAGTGGCTGCCGGAGCTGGACTGGACCTTGGGCTACCCGTTTGCACTGGCGCTGATGATCACAAGCGCGATCGCCCCGTTCTGGTACTTCCGCCGCCGTGGCTGGCTGAAATGAACGTTGGGGTCAGACCCGCTTTTTGTTCTGCCACCGGCGCATACGCGAAATAACATTGGGGTCAGACCCGCTTTTTGTTCTCCCATCGGCGCATGCGCCAAAGAACATTGGGGTCAGACCCGCTTTTTGTTCTGTCATGGGCGCATACGCCAAATAACATTGGGGTCAGACCCGAGCGGTCAGACCCATGTTTACATGGTCGCAAACATGGCGACGACCGCCACCAGCATCACAGCGACGCCGAGCCACCCGATGATGGTATGCCGCCGCGACAGCGTGAACGCCCCCATCAGCTTCTTGTTATGCGCCAGCATCATCATCACCGCCATGATCGGCACCGCGATCACGCCGTTGATCTGCGCCGACAGCACCAGCGCCTTGATCGGGTCGATCGGCGCGAAGTTGAGCAGCATGCCGCCGATCGTCGCCAGCGCGATGATCCCGTAAAACTCCTGCGCTTCGACCGCCTTCAGGTCGAGCCCATTGGCCCAGCGGAAGCTCTCGGTCACCGCGTACGCGGCCGACCCGGCCAGCACCGGCACCGCCAGCATGCCGGTGCCGATGATCCCCAGCGCGAACAGCAGGAACGCGAATTCGCCGGCGACGGGCCGCAGCGCCTCGGCCGCCTGCGCCGACGTCTGGATCGTGGTGATCCCGTGCGCCCCCAGCGTGACCGCGGTGGTCAGGATGATGAAGTACGCGACCAGGTTGGAGAACCCCATGCCGACGAAGGTGTCGACCTTGATGCGTCCGAGCTGGATCGGCGCGTCCTTCGGCTGGCGCCGCAGCGACTGCGCGTTGCTGTCGGCGCGGATTTCCTCGACTTCCTGCGACGCCTGCCAGAAGAACAGGTAGGGCGAAATGGTGGTGCCGAAGATGGCGACGATCAGCGCCACCGATTCCTTGGTGAAGGTGAAGTCCGGCCACACGGTCTTGTGCAGCACCTCGACCCAGTCCAGCTTTACCGCGAACACGATGCCGACGTAGGCCAGCAGGCCAAGCGTCAGCCACTTCAGGTAGCGCACGTAGGTGCTGTACGGCAGCCAGACCTGCAGCGACAGGCACAGGACGCCGAAGCCGAGCGAATACATGTGCGCCGAGCCGACGCCCGTCACCAGCCGCGCCGCCTCGCCCATCGCGGCGATGTCGGCGGCGATGTTGATCACGTTCGCCGCCAGCAGCAGGATCACGATCGCGTACAGCAGCCACGGCGAATACGCGCGCCGGATGTTGGCCGCCAGCCCGCGCCCGGTGACGCGGCCGATGCGCGCCGACACCAGCTGGATGCCGACCATGAACGGATAGGTGAGCACCAGGGTCCACAGCGTATTGAAGCCGAATTGCGCGCCCGCCTGCGAATAGGTCGCGATGCCGGACGGGTCGTCGTCGGCGGCGCCCGTGATCAGGCCGGGGCCGAGGGCTTTGAGGGTGGCGTTGTCTTTAAGGCGGCGGATGAAGTGCATGAATGGCTCGCGCGCATGCGGCGCGGCCATCCCGGGGAAGGGTGGGCTAGCGCGCCGGCTGCATCAAAATTGGTATGGGAATGTTCATTTCGGGGCGGAGTGTAGCACGGCGGCCACCGTCGAAGGTGGCGCCATGGTTACAGTTAAGTTTCGCTTCAGGCCAGTTTGGCGAAAACCTTGCGCGCCGCCGCGACGGTCGCTTCGATCACCGCGTCGTCGTGCTGCGCCGAGACGAATCCCGCCTCGAACGCGGCCGGCGCGAAGTACACGCCTTGGTCGAGCATGCCGTGGAAGAAGGCGTTGAAGCGCGTTTTATCGCCGGCCATCATCTCGCTGTAGCTGGCCGGGACCGTGGCCGAGAAGTACAGGCCGAACATGCCGCCCACCGCATCGGCGCAGAAGGTCACGCCGGCTTCCCTGGCCGCGGCGGTCAGGCCGTCGACCAGCTTGTTCGCCTGCGCGCCCAGCTTCTCGTAGAAGCCCGGCTCCTGCACCAGCTTCAGCGTGGCCATGCCGGCGGCCACCGCCACCGGGTTGCCCGACAACGTGCCGGCCTGGTACACCGCGCCGATCGGCGCCATGTTGTGCATCAGCTGCGCGCTGCCGCCGAAGGCCGCCACCGGCATGCCGCCGCCGATCACCTTGCCCAGCGCCGTCAGGTCCGGCGTGATGCCGTACAGTTCCTGGGCGCCGCCCAGGCCGACGCGGAAGCCGCACATCACTTCGTCGAAAATCAGGATCGCGCCGTGCTTGGTGCACAGCTTGCGCATCGCCCCGAGGAACTCCGGCGTGGCGCGAATCAGGTTCATGTTGCCGGCCACCGGCTCGACGATCACGCAGGCGATGGTGTCGCCCATCGACTCGAACGCGTCTTCCAGCTGGGCGACGTTGTTGTAGTCGAGGACCAGGGTGTGCTTGACGAAGTCCTCCGGCACGCCGGCCGATGTCGGATTGCCGAAGGTGAGCAGGCCGCTGCCGGCCTTCACCAGCAGCGAGTCGGCGTGGCCGTGATAGCAGCCTTCGAACTTGACGATCTTGTCGCGTCCCGTGGCGCCGCGCGCCAGGCGCAGCGCGCTCATGGTCGCCTCGGTGCCGGACGACACCAGCCGCACCTGCTCGATCGACGGCACCAGCTTGCAGATCTCTTCGGCCATCTCGATCTCGCCCTGGGTCGGCGCGCCGAACGACAGGCCGCGCGCGGCGGCGTCCTGCACCGCCTTCACTACTGCCGGATGGGCGTGGCCGACGATCGCCGGTCCCCACGAGCCGATGTAGTCGATGTAGCGCTTCCCGTCGGCATCCCAGAAATACGGGCCTTCGGCGCGCGTGATGAAGCGCGGCGTGCCGCCCACCGATTTGAAGGCGCGCACCGGCGAATTGACGCCGCCCGGAGTAGTCAGCTGGGCGCGCGCGAACAGGGTATCGTTTTTGGAAGTGGTGTCAGTGGTCATGATGGGAGAAAGCGTGAAGGGTTGAATCAGAAGGCGCCAGTCGCGGCCCGGAAGAATTTGTTGGGTACCAGCTTGCCCATGCCGAAGCGCTGCGCCTGCGCCAGAGCGCCGTGGGTGAATTCCTGCGCCGCGCGCGCCGCGGCCTGCGGCTCGAGCCCGCGCGCGAGGTAGGCCGCCAGCGCGGCCGACATGGTGCTGCCGGCGCCGATGAACGGGCCGGCCAGGTGCTGCCAGCTGGCGGTGTCGATCGCGCCGGTCTCGTCGAACAGCGTGTTCGAGATGGTCGCGTCGATACCCTTGCCGGCGGCGCCGGTGCCGGTCACCAGCACCATCTCGCAGCCGATGCCGGTCAGTTCGGCCACGTCGGCGGCCAGCATGTCGCCGCTGCCGCCTTCGCGCCAGGTCTCGGCCATGCGCGCGATCTCCACCTGCGAGGCGAGCATCATGCGCGCCTGCGGCGCCAGGATCGAGCGGATCGCCATCAGCATGTCGTCGTCGGCCAGCCCCGAATCGGGAAGGCCGGACAGGAAGGGATCGAGCACCAGCGGAACGTCCGGATAGTCGGAGACGATTTCGGCGATCGCCGAGGCCTGCTCGATCGACAGCAGCGCGCCGACCTTGATCGCGGCCACCTGCATGTCTTCGAGCAGCACGCGGGCCTGGTCGACCACCCAGTCGGCGTCGATTTCGTCGCTGTCCTCGACCCGCGCGGTGTCGCCGATCAGCATGCCGGTCAATACCGACAGCCCGTGGCAGCCCAGCGCGGCGAAGGTGGCCAGGTCGGCCTGGACGCCGGTGGCGCCGACCGGGTCGGAGACGCCGAAGGTCAATATGAGGGGAGATGTTTGGTTTTGCACGGCCGGTGGATTAAGATACCTGATTCGGCATTTTACTAGATGGAAGGATTTACAACGTGAGTAGCAATGAAACAACGCAGGCGCCTTTTCAAACCTGGATGTGCCTGATCTGCGGATGGGTGTACGACGAAGCGGCCGGCTTGCCGGACGAAGGCATCGCACCCGGCACCCGCTGGGCCGACGTCCCGATGAACTGGACCTGCCCGGAGTGCGGCGCCCGCAAGGACGATTTCGAAATGACCGCGATCTAACCGCGGAGAAATAGTAGTTGACGTCGTAGTTGATTCACTGCAACATTTAACGCACAAAAGTCTTGCCGTATGGTATCGTGCTTATTCATGCTGAAGTGAACTGACTATGACGAACTCGCAGCAACCCACCGGTTTGAAGATCATGGTGATCGACGATAGCAGCACGATTCGCCGCTCCGCCGAGATATTCCTGACCCAGGCCGGCTACCAGGTCGTGCTGGCCGACGACGGCTTCGACGCCCTCGCCAAGATCAACGACCACCACCCGGCGTTGGTATTTTGCGACATCCTGATGCCGCGCCTCGACGGCTACCAGACTTGCGCACTCATTAAGAAGAGCGCCCGCTTCCACGCCACGCCGGTGCTGATGCTCTCCTCCAAGGACGGCCTGTTCGACCGCGCGCGCGGCGCCATGGTCGGCTCCTCGGCCTACCTGACCAAACCATTCAGCAAAGACAGCTTGCTGGCCGCCGTGCGCGAACATACCGCCGGCCTGACCTGAACACCTACCCGCAGGAGCGCCTCGTGGCCATTCATAACATCCTTATCGTCGACGACTCCCCGACCGAGCGCTATTACCTGACCGATATCCTGGTCAAGAACGGCTTCAACGTCACCACCGCCGAAAACGGCGAAGAAGCGCTGGCCAAGATCAAGCAGCAGAAGCCGGAACTGATCCTGATGGACGTCGTCATGCCGGGAGCGAACGGCTTCCAGGTGACCCGCTCGATCGCCCGCGATCCCGACCTGGCCAACGTCCCGATCATCATCTGCAGCAGCAAGAACCAGGAAACCGACCGGATCTGGGGCCTGCGCCAGGGCGCGCGCGGCTATCTGGTCAAGCCGGTCGATCCGCAGGCGCTGCTCGACAAGATCGCCGCGCTGGCCGCGGCAGTCTGACATGGCCCACAGCGACGCCGACCTCCACGCCCCGGCCCGGGTCGACCCGGCCGGGCGCCGCACGCGGCTGCGCCAGTACCAGGTGCAGCTGCTCGAACGCATGCAGGCCGCGCGCGCCAACACCGGCGCCGCCGTCAACCAGCTCGGCGTGCAGATCGGCGCCGACCGCTACCTGCTCGACCTGACCCAGGCCGGCGAAATCGTGCCGGTGCCGCCGCTGACCGTGGTGCCGCTGACCCAGGCCTGGTACCTCGGCCTGGCCAACATCCGCGGCAACCTGGTCGGCGTAGTCGACCTGGCGCGCTACCTCGACTTCGGCGACACCGCCGCCGGCTCGGACAGCCGCATCGTCACCTTCGCCGCCGCGCTGGGATTCAACTGCGGCCTGCTGGTGTCGCGCGTGTACGGCCTGCGCCACGGCGCCGGCATGGAAGCGGCGGACGGACGCCTGCGCGACGCCGACGGCAACGAATGGACGGCGCTGGACCTGGCCGCGCTGGTCGCCGACGAACGTTTTTTACACGTCGGCCTGTAAACCAATCATCGAACAAATGGTCTTACCTTAATAGGGACTGGAGCTGCAATGGGATTCGCCTCGAAACTGTCAATGGGTTTTTCGCCAAAGGCCAAGCCGGAACACGAGGTCGCGCTGACCTCGCCCGATACCCAATACGGCGCCAAGCCGGCGCCCAGGCTCGAGCCGGTGCCGACACCAGCGCCGGCCAGCGCCGACGCCGCCGGCGACGAGGCGGCCAGCCCCCTCAGCCTGGGCGGCATCATGCGCCGCAAGCGCGCGGCCGCCAGTCCCGAAGAAGAAGCCCAGGAACTGCAGCTGCCCCTGATCGGCCACCTGTCGCTGGCGCGCCAGCTGCGCATCCTGCTGGTCACCTTCGTCATCGGCATTTTGCTCACCATCGTCGCGCTGTGGCAGAACTCCGCCTCCAACGTGGTCGCCTCGGCCCAGACCCAGATCGCCTCCGATGCGCTGATGCACTCGCAGCGGGTCGGTAAAGCGGCGCCGAACGCGATCCAGGGCAGTCCGGAAGCCTTCACCCAGCTCGACGAAAGCCGCATCGAACTGACGCGCGACCTGAACCTGCTGGCGCACGGCGGCGAATTCGCCGGCCACCGCGTCCCGACGCCGTCGATCGGCATGGCCAAGACGCTGGCCGCCGCGCGCGCCAAGTGGTCCACCTCCGACAACGCCGCCGGCACCATCCTGAAAATGAAGACCGAGCTGACCGGCTTCAAGAACACCCTCAAGCAGCTCGACGAACTGTCGCCGCAGCTGCTCGGCATGACCGACGAACTGCTGACGCAGAAAACGGCGCGCGGCGGCAACCCGCGCGAACTGGCCGCGATCGGCCGCATGATGATGCTGACCCAGCGCCTGTCGCGCAGCGCCAGCGAATTCCTCACCTCCGGCGGCGTGCGTCCCGAGACCGCGTTCCAGCTGGGCCGCGACACCGGCATCGTGCGCTCCACCATCGACGGCTTCCTGAACGGCAGCGACACGCTGGGCCTGGGCGCCGTGCGCGATCCCGAAATGCGCGCCAAGCTGGTCGAGATCAAGGCCAAGTTCGACGTCTACCAGAAGCTGGTCGGCTCGATCCTCGCCAACCTGCCGCGCTTCACCGCGGCGAAAGGCGCCGAGCAGTCGATCTTCTTCGAAAACGAAGGCATCCGTAAAATGCTGTCCGACGTGCAGTCGACCTACCGCAACAACCAGGACTCGACCGACTCGTGGTTCTGGCTGATGGTGATCTCCTCGATCTTCACCCTCGCCGTGGCCGGCAGTATCAGCCGCGTGATGCTGCAGGATTCGCGCAACCGCACCCGCGGCGCCGACAGCCGTCGCGCCGAAGCCGAAGCGCTGCGCCTCCTGTCGCAAGCGAAGGAAGAAGAAGCCAAGGCCACCAACGACCAGAACCAGGCCGCGATTTTGCGCCTGATGAACGAACTGCAGGAAGTGGCGGACGGCGACCTGACCGTGCACGCCACCGTGTCCGAAGACATCACCGGCGCGATCGCCGACTCGGTCAACTACACCGTGGAGGAACTGCGCGGGCTGGTCGAGCGCGTTACCAACACCGCCGAGCAGGTGACCTCGCAGTCGACCCACGCACAGAACATCTCGACCGAGCTGCTGTCGGCGACGCAGCAGCAGTCGCGCGAGATCCAGGACGCGTCGGCCACGGTCCTGAAGATGGCGAGCGAAATTACCGACGTGTCCAAGTCCGCCAACGAGTCGGCCGAAGTGGCGCGCCAGTCGGTGGCGGCGGCGCACCAGGGTTCGACCGCGGTGGAAAACGCCATCAAGGGCATGCACGAGATCCGCGAGCAGATCCAGGAAACCTCCAAGCGCATCAAGCGCCTGGGCGAATCGTCGCAGGAGATCGGCGAGATCACCGAACTGATTTCCGACATTACCGAGCAGACCAACGTGCTGGCGCTGAACGCGGCGATCCAGGCGGCGTCGGCCGGCGAAGCGGGACGCGGCTTCTCGGTCGTGGCCGAGGAGGTGCAGCGGCTGGCGGAACGTTCGGCCGAAGCGGCCAAGCAGATCGGCGCGCTGGTGCGCACCATTCAGACCGACACCCACGACGCCGTGGCGGCTATGGAAAAATCGACCCAGGGCGTGGTCGAGGGAGCGCGCCTGTCGGACGCCGCGGGCGCCGCGCTGAACGACATCTCGGGCGTGTCGAACCGCCTCGCGGAGCTGATCCAGGGCATTTCGTTCGCTACCGGATTGCAGGCGACGTCGGCCAACGGCGTGGCGCACAACATCCAGCACATCCTGTCGGTGACCGAGCATACACAGGACGGCACGATGCAGACCGCCGAATCGATTCGCCAGCTGTCGACGCTGGCGCAGGAACTGAAAAACTCGGTCTCGCGCTTCCGCGTCTCCGCCTAAGGACTGCCTGTCATGACTGATTTTTCGCACGCGCCGCAATTCGATACAGGGCCGCTGTCCTGGGTGATCGGCGAGATCCGCGATGCCCTGGGCCGCTCGCGGGCCGCGCTCGACGAAGCGAAGGAGCGCGGCGCCGACGCCCGCGCCACCTCGCTGCAGCATGCGAAAACCCATTTGCACCAGGCCCACGGCGCGCTGCAAATGGTCGACGTCGAAGGCGTCGGCCTGATGACCCAGGCCTGCGAGCAGGCGCTCGAGCGCATGCGCGACGGCAGCCTCGAATGCAACGACGCCAATTGCGCGGCGGTGACCGAAGGCTACCAGGCCGTGATCGAATACCTCGACGAGCTGCTGGCCGGCGCCGCGCCCCAGCCGGCGCGCCTGTTCCCGTATTACCGCCCGCTGCAGGAAGCCCTGGGCGCGCAGCGCATCCACCCGGCCGACCTGCTGTTCGTCGACCTGTCGGTCAAGGTCGACCTGCCGCCGCACCAGGCGCCCGAGGCGCCCGACTACGCGGCGTTCCGCGCCCGTTTCGAGAAAGCCCTGCTGCCGTTCCTGAAAAGCGCCGAGCCTGAAGCGCAGCGCGCCAACGCGCTGGCGCTGCAGGAAGCGATCGCGCTGGTCGAAGACGCGCAGCAGGACGCTCCCGCGCGCACCTTCTGGATGGCGATGCGTTGCTTCGCCGAGCTGGTCGCCAGCGGCCAGCAGGCCAGCGACCTGTATGTGAAGCAGCTGTTCGGCCTGATCAACCTGCAGATCCGCCGCCTGTCGCAAGGCCAGGGCGGGCTGCCCGAAGCGATGCTGCGCGACGCGCTGTTCTTCATCGCCGCGGCCGGCGCGCCGGGCGCCGACGCCCAGCTGCTGCGCCGCGCCTATGGGCTGGCCGGCTTGGTGCCGTCCGATTACGACAGCCGCCGCTACGGCCGCATCGACCCGCAGGCGCTGAAGACCGCCAAGGACGCGCTGGCCCAGACCAAATCGGGCTGGGACCGCATTTCGTCCGAATCGGACGTCAAGCTGGAAGAAGGATTCAACCAGGCGCTGGCGACCCTTGCCGGCGCCAGCGACGAACTGGGCGCGCCCGCGCTGGCGCAGCTGCTGCGCGAGCTGGGACGCGCGGCCAGCGACTCGATCGCCTCGGGCCGCAGCGACCAGTTCAGCATGGAGATGGCCACCGCGATGCTGTTCGTCGAGCATGGCCTCGACCAGGTGCGCCAGCTGCCGGCCGATTTCGACGAACACGCCGAAGTCGTCGGCGCGCGCCTGCTGGCGCTGGCCGCCGGCGAAACGCCGCCGGACGCGCCGCAGTGGCAGGGCGACCTGTCGCGCCAGATTCAGCAAGGGCAAACTGTCGCCGTGCTGGCTGGCGAAATGAAGACCGGCCTGCGCCAGGTCGAAAAGGCGCTCGACGATTATTACGCCGATGCGGCAAAGCGCCCGGCGCTGGCCGACATCGACTCGGTGCTGTATCAATTGCAGGGCGCGCTGGCGATTCTCGACCAGGACCAGGCCATGCGCGCGGCCCAGCACGTGAAGGCCGCGGTACGCGCGCTGGCGGCGGGCGAGGGCGCGCCTGACGTGCAGGTCGACTCGCTGCAGAACATCGCGCAGAACGTTGGCGCGCTGGGCTTCTTCATCGACATGCTGGGCCAGAACTTCGACGCCGCCAAGAACCGCTTCCGCTTCGACGAGGCGGACGGCATGTTCCGCGAAGTGCCGTTCGAAAAAGCCGTCGCCGGCGACACGCCGTTCGACGTCGAGCCGGCCCCGGTCGCCGCCGAGCCGGAGCCGCAGCCGGCGCCCGCGCCGGTCCAAGCCGCGCCGGTGGTGCAGGAAGAGGACGCGGTCGAAGCCGAGCTGCTCGAGATCTTCATTTCGGAAGCGCAGGAAGTGCTGGCCTTTGTCGCCGACACGCTGCCGTCCGCGGTGGCCGAACCGTCGAACCAGGAAACGCTGACCAAGCTGCGCCGCTCGTTCCACACCCTCAAGGGCAGCGGCCGCATGGTCGGACTGACCCGCTTCGCCGACGGCGGCGCCGCCGTCGAACGCGTGATGAACGCGTGGCTCTCCGACAACCGCGCCGCGACGCCTGACTTGCTGGCGCTGCTGGACTACGCCGCCAAGGATATGGCCGCCTGGGTCGACGAGCTGGCCGCGACGGGCGCCTCCGCGCGCAGCAGCGCCGCGCTGGTCGACGCCGCCGCGGTGGTGCAGGAAGGCGGCGCGTTCGCCTTGCCTGGCGCCGAAGCCGCGCCGGAACAGCAGGAAGAGCCGGAAATCATCGACATGACGATGCCGGACGAACCGTTCGAGTTCGACGAGCCGGAACCAGAACCGGAGCCGGAGCCCGAGCCCGAGCCCGAGCCGGTTGCGGCATCCGGCGGCCAGGTCATCGAATTCCCGGGCGCCGCCGCGCCGCGCCCCGCGCCGCCGGAAGACAACATGCGTCGTTTCGGCGACCTCGAAATCCCGCTGCCGCTGTATAACATCTACCTCGCCGAAACCGACGAATTGATGCGCGTGCTGACGCAGGACTTCGGCGAATGGCGCCATGAGCCTTTCCGCGCGGTGTCGGACGCCGCGCTGAAAGCCTCGCATACGCTGGCCGGCACCTCCGCCACCGTCGGCTTCAAGGCGCTGCGCGCAGTCGCGCACGGCCTGGAGATGGCATTGCTGGCGCTGGCCGACCCGTCGCCGCAGCTGGCCGAGGCGCAGCGCGACCTCCTCGACGAAGCGCTCGAATGCGCGCGCCAGATGCTGCGCCGCTTCGCGCAGGGCGAGCTCGCGCCGGCCCAGCCGGAACTGGTCGAGCGCCTGGCCGAACTGCGCAACACGCTGATCGCCAACGTGCCCGAATCCGAGCCGGTGGCCGAGGACGAAGCGCCGCGCGCCGATCCCGCCATCGAAGCGATCGACCACATGCAGGACGGCGGTTTCGACGACAGTTTCGACGAGCCGATGCTGCAGCAGGCGGCGCCCGACCACGACCTGATGCTGCCGGAAGCCGGCCTCGAGCCGGAGCTGATCGCCGAACCCGAGCCGGTCGCGGTGGCCGAGGCGGTGGCGGCGCCGATGGACACCGTGTATCGGGACGACCTCGACGCGGACCTGCTGCCGGTCTTCCTCGAAGAGGCGGCCGACCTGTTCCCGGCGCTCGGCGACGGCCTGCGCAAGTGGCAGCAGAATCCTGCCGATGCGGCGCCGGCGGCGAACCTGCTGCGCACGCTGCACACCGTCAAGGGCAGCGCGCGCATGGCCGGCGCGATGCGCCTCGGCCAGCACACCCACGAAATTGAAACGCAGATCGAGAACATGGTGCACGCGGGGACCACGACCCCGGCCGCCTTCGATGAACTGCTGGCCAACTACGACCACGCGCTGCTGCTGCTCGAACAGCTGCAACAGCCGGCAGCACCGGCCGTTGCGGCGCCGGTCGCTGCTACGCATTCCGTAGCGCCCGAGCTGGCGCCGGTCGCGCCGGCCCGCACCGCGCTGGTGCGCGTGCGCGCCGACATCCTCGACCGCCTGGTCAACCAGGCCGGCGAAGTATCGATCACGCGCTCGAAGCTGGAAAACCAGGTCGGCTCGCTCAAGACTTCGCTGTCCGACTTCTCGGAAAACCTGGCGCGCCTGTCGCGCCAGCTGCGCGAAGTGGAGATGCAGGCCGAATCGCAGATCGCCTCGCGCATGTCGATTTCCAGCGAGCGCGAATTCGACCCGCTCGAATTCGACCGCTTCACCCGCCTGCAGGAACTGACGCGGATGATGGCCGAAAGCGTCAACGACGTCGCCTCCTTCCACGAAAGCCTGTCGCGCACGGTCGATTCCGCCAGCGCCGACCTGGTGCAGCAGTCGCGCCTGACGCGCGACCTGCAGCGCGACCTGATGCGGGTGCGGATGGTGCCGTTCTCCAGCCTGTCCGAGCGCCTGTTCCGGGTCGCTCGCCAGAGCGCCAAGGAACTCGACAAGCGCGTCAACCTCGACATCCGCGGCAGCGCGGTGGAAATCGACCGCAGCGTGCTGGAACAGATGGCCGCACCGTTCGAACACCTGCTGCGCAACGCCATCGTGCACGGCATCGAGTCGCGCGAACGGCGCGGCGCCGCCGGCAAGGCCGAAACCGGCGAACTGCTGGTGCAGGCCAGCCAGCAGGGTAACGAAGTGGTGATTCAGTTCAGCGACGACGGCGCGGGCCTCGACCTGAACAAGATCCGCGCCAAGGCGCGCTCCGCCGGCCTGCTGGCCGAAGGCGCCGAGATCACCGACCACGAAGCGGCCGACCTGATTTTCGAGCCGGGTTTCTCGACCGCCGACGCGCTCACCGAGCTGGCCGGCCGCGGCGTCGGCATGGACGTGGTGCGCTCGGAAGCGCAGGCGCTGGGCGGCCGGGTCGAAATCGAATCCAGGCCGGGCAGCGGCGCGCGTTTCACGATTCACCTGCCGCTGACGCTGGCCGTCACCCAGGTCGTGCTGACCTCCAGCGCCGGCAAGACCTACGCGCTGCCGTCGATCCTGGTTGAACAGGTGCTGCAGATGAAGGAAGCGGCGCTGGCCGAGGCGCAGGCCGCCGGCTTTGTCCAGTTCCAGGGCCAGAAGGTGGCGCTGCATTACCTGCCGACGCTGCTGGGCGACCGTGAAGCGCGGCCATTGGCGCAGCGCTCCTCGCCGGTGATGATCCTCAAGAGTGGCGTCGACCGGCTCGCCGTGCAGGTCGACGACGTGCTGGGCAACCGCGAGGTCGTCATCAAGAACATCGGGCCGCAGCTGTCGCGCATGATCGGCATCTCCGGCGCCACCGTGCTCGGTTCGGGCGAGATCGTCCTGATCCTCAACCCGGTCGCCTTGTCGCTGCACGCCGCGCATCATCCCGGCGTGTTCGGCATGGAGCCAGCCGCGCCGGTCGTGCAGCCGGCGGCGGGACGCGATGCGGTGATCATGGTGGTGGACGATTCGCTGACCGTGCGCCGCGTGACCCAGCGCCTGCTGGAGCGCGAAGGCTACCGGGTGATCCTGGCCAAGGACGGCGTCGACGCGCTCGAACACCTGCAGGAGACGATTCCCGACCTGATGCTGGTCGATATCGAGATGCCGCGCATGGACGGCTTCGACCTGACGCGCAACATCCGCGGCAACGACAGCACGCACGCGGTGCCGATCATCATGATCACTTCGCGCACCGCCGACAAGCACCGCAACTACGCGCTCGACCTGGGGGTGAATGCCTACTTCGGCAAGCCCTTCCAGGAAGACATGCTGCTGGCGGCGATCGCCGGCCTGCTCAAACGCGAAATGCCGGCGTAAGCGCCGGCTACGGAATCAGGTCCGCCGGACCTGATTCCGTTTTTTTCACTACCGCATACCTCTCCAGCGTCTTCGCGCGCGCCTCGGCGTGATCGACGATCGGCGCCCGCGGCAAGTGGATCTCCTTGTCGTCCAGCTCCGCAAGCTGCGGCAGCGAGTGCCGGATAAACTCCCCGCCCTTGTCGAACTTCTCCGACTGCGTGACCGGATTGAAGATGCGGAACCACGGCTGCGCGTCGCAGCCCGACGACGCCGCCCATTGCCAGCCGCCGTTGTTCGACGCCAGCTCGTAGTCGTTCAGGTGCAGCGCGAAATAGCGTTCGCCCCGACGCCAGTCGATGCCCAGGTCCTTGACCAGGAAGCTGGCCGCGACCATGCGCAGGCGGTTGTGCATGAATCCTGTGCGGTTGATCTGCGCCATCGCCGCATCCACCAGCGGATAGCCGGTGCGGCCCTCGCACCAGGCGGCGAACGCTTCTTCCGCCTGCGGCCCCGACTCCCATGCGACCGCGTCGTAGGCGGGCTTGAACGCGCGCTCGGCGACATGCGGATGGGTGAACAGGATCATCGCGTAGAACTCGCGCCAGATCAGCTCCGACAGCCACACCGGCGCGCCGGCGCCGCCCGCGCCGCTGGCGACCAGCTGGTTCACGCTGCGCACCAGGTGGCGGATCGACGTGGTGCCGAAGCGCAGGTGCACCGACAGTCCGGAGGTGCCGTCCACCGCCGGGTAGTTGCGCGCCTCGCCGTACTGCTTGATGCGCGCGACGAAACTCTCGAACTGCGCGGCGGCGCCGGACATCCCCGCGTGCATGCCGGCGGCTGCTATGTCGACCGGCTCGAACCCGATGTCGGCCAGCGACGGCAGCGTGGAGGCGCCCCGCGCCAGCCGCGCCGCATGCGGCTCGACCGGCCACGGCGCCAGCGCCAATGGCTCGGCCGCCATCCGCTTGAGCCACGCGTTCTTGTAGGGTGTGAATACGGAGAAGGGCTTGTCGGCCAAAGTCAGCACTTCGTCCTTCTCGAAAATGACCTGGTCCTTGAAGCTGAAGAACTGGCGCCCGTCCTGGGCCAGCGCGGCGGCGACGGCCGCGTCGCGCGCGATCGCCTGCGGCTCGTAGTCGGCGTTGGCGAACACCGCGTCGGCCCCGAGCTCCTCGGCCAGGCGCGGAATCTCGTCCTGCGCCACCGCGTGGCGCACGATCAGGTGCCCGCCCAGCTGGCGAAGTTCCGCCTCCAGCTCGGCCAGGCTGGCGTGGATGAAGGCGACGCGGCGGTCGCGGCGCGGCAGCGCGTCGAGGATTGCCTTGTCGAAAATGAAGGCGCAATAGACCTGTTTCGACGAAACTAGCGCCTGATGCAGTGCGGCGTGGTCGAAGGCGCGCAGGTCGCGGCGAAACCAGACTATTGACTTATGGAATTTCATTTCACGTGTGCAAGCTCAAGGGAGGGGGGAATTTTACTCGCTACGATGGCTGTAACCGCGCGCCGTAGGCGCTTCAGGTGGGCGCCGGCGCAAATCAGTGTAAACTATCGAAAAGTCCGAACTTGTAATCCGGATACTAGCAGGCAATACAGAGAGCAAGCCGGGAGAGAGTGACGCGTATGAAGAAGAGCAAGGTCGACAAAACGCTACCGATGCCGGGGCTGCCACGCGATCACGACGGCGAACTGGGCAGCACCATCGCGCCTTCTTCCTCCGCTTTCAACCTGGCCAACCACTTCCTGATCGCCATGCCGTCGATGCAGGACCCGGTGTTCGGCGGCACCGTCGTCTACATCTGCGAGCACAACGACAACGGCGTGCTCGGCGTCGTCATCAACAAGCCGACCGACATGACCATGGAGATCCTGTTCGAGCGGATCGACCTCAAGTTGTCCGACGGCCTGCGCACCACCGTGGTCAACGAACCGATCATGTTCGGCGGCCCGGTGCAGGACGACCGCGGCTTCGTGCTGCACACGCCCGGCGCGCACTACTCGTCGTCGCTGACGGTCACCGACGAAGTCGCGTTCACCACCTCGATCGACGTGCTCGAGGCGGTCGCCGCCGGCGACGGCCCGCAGCGCATGCTGGTGTCGATCGGATACTCGGGCTGGAGCCCGGGCCAGCTGGAAGAAGAGATCGGCCGCAACGGCTGGCTGACGGTGGGCGCCGACGCCCACGTGCTGTTCGACCTGCCGGTCGAAGAACGCTACAACGCAGCCATCAAGCTGCTCGGCATCGATCCGATGATGCTCGCGCTCGAGGCCGGCCACGCCTGATGGTGGAGATTGTTTTCGGCTTCGACTTCGGCATCAAGCGTATCGGCATCGCCATGGGGAACACCCTGACCGGACAGGCGCAGCCGCTGTCCGTGGTCAAGGCGATCGACAACGCCACCCGCTTCGCCCAGATCGGCGCTCTGGTCGCCGAATGGAAGCCGGCGCGCCTGGTGGTGGGCGAGCCGCTGCACCCTGACGGCGCCGAGCACGAGATGACGCTGCGCTGCCGGCGCTTCGCCAACCAGCTGCACGGCCGCTTCAACCTCCCCGTTATACTGGTCGACGAGCGCTATTCGTCGGCGGTGATCCAGGCCAGGCGCGGCGAAGTGATCGACGCCAAGGCCGCCGCAATCATTTTGCAACAATACTTTGACGACCATGCCAACAACAACTAAAGCTTTCGATGCCGAGGCACTGTACCGCGACCTGCTCGGCCAGGTGAAGACGGGACTGGAGGGTGTGGCCGACGTGGCCATCGTCGGCATCCACTCGGGCGGCGCCTGGCTGGCCGAGCGGCTGGCCGCGGACCTCGGCCTGAAGGGCCGGCTCGGCTTCATCGACGTCTCGTTCTATCGCGACGACTACGCCAAAAAGGGCCTGCACCCGGACGTCAAGCCGACCCAGATCGGCTTCAACGTCGACCGCGCCAACATCGTGCTGGTCGACGACGTGCTGTTCACCGGGCGCACCACGCGCGCGGCGATCAACGTGCTGTTCGACTACGGGCGCCCGGCCCGCATCATGCTCGCGGCGCTGGCCGACCGCGGCGGCCGCGAGCTGCCGGTGGCGGCCGATTTCGTCGGCGTCCGGGTTCAGCTCGATACTCCGCTCGAATCACAGCAGTCGCTGGTGCTGCAGCGCGCCGCCGACGGAACTCTCTCGCTCACCATTGAAGACGACCATGCTTAATCCGCAACTGAACAAACACGGCGAGCTGCAGCACCTGCTCACCATCGAAGGCCTGCCCAAGTCCATCGTCAACCACATCCTCGACACCGCCTCGTCGTTCGTCGGCATCTCCGACCGCGAGGTCAAGAAGGTGCCGCTGATGCGCGGTAAAAGCGTGTTCAACCTGTTCTTCGAAAACTCCACCCGCACCCGCACCACCTTCGAGATCGCCTCGAAGCGCCTGTCGGCCGACGTGATCAACCTGAACATCTCGGCGTCGTCGGCCAGCAAGGGCGAGTCGCTGCTCGACACGATCGACAACCTGGCCGCGATGCACGCCGATATGTTCGTGGTGCGCCACGCGCAGTCGGGCGCGCCCTACCTGATCGCCAGGCACCTGATCGACACGAAGCAGGGCCACGTCCACGTGGTCAATGCGGGCGACGGGCGCCACGCGCACCCGACCCAGGGCCTGCTCGACATGTACACGATCCGCCACTACAAGAAGGACTTCACCAACCTGACGGTGGCGATCGTCGGCGACATCCTGCACAGCCGGGTGGCGCGTTCGGACATCCACGCATTGACCACGCTGGGCGTGCCGGAAGTGCGCGCGATCGGCCCGCATACCCTGCTGCCGGGCGGCCTGGAGCAAATGGGCGTGCGCGTGTTCACCGACATGGACGAGGGCCTGAAGGGCGTCGATGTGATCATCATGCTGCGCCTTCAGAGCGAGCGCATGAGCGGCGCGCTGCTGCCGTCGGCGCAGGAATACTTCAAGAGCTACGGCCTGACGCCCGAGCGCCTGGCGCTTGCCAAGCCGGACGCGATCGTGATGCACCCGGGGCCGATGAACCGCGGCGTCGAAATCGATTCGGCAGTGGCCGACGGCGCGCAGGCGGTGATCCTGCCGCAGGTGACCTTCGGCATCGCGGTGCGGATGGCGGTAATGAGCATTTTGGCGGGAACCCACGGATGAAACTGCATATCAAGAACGGGCGCCTGATCGACCCGGCAAATCATATCGACGCACGGCAGGACCTGTTTATCGACGACGGCAAAGTGGCCGCGATCGGCGCCGCGCCGGCCGGCTTCGTTGCCGACCGCACCATCGACGCCGCCGGCCTGGTGGTGGCGCCCGGCCTGGTCGACCTGTCGGCGCGCCTGCGCGAGCCGGGCTACGAATACAAGGCCACGCTGGAATCGGAAATGCAGGCGGCGATGCAGGGCGGCGTGACCTCGCTGGTGTGCCCTCCCGACACCGATCCGGTGCTCGACGAGCCGGGCCTGGTCGAGATGCTCAAGCACCGCGCGCGCGGCCTGAACCAGGCCCACGTGCATCCGCTGGGCGCGCTGACCATGGGCCTGAAGGGCAAGGCGCTGACGGAGATGGCCGAACTCACCGAGGCCGGCTGCATCGGCTTCGCCCAGGCCGAGGAGCCGATCGAGGACACCACGGTGCTGCTGCGCGCGCTGCAGTATGCCAAGACCTTCGAGTACACCGTCTGGCTGCGACCGCAGGATGCCCACATCGGCCGCGGCGGCATCGCGCACAGCGGCCCGCTGGCGTCGCGCCTCGGCCTGGCCGGAGTGCCGGTGATGTCCGAGACCATCGCGCTGCACACGATCTTCGAGCTGGTGCGGGCCACCGGCGCGCGCGTGCACCTGTGCCGCATGTCGTCGGCCGCCGGCCTGGAGCTGGTGCGCGCGGCCAAGAAGGAAGGCCTGCCGGTCACCTGCGACGTCGGCGCCCACCACATCCACATGACCGACGCCGACATCGGCTTCTTCGACTCGAACGCGCGCGTGACGCCGCCGTTCCGCAGCCAGCGCGACCGCGACGCGATCCGCGCCGGCCTGGCCGACGGCCTGATCGACGCGGTCTGCTCGGACCACACGCCGGTCGACGACGACGAGAAGCTGCTGCCGTTCGGCGAAGCCTCGCCCGGCGCCACTGGCCTGGAACTGCTGCTGTCGCTGACCCTGAAATGGGCCGAGGACCATGCCGGCGGCGCGTTGCCGCTGGCGCTGTCCAAGGTGACCTGCGACGCCGCGCGCGTGGCTGGCCTGGCGGCCGGCCGGCTCGACGTCGGCGCGCTGGCCGACGTGGTGCTGTTCGACCCGGCGGCGCGCTGGAAGGTCGAGCGATCGGCGCTGGCCAGCCAGGGCAAGCACACGCCGTTCGCCGGCTACGAACTGGCCGGGCAGGTGATGGCCACCATCGTCGCCGGCCGGGTGGCGTACGAGCGCGCGCTGCGCTGATGAGCATGGGGTCGGGTCCGCCGGACCTGACCCCGATTTAATTGGTGTCATTTGAATATCCAGCCAGCCTGGCGCCTGTTGCGCGTCTTCCTCCACCTGTTCCGGGGCCTCGCCGTTTGCGCGCTGGTGTTTCCGTTCGCCGGCGCGCCGCGACGCGACGCGCAGATCCGCCGCTGGTCGCGCCGCCTGCTGGCCATCTGCGGGGTCAGCGTCGAGCAGCAGGGCGAGGCGCTGGAGCACGCGCTGGTGGTCGCCAACCACATCTCATGGCTCGACATCTTCGTCATCAACTCGCTGCAGCCGTGCCGCTTCGTCGCCAAAGCCGAGATCCGCGCCTGGCCCGTGCTGGGCTGGCTCGTCGCGCAGGCCGGCACTGTGTTCATCGCGCGCGGCAACCGGCGCGACCTGCGCCACACTTTCAAGGGCATCGTCGGCAGCCTGCAGGCTGGTGAGCGGGTGGCGTTCTTCCCCGAAGGGACCACCGCAGCGCAGGGCGGGAACCTGCCGTTCCATGCCAACCTGTTCGAGGCGGCCATCGACGCCAAGGTGATGGTGCAGCCGTACGCAATTGCGTACGTCGACGGCGCCGGAGCGCTGCATCCGAAGGTCGATTTCACCGGCGACATGAGCTTCGCCGCCAGCATGATCGCGATTCTTTCCGGACCGCCGATCCGCGCGCGGCTGGAGTGCCTCGCGCCGATCGACGCGACCGGCGCGCACCGGCGCGAACTGGCCGAGCGCGCGCAACGCGCGGTCGCCGGGGCGCTCAGGCGCTAGTTATTGTTTGCCGGCGTGGGCCCGGTACTCCGGGCAGTCCACCTGCAGCAGCGCGCGGTTCTCCAGGCAGACGGCGGAGAGCTTTCCGCCCCATACGCAGCCGCTGTCGAGCCCTATCACGTCATCGCGCAGCAGCAGCCCGAGCGCCGACCAGTGGCCGAACACCACCGTCACCTCCGAGGTCCGGCGTCCCGGCAGCTCGAACCACGGCAGCAGTCCCGATCCTTCCGGCGCGCCGGCATTTTCCTTGTGGCCGAACACCATCACGCCGTCCGGCGTGCAGAAGCGCATACGCGTGAAGGCGTTGACGATGCAGCGCCAGCGCGGCACGCCCTCGAGGGCGTCGTCCCAGCGGTCCGGCTGATTGCCGTACATCTGGCCGAGGAAATCGCGCCAGCCCGGCCCGCGCAGCACCGCCTCCACTTCGGCCGCCAGCGCCATCGCCTGGCCGGCGGTCCATTGCGGCAGCACGCCGGCGTGGAACAGCAAGTGCTGGCCGGCCATCAGGGCCAGCGGCCGGCGCCGCAGCCAGTCCATCAGCGCGTCGCGGTCGGGCGCGGCGAGGATCTCGTCGAAGGTGTCCGACTGCGAGGCCTGCTGCGCGCCGCAGGCCACCGCCAGCAGGTGCAGGTCGTGGTTGCCGAGCAGCGCCTCGATGCGTCCGCCGCTGTCCTCGCACAGCGCGGCGACCCGGCGCAGCGCGTCGAGCGAGGCGGGGCCGCGGTTGACCAGGTCGCCGACGAACACGATGGCCGCGTCCGGGCCGCCGTCGAGGGCGATCCGGTCGAGCAGGAGCTGGGCTTCGTGCATGCAACCTTGCAGGTCGCCGATGGCATAGGTTTTCATGGGGCGGCGAATTAATGACGATGGGGCGCAAGTTTCACATAGAATTGGGTTTTCGTCACATGCACGATTAGCAATGCGGCCGCATGTTTGCCGCAATTCACTTTACAAGGTCTCTCCCATGAAAGTTACTCCGACCGCTATCCCGGAAGTGCTGGTGCTGGAACCGCAAGTCTACGGCGACCAGCGCGGCTTTTTCTACGAAAGTTTCAACGCGCGCAGGTTCGAGGAAGTCACCGGCCAGCGCGTCAATTTCGTTCAGGACAATCATTCGAAATCGGCCCGGGGCGTGCTGCGCGGCCTGCACTACCAGATCAGCCAGCCGCAGGGCAAGCTGGTGCGTGTCACCGCCGGCGCGATTTTCGACGTGGTGCTCGACCTGCGCGCCGCGTCGCCGTTTTTCGGGCGCTGGGTCGGGGTCGAACTGTCGGCGGAAAATCGGCGCCAGATCTGGGTGCCGCCCGGCTTCGCGCACGGCTTCGTGGTGACCAGCGACAGCGCCGAGTGCCTGTACAAGAACACCGATTACTGGGCGCCGGAACATGAACGCTCGATCCTGTGGAGCGATCCCGCGCTGGCCATCGAGTGGCCGTTGGCGGGGGAACCGATCGTGTCGGCCAAGGACAGCCGCGGCACCTTGCTGGCCGACGCCGAGGTGTTCCAGTGATATTCGCGGGCTGCGCCCAGCGCCGCCCGCCAGTGTCGACGCCGCCTGCGAATTGGCCTTTTCCCCAAGTTGGGAAACGCGCGGCGAGTTATGCATTTGAATAAATTGAATATCACATTTTTTGCAGCGAGCAATGCCGCGCGGGCCGGCGTTGGGGATTTTTCTTTGCGAAAGAATAATGTTTTCTTTTCTCGTCAGTTTCTTCTTTTCCGCCTTGTTGTCACTGCTGGTGATCAAGCAGGTACGGCTGCGCGGGAGAGCGCTCGATTCGGATTTCGACGGGGTACAGAAAGTCCATGCGCATAACGTGGCGCGAATTGGCGGTATTCCAATTTTTATAGCGGTATTGTTCAGCGCCGCCATTTCCATTTGGCGCGTGCCGGCGCTGGCCAATTCGCTGTTATCGCTGTTGCTGTGTGCATCGATCGCCTTTATCGGCGGGATCGCGGAGGACTTTACCGGCAAAGTCAGCGCCGCGCGGCGCCTGCTGTTAACCATGGCGGCGGCCCTGGCGGCGTATTATCTGATCGACGCCCGGCTCGACCGGATTGATATTCCGTTCGGCTCCTGGCCGCTGCGCCACGCCTGGCTGATATTGCCGCTGACCGTCCTGGCGGTGGCGGGCATCGCGAATGCCGTGAATATCATCGACGGGTTTAATGGATTGGCCAGCGTGGTCACCATTTGCATGCTGGTGTCGCTCGCCTATGTGGCGGCGCAGGTAGGCGATGTGATGGTGGTGGTGGCGGCGCTGATGGTGGCCGGCGCCACCGCCGGCTTCCTGATCTGGAATTATCCGGTCGGACTGATTTTTCTCGGCGACGGCGGCGCCTACTTCCTCGGTTTCATGCTGGGCGAACTGGCGCTGCTGCTGGTGGTGCGCAATCCGCAGGTGTCCACCTGGTACGCGGCATTGCTGCTGATTTACCCCGCATTCGAGACGATATTCTCCGCTTATCGGCGCATGTTCGTGCGTGGCACATCGCCCGCGATGCCCGATGGTATTCACCTGCATAGCCTGATTTTCCGGCGCGTGGTGCAATGGGCGGTGGGCCGCAAGGAAGGGCGCGCGCTGGCGCGGCGAAATGCGCTGACCTCGCCGTATTTATGGCTGCTATCGCTGATGGCGGTAATTCCGGCCACGCTTTTCTGGCGTCATACCGAAGTCCTGATACTGTTCTGTTTATTGTTTATCGTCAGCTACGTATGGCTGTATGCGCGTATTGTTCGATTCAAGTCGCCGCGCTGGCTGATTTGGAGCAAGAAGGACTAGCATTTAAATGTGGATGTAGTATATTGCGACAATTGGTGAGAATTTTGCTAATGTCGTTATAACTCAACTTCTAAGGAACAATGATGGATCTCTCGAATATGTCGGTCGGTGATTTGCGCAATCTGCAGGACCAGATCAAGCAGGAAATGAAAAAGCGCGAACACCAGGAAGTGGCGAAAGCGCGCGAGCAGATCCTCGCAATTGCGCAAAGCGTCGGCGTACCACTGAAGGACCTGATCGGCGCCGGCGTGCGCGCAAAGACCGGCACCGTGGCGGTACGTTTCCGTCATCCGGATAACGCGTCGCAGCAATGGACTGGCCGCGGCCGCCAGCCGAAATGGGTCAAGGAATGGGTCGAAGGCGGCAAATCGATCGACAAGCTGCGCGTCTGATTCTCCCGCAGGGCCGGTTTGTCCGGTTTTCTGCCCAATAGCGGCAAGTTCCGCGGGTGCGCATTTCCCAAGCCCCCCGCTTGCCGCTACAATACCCCCGCATTCCCGTCGTCCGCCGCTCCTGGTCCTAGGATGGCGCGCGCAATTCCCCGATCCGGCTCGTTTCGTTCAAGGCAGATAATTCATGGTTGCGCTTTCAAAATCGATATTCAAGGCTTATGACATTCGCGGTGTAATCGGCAAAACCCTCGACGCCGGCGTGGCGCGCCAGATCGGCCAGGCATTCGGCCGGGCCGTGCTGGCCAAAGGCGAACGCAGCGTGGTGATCGGGCGCGACGGCCGCCTGTCGGGACCGGAACTGGCCGGCGCGCTGGCGCAGGGCCTGCAGGCGGCCGGCGTCGACGTCATCGACCTGGGCGTGGTGGCGACCCCGATGGTCTACTACGGCACCAAGGTGACCGGCGCGACGTCCGGCATCATGGTCACGGGCAGCCACAACCCGCCCGACTACAACGGCTTCAAGATGGTGCTGGCCGGCGAAGCGATCCACGGCGAGACCATCACCGCGCTGTACACCGACATCGCCGCCCACGACGGCCAGCCCGCCGCGCGGCAGGGCGCCTACAGCACCCGCGACATCCGCGATCAATACCTCGAGCGCATCATCGGCGACGTCAAGCTCGCGCGCCCGATCAAGATCGCGGTCGACTGCGGCAACGGCGTGGCAGGCGCCTTCGCGGGCGACCTGTTCCGCGGCATGGGCTGCGAAGTCATCGAACTGTTCTGCGAAGTCGACGGCCACTTCCCGAACCACCACCCGGATCCGGCCCATCCCGAGAACCTGCAGGACCTGATCGAATGCCTGCGCACCAGCGACGCCGAAATCGGCATCGCCTTCGACGGCGACGGCGACCGCCTCGGCGTGGTCACCAAGGACGGCCAGATCATCTATCCGGACCGCCAGATGATGCTGTTCGCGGCCGACGTGCTGACCCGCCATCCTGGCGCGCAGATCCTGTACGACGTCAAATGCACGTGCCACCTGGCGCCGTGGATCGCGCAGCACGGCGGCGAGCCGCTGATGTGGAAGACCGGCCACTCGCTGGTCAAGGCCAAGCTGCGCGAGACCGGCGCCCCGCTGGGCGGCGAAATGAGCGGCCATATCTTCTTCTCCGACCGCTGGTACGGCTTCGACGACGGCCTGTATTCGGGCGCGCGCCTGCTCGAGCTGCTGACCCGCGTGGAAGACCCGTCGGCGCTGCTGAACGCGCTGCCGCAGTCGGACAGCACGCCCGAACTGCACCTCGAACTGGCCGAAGGCGAGAACGTCGCGCTGATCGACCAACTGCGCAAAGACCCGTTTGCCGGCAACGAGCGCATCATCACGATCGACGGCCTGCGCGTCGAGTACGCCGACGGCTTCGGCCTGGCGCGCTCGTCGAACACCACGCCGGTGGTGGTGATGCGCTTCGAAGCCGAATCGCAGGCCGCGCTGGCGCGCATCCAGGCCGAGTTCAGGCGCGCGATCCTCGCCGCCCGGCCGGACGCCAGGCTGCCGTTCTGATTGCCGGGCTGCGCTTGAAGATCCTGCTGGTACGCGTCTCGTCGCTCGGCGACGTCCTGCATAATCTGCCGATGGTGGCCGATATCCTGCGCCGCCATCCTGACGCGACGATCGACTGGGTGGTGGAGGAGGGCTACGTCAGCCTGGTGCGCCTGAATCCCCACGTCCGCAACATCATCCCGTTCGCGCTGCGGCGCTGGCGCAAGAGCCTCGGCTCGAAAGCCACGCGCGCCGAAATCGCCGCCTTCTTCCGCGCGGTGCGGGCGGAGCGCTACGACTATGTGTTCGACACCCAGGGACTGCTCAAGACCGGCGTGATCATGGGCGCGGCGCGGCTGGCGCCGGGTGGGCGCAAGGTCGGCCTGGCCAACGGCAGCGAAGGATCCGGCTACGAAGGCATTTCGCGCATCTTCCACACCGACAGCATCGCGCTCGATCCGCGCACCCACGCGGTCGCGCGCGGGCGCCTGGTGGCCGGCGCGGCGCTGGGCTACGCGGTCGACACGCAGCCCGATTTCGGCCTGCCTGGCCCGGACCTGTCGCAGCGCCCGCACTGGATGCCGGAAGCGCCATACGCCGTCTTTTTCCACGGCACCGCGCGCGCCGCCAAGAAATGGCCGGCCGCGAACTGGATCGCCACCGGCCGCTGGCTGGCGCCGATGCCGGTGCTGCTGGCGTGGGGATCGGAAGACGAAAAGCGCGAGGCCGAACTGATCGCCGCCGGCATCCCGGACGCGATCGTGCTGCCCAGGCTGTCGATGATGGAAGCGGTGACGTTGGCGCGCAATGCGGCGCTGGCGATCGGCGTCGACACCGGCCTGACCCACATCGCCGCCGCCTTCCTGCGGCCCACCATCGAACTGTATTGCGACTCGCCCAAGTGGAAAACCGAGGGCAACTGGTCGCCGCGCATCGTCAACCTGGGCGACAAGGGACAACCGCCGTCGGTCGACGACGTCACCAGCGCCTGCGCGCGCCTGATCGGCGCCGCATGAACCGTTCCACTTACTCGCTGCTGTGGCGCCTGGCGCTGCCGCTGGTGCTCGGGCGCCTGTGGTGGCGCGGCCTGCGCGAGCCGGGCTACCGCAAGCACTGGAGCGAGCGCCTCGGGCGCTACGGCGACCAGGGCGCCGGCTGGCACACGATCTGGATCCACGCCGTGTCGGTGGGCGAGACGCGCGCCGCCGAGCCGCTGGTCGACGCCCTGATGGCGGCCTATCCGGAAAGCCGCATCCTGATGACGCACATGACGCCGACCGGACGCGCCACCGGCGCCGCGCTGTTCGCGCGCCACGGCCAGCGCCTCCAGCAGTCCTATTTGCCGTACGACCTGGCGCCGATGGTGTGGCGCTTCATGCGCCACTTCACGCCGCGCATCTGCATCCTGATGGAGACCGAGGTGTGGCCGAACCTGATCGCCGTGTGCGCCAAACGCGGCGTGCCGGTCGCGCTGGTCAACGCGCGCCTGTCGGAACGCTCGCTGCAGCGCGCCGGCCGCCTGGGCCACCTGATGACCGATGCGGCGCGCGCGATCACGCTGGTCGCGGCGCAGACCGAAGACGACGCGCGCCGCGTGCGCACGCTCGGCGTGCCGAACGTCGAAGTCACTGGCAGCATCAAGTTCGACGTGGTGGTGCCGCCAAGCGCAATCGACGCCGGCGCGGCGCTGCGCGGGCGCATCGGCGGCCGGCCGGTGCTGCTGTGCGCCAGCACGCGCGAGGGCGAGGAGACGCTGATCCTGGACGCCTTCACGCGCATGCAAGCGCGGCCGGCCGGCATGCTGCTGCTGATCGTGCCGCGCCATCCGCAGCGTTTCGACGACGTGGCGAAGCTGGCGCAATCGCGCGGCCTCACGCTGGCGCGGCGCTCCGAGGCCGGCGCGGTGGGCGCGGACGTGCAGGTGATGCTGGGCGACTCGATGGGCGAGATGTTCGCCTACTTCGCCGCCAGCGACTGCGCCTTCATCGGCGGCAGCCTGCTGCCGCTGGGAGGCCAGAACCTGATCGAAGCCTGCGCGCTGGGCAAGCCGGTGCTGATCGGCGAGCACACCTTCAACTTCGCGCAAATCAGCGACGAAGCGGTGGCGGCGGGCGCCGCGCAGCGCGTGCGCGACGCCGGCGACATGCTGGCGCAGGCCTCGCGCTTGCTGGAAAACGGCGCCGAGCGCGCCGCGATGGGCCAGCGCGCAGCGGCCTTCGCCAACCGTCATCGCGGCGCGACCGCGCGCACGGTTGAACTGTTGCGACGTCATATTTACTAATTTGATACCATGTGTTTTTTCAGGTCCGATCCATCCGGACAGACGGGGTTCGCATGTTGTGGTTCAATCATCCGAAGCCGGTCGGCGGCCGCAAGCCGGTAGCCCTCCTGGTTCAGCAGCACATCGATCCGCCCACCACGCACTCGGTCCAATCTTCGCCTCCCGCGTTACCCGCCTTGCATGAAATCGACGACGACCAGCTGCAGCCGCTGGCGTTCGAGGTGCGCTACACCTTGTCCGAATACGTCAGCTTCATGTGGCATCACGGGCGCAACCTGATTCGCCGGCGCCGCATCCGCGCGCCGACCAGCTGGTACATGCTCCTCAAGAGCACCTGGTCGGCCGCCTTCCATTTCGTGATGCAGGGGCGTTCGCGCCACACCTACGAATTCACCATCGACCGCCATGGCATCGTTCGCACGGGGCCGGGCGGCGTGACCTTGATCGGATGGGAAGACGTATCGGCGATTCGCAGCTATGCGCGCGGGCGCCTGATGGTGCTGCGGCGCGGCACCCTGCCGATTCCCGAGCGCTGCCTCGACCGCGGCCAGTCCGCCAACCTGGGCATGTATGCAGCCTGGGTAAAGGCCGCGCAGTAAGGACTCAGTCGGGGAAGATGACCGGGAGTTCCTGCGAACGCTTGCGCAGCGCCGCTTTGGCGCCGTCGTAATCCGGATACACCGATTCGACCGCCGCCCAGAAGCGCGCGCTGTGGTTCATTTCCAACAGGTGCGCCAGTTCGTGCGCCACCACGTAGTCGATCAGGGGCAGCGCGTAGTGGATCAGGCGCCAGTTCAGTCGGATGCTGCCCTCGACCGAGCAGGAACCCCAGCGTGTGCCGGCCGACGACAGCGTCATCGAGCTGTAGCTCACGCCAAGGCGCGCGGCGTAAATATCCAGCCGCTCCGCAAACACCCGCTTCGCTTCGTCCTGCAGCCAGAGCCGCACGCGCTGCTGCAGCTGCCATTCCGACAGGCCGGGCGCCACGCCGACGCACAATTGGCGCGCCTGTTCGTCGAAGCGGCAATGGCTGCGCGCGGCCGGCTCGAGCCGCAGCACGATCTCGCCGCCCATGAACGGCAGTTCGGCGCCGTCGACCCATTGCACCGGCGGCTTCTGCTGGCGCAGCGCGCGCCGTTCGCCGCGTTCGTGCAGCTTGGCCAGGATCCAGCGCTGCTTGGCGCGGATCGCGTTGTCGATTTCGGCCAGGGTGATGCGCTTGGGCGCGGTGACGCGCAGGCCGTCGTCGTCGATCATGAAGCCGATCGAGCGGCGCGAGGAGCGGCGCAGCGAGTAGTCGATCGTGTGGGAGCCGAGAACGATGCTGCGCAGCGGCGGCGCGTCGGGGGCGCGCGGCGGTGGAGGGAGAGTGATGCGGGGCGGCGCCGGCGGCGCCTTGAACAGCGCGCGCGGCGGCGAAGGCGAAGCGGACGGCTCGAGCGCCGCGAAGAAATCCTGCGCGAACAGTTCGAGCTGGCCGTCGACGCCGGGCGACTTCATGTCCTGCTTTGGCGCGTTGGCCCGGATTAAGTCGCCGACCCCGCTCAGCCAGCGCTGTAGGCGTGGGGCGAAATGACGCGCATTTCTGACTCTATCCAATTTTCTACCTCTTGCATCATGCTGTCGGGAGTGTGGCCATCAGGCGAGATCGGCTTGCCGATCGAGACCGTGATCACACCGGGACGTTTCAGGAACGAGTTCTTGGGCCAGCACTCACCTGAATTATGCGCGATCGGGACCACCACCGTGTTGGTCTCCACCGCCAGCCGGGTGCCGCCGCTTTTATATTTTCCCGCTTGCCCGACCGGGATGCGGGTCCCTTCCGGGAACATGATAATCCATTGGCCGTCGGCCAGGCGGCGCTTGCCCTGGGCGACCACGTGCTTGAAGGCGTTCTTGCCCTGGCTGCGATCGATCGGGATCATGCGCAGCAGCGCCATGCCCCAGCCGAAGAAGGGAATATACAAAATCTCCTTCTTGAAGACATACACCAGCGGGCGCGTCAGGCTAGGCAGCAGGAAGATGGTTTCCCATGCCGACTGGTGCTTCGACAGCACGATGGCCGGCGCGTCCGGCAGGTTGTCGTAGCCCTTGAAGCGGTAGTGGATGCCGCAAATGACTTTCGCGCACCAGATCACGAACACGTTCCAGCGCGAGGTCACCCAGTAGCGCGTGTTGTAGGGCAGCGGCGCGGCCAGCAGGCACACGAACACCCAGACCACGGTGGCGACCACCATGACGATGGTGAACAGCAGGGAACGCAGGAACAGGCCGATATTACGCAAAGTCAGTCTCCGGGAGGGCTATCAGTTTGGCGAGGGAAGCGGCGCTTTGAGCAGCGCGTTGACCATCGCGGCGAGGTCGGGGAATACTTCGGTGCCGGGCGGCAGGCCGCCGGTTTCGAAAGTCTTCTGGCCTTTCCCGGTCAGCACCAGGTAGGGCGCGCAGCCGCATTTGAAGCCGGACTGCAGGTCGCGCAGCGAATCGCCCACGGTCGGCACGCCGCGCAGGCTGACCTTGAAACGCTTGGCGATTTCTTCGAACATGCCGGACTTCGGCTTGCGGCAGTCGCAGTTGTCGATCGCCGCGTGCGGGCAGAAGAAGATCGCGTCGATCGTCGCGCCGACCATTTGCGCGCGCGCGTGCAGCTTCTGGTGGATCGCGTTCAGGATGGTCATGTCGAACAGTTCGCGCGCGATGCCCGACTGGTTCGACGCGATCACCACGCGGTAGCCGGCCTGGTTCAGGCGCGCGATCGCTTCCAGCGAGCCGGGGATCGGAATCCACTCGGCCGGCGACTTGATGAAGTCAGGCGAGTCGTGGTTGATGACGCCGTCACGGTCCAGGATGATTAGTTTCATAAAAATCAGACTGCCAGTTTCGAAATGTCGGCGACGCGGTTCATCATGCCGTGCAGCTGGGACAATAGCGCCAGGCGGTTGTTGCGCAGCGCCGGGTCTTCGGCATTGACCATGACGTCGTTGAAGAAGCCGTCGACGTCGTCGCGCAGCTGCGACAGCGTCTTCAGCGTGCCCGTAAAGTCGCCGCGGGCGAAAGCGGCATCGACTTCGGGACGCACGCGCGCCACGCTGGCGGCCAGCTTCTTCTCGGCGTCTTCCTGCAGCAGGCCCTCGCTGACGGTGCCGATGGCGCCCTCGGCCTTCTTCAGGATGTTGGTGATCCGCTTGTTGGCCGCGGCCAGCGAAGCGCTTTCGGGCATCTCGGCGAAGGCCTTGACCGCTTCCAGGCGCTGCACGATGTCGTCGAGGCGGTCCGGGTCCTGCGCCACCACCGCTTCGACTTCGTTGGCCGAGAAGCCGCGCTCGCGCAGGATGCCGCGCAGGCGATCGATGAAAAAGCCCTTCACGTCGGCGGACGGATCCTTGAAGTCCTTGCGGTAGTCGAACACCGAGGCGGCGTCGGCCAGCAGCTCGCCGATCGACAGCGGCAGGCGCTTTTCCAGCATCATGCGCAGCACGCCCAAGGCGTGGCGGCGCAGCGCGAACGGGTCCTTGTCGCCGGTCGGCGCCAGGCCGATCGACCAGATGCCGACCAGGGTTTCGAGCTTGTCGGCCAGCGCCACGGCGGTGCCGGTGGCGGTGGACGGCAGCGCGTCGCCGGCAAAGCGCGGCTGGTAGTGTTCCGACGCGGCCAGCGCGACTTCCTCGTGCTCGCCGTCGTGGCGCGCGTAGTAGGCGCCCATGATGCCTTGCAGTTCGGGGAATTCGCCGACCATGTCGGTCAGGAGGTCGGCCTTGGCCAGCATCGCGCCGCGCTCGGCCAGCAGCATGTCGTAGCCGAGGCGTTTGGCGATCGCGCCGGACAGCCGGGTGACGCGCTCGGTGCGCTCGGCCTGGGTGCCCAGCTTGTTGTGGTAGACCACGTTGGCCAGCAGCGGCAGGCGCGATTCGAGCGACTTCTTCTTGTCCTGCTCGAAGAAGAACTTGGCGTCGGACAGGCGCGGGCGCACCACGCGCTCGTTGCCGCCGACGATGGCCTCGGGCGTGTCGGTGGCGATGTTCGAGACGATCAGGAAGCGCGAGCGCAACTTGCCGGCGGTGTCGGTCAGCGCGAAGTATTTCTGGTTGGTCTGCATGGTGAGGATCAGGCATTCCTGCGGCACGGCCAGGAACTCGTCCTCGAAGCGGCATTCGTAGACCACCGGCCATTCGACCAGCGCGGCCACTTCGTCGAGCAGCGACTCGGGCATCAGCACCTGGTCGGCGCCGGCCTTTTCCAGCAGCGCGGCGCGGATCGCGTCCTTGCGCTGCGCGGTGCTGGCGATGACCTTGCCTTCGTTTTCCAGCATGCCGGCGTAATTGACCGGATGCGAGATCGAGATCGGCTGGCCGGCCGAAAGGAAGCGGTGGCCCAGCGTGGTGCGGCCGGCGGACAGGCCCAGCGCGGCCAGCGGCACGATCTCTTCGCCGTGCAGCGCGATCAGCGAATGGGCCGGGCGCACGAACTGCACGGTGGCGCCGCCTGGCCTCTGGTAGCTCATTAATTTAGGGATCGGCAGTTTGCCGAGCGCGTCGTCGAACGCGGCCTGCAGGCCGGCCGCCAGGGCGCTGCCTTCGGCGGTGTAGGTGTAGAAGAAGCTCTCGGCCTTGCCGTCGGCGGCGCGTTCGAGCTGCGCCACGGTGACGTCGGCGCGGCCCATCGCGGCCAGCTTTTTGGCCAGCGGCGCGGTCGGGTTGCCGTCGGCGTCCAGCGCGACCGACACCGGCAGCACTTTTTCGCGGATCGACTTGTCGGGCGAAGCGGCGCGCACGTTGGTGATGGAGACCGCCAGGCGGCGCGGCGTGGCAAAGGCGGTGGTCACGCTGTCGGCGTCGAGGAAGTCGCGCGATTTGAGGCCCTGCTCGATGCCGGCGGCGAAAGCGGCGCCCAGTTTGACGAGCGCCTTCGGCGGCAGTTCTTCGGTCAGCAGTTCGACGAGTAATGTCTGGTTCATGGTTCTGTTCTTATAGGTCGTGGGCTCAGGCGGCTTCCTGCGAGGCGCGCGGCGCCATCGGGAATCCCAGCTTTTCGCGCGAGTCGTAGTAGGCCTGCGCGACCAGGCGCGACAAGGTGCGCACGCGGCCGATGTAGGCGGCGCGCTCGGTCACCGAGATGGCTCCGCGCGCGTCGAGCATGTTGAAGCTGTGCGAAGCCTTCATGATCTGCTCGTAGGCCGGCAAGGTCAGCGCCAGTTCGACCAGGCGCTTCGCCTCGGCTTCGTGGTTGGCGAAGGCGGCGAACAGCAGCTCGGTGTTGGCGTGCTCGAAGTTGTAGGTCGACTGCTCGACTTCGTTCTGGTGGTAGACGTCGCCGTACGACAGCGTCTTTTTAACGCCATTCTCTTCCCACTCGGTCCACACCAGGTCGTAGACGTTTTCGACGCCCTGCAGGTACATCGCCAGGCGCTCGATGCCGTAGGTGATCTCGCCCAGCACCGGCTTGCAATCGAGGCCGCCGACCTGCTGGAAGTAGGTGAACTGGGTCACTTCCATCCCGTTCAGCCAGACTTCCCAGCCCAGGCCCCAGGCGCCCAGCGTCGGGCTTTCCCAGTCGTCCTCGACGAAGCGCACGTCGTTCTGCTTCAGGTCCAGGCCCAGCGCTTCGAGCGATCCGAGATACAGGTCGAGGATGTTTTCCGGCGCCGGCTTGAGCACAACCTGGTACTGGTAATAGTGCTGCAGGCGGTTCGGGTTTTCGCCGTAGCGGCCATCCTTCGGGCGGCGCGACGGCTGCACGTAGGCGGCGCGCCATGGCTCCGGGCCGATCGCGCGCAGGAAGGTGCCGGTGTGGAAAGTGCCGGCGCCGACTTCCATGTCGTACGGCTGGAGCAGGGCGCAACCTTGCTTGTCCCAGTAGGTTTGCAAGGTCAGGATAATTTGTTGGAATGTGAGCATCGTGGCGTGGAGCCGCGCGAGTAGGCGCGGGCAGTAGGTGAATTTGCTAAACGACCAATTTTAGCGGGTTTTGCGCGACGGCTGGGAACGTAAATGCCAAAACCTCACTGCGCCGCGGCTTTCCGGAAGCTTCGTCCGGAAAACCACGCCGCGGCGAGGGCCAGCGCGCCCAGCGCCAGGAATAAATAGTTGCCGAAGCGAATGTACGGGGTGAAGCCTTCCATGCCCTGCACGCGCGCCGACAGCACGCCGCGCTGGTAGGGCGGCAGCACGGCCAGCACTTTGCCGTGCGGGTCGATGACGGCGGTGGCGCCGCTATTGGTCGCGCGCAGCATCGGGCGCCCCGTCTCCATCGAGCGCATGCGCGAAATCTGCAGGTGCTGCGGGATCGCGACCGACTCGCCGTACCAGGCCAGGTTGGAGGAGTTGAGCAGGATCGTGGCCGGCTGCGGCGCATTGCGCAGCTGGTCGGCGATTTCTTCGCCGAACGCGTCCTCGTAGCAGATGTTGGGCAGCACGCGCTGGTCCTTGACGGCGAACGGCGCCTGCACCGCCGGGCCGCTGGTGAAGTCGCCCAGCGGGATTTGCATCATCTGGACGAACCAGTGGAAGCCTTGCGGGACGAATTCGCCGAACGGCACCAGGTGGTGCTTGTCGAAGCGGTAGGTCTCTCCGCCCGGGCCGATGCCGGCCACGCTGTTGGAGAAGCGGGTCGGGCTGTCGGTCAGCGGAATCCCGTACAGCAGGCTGCTGCCGCTGTCGCGCGCGAACTTCGCGAGGCCCGGCAGGTAGTCGGGCGGCAGCTGCTGCGGGAACAGCACCACCGCCGTCTCCGGCGTGGCGATCAGGTCGGCCGGCGCCGCGGTGATCATCTCGCGGAACAGGTCGAGCGCTTTTAATATGTAGGGCGCTTCGAATTTTTCGCCCTGCGGCACATTGCCCTGCAACAGGCGCACCGACAGCAGGCCGCCGTGCGGGCGGGTCCAGTCGATGTGTCTGAGGCCGAAGCCGGCCGCCATGATCGCGCACAGCAGGCCGATCGCCTGCCAGCGCGCGCGCTGGGTCAGCATCGCCAGGCAGCTCGAACAGAGCGCGACCAGCACGCCGATGCCGTACACGCCGACGATGGGCGCGTAGCCGGACAGCGGACTGTTATGGTGGGCGTAGCCGGAAGCGGCCCAGGGGAAGCCGGTGAACACCCAGCCGCGCATCCATTCGGACACGCCCCAGGTCACCGGCAGCACCAGCAGCAGGAAGCTGGCCACCGGCAGCGACCAGCGGCGCCTCAGCCATGCCGCGAAGCCCATCGCGAACGATGCGAACAATCCCATGTAGGCGCCGAGCAGCAGGATCGCCAGCGCGGCCAGCGGCGCGGCCAGCCCGCCGAAGCGGTTCATCGCGATGTACAGCCAGTGCATGCCGGCCACCGACCAGCCCAGGCCGAAGGCCCAGCCGATCCAGCCGGCGCGGCGCACCGAGGTGTCCATGCCGACCTGGTAGAACACGAAGGCGAGCAGGGGGAACTGCAGCGGCCAGGAGCCGAACGGTGCGAAGGTGAACAGCGACAGGCCGCCGGCGATGGCTGCGAACAGCATCGGCCAGGCGGTGCCGCGCGGCGTGGCGCCGGCGTAGGTAGGGGCTGCGCGAGGACGGCGCAGCATCAGTCGTGTTCGTCCTCGGCCAGCGGCAGGCGCTCGACCAGCAGCACGTGGATCTGGCGGGCGTCGGCGCGCAGCACTTCGAAGCGCAGGTTGTCGATGTCGAACAGCTCGCCCTTGTGCGGCATGCGCCCGAGGTGGTTGGCGACCAGGCCGCCGATGGTGTCGACGTCCTCGTCGACCAGCGACGAGCCGAGTTCCTGGTTGAACTGTTCGAGTTCGGTCAGCGCCTTGACGCGCCAGCGCGGCCCGAGCTGGCCTTCCTTGATCGACAGGACGTTGTCCTCTTCCTCGTCGAAGTCGTATTCGTCCTCGATGTCGCCGACGATCTGTTCCAGCACGTCTTCGATGGTGATCAGGCCGGCCACGCCGCTGTACTCGTCGACCACGATGGCCATGTGGTTATGGTTGGCGCGGAAGTCGCGCAGCAGCACGTTCAGGCGCTTCGACTCCGGGATGAAGATGGCGGGGCGCAGCATGTCGCGCACGTCGAACGATTCTTCGGCGTAGTAGCGCAGCAGGTCCTTGGCCAGCAGGATGCCGACGACCTTGTCGCGCTCGCCCTCGATGGCGGGGAAGCGCGAGTGGGCGGTGCCCAGCACGCTGGGCATCCATTCTTCGATTGGTTTGCCGATGTCGATCACGTCCATCTGCGAACGCGGGATCATGATGTCGCGCGCGGACAGGTCGGAGACCTGGAACACGCCCTCGATCATCGACAGCGCGTCGGCGTCGATCAGGTTGCGCTCGTGCGCGTCGTGCAGCACTTCGAGCAGCTCGTCGCGATTTTCGGGCTCGGGGGAGATCAGTGCGGTCAGTCGTTCAAACAGTGACCGGTGGGGTTTGGCGTCCGTGCGGACGTCCGTAGGGTGCTCTGGCATAGTTGGCGTGAGCCGTTGTTTCGGTTGGCGTAGGATACACTAAAACTGCAAATGCCCGTTTTTTAGGCAGGTGTGGCGGCGTTCCTGGTACTGGAAAAGCCGCGGACCAAGGGCTGGGGTCAGGTCCGCCGGAACTGACCCCGCCGTTGTCGCCGCCGTCAGCGCTGCAACGATGTCCGCGTCGGCGAATACAGGTCGGTCCAGCGGTTGGGCCGCCCGAGGATCTGGTCGGCCACCAGGATCGCGCCGGCGGTGCAGTAGGTCATGCCGTTGCCGGAGTCGCCGGTGATGATGTAGACGTTGGACTGGTCGACCGGGTAGTGGCCCAGCATGGCGATGCCGTCGTGCGGCTCCATGATGCGCCCCGACCACTGGTACTCGACCTGGCCCGCGCCGGGAAAGCGCGCCCGCGCCCACGCTTCGATTTCGGCATAGCGGCGCTGTGGGTCGATGGCGTCGCTCTTCACATGGTCCTGGCCGCCGACGATCAGCAGTTCGTGCGCGGCGCCCGGCGCCGCCGCGGCCAGGCGTACGTAGTAGTACGGAGTGCCGGTGTCCCACATCAGCACGCGCGGCAGGGCGTCCTTCGGAACGCGCAGGCCGATCACGTAGCTCTGGTAGGCCTGCTGCCGGTCGCGCGGCGCGAAGCGGCGGTCGAACGGCGCATTGGTGGCGATGACCACGGCGCGGGCATTGATGTCGCCGTGCGCGGTGCGGACCGACTGCAGGCCGGCGTCGCCTTCGATCGTCGCCGCCGTCGTGCCGCCGCAGATGCGTCCGCCCAGCGTGGTGATGGCGCGCGCCAGGCCGGCCAGGTATTTGAGCGGATGGAACTGCGCCTGGCGCGCGAAGCGCAGGCATGGGCCAGTGTCGAACGGCAGTCCCGGCACGCGCTCGAGGCGGCGCACGTCGAGGCCCAGGCGCGAAGTGATGGCGTATTCCGCCTCCAGCACCGCGTCCCATTTGCCGTGCGGGTTGAACAGGTAGCCGTCGAGGCGCTCGAAGTCGCAGTCGATCTGCTCGGCGCGCACGATCGATTCGACGCAGTCGGTGGCGCGGCGGTAGCTGTCGGCCAGCAGCGCCGTCTTCGAGGCGCCCAGCATGCGCTCGAGCCCAGCAAAGCGTTCGTCGGGCGGGAACATGTGCGCGGTGGTGCGGCCGGATTCTCCGGCGGCCACGCCGACGCTGTCGATCACGACCACCGATTTTCCCTCGCGCAGCAGCATGTAGGCGGTGGTCAGTCCGGCGATGCCGGCGCCGATCACGCACACGTCTGCCGCCTGGTCGCCGTCGAGCGGCGCGAAGGTGGGCATGCTGGAGGTGTCCAGCCACAGCGAGCCGTTCTGTTCTTGTAATGGTTGCATAAGCACGCTCCTGTCTTCTGGTTCTTGTAAGGAAGGAACCATTGGACCAAATCAGGGGCGTGCGCTACGGTGCGATTACGTACATATGAGACGTAACCGATTGCAACAAATGTGACGGGATGTGGACTTATGCGGCGTAGGGATCGGGGAAGCCCAGCGACTCGAGGATGTCGCGCTCGAAGTCTTCCATCTCGCTCGCATCGTCGTCGAGCTCGTGGTCGTATCCCTGCGCGTGAAGCACGCCGTGCACCACCAGGTGCGCCGCGTGTTCCTCGACCGTCTTCTTTTGTTCGGCCGCTTCGCGTTCCAGCACGTCGGTGCACAGGATGATGTCGGCGCGGGTCGGCTCGTCGTCGCCGATTTCCTCGCCTTCGTTGTAGGCGAAGGTCAGCACGTTGGTGGCGTAGTCCTTGGCGCGATAGTGCTTGTTCAGCATGCGCCCCTCGTCTTCGGCGACGAAGCGCACGGTCAGTTCGGCCGGTCCGAGCAGGGCGGCCTGCACCCAGCGCCGCAGCTTGGCGCGCGTGACGGTCGCTTCGAGGCGGTCGTCGGGATACTGCACCGTCAGCGAGAGTTTATTTTTTTCGGACATTGCGGGCGGCCGGTTTGGGCAGCGCGACCAGGTCCTGGATCGAAGCTGCGGATTCATAGGCGTCGACGATGCGCGCGACGAGCGGATGGCGCACCACGTCGGCGCTGGAGAACTGGGTGAAGGCGATGCCGCGCACGTCCTTGAGCACGTGGACCGCGTCGATCAGGCCGCTCTGCTGGGTCCTGTGCAGGTCGACCTGGGTGACGTCGCCGGTGATCACGGCCTTGCTGCCGAAGCCGATCCGGGTCAGGAACATCTTCATCTGTTCGACGGTGGTGTTCTGCGCCTCGTCGAGGATCACGAAGGCGTGGTTCAGCGTGCGGCCGCGCATGTAGGCCAGCGGCGCGATCTCGATCACCTGTTTCTCGAACATCTTCTGGGTGCGGTCGAAGCCGAGCAGGTCGTACAGCGCGTCGTACAGCGGGCGCAGGTAGGGATCGACCTTGGAGGCCATGTCGCCGGGCAGGAAGCCGAGCCGCTCGCCCGCTTCGACGGCGGGACGGGTCAGCACGATGCGCTTGACCGCGTCGCGTTCGAGCGCGTCGACCGCGCAGGCCACCGCCAGGTAGGTCTTGCCGGTGCCGGCCGGGCCGACGCCGAACGCGATGTCGTGTTCGAGGATCGCGCGCAGGTAGGCGATCTGGTGCGGCGTGCGCCCGCGCAGGTCGGAGCGGCGCGTCTTGAGCACCGGGGTGGTGTGCTCGCTCATGTCCGGATGCTCCGGATCGGGATCGGGGCTGGTCAGCGCCGGCGTCAGGCCGGAGCGCTGCTCCACCAGCGCAAGCTGGACTTCCTCGATCGGGACGATCTTGTTGGCCACCGCGTAGAAGCGCTCGAGGATCTCCACCGCGCGCTCGGCGTTGCTGCCGCTGACGATGAATTTTTCGCCGCGGCGGAAGATGGTGACGTCGAGCGCGGCCGAAATCTGGCGCAGGTTCTCGTCGAGCGGCCCGCACAGGTGCGCGAGGCGGGAGTTATCGAGCGGCTCGGGGATGAAGTAGGACGGCTGGATCGGGGTCTTGGTTTTCAACTGGCTTTCGCGATCATGTCGGCGCTGGCGACCAATTCGCCGCGCAAGGTGTAGTTAAAGCTTTCGGTGATGCGCACGTCGGCCATCTGGCCGACCAGCGCGTCGAAGTGCTCGCCCGCGGCGAAGTTGACCACGCGGTTGTTCTCGGTGCGGCCCTGCAGCTCGCCGGCGTCTTTCTTGGAGGCGCCTTCGACGAGGATGCGCTGCACGGTGCCGACCATCGCCGCTGAAAACTTGCGGGTGTTGGCGTCGATCGCGGCCTGCAGGCGCTGCAGGCGCGCCAGCTTGACCTCGTGCGGCGTGTCGTCGGCCAGGCTGGCGGCCGGCGTGCCGGGGCGCTTGCTGAAGATGAAGCTGTAGCTGGTGTCGAAGCCGACGTCGGCGATCAGTTTCATCATCGCCTCGAAATCGGCGTCGGTCTCGCCGGGAAAGCCGACGATGAAGTCGGACGAGATCGACATGTTCGGGCGCACCGCGCGGATGCGCCGGATGATGGACTTGTATTCGAGCGCGGTGTAGCCGCGCTTCATGGCGCCCAGCACCTTGTCGGCGCCATGCTGGGCCGGCAGGTAGAGGTGGTCGACCAGCTGCGGGATTTTCGCGTAGGCGTCGATCAGGCGCTGGGTGAATTCCTTCGGGTGGCTGGTGACGAAGCGGATCCGCTCGACGCCGGGAATCTCGGCGACGTATTCGAGCAGCAGCGCGAAGTCGGCGACCTCGCCGCCTTCCATCTCGCCGCGGAAGGCATTCACGTTCTGCCCGAGCAGGGTGATCTCGCGCACGCCCTGCGCGGCCAGGCCCGCCACTTCGGCCAGCACGTCCTCGAAGCGGCGCGACACTTCCTCGCCGCGGGTGTAGGGCACCACGCAGTAGCTGCAATATTTGCTGCAGCCTTCCATGATCGACACGAAGGCGGCGGCGCCGTCCTTGCGGGCCGGCGGCAGGTGGTCGAACTTTTCGATTTCCGGGAAGCTGATGTCGACCTGCGACGCTCCGCTGGAACGCCGCTCGCGCATCATCTGCGGCAGGCGGTGCAGGGTCTGCGGGCCGAACACCATGTCGACATAGGGCGCGCGCTTGACGATCGCCTCTCCCTCCTGCGAGGCGACGCAGCCGCCGACGCCGATCAGGAGGTCGGGCCGCGCCAGTTTCAGTTCGCGCAGGCGGCCCAGGTCGGAAAACACTTTTTCCTGCGCCTTTTCGCGCACCGAGCAGGTGTTCAGGAGGATCACGTCGGCGTCCTCCGGCGTGTCGGTGCGTACCAGGCCGTCCGAGGCGCCGAGCACGTCGGCCATCTTGTCCGAGTCGTACTCGTTCATCTGGCAGCCGAAGGTCTTGATGAATACTTTTTTCTGCATGGAGGGTTTTCTGATCTGTGCTGACGACATGACAACTTGGCCTGTCAGTTTACCGTAAATCGCACCCGGGGGACGAACGCCTGCACCTGGCGATTTCGCTAACGTTTTGAAACACTATTTACAGGAACATCATGAGTTAAAGAAATAAAGTGGTGCAAACTTTAATTAAAGATATTGGTTTGAGTAAATGATACGACCCGTTTCCGGCCGAAAACATTAACGATTGCTTGATTGGCTTGGAGTTATTTCCTGTTGTAAATCAATGGGTTCCAGCGGAATCGTGAAGCGCAAAATTAATACAAGAAAAGTCTTGCGTGCGCCACAGATTGCCCCAATGTGTTGAAATGACGTTGTGACAAGTTTTCCGTACGATAGCTTGATTTCAAACAAGGTGGGCGTTGCCAAGGTCGGATGTACTGATGGCGTATGAGTCTGATAATTTGTTTGTTTAACAAGTTCGGCGGGGAGCGAGTAGCGCGATGCGCAATCGACCCGGGGAAAAGCGGCAGCGCACGATCGAACCACGGTCCGTGATCAGGCTTTCACTGTTTTTCCGGGAACTTAGGTAGACGAAAGATAGTCTTTAACAATGTTCGTAGCAGAATTATTTTAACCAACACACACGAGGTAAATCATGGCACACCATGCGCTTGCATCCCAAGAAAGCTACAACCCGAACCACCTGCTCGATATTCTGCTCGGCAAAATGCAGCTGAAGAACGACGCTGCCCTGTCGCGCATGCTCGAGGTGGCCCCGCCGGTCATCAGCAAGATCCGCCACCACCGCCTGCCGGTCGGCGCCTCGCTGCTGATCCGCATGCACGAAGTGACGGGCATGAGCATCCGCGACCTGCGCGATTTGATGGGCGATCGCCGGACCAAGTATCGTCTGTCGGACGCCCAGGGCCGTCCAAAGGCGGAGGAAAAGGCGGCGGCCGCGGAGCCTGCGGCCACCACCGGCAACTATGCCCATTGATGCCGCGGGCATGGCGGCCGGCGCCGTCATGCCTTCAGCAGGCAGCGGTTCGGCGCCGTAAGGGCGCCGCGCGCGCCGCCGGGCACGCTTGTGCCCAGCCTCCGGTGGGTCACGCCATCAGGACGGCGGAAATTTCCTCGAACTGCAGTTCGGTTTCGCGGAACACGTGCAGATAGGCTTCTTCGTTGAGGCCGAGGGCGTTCCACGCCACCGCCGAGACCGGCGGCACCAGGTCGTCTTCCTCGCCCGCCAGGTCGAGCGCATGGACGATCGCGTTCGCCACGTGGATGATCGTGGCCAAAAATCCCGCGCCCGGCGCTTCCGGATCGTGATGCTGGGCGATCGCCTGCTTCATCGTGTCCGAAAAATTCCAGTGCCCGGCCAGCGCGACCCCGGCCGCGACGTGGTCCACGCCCAGCACGGCGCGTTCGGCGTCGAGCATCTCGCAGTCTTTCGCCGCGCGCAGGGCGATCGCCTCGGCGTATTGCTGCGGATAGGTGCTGACCAGCACCAGGCGCCCGATGTCGTGCAGCAGCCCGGCGGTAAACGCATAATCCTGGTTGAAGCGCATGCGCCGCGCCAGCACCCGCGCGCAGGCGGCCGTGGCGATCGAATGGCGCCAGAACGCCTTGTCATTGAAGCCGGCGCACTGGCCCTGGGCGAAGCAGCCGGTCACGGCGGCGGCGGTGATCAGGTTGCGCGTGGTCTGGAAGCCGAGGAAAGTCAGCGCCTGCTGGATCGTGGTGACTTTCACCTGCAGCCCATAGGCCGACGAGTTGGCCAGGCGCAGCGTCTTGGCCGTCAGCGCCTGGTCGTGCGACACTTTTTTCGCCAGCACCGAGATGTCGGCGTCGTCCTGGTCGATCGCGGTGAGCAGCTCCATCACCACCGCGGGAAGCGACGGCAGGTCCCGCAGGCGCGCGACGACGTCGTCGAGCGTGATCGGGGCGCTCATTGTTCGATCTCCCGGCCCAGCCGATAGTCTTCGACGTAATGGTGCAGGATGCCGGTGGCCCAGTCGTCGTTATTGTCGATGTCGTTGTTGCGGAACAGGCGGCCGAGGCGGGCCTTGACCGTGGCTTCATCGGGCGCCGGGACGGCGTCGGCCTCGCCGGTGCGCACGGCCAGCATCTCGATGCCGTGGCGCGGCAGCAGCGCGATGATCGGCGCGGTCAGCACCGCGCCTTGCGGCAGCAGCACCTGGCCTTGCTGGTCGAGCAGGACATCGGAAAGCACCATGCCCGGCCTGACTTCGGACAGCGGCAGATGCTGATAAGCTGAACTCATTGATCCTCCATTACGATGATGTAATTTTACCATCGCAGTCCGGCGCCGAGCGAAAGTTTCCGGCGGTTCATGCTCCCTTGCCAAGGCGCAGGGCTTCCCTTACATTGGAAGCAACCCCGCGCGTTCCCGGAAGGATCGAATGTTCAGTATTCAAAGCCGGCTGCAACTGCTGTTCGTGCTGATCGTCACGCTGGTGCTGAGCATCTCGGGGACCTACGCCCAGTACTCGCTGGGCAAGGAACTCGAGGCCAGCAACCAGCGCCTGCGCGATGGCGTGCTGACGCGATTGCAGATCAGCCTGCCGTCGGCGCTGTGGGACCTCGACAAGGCCAAGGTCGACACCATCCTCGAAGCCGAAATGCTGCCACCGGAGGTGGTGTCGATCCGGGTCTACGACAGCGCCGTCGGGCTGTTCGCCGGCAAGCAGCGCGGCGCCAACGGCGCGTTGGTGCCCTCGGCCCGGGTCGCGCCGGCGGGCACGCCGGTCGAGGCCGCGCTGGAATTTCGCGACGCCGGCTCGACCGGCACCAGCATCCGCCCGGTGCCGGTGGGCAAAGTGGTGGTGACCTTCAGCCGCGCCCAGATCGACGCCGCGCTGGCGTCCGAGCTGACGCGCCGGGTGATCGAAGTGCTGGTGCTCGACGTGATCCTGGTGCTGGCGCTGTCGCTCGCGCTGCGGGTGGTGTTCCGGCCGCTGCGGCGCCTGCGCGACGGCCTGTTCGAGCTGGCCACGCGGGGCGGCGGCGAGGTCGAGGAACTGCCGGAAAACCGGCGCGACGAGCTGGGCGAAGTGATCCGCGGCTTCAACCAGATCCAGCGCCGCCTGAAATCGACCATCGTGCGCATCCGCGAAGCCGAGGACGCCGCGCGCACCTCGGCGCGCCAGACGGCCGAGGCGCTGGACGACCTGCGCCAGACCCAGGAGTCGCTGCTGCAGGCCGAGCGGCTGGCCTCGCTTGGCGGCCTGGTGGCCGGCGTCGCCCACGAAATCAACACGCCGGTCGGCATCGCGCTGACCAGCGCCTCGGTGCTGAAGGACGCGACCGACCAGATGCAGGCGGCGGTGGCCGACGGCGGCCTGAAAAAATCGGTGGTGCTGCGCTACCTCGACACGGCGGCCGAAAGCGCGCGCCTGATCATGAACAACGCCCACCGCGCGGCACACCTGATCCACAGCTTCAAGCAGATCGCGGTCGACCAGACCAGCGAGGCGCGGCGCCGCTTCGCGCTGATGGAGTATGTGGAGGAAATCGTCACCAGCCTGCAGCCGAAGCTGAAAACCATCCACATCGACATGAAGCTCGACGGCGCGTCCGACATCATGCTCGACAGCTACCCGGGCGCCTTCGCCCAGGTCATCACCAACCTGGTGCTCAACTGCGCCGAGCACGCGTTCGGCGCCGACCAGGAAGGGCGCATCGAGATCAGCGCGCGCCAGGCGGGCGACATGGTCGAGATCGCGCTGGCCGACAACGGCAAGGGCATCGCGCCGGACGCGCTGGACCGCATCTTCGAGCCCTTCTTCACCACACGGCGCGGGCAGGGCGGCACCGGCCTCGGCCTGAACATCGTCTACAACCTGGTCGCCAAGCAGTTCGGCGGCACCATCACGGCGCGCAGTTCGCTGGGGCTGGGCACCGAATTTTCCCTGCGCATGCCGCGCGTGGCGCCCCAGCCGGCGGCCGAAGCGGCGACCGCGCAGGGCTAGCACGCAGGGCTTGCGCGCGCCCAAGCGAGGCCGGCCATTTTGTTATATTCTCGCCATTCTTGCCATTTTGTCGCCGCCCACCCTTCGTAAAGGATCGCTATGAAACTGTACTTCGCCCCTGGCGCCTGCTCCATGTCGCCGCACATCGCCCTGCAGGAATCCGGCCTGCCGTACACGACCGAGAAGGTCGACCTGCGCGCCAAGAAGACGGCCAGCGGCGCCGACTACCTGGAGATCAACCCGAAGGGCTACGTGCCGGCGCTTGTGCTCGACAATGGCGAAATGCTGACCGAAGGCCCGGCGATCGTCCAGTACATCGCCGACCAGGCCAAGGACAAGCAGCTGCGCCCGGCCGCCGGCACCGTCGAGCATTACCATTTGCTGGAGTGGCTCAATTTCATCAGCGCCGAAATCCACAAGGGCTTCGGGCCGCTGTTCAATCCCGCGTCCACGGACGACGCCAAGACCCAAGCGCTGGCCAACCTCACCAGGCGCTTCGGCCAGGCCGACAAACTGATGAACGGGCGCGACTACCTGGTGGGCGACAAGTTCAGCGTGGCCGACGGCTATTTGTTTACCATCCTCAACTGGACGAAGAAGACCGGCCCGGACCTCGCCGGCATGCCGAACCTGCAGGCTTTCCAGGCCCGCATCGCCGCCCGTCCGGCGGTGCAGCAGGTGATGCGTGACGAAGGCCTGCTCGGCTAGATGGGCGCGAACCCGGGCATCGCGCTGCTGCGCGGAATCAACGTCGGCCGGGCCAAGCGCATCGCCATGGCCGACTTGCGCACCCTGTTCGAGGAGCTGGGCTTCACCGATGTGCGCACGGTGCTCAACAGCGGCAACGTGGTGTTCGGCGGATCCAGGCTCGCGCCGGGCAAGGCCGCGGCGGCGATCGAGGCGGCGCTGGTGCAGCGACTCGGGGTCGCCTCGCGCGTCACGGTGCTCGGCGCCGACGAGCTGCGGGCGGTGGTCGACGGCAATCCGCTGCTCGGCCAGGCCACCGACCATGCGCGCATGATGACCTTCATGCTGGCCGGCGCCGACCAGCGCAAGCTGCTCGAACCGCTGGCGCGCCAGGACTGGGCGCCGGGCGCGCTGGCGATCGGCGAACGCGCCGCCTATGTCTGGTGCCCCGATGGCGTGCTCGACAGCGCCGCCGCCGCGGCGGTGACCAAGGCGCTGGGCGACGCCACCACCTCGCGCAACTGGAATACTCTGTCCAAACTGCAGGCGCTGTGCGCGCCTGCTGCCTGAGCCGGCGCTCGCCGGCTCCGCCTTAGCGCGATTGCCACAATCCCAATCTCCATTGCGAATCTAATATGTCCGGCGGCATTTTTATGCCCTCTGTTAACCAGAATCCCGATTCGAATTACAATGATGGCTCGGCCGATAGAGTGCGCTCGCGCACATAATCAAACTGATAATAAAAAACCGCGCCAAGCGGCTGATTTTAAAGTCAATTTTCGCCTGTGCAATTATTGAAGTTTCAAATAACACCGCGCTTGTTTATCAAAACCATCATTAACTTAGCAGCTCAATAACTGAATGAATTACCGCAATGTTCACATTTGTTGCGGTACACGAAGTTTTACACTAATTTATTTGGACCTGCGTTTTTTTTGAAGGTATAGTCACTACATCGGTATTGCCTTCAAGCATTAAAACGATGGCAAACGGTCATGAATTGGCCGTAGTGGCATTTGAATGCCCCTGCCAGCCGCCGCGCCACGACTCCGCCGGCATCCAAGACTGTTTGCACCTGCGCCACGCGCACTTTTTGTCCAAAGAGAACCATGCCATATCTTGCCAAATTACAGATCGCCTTCAAGAACATGTACGTGCGGCTCGCCGCCGTGCTGCTGATCGCCTCGCTCGTCTGGCTGGCGGTCGTGCGCGCCGACGTCGCGCAGGATCCTAGCCCGGTCGTCCAGTCGCAGAACATTTCCGAGATCACCGAACTGGCCGCCCGCAAGGACCAGCTCGACTATCTGATGGTGGCCAAGCCGCTGTCGGAGTCGCCCCGCTATATCTTCAAGTTCAAGGGCGCCAGCGAGCTGCACGTGGTCAAGGTGCCGTCGACCTCGCACCTGAGCCTGGAGCGCGAAGTGCTGCTCAAGAACGCGATTCCGTATTCGATCGCCAAGGAAGAATACCTGGCCTCGCACAAGGCCGTGCTGCTCGACGAAGGCGAAAACAGCGCCACCGCCGAGGCGACCGCCTTCCTCAAGCGCCACGCGCTCGACATCCTGGTCATCTTCTTCATCATCTACGCCCTCAAGTTCGGCATCCCGGGCATGGGCATGAACGCGTCCGTCATCTCGCCGGACAAGCTCAAAGGCAGCATGGACGACCTGATCGGCATGGAAGACATCAAGCAGGAAGTGCTGCACCTGGAAGACATGATCCGCAACCGCGCGGAGTACAAGTCGCACAACATCGACAAGCCGTTCAACGTGATGCTGACCGGGCCTGCCGGCACCGGCAAGACCAAGCTGGTCGGCTACCTGGCCAAGAAGCTCAACGTGCCGCTGATCCAGGCGTCCGGTTCGGCGCTGGAGTCGGGTTTTGTGGGCGGCGGTTCGAAGGCGCTCAATGCGCTGTACCGCAAGGCCTGCGCCAAGGGCAGCTGCATCATCTTCCTCGATGAAGCGCAGACCCTGTTCATGCCGCGCGGCCGCGGTGAAAAGAAGTGGGAAGACGATACCGCCAACACGCTGCTCGGGCTGCTGGACGGCGTCAAGAGCGACAAGGGCGCCGGCGTGATCTGGGTGGTGGCGTCGAACTTCGACGACGCCTCGTCCGAGATGGACGAAGCGATGCTGCGCCGCTTCTCGGTGAAGATCAACTTCCGCCTGCCGAACAAGAGCGAGCGCAGCGAGCTGCTGAAGAGCTTCTTGTCGCGCAAGAAGGACGGGCTGGTCGACTGGAATGACCTCGACCTCGGCCAGGTCGCCGAGATGACCGCCAACCTCAGCCCCGCGCTGCTGGAGACGGTGGTCGAACGCGCCAGCATGATCTCGATCCAGGAAAAGACCATCATCAACACCGACCTGATGTTCCGCGCCTTCGAACGCGCGACCCTGGGCCTGACCGACCGCGCCACCACGGCCGAAAAGCACAAGCAGCGCGAGCGCGTTGCCCTGCACGAGCTGGGCCACTTCTTCATGCAGATCGATCCGTATCTGCGCCAGGGCATGTCGCTGGAAGAAGTGAAAGAGAAGTCGCACCTGCTGAAGATCAGCACCGAGTCGGTGTCGAAGATCGGCGCGCTGGGCTATGTGCTGCAGTCCGGCGACGACGTCTCGCTGCGCACCCTGGAAGAACTCGAGCAGGACGTGATCCAGCTGTACGGCGGCGTCGCGGCCGAGGAACTGTTCTACGGCGCGCGCGGCATTTCGGTGGGCAGCCAGAACGACATCGAGAAGGCCACCAAGATGCTGAACCTGATGGTCAACCGACTGTCGATGTATTCGCGCTCGAAGATCGACTACTCGCAACTGGGGCAGGACCAGCACGGCGAGCATTCGGTGCGCCAGGTGGAAGAGAAGTCGGATGAGCTTTATAGCTACACGCTGGGCGCGATCCGCGATTACAAGGCGGTGATCGAATCGATCAAGGACACGCTGCTGGACCAGTACGTGCTGTCGAAGGACGCCGTGTTCGCCCTGCTCGAAGAGCGCCATGACATGCTGATGTCGCACCTGTCGGGTCCCCGCGGCGCCAGCCTGAAGCTGTGCGGAGACGGCGCCGCGGTGTAAGTCAGCCGCGGCTCAAAAAATGGGGTCAGGTTCGCAGAACTGAAGTGCCACCTAAAAGTTGGACGCCAACTTTTAGGTGGTTTATGACAAAGTATGACGAGCAATTCAAGCTGGCCGTCGTCCGTCAGTATCTTGATGGCGATATAGGCTACAAGCAGCTGGCCAGGCAGCGCGGGCTTGCGCATTCGATGGTCCATCGTTGGATTAGCTGGTTCCAGGCTCATGGCACGTTCATCGCGGGCAATCAGGTCGGCCCGTATAGCGCCGACTTCAAGCTGTCGGTCCTG
>NZ_JBFUAC010000011.1:0-118608 GCF_056406475.1 Massilia sp. P1_C10
TATACGTTCCGATATATTACTCACCCGTTCGCCACTCGCCGCCAGGTTGCCCCGCGCTGCCGTTCGACTTGCATGTGTAAGGCATGCCGCCAGCGTTCAATCTGAGCCAGGATCAAACTCTTCAGTTCAATCTCTGTTTAATGTCCTTGCGGACAGATCGCTCACTCAAAATACTGACAGGCCACTACTTTCGTAGCGCCTATATTTCTTTTTTGTGAACATTTGATAATTTAAGTATTCAGTGACCGAGGCCACTGGCACCTTCATCAAACGCCCACACTTATCGACTGTTAATTGTTAAAGAACTTTATTCGGTGCTGCCTTGCAGCTTGTCGACAAATCGTTTTGTTTGTCAGCCGCGAAGAAGAAAGAGTATGAAGCGTTTTCGCTGTTTCGTCAACTTCTTTTTTGCTACTTGCCGTTAAGGCATTTCCCGATGAGTCTGTCGCAACTCGTTGATTCAGTGCGTCTTTTCCAACGGGAGACGAACTATAGCAAACGCCTGTCAGGGTTAGCAAGAGGGTTTGTGACATTTCGTGGGAAATTGTCGACGGGGGCGTAGAATGGCTGCTTTTCCGCCACAAGCAGCCTCATGACGATCATCCTTTCCACGCTCAACGCCCGCTACGCCCACGCCTCGCTCGGGCTGCGCTATCTGTTAGCGAACATGGGCGAACTGCAGGCGCACGCCAGCATCCAGGAATTCGTCATTGGCGCGAAGACCACCGAGATCGTCGAACGCCTGCTGGCGCGCGAGCCGGAGGTCATCGGTTTCGGCATATATATATGGAACGTCGAAGAGACCACCCGCGTGGTGGCGATGCTCAAGCGCGTGGCGCCGCACGTCACCATCGTGCTGGGCGGTCCGGAAGTGTCGCATGAGAGCAGCGAGCAGGAGATCGTGAAGCTGGCCGACTACCTCGTCACCGGCTGGGGCGACGTCACTTTCCCCAAGCTGTGCGGCGAGATCCTGAATGGCCCGAAGCCGCTGATGAAGGTCCACGCCGGCGTGCAGCCGCCCATGGCCGAGATCAAAATGCCCTACTCACTGTATACAGATCACGATATCGCGCACCGCACTCTGTATGTAGAGGCTTCGCGCGGCTGCCCGTTCAAGTGCGAATTCTGCCTGTCGGCGCTGGACAAGACCGCGTGGCCGTTCGCGCTCGATACCTTCCTGGGCGAGCTGGAGTCGCTGCATGCGCGCGGCGCCCGCCTGTTCAAGTTCGTCGACCGCACCTTCAACCTGAATATCAAGACCAGCCTGAAGATCATGCAGTTCTTCCTCGATAAGCTGGCGGCCAACCCGGACGACCCGGTCTATGCCCACTTCGAGCTGGTGCCGGACCACCTGCCGGACGCGCTGAAGGAGACCATCGCCAAATTCCCGCCGGGTGCGCTGCAGTTCGAGATCGGCATCCAGAGCTTCAATCCGGAGGTGCAGGCGCTGGTGAGCCGCAAGCAGGACAACGCCAGGGCGGCCGACAACATCCGCTGGCTGTGCGAACAGTCGAACGCGCACCTGCACGTGGACCTGATCGCCGGCCTGCCGGGCGAGGACGTCGCCAGCTTCGCCCGCGGCTTCGACCAGCTGGTGGCGCTGAAACCGCACGAGATCCAGTTCGGCATCCTCAAGCGCCTGCGCGGCACGCCGATCATCCGCCATACCGAGGCGTTCGGCCTGGTGTTCGATCCCTACCCGCCCTATACGATCCTGGCGACCAGCACGATCGACTTCCCGACCATGCTGCGGCTGGTGCGGTTCGCGCGCTACTGGGACCTGGTCGCCAACTCGGGCCGCTTCGTCAATACAATCGGCCCGATGCTGGGCGACGCGCCGTTCGCCAACTTCATGGCGTTCTCCGACTGGATCTATAGTAAGACGGATGCGACCCACCGCATAGCGCTCGATCGCCTGGCCGCGCTGGTGGCGCAATGGCTGCAGGTGCGCGGCATGAGCAAGGAAGCGGCGGCCGCGCTGGTCGCTTCCGACATCGCACCGGCCGAAAAAGCCAGGCCGGCAGCGGCGCCGCAGCGCCAAATCCGCCATCTGGCGGCATGAGTACGCTAGAGAACATCTGTGGCGGATGCGGTCAAACTCTTTTACACTGGCGCAATGCCAATTGAAAATGCGCCAACCTTATCCCTAAACCATGCCGACAGCGGAACCGAAGCTGTCGTGGCATCCGGTATATGGCAGGTGCACGCGCTGGGCGACCGCGGCGCGATCAAGGAAATCAGCAAGACGCTGGCGTCGTACAAAGGCAAGCAGCTCGGATGGGACTTGTCCGGCATCGAACGCATCGACCATATCGGCGCGCAGATGTTCTGGAACGCCTGGGACAAGCAGCGCCCCGCCGACCTGAAGCTTGCGCCCAAGCAGGAAGAGCTGTTCAACCGCATCGAGGAATCGAGCAAGACCGCCGTGCCGTCGACGCGCGCACACCGCCTGACCTGGGTGATGAAGCTCGGCTTCGCGATCCTGTCCTTCTTCGAACACCTCAAGGGCTTCATCCAGCTGATCGGCCAGGTGATCCAGGACCTGTGGCGCTTCGCGCGCAATCCGCGCACCGGCCCGTGGCTGGAGATTTCGGCGAACATCTTTCACGCCGGCTTCCAGGCGCTGGGCATCACCGCGCTGGTCGGCTTCCTGATCGGGATCGTGCTGTCCTACCTGTCGGCGCAACAGCTGCGCACCTTCGGCGGCGACATGTACCTGGTGAACATCCTCGGCATGAGCGTGATCCGCGAACTGGGACCGCTGCTGGCGGCGATCCTGGTGGCCGGCCGTTCCGGCTCGTCGATCACCGCGCAGCTGGGCGTGATGCGCGTGACCGAGGAACTCGACGCGATGCTGGTGATGGGGATCTCGCACGGCTACCGCCTGATCATGCCAAAAGTGCTCGCGCTGGCGATCTCGATGCCGCTGCTGGTGGTGTGGACCGATTCGGCCGCCCTGATTGGCGGGATGATCTCGGCGAAGATCGAATTGAACCTGTCGGCGCGCTACTTCATCCAGAAGCTGCCGGACGCGGTCCCGCTGATCAACTACATCATCGGCCTTCTCAAGGGCTGCGTGTTCGGCATGCTGATCGCGCTGGTGTCCTGCCACTTCGGCCTGCGCATCAAGCCGAACACCGAAAGCCTCGGGCATGGCACGACGACTTCGGTGGTGACCGCGATCACGGTGGTGATCCTGGCCGACGCGGTGTTCGCGATCATCTTCAGCGGTGTGGGGTTCTTCTGATGGTGGATGAAACCAAACCGAAGCGTGAGGCGCCGCGCCTGACCCTGAAGCCCGACGAGGATGTCGGGCCGCCGGTGGTCGAGATCGAGGGCCTGTGGACCAAGTTCGGCAAGACCGTCGTGCACCAGGACCTGAACCTCGAAATCTACGAAGGCGAGATCCTGTCGATCGTCGGCGGCTCCGGCACCGGCAAGACGGTGCTGCTGCGCCAGATGCTTGGACTCGAGCATCCCGCGCGCGGCACGGTGAAAGTGTTCGGCGAAGACATCAGCGCGGCAGACGCCGACCAGCTGCGGCGCATGCGCAACCACTGGGGCATGCTGTTCCAGCAGGGCGCGCTGTACTCGGCGCTGACGGTGTTCGACAACATCGCGCAGCCGATGCGCGAACTGCGCGCGCTGCCGGAAGACGTGATCCACGACGCGGTGCTGCTGAAGATGAACATGGTGGGGCTCGGGATCGAGCACGCCAACAAGATGCCGTCGGACCTGTCGGGCGGCATGGTCAAGCGCGCCTCGCTGGCGCGCGCGCTGGCGCTCGAGCCGCAGCTGCTGTTCCTCGACGAGCCGACCGCCGGTCTCGACCCCGACCTGTCGGATGCCTTCGTCGCGCTGATCCACTCGCTGCACCGCGAGCTGGGACTGACGGTTGTCATGGTCACGCACGATCTCGACACGCTGTTCGCGCTGTCGACGCGGATCGCGGTGCTGGCCGAAAAACACGTGATCGCGCTGGGACCCTCGCGCGAAGTGCTGAAGGTGGACCACCCCTTCATCAAACAATTCTTCCTTGGCGCGCGCGGACAGCGCGCCCTCGAAGTGCTCGACGAGCACGACCAGGAAGTGCAGCAAGCAAAAGAAGAATCGGAGAACTAACGCATGGAAAACAGATCGCACGCCCTGATGACGGGGTTCTTCACCATCGCGCTTGTGATAGCGGCGGTGCTGGCGGGACTCTGGTTCAACCGCGACAGCACCGAGCGGGTGCCGTACGTGATCGCCACCACCGAATCGATCCCGGGCCTGAACCCGCAGGCGGCGGTGCGCTACCGCGGCCTCGAAGTGGGCAAGGTCGACGACATCAGTTTCAATCCCGCCGTCGCCGGCCAGATCGTGATCCGCCTGTCGGTCGATCCGGAGACGCCGATCACCAGGACCACCTTCGCCATGCTCGGCTACCAGGGCGTGACGGGCATCGCCTTCATCCAGCTCGATGACGAGAAAACCGGCTCGCCGCTGCTCAAGAGCGACAAGACGCACATCGCCGCGATCCCGCTGCGTCCCGGCCTGCTGGACCAGCTGGAAAAGCGCGGCCTGGCGATCCTCGACAAGACCGAGAAGATCACCACCAAGATCGACGGCATGCTGACGGATGAAAACCAGCAGAAGATCGTCGGCGCCTTCGACCGGGTGGGCAAGGCCGCCGACGCTTTCGCCGAAATTCCGAAGCAGCTCGAGCCGACCCTCAAACGCATGCCGGAACTGACCGCCAAGGCCGAACAGAGCATGGCCTCGTTTAACGAGCTTTCCAGGACCGCGAACAAGGCGATCCGTAATTACGACAACCTCGCCACGACGCTGCAGGCGCCGAACGGCCCGATCACGCGCCTGACCGAGACGATCGACCGGGTCGGCGGCTCGCTCGAAGGCGTCACGCGCGACCTCGAACTGGAAACGCTGCCGCACGTGGTGTCGATGACGGACGAAGCGAAGACTTCGCTGCGCGCCGTCAAGCGCACCGCCAACTCGCTGTCGGACCGCCCGCAAGGCCTCATCTTCGGCAACGGCGCGGCCACCCCGGGCCCAGGCGAAGCAGGCTTCGTCGCACCGACCAAATAAGGATAACCATGAACCAGACCACGACACGCTTTATGACGGCCGCCCTGGTGGCCGGCGCCGCGCTGCTGGCCGGCTGCGCTTCCGGCGGCAAGAGCCCGGCGAACAACGCCTTGTACGACTTCGGCCCGGCCGCCAATCCGATCACGGCGAGCGCCGCCGCGCAAGCGGTGCCGGCGGTGGTGGTCACCGACGTCACCGGCAACGCCGCCTTCGACACCGAGCGCATGTTCTACCGCCTGAACTACGCCGACGCGCTGCAGGCGCGCCCGTACGCCAACAGCCGCTGGAGCGCCACTCCGCTGCAGCTTCTGACGCAGCGCTTCAAGTCGCGCCTCGCGCAGACCGGCATGAAGGTGCTGTCGGCGACCGACGCGGCGGCCGGCATCCCGCTGCTGCGCATCGACGTCGACGACTTCACCCACACCTTCGACAGCACCACCGCGAGCTACGGCCAGCTGGTCCTGCGCGCGTCGCTGTTCCAGGGCCACACGCTGGTCGACCAGCGCACCTTCAGCCGCAAGGTGAGCGCCAGTAGCGCCGATGCCGGCGGCGGCGCGCGCGCGCTGGCACAGGCCACCGATGCGGTGTCGGCCGACATGGCGGCGTGGATCGCCACCGTCAAGCTGCCTAAATAATGACCCAGGCGGCGATCCAGCCGGAGCGGCGCAAAGGTTCACCGATGGCGCGGGCAGCCTTGCTCGCCTATCTGCTGCTGATCGTCTATGCCAGCTGGTTCCCTTTTACCGGCTGGCGCAGCACCGGCCTGTCGCCGTTCGCCTTCCTGACGCTGGCGCCGCCGCGCTACTGGACGGTGTTCGACGTCGCCGTCAACGTGCTCGGCTACATCCCGCTCGGCATGCTGATCGTGCCGTCGCTGAACCCGCGCATGCGCGGCCTGTGGGCGGTGCTGACCACCGCGCTGATCGGCATCGTGGTGTCGGGCACGATGGAGGCGGTGCAGACCTACCTGCCAAGCCGCGTGCCGTCGAATCTCGATTTCATCACCAACTCGCTGGGCTGCTTCCTGGGCGCCTTCATCGGCGCGGCCGGCGCGCGCAATTACCTCAACGAGAGCCGGCTGTACCAGGTGCGCCGCACCTGGTTCGCGCCGCACGCCAGCCAGGGCCTGGTGCTGCTGGCCCTGTGGCCGCTGGCGCAGATCTACCCGCAGGGCTACCTGTTCGGCCTGGGCCAGATCCTGCCGATCCTGTCCGAATGGCTCTCCAGCTGGCTCGACACCAGCATCGACCTGGTGGCGATGCTGCATCCGGGCGCGGCGATGAGCGTCGAGCAGTACTGGCTGTCCGAGACCATCATCACCGCTTGCGGCATGACCGGCGCCGTGCTGGCGATGCTGTGCCTGCTGCGCCGCGGTGCCCCGCGCACCGTGCTGATCCTGCTGATGCTGGTGGCCGCGCTGGTGGTCAAGACGCTGGCCACCTCGCTGCTGTTCACGCCCGACAACGCCTGGGTCTGGATCACGCCGGGCGCCCAGGGCGGCTTCCTGATCGGCCTGATCATGCTGGCCGGCCTGGCGTTCGCGCCGCAGGTGGCGCAGCGGCGGCTGGCGATCGTCACCTTGCTGCTGAGCCTGGTGGTGGTGAACACCATCCCGGCCAACCCGTACTTCGTGTCGACCTTGCAAGGCTGGGTGCAGGGGAAATTTCTCAATTTCAACGGCGCGGCCCAGTTTTTATCGCTGGCATGGCCGTTTTTCGCCCTCTGGTACCTGCTGCTGCCCTCGCACCGCCTCAATCGGCAGTGATAGCGGGTATCATTGCAGGCGCATTTCACCAATTGCGAAAGAGTTCCATGAGCGACAAACCGTATTTCGAAAAGCACGTCTTCTTCTGCACCAACCTGCGCGACGACGGCCGCGAATCCTGCGGCGAACGCAACGCGGTGGCGGCGCAGAAGCACTGCAAGTCGCGCATCAAGCAGCTTGGGCTGAACGGCCACGAGAAGATCCGCATCAACCAGGCTGGCTGCCTCGACCGCTGCGAACAAGGCCCAGTGCTGGTCGTGTATCCCGAAGGCACCTGGTACACCTACGTCGACAACAGCGACATCGACGAAATCGTCGACAGCCACCTGGTCGGCGGCAAAGTCGTCGAACGCCTCAAGATCTGAACCACCGTTACTGAACATGAACAAACACGAAAAATTCACCCTGACCGGCGGCGCCGGCAACATGGAATGCGTGCTGATGCAGCCGGGCGAAGAAGCGCCGCGCGGCATCGCTTTGGTGGCGCACCCGCACCCGCTGTACGGCGGCACGATGGACAACAAAGTGGCGCAGACGCTGGCGCGCACCTTCGTCGGCCTGGGCTATGCCACCGCGCTGTTCAATTTCCGCGGCGTCGGCAGCTCGGAAGGCGTGCACGACCATGGCCACGGCGAGACCGACGACATGCAGGTGATGCTGGAGCACATGCGCGCGCGCTTCCCCGGCCTGCCGGTGGCGCTGTCGGGCTTCTCGTTCGGCACCTTCGTCCAGGCCCAGCTGCAGCAGCGCCTGATCGCGTCCGGCCAGCCGGCCGAGCGCCTGGTGCTGGTCGGCGCCGCCGCCGGCAAATGGGCGATGCCCGAGGTGCCGGCCGACACCATCCTGATCCACGGCGAGACCGACGACACCATCCCGCTGGCCGACGTGTTCGAGTGGGCGCGCCCGCAGGACATCCCGGTGATCGTGATCCCGGGCGCCGACCATTTCTTCCACCGCAAGCTCGGCCACATCAAGAATCTTGTAACACAATTGTGGCGCCGGGCCGAGTGAGCGGGCCGGACGCTATAATTGGTTTCTTCTTTTTCGGCAATGCCCGCGCGGCATTGCCTGCGCATCCCACCTTACTAAGACCTTGATTCCCATGAAAAAATTATTCGCGGCCGTGGCCGCCAGTGTCGTGCTGATGACCGCCGCGGTCGCGCAAACCCTGCCGGCGCCGACCATCGCCGCCAAATCCTGGATCCTGCTCGACGCCACCAGCGGCCAGGTGATCGCCGCCCAGGATCCGTCCGCGCGCATCGAGCCGGCCTCGCTGACCAAGGTGATGACCGCCTACGTCGTGTTCCAGGCGCTGAAAGACAAGAAGATCGACATCAACCAGATGGTCAACGTGTCGGTCAAGGCGTGGAAAGTGGACGCCAGCAGCTCGAAGATGTTCATCGACCCGGCCACGCCGGTCAAGATCAACGACCTGCTGTACGGCCTGATGGTCCAGTCGGGCAACGACGCCGCCGTGGCGCTGGCCGAAGCGGTGGCCGGCGACGAAGCCGCCTTCGTCACGCTGATGAACCGCGAAGCCGAGCGCATGGGCATGAAGAACAGCCACTTCGCCAATCCGCACGGCCTGCCGAGCCCGGAAAACTATTCGACCGCGCAGGACCTGTCGACCCTGGCAGCGCGCGTGATCGCCGACTTCCCCGAGTTCTACAAGATCGACTCGGTCAAGAGCTTCACCTACAACAAGATCACCCAGCCTAACCGCAACCGCCTGCTGTGGCTCGACCCGACCGTGGACGGCATGAAGACCGGCCACACCGAAGGCGCCGGCTTCTGCATGATCGCCTCGGCGCACCGTCCGAACGGCGCCCAGGGCGAGCGCCGCCTGATCTCGGTGGTGCTGGGCACCACGTCCGATGCGTCGCGCACCCAGGAAAGCCAGAAGCTGCTGAATTGGGGCTTCCAGAACTTCGACACGGTCAAGCTGTACTCGAAGGGCCAGGCGATCGCCACGCCGGAAGTGTGGAAGGGTTCGAAGACCACCGTGAAAATCGGCTTCCCGAACGACGTGCTGGTGACGGTGCCGAAGGGCGTCGCCGCCAAGATGAAGCCTGTGCTCGAGCGCAAGGACCCGCTGGTCGCGCCGCTGGCCTTGAACGGCAAGGTCGGCACGCTGAAGATGACGGTCGACGGCAAGCCGCTGCTGGAACTGCCGGTGGTGGCGCTGGAAGAAGTGTCGCAGGCGTCGATCTTCGGCCGCGCGTGGGACTCGATGCGCCTGATGTTCAAGTGATGGTTTGGGGGTCAGGTCTCGACCTGACCCCGCCTTTGTCGCCAGCGCGTTCTCTGGCCACTCACGTAATTGCAATAAAAATCCGGAGTCAGGTCCGCGGGACCTGACTCCCTCCCCTCGAAAGCCAACTCGATGCCGCACAGCCTCCCATCCGACCTGCAATGCCCTCGCACTTCAACGTACGCCGGAGGCCTGCAGCTGTCGCGCATCGTCGCCGGCATGTGGCGCATGAGCGAGTGGGGCATGACGGTGGAGCAGCGCGTCGGCTTCATCGAGCAATGCATCGAGATGGGCGTGACCAGTTTCGACCACGCCGACATCTACGGCAATTACGGCGTCGAGGGCCTGTTCGGCGAAGCGCTGCGCGCCAGGCCTTCGCTGCGCGACAAGATGGAGCTGGTGTCCAAGTGCGGCATCAAGCTGCTGTCGCCGAACCGCCCGAGCCACCCGATCCAGCATTACGACACGTCCGCCGCGCACATCGTCGCGTCGGCCGAGGAGTCGCTGCGCCAGCTGCATACCGATCGTCTCGACCTGCTGCTGATCCACCGTCCCGACCCGCTGATGGACTTCGACGAGATCGCCGAGGCGTTCCAGTCGCTCAGGGCGGCCGGCAAGGTGCGCCATTTCGGCGTGTCGAACTTCAGCCGCCATCAGTTCGAATGCCTGAACCGGCGCATCGCGCTGGCCTCCAACCAGGTCGAATTCTCGCCGATGCACGTGGCGCCGATGTTCGACGAGACCTTCGACGGCCTGCAGGACCTGGGCGTGGCGCCGATGATCTGGTCGCCGCTGGCGGGCGGGCGCCTGTTCTCGGGCAGCGACGCGCACGCCGAGAACCTGCGGCTGGTGATCAAGGGAATCGCCGACCGTGTCGACCAGCCGTTTGCCAGCGTGGTGTTCGCGTGGATCATGCAGCTGCCATGCCGCCCGGTTCCGCTGACCGGCAGCGGACGCATCGAGGCCATTTCGGTCGCGGTGGCCGGCACGGCATTCACCCTGAGCCGGCCCGACTGGTTCACCATCCTGCGCGCGGCGCGCGGACACGAAGTCGCCTGACCATGGCTACCGCGCCGATCAAGGTCGTCGAAGGCAGCGCGCTGAGCGCCATGCAGAAGAAGGAATTGCTGAACCGGCTGGCGCGCATCGAGGGCCAGCTTCGCGGGGTGCAGAAATTGATCGGGCTGGCGGTCGAGCCGCAGGACTGCGAGGCGGTGGCGCAGCAGATGGCCGCGGCGCGCAAGGCGCTGGACCGCGCATTCGTCCAGCTAATCAGCAGCAGCATCGTCAACCAGAGCGACAATGCGCAGGATCTCGACGAGGCGCAGGCCAGCGCCAGCAGGCTGGCGGCGCTGCTCGACAAGTTCGCCTAGGTTGTCGTACCAGGGCGCCCAGCCCTGGTACGACACTGATTAGTCTTCGTAGACCTCGGGCGGCGGCAAACCGCGCCAGCCTTCGCGCCACGCGATGTTCAGCAGCAGCGTCGCGCTCACGTACAGCACAAAGAACAGCACGAAGAAGCGCGTCTGCAGCCAGGCCAGCAGGCCAAGGCAGACCGCCAGCGCCAGCAAGGTGAACTTGTTCTTCGGCTGCTTCGAGCTGGGGAAGCGCACCGTCGACACCATCAAGGTGCCCACCGCCACCATCAGCCCCATCACCAGGTAACCCTGCATCATCGTGGTCAGCGCCGCCGGCCATGCGACCACCACCGACGCCACGCAGGCGGCGCCCGCGGTGATCGGCATGCCGACAAAGTAGCGCGGATCGGTGCGGCCGACACTGACATTGAAGCGCGCCAAACGCAAGGCGCCGCAAGCGACGAAAATGAAGCATGCCAGGCCGCCGGCGCGCAGGAAGGTCGGATGGTCCAGCCCAAGCTGGGCGAAGCCCCAGCAGTACACCAGCAGGCCGGGCGCGCAGCCGAAGTTCATGACGTCGGCGATCGAGTCGAGCTGCATGCCGAAGTCGGATTGGGTGTTGGTGGCCCGCGCGACGAAGCCGTCGAGCGCGTCGAAGATCCCGGCCAGCACCAGCAGGATCGCCGCCATCCGGAACGCGCCCGGTTCGCCGATGTGGGCATTGTCGACCGAGATCACGATGCTGCCGAAGCCGCATGCGATCGACGCCAGCGTGACGGAGCTGGGCAAGGCGAATTTGGCGCGCGCCATGCGCTGTTGGCGGGTAGGTTTCAAATGCTCGCTCGGCAAGGTCGAAGAATTGCTCATTTTACAGTGCAGTCATGAAAACCAAGGTGCGTCCTTCAGCCAAGCAAATCTCACCGATTGCCGAATTCGCCTAGAATTGGAATTGATACCCACATTGCATAAGAAATCCGTATGAAAACAACCACTTACCAATTGAACACGCTGCTCGTCACGCTGCTCGCGGCATGCTCACTGGCCGCTTGCGGCGGTGGCGGCGGCGGCGGCACGCCGGACATGGTCACGTCGCCGCCGGTGACCACCACCACGCCGCCGGTCGCGGTCACGCCGCCGCCCGGCACCCCGCCGGCGGAAGTGGGCGCCCCGGCCTCGGTCGGCATCGTCGCGACCGACGGCCGCAACTGGTTCAACTACCGGCGCACCCAGATCGGCATCCCGACGGTGACGCAGAACACCGTCGTCGACCGCGCGGCACAGAACCACTCCGACTACCAGCGCCTGAACGACACCATCACCCACGACGAAACCGCGGGCCTGGCCGGCTTCACCGGCGCGACGCTGCTGGACCGCCTGAAGGCGGCCGGCTACCCGGCGTTATCGGGCGGCTACGCGCTGGGCGAGGTGATCTCGGCCAGCGGCAGCAGTTCCGGCTTTTTTATGGCGGAGGAGCTGATCACCGCGATCTACCACCGCTTCGTGGTGTTCGAGCCGATGTTCAAGGAAATCGGCACCGGCTCCGCCACCACTTCGCGCAACTACACCTACTACACCGCCGACTTCACTGCCAACAGGGGCCTGGGCGCGGGCATCGGGCGCGGCAAGGTGGTCAACTGGCCCTACGCCGGCCAGACCGGCGTGGCGCCGAACTTTTTCAGCGACCAGGAGTCGCCCGATCCGATCCCCAACGCGAACGAGGTCGGCTACCCGGTCAGCGTGCACGGCGACATCACGGCCGTGCTGACGGTGCAAAGCTTCACGATCCAGCAGCGCGGCGGCGCCATCCTGCCGGTCAGGCTGCTGCAGCACGCCGGCGACGAGCACACGCCGGAGTCGGCTGCCGCCATCGTGCCGCTGTCCCCGCTCAGGTCCGGCACCACCTACGACGTCAGCTTCGTGGGCACGGCCGACGGCATCGCCGTCGCCAGGAACTGGTCGTTCACCACCAAATAGACGCTGCGCGCGTGTCGGAAATGCTATTGTTGAGCACATGACAATGGCAGACAACCGGCGCTCCGGCGCGTTCGATTCCCTTCCCCTCGCCGCGACGCCCGGCGTGCTCGACGTCGCCGACGGCGTCGGCCGCCTGCTGGGCGACCGCACGCTGTACGCCCAGACCCTTGCGCGCTTTCGCGAGGATTACCGCCACTGCGGGGCGGCGTTGCGCGCCGCGATCGACGGCGGCGAACTGGACAAGGCGGAGCGCCACGCGCATACCCTCAAGGGCGCGGCGGGGATGATCGGCGCGCCGGGGCTGAATCTCCAGGCCAGCCTGCTCGAGGTGGCGCTGCGCAATCGCGCGCCCGGCCAGCAGGAAGCCGTGGTGCTGGTGGAAGCGGCGCTGGAAGACGTGATGCGGGCGATCGACGATGCGCTGGCCAGCGCGACGGCCGCGGACGCAGCGCCGGTGCTTCACGCGGCGCAAGCTGATCGGGCGGTGGTGGCGCAGCTGGCGGGGTTACTGGATCGCGGCGATGGCGCCGCGCTGGATCTGCTGGAGGGGTCGGGCGCGAGCCTGGCGGCGGTGCTGGGCGCGGCGGCGTTCGAGGAAGTGGCGCGCGCGGCGCAGCGCTTCGATTTCGAGGCTGCGCTGGAAGTGCTGCGGCGCGCGGCGCAGGAAGCGGATCAGGCCTGAGCCGCGGCGCCGCCGGAGCGGGTGAACTCGGCTTCCTCGTCGAAGCCGTCGGCGCATTCCTTGCCGCAGAAGCGGCGCACGCTGTCGAGCGGCTTTTCGCAATACCAGCACGAGCCTTTCGGCGGCAGGCTCTGGCGCGGACGCAGCGTCGGCAACGGCGGCGCGTCGGCGCCGGCATCCTTGTTCTGCACACTCTCCTGTACGGTTCCCAAGATTTTCCCCTTAGAGCTGCGACACCGCTGATTCGTACGGCAAGATTACTGTAGTGGAATAACGCGGGGCATGAGGTTTCTCAAACAGGACCACGAACCCATCTCGAAGCTGCAGCGACTCCGACAAAATACAAGTTACGCCGAATGCGCGGCCTCTGCAATCGCCAACTTGGCGCGCAATCCTGCCGTGTCGCAATGTGCCAACAACCGGCAGATATCGTGCGGAACGCTTTACAAGTGCCATGGAGTTCTGCTCGGTAAAAGTCAGCGCAGCGGCTCGACGCGGATCAGCAGCGCATCGGGCCGGCTGCTGATCCGGGTCGGGATGAATTGCACGCCGGCGTAGCGCAGGTCTTCCATGCGAAAGCTGTAGACCGGCACGTCCAGCACCGCTTTTCGCATCAACGCGTTGGCGACCTGGCCGAACTGGCGCTGGCGCGCCTCGTCGATGCCGTCGACGGCGAAGCGGTCCACGTGCGGCTCGGCCAGCAGCACCGCGCCGCGCGCCGGATCGACCACCAGCCGGCCCGACAGCGCCAGGCTGCCGCTCCACGACTGCTTCAGGAACGGCGGCGCGACCAGTGCGTCCAGGCTCAGCGCGACGCGGTCGCTGCCGGCCAGCAGCGACAAGCGCGGCCGGCTCAGCTGGACGTCGAACAATTCCATCGCGCGGTTATTCAGCGGGAAGCGGCGATCGAGGCCGGCCTGCAGCTTGGCCAGCGGGATCGCGATGTCGCGCGGACCGGTCAGGTTGGCGCACGAGGCCAGCAGCAAGCAAGCGATCGTCAGCGCGGCGTTGCGCAAGCGTCGCGGCCACAAAATGGTTGTCATTGTCCGCCCTGTTTCCCGTTGCCCGAAGTTGAGCAAAAGCGTAGCACATCCGAAATGCCGAGGTCGCTTTGTAACGTTTGCATACAGCTTACCCTAGTCAACAATGTCGAAAACTTAATCCACGCTTTTCTTGGTATAGTCGGCGCATGCGAATCGCCGCCATCGTCGTCTCGATTGCACTGGTGCTGTACGCCGGCGCCTGCATCGCGCTGTTCGTATTCCAGCGCTCGCTCACGTACTATCCCCAGCCGAAAACGTACGGCGGGCCCGCGGACACCATGCTGCTGCGGGTGGACGGCGCCAACCTCAACGTCAGCGTGCGTCCGCATGCAGGGCCGAAGGCGCTGATCTACTTCGGCGGCAACGCCGAGGACGTGTCGGCCAACCTGCCCTCGTTCGCGGCGGCGTTTCCCGACCACGCGCTCTACCTGATGCATTACCGAAGCTATGGCGGCAGCACCGGCAAGCCGACCGAAGCGGCGCTGCACGCGGATGCATTGGCGCTGTTCGACAAGGTGCGGCGCGAGCATCCGGACGTGGCGGTAATGGGCCGCAGCCTGGGCACCGGCATCGCGGTGAGGCTGGCGCGCGAACGGCCGGCGAGCCGGCTGGTATTGGTGACGCCGTACGACAGCATCGCCGCCGTCGCAGCGCGCCATTACCGTTACTTCCCGGTGCGCTGGCTGCTGACCGACAAGTTCGACGCCATCGGTGACGCGCCGGCGGTGCGCATTCCGACGCTGATCCTGCAGGCCGAGCACGACGAGCTCATCCCGGGCCGGCACACCGAAGCGTTGGCCGCCGCCTTCGCCCAGGGAGTCGCGTCGCGCGTGGTCATTCGCGGCGCCGGCCACAACGACATCTCCGCCAGGCCGGAATACCTGGAAGCGATTCGGGCCGCGCTGGTCTTCAAGGCTTCTCCCGGGATGTGAGATCGCAGCCCGGATTGATTGCGAGCCGCTCGCGCCGGCATCGCGGCGCCCGCGGAATTGCGCGATTTGATCCCGCACAAGGATCAGCGCTGCGGGCATGCCGGAATCGCTCGCTGGCAGTCTAACCGTTAAGACGGAGGCTGACCATGACCACCACAAGAGACTTGTCGCGCATGCAGAAGTTGCTGGAGGACATAGAGGGCAGCTCCGCACCACCTTATTACGCGGAATACTTGCCGGTGTCAGCGGATGCTGCCGATATCGCCTTGACCGAATACCCGGGACTCTCGTTCTGCTACCTGATTCAGGAAGGGGAGGTTCCGCTGCGCTTCGCAACGGCGTGGCGCTCGCGAGATTTCTATGAGCGCGAAGGCGAGCGTCTTCGCACGGCGTTGCAAGCGCCGCCAGCGAGGTAATCGAAGGCACCGTCAACGATCCAAGTTCGCCGCAGAAGGGGATTGGGGGAGTGTTGCTAAGCGTGCGCGACGCCAGCGACAAGGAACTGGCGTCGGGGCTGACCAACGTGGAGGGCCAGTATCGCGTGCAGTATCCCGCGCAAAAGCCGGGCGCGAAGGTGAAGGTGACGTATGAAAAACTCGGCTTCACACCGCGCCCGGCGAAGCGGTCGGTGGCGGACAGCAAGAGCCCGCAGGAGCCGGTTCTCTTGCTGAGGGAGGGGGCCGACGACGGCTACTACAATGCCGTTGCCGGGGCGTTGCAAACGATGGCGCCGGCGAAGCTGCAAGAATCCGCCACCGCCGTGGCAGCGCTTCCCCAGGCAGACAGGGAACGCGTCTTGCGATCGCTGAAGCGCGCTCCGGCGGCAGACGTCGTGAGGGCGATCGATGTGGCGGTAGCGGACGCCAGCATCGTCTCGAGAGTCAAGGCTGCGATTCATGAGGATGCCAGCTTGAAAGCGTCAGACATCAACGTGGAAACCTTCAAGGGCCAGGTTCAGCTAAGCGGCTTCGTGCTGTCGAGAGATGCGACCTCCAAGGCTGGCGACCTTGCGCGCGGCGTGAAGGGCGTGGCATCGGTAAAGAATGAGTTGCGAACGAAATAGAGGGAGATGCTGATTCGCCGGGCCAACAGCGGAGCATGACGCGGCAGGCGTTTGCCGCGATCATCCAACATGGCGTAGGAATTTGGACACGGATTATTTGGAAGATGAATCGCTTTGAGGCGGAACGCCTGGTCCGGCCGCCGGAAATGCGAGGAAGGGCGCGGTCTGCTCCGCCCGATTCGCCAGTTCGGCCAGCGCGGGATAGTTCGCGTCAGGGACAATTGGGGCCAGCATCGATTGCGTGAAACTCCAGCTCACCGCGGCAGCTATCGCCGGATGCTGACCGAGGTCCGAGAAAACCTCCGGACGCGCGGCGACCTCGCGCTCCAGAGCGCCGTACGCGGCAAGCAGCTGGCCCCGAACGCGCTCCAGCCACGGCTCGTATTGCATGGCTTGGGGCCGCAAATTGCGTTCGTAGATAATCTGCGCGCTCTTTTCGCACGCAGCCAGCGCCAGGCTGACCGCGCCGAAAGCGCGTGGCAGGCGGGCGGCGTCGCCGGGCCACAGCGACCGGCCGCTGCCGGATTCCGCGAATTGCAGGATCAGCGACGAGTCCATGATGATCTCGCCGGTGCCGCAAACAAGGGTGGGCGCCTTCACCACCGGATTGATCGCCGCGAACTGCGCGAAGGTGCTGAAGACTGAAAGGGATTCGTGCTGAAATTCGATCCCGAGGATGTCCAGCGCAATCGCCACGCGGCGGACATACGGCGAATCGAGCATGCCAATTAAGCGCATTCGTGGCCTTTCGAAGTCAATTTTCGGCACAGGATATCAGGAATCGAATGCCGGACTACGAATCCCCCTGGACGAGTCGGACTAGCGGCGGCGACAAACCCGGGGTCAGGTCCGCCGGACCTGACCCCAGCCCTTCGGCCGCGCCTCGGATCCCATCGAGCGGAGCGGCTGGCGACTCCGATGCAGAAGCGACTGGGCGGTGAAGAAATGGCTTAAACAAAGAGCTCCTGCCATCACCCATAGTTTTTGTGTACTAACCTGTGTACTAAAGATGAATTGTGATGATCAATTTATCGTCAGATGGGTATCGTTGACCTGCTTGCACCTGTAGCACGCCCCCCAATGGTTTGTCGTAAGCAGCATCCATGGCTCAGCGTCCCTATTTATAGCCGTAGCTTGGTGTAAACGGCTTCGACCATGCAGTCGTTGCCGTCCTTAAACCGCAGCCTCCCGAAGCCAGAATTCGCAATGGCTAGGTAAGCCTCCTCAGCAAGGGCAAGGGACAGGCAACTCGATGTTTTGATATATGAGCCGGTTCCAAAGACCTCATACCAGTCATCGTCTTCACGGCTGACCGTTACCGCGTATTTCCCCGGCTTCTGTTTCGACACGCCAAAGACTGCCTTTACATCACATTTGTCCTTGCTGTCGAAGAAAATCACCTCGCCACCGTAGCCTGACGTCTTGAAGATCGCCTCTTCGGAGTAGGCGTAGACGTAGCAGTAGCGCGTCTGGACGATGATATCCTTGCCATCGATCTTGTAAACGTTGCTGCCTTTACGGGTCAGGTTCACCTCATAGTTCTCGGCGACAGCAAGCGCTGCCTGGAGGCTTAGTAACGCCGCAAGTGTTGCCAGTAAGGTCTTCTTCATCGTCATTGCCTATTGAGATTGGAAGCTCGACAAGCGGCTTTTCACGAGGTCGAGCTTGGCTTTGTGGGCCAGCGGCCTGCTGAAAACACGGTTCTGGATCTGGTCGGACACCTTACCTACGGGGATGTATGCCATGCTTAGACCAGACTCGCGCTCGGACGCCTTCTTCTCGACGAAATCGTAGGGAAAGTTCTCGCAAAATTTGTGGAAGCCGGAGAACTGCGCGACATCCTTGGTGAACCGAAAACCATCCGGCGTGAGGCGTGAGCGCCGCGAATGGTAAAGATCGACGAATAGGATGAACCACTCTGCTCCGTTAAATGATACCGCCTCGAACACGTCTACCTTGCCGATAGCTCCGAGCCGGTGGAAGAGGAGGCGGTGACCAGACTGGGTTTCAAGTCTAGACAGATATGCCAGTTGGCCGATTGGCCCGTTAACTGGAATCGGATTTGTCTCGATGAAGCCAAACGCGCCCGTGCCGTTGGGATCTTTGTCATAGGCCGGTGCCGACTCCAACATGGACCGCATCGCTGGATGAACGAGTTCCAACTGAAATTTCTCATCGTCGAGGACGCGGTGGATGTGTGCAAAAGCTTCGCGCAGCGCCTTGTCTTCCTTGTTGCCTCCAAACAGGTTGGAAAGAAATCCCATTTATGCTCCTCCAGAATGCTGATTATAAAATTACTGCAATATGTCGCTCAAACGACGCATTCCCGGCTTCTTGAAGGCCAAGTGAATGGCTTGCTCCAGAATATGGGTGTTTGGCCCCTCAATGTAGGAAATCCCGGCGTTAACCTTCTTGTCATCCTTGGCTCCGATGCAGAATGAACCGTCCGCGCTCCACACATGAATTTGACTCCATGAGCAGCGCACCCTCTCGTTCGTACCAAGGAACTTGCGCTTCACTAGCGTGATGCCGTCGTCGTGCAAGAGCGCGTCGCCGAAGTGCAGGTCGCGCCCATCCCTCAGGGCTTCGAGCATTTCGGAAAGCAGACGTACACAGACAGCACGCCAGAGCTTGTCAGTGAACGTACTGTAGATATCCTGCTTCTTCAACTCCACGACTGCTTCGGAGTTCCGGTTGCCGAACGCAATCGTATAGGTGGTACCTGTGGGAATGCCATTGACTGAGCGGCTGACGCTACCCCAGCGAACGCGCGTGATCGAGTCGAGCGGAAAGTTTTGATTTTTCCACGAGACGCCTCCGGGCGAAATGCTCAGGGTGTCTTTGAACACCACACCGATTTCCGCACGGTAAGTGATTTCGCGCGCCCACTCGTCATGGCGTGCTATTGCCCGCTTGCGCTGTTGGGAGATATCCGTGAGCACGTCAGCATCTTGCCCGGCTCGATCTGCAACTTCCGGGAGTTCCGAAAATAGTTCCTGAATCAATCCGGTTAGACGCTGCGATTGGGCAAGCATGTCGTGCTCGTTGAATAGATCAATGGCGAGGCTACGAATCTCATAGGCTAAGTCATGACTTGCTTCGTGGTTGATGCCGCGCGATTTCGAACTAAGTTGAATGGGCTGGGCGATCTTGTCCCAGTTACGTGCAACCGCATCGAGCTTGTCCACGTAGGGCTTTACTGCTGCTTCGCCGGAGCTAGCGTGTTCTCTGGCTAACTTAATAAGTTTGTGGACGTTCTCGGCCTCCTTCTGCAGAATGCCCTGGGTCTCTACCTCGTAGCTGTCCACTAGGTCATCGATCAGTCCCGGCGCGTGATCTTCACCGCCAGAGGTCACGCCATCTACTGTTTCGGTCATCACTTGGATGAGCGTCATTGGCGGCAGCTTGTCGAGCGCATCCTTAATAGCACCACGGTAGTACCGCTTGCGCTCGGTCAGCTCGGTTTCGACCAGGTCGACCGCACGCACTTCTGGAAATCCGGAAACGGCGCGATCCTCGTTAATGTCGCGTAGGATGTCCTCTGGGCTTAGCTCTTCGGCAAGGTAAGCGGTCCCCATGATGAACTCCGCTAAATCATCCGCATCGTGCTCACCATCCACAGACTCGAAAGCGGCGGCCAGCAAGTTCAGGTGTGCCAACGTAGGTAGGCCAAACTCTTCGCGAATATCCATTGGGTCTTGCAGAAGACTCTCAATCAGTTGAGATGCCTTGCGTGGCGACACGCCAGGCAGCCACGCCATTTCTAGACTCAAGCGGCTGCGAGGATTGGTGAGATCCGAACGCGCTTTCTGACAAACCTCGTGATCCAGTTCCAGCGACTTTTCTTCCGCGAGATCGACGATGCGTCTGCGATCATCGCGTGTCGTCACGCCCAAGATGGCAAACGGGGACTGATGGAGGGCCGTCTTCGTGAGGAGCCGTTGCGGCTTGCTAGGCTGTGGCAGAGTCGCGGGTCGCTGTGGGGTTGCAGAAGGGGCCGTTGAAGGCTGCCGCATTGTCGCTGTGGCTGATGGAGCTGGGGCGGAGGTCACTGGGTGCGCACCCAACATCGTCAATAGTTGCGGGTCTTTCAATGCATCCAACGCTTGAGCAAGCGCTTCGCGCGGCACAGACAGCTTGTTGCCGTTGCGAAGCGCTTGGCTATACTGTGCCAGTTGACCTTCGGACGACAGATGGTCGGACAGAGAGAGCGAAACAGCATGTTCGCTGTTTGTGCTCGGCGTGACGTTACAACTCCGACAGGCCGTCAGTGCGCCGGATTTTGCGGAACCGCATTTGAAACAAATTGCCATACCCATATCTTTGCTCGCTCACTATCACCGTAGTCTTGCCAACTGCTGAGACAAGCATCTGTTGTATGCCGCTGGCCCGTTGACATATTTATCCGTTGAACAGGCAGACTCAATTGAGCTTCTATCTGCCGTCGAAAGCCCGGACAAGTCCGGCCTGCCTCCTTGTTGATCTAGAGCGGCGAGTTGGGTATTGAGGCACCTGTTGTATGCAGCAGGGCCATTTACATACTTGTCAGTCGAGCATGCAGCTTCGATAGATTGCCGCTCAGAATTGGACAGCCGGGAGAGATTAGGTCTCCTGCTCCCTTCTCCTGACATCGCTGCCAGTTGGCCGGAGAGGCATTGGTTGTATGCAGCAGGCCCATTGACATACTTGTCTGTCGAACAAGCGGCTTCAAGGGACTGCTGCTCGGCGGAGGACAAGGCATTGAGGTTTGGCCTCCGCACACCGGCCGCCAGAGCTGCCTTCTGGCGTCCTACGCACGCACGGTACGCGGCAGGGCCATTGACATACTTGTCAGTGGAACACGCCGCTTCTAGGGAATCCGTCTCTACGGATGACAACTGCATAGATGCGGTGGCAGGACGACTCTCTTCCTGTAAGGATGACGCAAGTGCAGGCGCAGCGTTGACCTTGCGCTGGATGGCCTGCACCGTTGCATCCGGGGCAGAATCAGAAGTTGCAGGCGTCGACATTGAGCTAGTGGACGGACTACTAGCGAACCGGCTCCTGCCTTCAGACTGAAGCTGACTCTGGTACGGCTCAATATCCCGTTGCGCACTTTCCAGCGCGCCGCGGCGATAACGGAAGTTCCCGCAGCGGCTGTTGTAGTCAGCCACCATCGCATTAAAGCGATCCACGTCTGTATCGATGTCGTTGTTGACTGCGGACTTTGCACCTTCCAAGCTAATGGCTTCGGCCAAACAGTAGCGAATCTGGGGCGTTGAAAACACTAACTCTTGCCCAATTGGAGGCATCGATACCTGTGGACGGGAAGGCGCTTGCGGTTCAGCAGGCGGCGCGTAACTTGGCGTCAGGGTCTGCGCGGGAGGCGAGTAGGCTGGAGCTTGAGAAGTCGGTCTCTTGTCCGATTGACCGATGAGCCAGAGCACGCCGATGACGACGGCAATGCCCAACACCCATTTGCCGCCGGACGATCCAGAGGATGGCGGCTGCGCAGGATCTTGATACGTTTGATGAGGCTGGCTTGGCTGCGATTGAGCGGCCTGCGACGTACGACGCCCCGTGTTAGGACCAGCGGCAACAGGTTTCGTCTTTGCAGCAGGGGGCGGCGTTATGTCCACGTCGGACACGAGCGAAGAAATGCCTGCGAAGCCGTTCCCCTCTCTCTTCTTTTGTTCTTCTTCTCCGCTCGTCACTTCCATCTCCCTTTAAACAAATCCGATGCTCCGTTTCGTGTCGCCGCCCTCGCGCTTCCGCGCGGGTGATGCACTCAGTGCGGACAACAGGCTGGCCTGATCCAGTTTGTCTTTGCCGGATCGCGCCGCCAGCCTTGCGCCTTCACGTACCACAAAAGAAACGTCGGACAAGGGCCTGCCGGCCAGCTCCTTCGCCAGCGGCTCGGAATGAACGTCCGACTCCTTCGGCAAGGAGGAGAGGAGCTTGTCTAGCAGCGACTTCACTTCGACCTCGCTTGCGAAATCCACCTTAATGACGTGGTCGAAGCGTCCGCGGCGTTGAATGGCCGGGTCGATCATGTCGATGCGATTCGTCATGGCGATGATCAGCACGTCGTTCTTTACCGCTTCCGGTATGCGTCGTAGGAACTCGGCCACTTCCTCGACCCGGTGATGGCCCGAGCCCATCTCGCGGTCGGCGAGGAATGCTTCCATCTCGTCTATCACGAGGACGGATGGCGCGTTCTCGATTGCCTTGTCGAACACCTGCGCGACTTTCTTGCTGGTCTCGTGGATGTAGGGGCTGGCGATGCTTGAGGCATCGATCTCGAAACTCGGCCAGCCAAGGAAGTCCACTAGCCGGTCGACCGCGAAGGTTTTGCCGCAACCCGGAGGACCGTGGAGGATCACCGCTGACGGGAACTCGATGCCGAGCGCCCTGTAGCGGTCGCGATGCAGGATGATGTCGACGATGTGCTCATTGAAGAACGCGGCCAGTTCGAGACGCCCAGCGAGCTCAAAGTCGTTGCTGGACTCCGGCTCAGCGGGGTTGCTTTTATCCACATTCTCGGCTGGAGCGATGTCCGCGTTTTTGACAGCAGCTGCAGGCTTGCGCTCAAGCGGAATGATTTCGGCGACTTCGAAACCCGCCGCTTGAACGACGTCCTTCAAATGGCCCGCACCGAGCCAACTCATGGACTGACGCAACCGACGAAAGGACGTAGCCGGAATGTTTGTGCCGCCGGTCAGCCAGTAGCCGAGCACAATGTCATCGTTGGTTTTTGAGCTGATGCTGTAAGTCGGCAGCAAGCGGGTGATCTTCTCGACATAAAGCGCGTCTTGCAGCGGCGATTCCGCATCGATGTCGCGTGTTGCCTTCAACGCCAAGGCAAATGAAAGCGCCTCGACCTTGTTGTCAGGAGACTTCGCTTCGCTGACAGGGCACATCGTCTGGCTCGGGCCACAAGATATCGACCGGAGCTGGCGGTCGCCGAACTGAGATGCGCTAAACGTGCCGTCTTCAATCAGGCCCGCGTCTAGCCAATGCTGCGCCAGCGCGTCCAATGTGACCAGAGCCCAACCGCCACCCAGCGTTTCGTACATCTGCCAATCCGTGCCCTCAAACAGCGCAGTACGAACCTTTGCGCCGTCTGGCAACTTGAACCCGATAGGGAGCCATGCATCGAGTGCCATGAGATCAACTCCGAACGATATTCGCACCAGCCATCATGTCGTCGTCACCCGAAGATCCAACTCGAATCGCGTCGAGGTCGACAACTACCGTTCGCAACTTGTCGATGTCGTTGGCCTTCAGTGCTTCCGTTCCAACCGCCACGAGCTGCGAATGCTCTCTGGCATCGGGAAAGAGGTAGGAATCTTGTGCCAGCCACTTGAAGCGTTCGATGACAAAGTAATCCTGACGCCACAAGATCATGAAGTTACGGCCGCGCAGATCACTCAAGTGCGACTCGAAGTCACTGCTGTTGTTTCCAAGCGCACGTTGCGCTGTCTTCACCAAGTTGTCGAAGGACGACGCTTCAGTGGGCCGGGCGTGCTCGCGAATAACCTTGTCGAAGAAGTCAACCGCCTTGTCCAGTTCGAGCTGGCGGATGTCCTTCAGATGCTCTTTGCGCGTCAGTGCCATTAGGCGCTTGGCTTCCTGCACGTTGTCCATCGCTTGTTTGGCGGTCTCCGGGTCAGCCTCGCCGGACTTGATGGTCCCTGCCGCCTCAAGCTTTTCGCGTGCGCGTTCCAGGCGTTGGTCATCAACCTTCGAAGACATCTCGTCGAGGCGCTGCAAGGTCTGGGCTGACTGCTCCTGGATGTTCTTCGCTTGATTGGTGTAGTCGAGCTTGCCTTCTTGACTGGAGTAGAAGTTGCGTCCACTTCGGAATGAACCGCTTATGGAGGGAACCGACACCTCCAAAATGATGTTGCCAGAGTCGAGCACTTCAAACTCGCAGATCATCTCCGCGCCTGCAACGATGACGCCGTCGTCGAAGTCCGAACCCTCGATTTCGAACATTCCGATGAAGCGGTTATCGTTAATGGGGTCGGAGATTTCGCCTTCCCATAGCTTGAATTTGATCGACCCGGCGCTTCCGGCCTTGAGCGACTCGCCCGCCTTGAAGACCTTTTTGCCCTTCTTAGGCAACTGGTCGCCTTCTCGCACGAGGTAGTCCAAGATCAAGCGCCCGCCAACCTTTTCGCGGGCTTCGACTCCAATGGAGTGGGATGCGGGAATCGCGTCGATACTGGCGGCAGTACGTGCGATGACGATTTTGTCCTCGCGCAAGGCAACGGGCGCGCCGTTCGAGTCAAACACGAATACCTTGAAGACGTTATCGCCAGGCTTGGTCAGGCTGAGTTCGATGCTCGCGCCATCCTTTAGCGCGACGCGGCCGGACGACCAACCCGTATCAAGGCTGTCAATCTGGAACTCGATGCCAGCAGGGACCTGCGACAACTTGGCGATGATCTTAGCTCTCGGTTCCGGTGTACGTGCGATGTAGTTGAACGAAAGGTCGAGCGCACCACCGGCGCTGATCGCGCCACGGGAGCTCTTACGCCCACGGCTTTGCGAAGCCCAGTCGATGGATTCGGCAAACACGGCTGCGCCCTCGGCGACCGCCGTCATCGGGTTCACGTCGGTGGATGGGGCAACGCCGAGCTCGAAAGCAACTTTGTCGCGCAGCGGCTTGTACTGCGTGGGGCCGCCCACGAATACGACGCGCTCGACATCGTGCGGGCTTAAACCGGCTTTTTCGAGCGTCTCGCGGGCTGACTGGATGGACTCTTCCACTTTAGGCGCGATCAGTGCGTCATACCGTTTGCGATCAATGGAAATGTCGATGTAAATTTCTTCACCAGCTTGATCGCGGACACCCAACTCAGTTTCAGGAAGGCTGACGACGGTTTCCTCTTTCTGCGACAACTCGATCTTGGCCTTCTCCGCCGCCCACATAGCCATCCTCAACAGCGACTTAAATTGCGAATTCGCGGACAAGTCCTCTGGCAGGTCGAAGTTCTCCATCAACCAAGGCTTGACGACGTTGTCGAACAGGATGCGGTCGAAGTCACGGCCGCCGCACATGGCGATGCCCCCATGGGCAAGCAAGTTCACCCGGCCAGAAATGCTTTCGGCGACGGCGATGTCGAGTGTACCGCCGCCGAGGTCAAAGACCACGAACACGCCGTCGTTTTTGCGCTGGCGCATGACGCTCATTACAGCCGCCACGGGCTCCTGCATCAGAGCAACACGCCCGAGACCAGCCGCATCAGCAGCGGCCATCGTCGAGTCCTTCTGCATCTGGTTAAACGCGGCGGGGACTGTGATCACCGTGCCGATATCTCCGTCGCCACGTATCTCCTCAGGCAGATAACCAAAAAGGGAGCGCAGCACCTCGGCGGAGCACTCCTCAGGCGTCATGGTGAGGTTGGCGGCAGGCAGTTTCACTAGCGTGCTAGTGCCCATCAGCCGCTTGAACAGAACCGCAGCGTTGTCGGGGTTCTTCGCCGCGCTGTTGTAGGCGCGCGAGCCAACATACTTGTTTCCGCGGCGGTCGATGAAGATGGCGGAAGGGGTGACGTCGTGCTGCTCCGGACTCTTGTAGAGGTGAATTTTCTCCCCGTCGAACGAACAGATGGCACTGTTTGTAGTGCCGAGGTCGATACCAACGTATTTCATGCTTCCACCTTCCTGAGCATTACCGTTCCTTGTCTACGCAATCCTGTCGGCCCCATAATGATCGGCTCTAGCATCTGATCGACGAACAGCACATCATCTGGACCGAAGTCGCTCAAATTTAAAGCGGATGCTGCCATGCCCACTTCATAAGGTTGCCCTTCGACGTTAACGAGCTTAAGGCCAGTGGAGTCGAGGTTCTCTTCGACCTTCTTCTGAAAGTACCGAAGCTGATTGATATAGCGACCTGACTCACCCGCATCGAGCTTGCTGACCACTTTGCCGAATAGACGGGAGAAGCGCCAACTCTCGATAGCGATGTCGATCAGCGACTGTTCCACCTGATGTATGCCCTCAATTGCCTGGGTCATTTTGTTCCTCCTTCATCTGCCGTCCAATCGTTCGGGCTGCTGCGACATGCTGTTAAATCCCATTGTTGATTCCCGCCAAGAGAGAACTGACTCGTCCCGCGACCCGCAATCCGATCTACCTGAGCTGTCGTCCGAACGTGTGATGCGTCCGGCAAACAACGTTCGGATGTTGCGATCTGCTTGATAACAAGTGTTTCGAGGTAATTAATGACCTGTGAGCGATGGCTCACTACAGGATAGTGCAAAAATTTCAATCCAGCAATGAATGAAGAAACTTCGACGCTTTTATAAGCGGGGAAGGAGGAGCCGTTGCTGCGTTGGCGTCTCTAGGAGCACTGTCTTCGACACGTGAAGATCGACTTTGGACCGTCTCACCCTTACTAACGTCTGGTTCAACGAATTTCGGGCACTCGTCCGAGTTGGTGTCGACGCCAAGAACCCTTGTGCCCCTTTGGAAAAACCCTTAGCCATTGGGGATTGCAGGAACCGATTCCCCAATTCATGGCTAGCGCACCTTACAATAGCGCAATTTCTACGAGCGTTTTTACCATCATTCGACCCGAAAAACTCGCTTATGGTGCCATGCCATATAGGCGATGTGCTGCGGTTGTAATTTCAATCGCAGCGCGTTTGAAACGCCGAGCACGCGCCGCGCGGCATCGGACAAGATCGAGCTAGTCGCCACAATACCATCCGGCAACACCGTTATTAATCCCGCATCAAACGCAGCATCCCAATGAGCGGCCAACAGCAGGCCGTTGTACACATCCAGCCGCTCTACATCATTGCTGTCAGCCCACGGTTTGGCGTGGCTGGCACGCAATAACTCAGGTACGTCCAACCCGGTGATCGCGCAGCGGCCACCCCACAGGGCCATCAAGCCCTCGCGGAATAGGTTTTGACCGACCCGCTGGCGCACGGTTGCTTCGCGCTCGGTGGCGCTTATGGCTACTACGGCTTGCTCGAACCTACTCACCAATGCGTTGGGCAATGTGCGCGACAATACCCAAGCACGCTTGAGCAATGCCTCCAATGCGGGTATGTCTACTGCTAAAAATCCGCCCACAATCTGCAGTGGCGCTCTTGGCAACGATGCTGGTGGTATCGCCATGCCATAGTCTGCTTCCAGGGCGCGGACTACATTGTCCATGGTCAATGCGGCCACAAAGCCGTCGTCGGCAGATGTCCAGACCACGCACTTTTCCGGCGCGTGGCTGCTTTCGCCCAGCACTACTCCGGCCTGGTCAACGAGAATGTCAAAACCGGCCTCGCGGGCGGCCTTGCGGACCGCGTGACTTCCTAGCACAGACATGTTTGGACCGACAGGGTTTTGTGATGTGTCCATGTGTCCTCTGCAGGGGCTTAAAGCTCCCCTTGCTCCATGCGGTCCCAGGCTTCCAGCACCAGGCGGCGGGTTCGGTACTCACCGCAAAGGCGGATTTCTTTGTCCTTGAGTCCCCGAAAGGTCTGGCTGGGGTAGTCAGTGCCCATGATGTCCGCTGGATCGAGGATGTATCGCAGATCATCGCGGGACAAGCCATATAGCCGTGCGTAGATGGCATCCAGCTCGGCACGGAGTACGGCACGGCGTTCAGGATTCCATATCCACGGTTTGCCTCGTACGATGTCGGCGCGGGAGTCAGCGTCGGGATATTCGGCAATCACATCGGCATAAAAGGGCTCCAAGTCAATTGCGTTGTACACAAGCTCTAGGACTCTGGGTACTATTTCGCTTAACCGCTCTGGTACATACGCTGCAGGCGGCAGGACGGGAAACTGCATGAGGTAAAAATAGTTCATTGTCGTTCCACCCAACTTCTGACGGGCTACAAAGTCTAAGCAAAGCGACGTGAGATTCCCAACTAGGGCAGCGCATAGTAAAGCGTTCGCCTTTGCCGGCAACAACAATGGGAATTTATTTCCGCAACCCACACGCGGAATGACAGCCGCGATTGTTGTCCTTTCATCAGTTGCACGGCATATGTCCCGAAACCCTAGCAGCCAGTCTCTTCTCCAATTCTTTCTGGCCAGATTGGCCTCTACCTCAGACTGCTCGATCCAGTATCGGGGCTGCACCTGAAATTGTGGATCAGCTTTTACCGCATCGCTTAGATACTGAGACTCTTCATCAACGCCAAAATACGTAGCCCATCGATGATCGAAATGATGAATCATCTTGGCTTCATACAACGGCACCGGCGCACTTAGTTCGCTTCGGGTATTTACTGTGCGAAAAAGATCACTGTCATCGGACATGTGAAACATACGCCCAATTTCCAGTTCCCATGGATTGCCCCCAACCTTGTTCTCATCCCACAATATCGGTACATGCCGGTAAATTTGTGCGGTAATCTCAGCGTCCTTTTTACTTCGAAATACTGGGCACGTTCGCGTATTGGGGTTCAAGCGCCCAATATCCTCGGCGGTGAGTTTGAAACCGCGGCGCGAGTCTTTTAGTTGCTCAGTGTTTGCTAGGTAAAAAGCAAACCTAGCTTCACTTGCAGAGCCGATTGTCAGCAGACAAAATTTAAAACTGCGATGCACACCCGGAAAAATGGCCTCACGGTTTTCGAAATCAATCAGTTGAACGATGCGCCCGTTGCTGATTTCACGAAAAAATGCACTCGTGGATTCGTCTGTGGCAATACCACTTGGAAGCACCAAGCCGGCTCGCCCTTTTGGATGCAATATCTGCAGCACAGTTTCGGCAAACAGGGCATAAGTATTGACATCGCCTCTACCAGTGAGTGGGTAGCGCGGCCCATGACAAAAAACATTCCCCGCATCAGAACTCTGTTTTGAACTAACAAAATCATCGTAGACACGACGCTCTGCCGAGCCGTTTTCGTATCTACTCAATACCTGAATAGCTTTTTCGCGGCCTACTTTGCTGCGTGCAGAGACAACGGTAGGCGCCCGCTCTGCAAAGAACTCTTCCTCCTTAATTTTCATACGTTCCCAAGGTGGGTTCCCGAGAATCACCATAAACCCACCCCGCGCAAACACTTGGGCAAAACTTAACCTCCAGTGCAGCAACGGCACGCGCTTGGCCAATTGCACGGCAGCCTCCTTCTTGCACGCCGCCACGGGTTGCCCCAACAGCGCACTCATAACATCCTGTGTGGTGGGCACGGCGGTGTCGGCCTCGCTGGTGCCGTGCTTGGGCAACAGGTACGCTGCGCAATACAAGTTCAAAGCCAGCGCCAGTCCGTCATCGCTAGCTCCCTGCTGTAGCGCTTCATACGCCTGGCGCTTTGCGGCAATGTCAGCTAGTGAGGCATCGGGCAGTTCATCCAACTGCTGCAAGGGCAAGACGGAGGCTGACAGATCCATGGACTGCAAGCTCTGGCTGAGGCTGGCGGCGGCCCGCATGCGCTGCAGACCGGTACGCTCTTGCTTGTTGCGCTTCTTCAGGTCACGGCACAGGGCCTTGTTGTCGCCGGTTAGCTCTTTATAGGCTTCATCCGGCACTCCATCCAATATCACTTTTGGGTCCATCACTCCTAGTAGGGCATTGCCCAATTGAAAATGGTGGTCGATGAAGCCCAACGGTGAATCGGGTGTGTATGCCTCCAGCCACAAAGCCATGCGCGCCAGCTCCAGCGCCATAGGGTTCATGTCCACCCCATAGACGCAGTGCGTAACCACATCACGCAAGGCGTGGCGGTAGTCATCCGGGGTGGGTTGACCGCTGTTGCCTAGTTGGGCATCACGCATCTGCGCCCGCACCCGTGCAAGGTGTCCGGCAATGCGCCGTGCCGCTGCCAGCAAGAAGTGACCACTACCGCAAGCGGGGTCGATCACACTTATAGCCAGTAGTGCCTGCACGGCTTCTTCACCTACCGGATGGGCGGCAAGTATGTCGGCGATAACGGGCTCCAGCGCGGAGTCCAATTGCTCTTGCACCAGCGAGTCGTGCGTGTAGTAGCTGCCCGTGGTCTTGCGGGCGTTGCCACGGGTGGCGGCCCCCGTATGAAACCCGAACTGGCGGTGCTCGTTGCTAAGCATGGGCACCAGCTCCAGAAGACTCTCGTAAATGCTGCCAAGTTCTTCTGGCCCCATGTCACGCCAGTTCACGCGGGTCAACGGGGCATTGGCCTCTGGCCGCAACCATGCCAGGTGGAACAACGCATTAAGTAGGTGGCGGTTTTCCAGCTTACACGCATCCAGCGTTGGACACTGGCTGGATTCAAACAATCCTCCCAGCGGTGGCAATGCCAGGAGAGTTTCACCTACGGCCAGTCCCAGCCATACTTGTCTCAACGCTTGCCACAAGTCCCCATGGCGGTCATGTGCACTTCGACGCACTGCTCGCTCGCGCAGGCGGCGCAGGCTGTAGCCTTCGGCATAGAGGGTCACGGCTTTCTGATTGGTATCCGTACGGTGCAATATCTCGCGTTCTTCCACCGTCAACAGGAAAATCTGGCGGTACACCAGGCGCAGCAGTTCACGCAAGTAGTCTTGCGGGCTCAGCCGGCCGGTAGCCAATGCTTCGCGCAGGGCGATATTCGCCGGGTGGCTCACAAAGCCTTGCCCCAGAGCCAGCAATGCAGCTTCGACACCGCCACGCAGTGTCTCACGGGCGCGGGTGCCTTGTTCACGGCAGGCGTTGCGCCATTGCTCCAAGGCGCAGTTAGACGATGCAGAACCAATCACGCCAAAGCGGGTGGCATGCAGCAACAGCCACAGCACCGAAAAATCTGCGTAGCGGTCCTCCAAAAACATGCGCTCCAGGTCAACCTGCACCCAGGCAGGGCGAGTCAGGCTAGCGTTGTCGCGTGCGATGCGAAGCTGCAGGCCGTTGGTAGCAACGCCCCACAGGGCGTCGGGCATGGCGTTCAAGCTCTCCTGCAGCAGACCAAAGGCACTGCGGCGTCGAATGCGCTCGCCAGAGTTGTCGCCCAATCGGTCATGGGCTAAGTCGAGCGGCTTGCCTTCGTCATGGGGCGACACCACCACTGGCACACGCCCATCCAGGCCGCTGAACTGCACCGGGTAGTTCCGCTCGGCCACCACCATTGGGGCGCTGTGCTGCGTCAGTTGAAAAGCAAAGCACTGGCGAAGTAGCTCAGTCGCAAAACGTTGGCTGATGCCCCAGGCATCGCCGCCGGGTTGCTGACGTGCTTGGTCGAACTGGCGCCAAAGGCTTTGGGCAGAGCGCCATGCAAAGCCAATCTCTTCGCGCAGATTGAAGCCCGCACGGACGCCATAGTCGGCATCGGTTTGCAGGGCAGCCTGCGTTGCAGCCACTTTGGCGAGCCACTCGGCGGTAAACAGTGCGCCCTCAATGCTGAGGGTATCGACATGCAGATCAGTAGAAGTTCTTGCCATAACGAATCAGATGTCCAGTGGGGGAAGTAACACAAACACGCCAATCACATCCACTGGCAACAAGGGGGTGACTTCATAGCGCCCCCGGGAACGCGAAGCTTCACGTACGCGGCGGTGGTCGGCCAATAATGCGTCGGCCCGCTCTCTGGCATAGGTTTCCAGCACCGGCTGCCACTGTTCTTGCCGCCCCAATACCTGGGTTACCCGAGTCTCACGGGCTCGGTCGACGAGCGTCTCGGCGGGCGGTGCAGTTAGCCATTGCATGGGCTCATCGCCAGATACGATTTCGAACCGTTGTCCGCCGTCTACAGAGCGCAAAGCCACTGCTACGGCTTCTTCAACCAGCAGGGTGTCACCACCCCGTGCATCCACACTGCTGAGTTGGTGGCGAAGGCGCAGCATCAGCACCGTGGTTTGCGCGTGCACCACAGGGCTGACCCAACAGCCGGTGCGGCCCAGCATGGCGGGGTCGGTGGTCGTGCGATCCAACTCTAGGCCCGCATCAGCCAGGGTACGCTCCAACAAGCCCTCCGCCAGAGTGCTGACTAAGGGGTGACTGCGATGCACAAACCGGGTTCCAACCGGCGCGGGGACGGTAAAACTCAGCCCTACTGTACCCTTGAGCCCATCAGCCAGCAGTCGCTCGCGGAGGTCTTCTGGCAAGTTGTTGAGCGGTGCGCGGTATCCTTTGTCGGCAGCGGCGCTGCGCAGTTCCAGCGCGCCACCCAAGCGTCGCAAAGCGCGCTGGGTAAAGCGTCGCACGTCATCCGAATCGCCCAAGGCGGCTTGCATCTTCTTCCACTCCGGCAGAACGTCTTCTGGCTTGATGCGGATTTGGGCGAAGACGGTACGGTTTTTCTTAGCCCGCTCTGCCATGTCGGTCCAAGCGACTTCGAGTTGCTGCACGGCGGGCAGGTCACCAAAGTCAAATGTTTCCTGGCGTTGACGCCCCCGGTGTCCGCCCAGCACGGCTTGCATCAACGCTTGCGTGAGGGAATGGTCGTTGTCTGGCAAGGGCACTGGCACACCCAGCTCCTCGCGGATTTTTTGAGCTTTGCGCAGGATTACTTTGAGCACCACGGCATCAACCGGGTTATTGCGGCCATACATCAGGGTGGCGCGCACGACGCGGCTCTCTTGCCCGAAGCGGTCCACCCGGCCTTCGCGTTGCTCATGCCGCGTGGGGTTCCAACTCAGGTCGTAATGCACCACTGCGTTGAAGTGCTCTTGCAGGTTGATACCTTCAGACATGCAATCGGTGGCGATCAGCATTGGGCGGTCTGACTCGCCAAGCTCGGCGACCAGTGCCTTACGCTCTTCAGGGGCCAATTCGCCGGTGACGACTCCTACCGTCACGCCGGGAAATCGGCCCTTGAGGTGCTTGTGCAGGTAATGGGCAGTGGCAATGTAACGGCAGAAAACTACGGGCGCAAAGTTGTGCTTGAGTAATTCATCTTCCAGGTGGGTGCGCAAGGCAGTCAACTTGGGATCACCACCTTCTCCGGCCAGCTGTTGAGCTTGGGCGATCAGGTTTTGCAGGCCAGGATCAGCACTGTCGGCGGGCAACTCCGCATCATCATCCACCATGGCATCGTCGGAGCCGTCAAAGACACGCTCACGCAGGGCATCTTCATCGGCGTCTGTGACTTGGGTGGCCATACGGGTGCGTAGCGATTGCAGTGCGGCGGCCGGACTGCTGGCGGCACTGCGCATCAATGCAAGGGTGCCCCAAAAATTCAGGCGTTGGCGGCGCTGGTCTGAGCCTGCACGCTCTACCACTTCGGAGCAGTAATCCAGCACGGCATCAAAAAACACGGCCCAATCACCACCTAGAACGTAGGGCAAATCGGTGATTTCGCGGCGCGGAAATACGCCTTCGTCATTCCACTCGTTAATGTCCTGGCGACGGCGTTGCACAAAGTGGGGGGCTAGGCGAGCGCGCAAGGCATCTCGTGCCGCTCCTGTAACCTTGCTCAGATGCTGAAAGTCTGCATGCAGCAGGCCCAACAGGCTGTGAAAGCTGTCTTCGTCACCCGAGTGCGGCGTGGCGGTTAAAAAGAGCATGTGTCGTTCGGCATCCGCAGACACCAAACGCAGCAGGTCGTGCCGCTGGTGCCGTCCACCGCCCCCCCCGGCGCAGGTGTGCGCTTCGTCCACGATCACCAACTCCGGGCATCGGCTGGCAAAGTCACCTCTCCGCCTGTCGCTTTTGATGTAGTCCAGACTGACCACCGTGTGCGGATGCACCGTGAAAATGTTGTCTGTGACAGGCAAGCCGCGCTCCAGGCGAGCTGCGCTGGCAGCGGTAACAGCTACGGCCTTGATGTGAAAGCGATCATCAAGTTCTTGCACCCATTGCTCCACCAAATGCGGTGGGCACAACACGGCAAAACGCCTGATCTCTCCTCGGTCCAATAGCTCGCGGGCAATCATTCCCGCTTCGATGGTTTTGCCGATACCCACGTCGTCCGCAATGAGCAGTCGTATCACGTCCTGCTTAAGTGCCATGAGCAAAGGCACCAACTGGTATGCGCGGGGTTGAAAAGCCAGATTGCCAAAGCTGCGAAACGGGCCAGCTCCACGGCGCAGCGACATGAGCAAGGCATCACGCAAGAGCAAGGCATCTTCGTGGTTGGCGGCTTGGGTCACGGTCGGGGGTGGAAAGCTGGCGAGAACCACAGCCTCATAAGTAGCTTCCAGCGCAGGAGACACCACTGCCATATCGGCCTCGCTACCTGACAACGGCCGCAGCCGCAGGCGCTCAGCGGTGCTACCGGGCATGACAATCCACTCGCGACCACGCGCACGCACCAACGCACCCGGCGGAAAGATCGCGGCTTGCAAATCAAACAAAACTGCACTCATAAATAAGGGTCTCAGGTAAGGAGGCTGGTGAGGCGACTGATCGCGCTAGCCTGCTCGGATGGGTTCGTGGGCCACGACACCACCTCCAATGCGCGATCTAGTAAGAGGCTGGCATCAACGCCTTCAGCGACTAGGACAACACGCTGGGAGCGCCAAAGGGCAATAGCAGGCACACCGGCAACGGACATTCCAACATCGCTAGGCAATGGCAAACCGAATGATGCTGCATGAAATTCAGTCGTACCACTTGTCGATGCTGTGGCCGCAGCATCCGAGGGAGCGTCAGTCTGTTTTCCCCGTTCGATGGATTCCGGCGGTGCTCGGCCATCCAAGGATGGCATAAGTCGAGCTTGCACGGCTGCAAGTCGCAGCAGAAATGCACGCGCTGCGCGGTCGCGCCGGTCGATTACCAGGTGGTCGGGCTGGTTGTAGTATGACAAGACGCAGCGGTAGCAACCCGCTACACACTGCGTACCCGCCGTATCGTGCAGGTCATCCAGTGCGGGTAAGGGTTCGCCGGGAGCAGGCAACTCAAAGTGCAGCATTTTGAGAGCCGCATATGAAACGCGGGCAAGCGCCTGCTCATCGTGTACTAGGCGCGTCAGCACACCGGCACCGCCTTCGGTGGCTTCGTAGAACAATACACCGTTGCGGCTCTTGCGGTCCGGCAAGGGTTCGGCCAGTAGCTCGGATTCTTCTAACTGATAAACCGATTCAATGCCTCGCTTCAAGGCGTATTGCAGGGTGGCGACAGTTATCTCTGGCGCGCTTTCATCTGCAAGCTGCAATAGCAAGGCGTTCTTGCGGTCCATGACCCACGGCACGATCAACTGGTTTGGTGTGCGCGTAGGGTCGGGCTCAGCGCCATCATCTTCATCCATCTTGGCCCAATTACCATTCAATGGATTAACTGCGAAGCCGTGCTGGTTGGGGTCTGCGCGGCGGCGCAAGCCTTTGTTTAGTCGGCTGATTTCAGCACCTGGCCCATACCGCAAAGTGGCAATCGGACCATCAGCGTCTTCTGCCCGCACTGTACGCACATCGAGTTGCCCATTTTCACGTCGTGCCCAGCGGAATATGGTTTGCAACTCAAAGCCTTGGTGCTGTCGCTCCTCATCGTTGACCGTAATCCGCTCGGCGGGGGAAGTGCGTACATTTTCAATCCGGTACAGGTTAAGTACGATGTTGGCATTGTCAGTCAGCGGCGCTTCACAGGCGCGGCAGTGGCTACGCCCTCTGTCGGCTAGGTCGGAGTGAAAATGCGCACCGCCGCAACTGCGGCAAATTGTCGCTGTGTCAGTATTGAGTTTGCCACCTGCTGTGGTTTCCCCACGTGTGGACAACTGCGCAGCGGTGACGCGGTAGGCACGCCCCTCGTGGTAGACCAAGCTACGAGGGCCGAATTCTGAAAGAGCCAGAAAGCGAGGTCGCTGCAAGTAGGCTCCCTTGGTGTTCCGATCTCCGCTGCCTGGAATGAAGGCGGTCAGTGGCAATCGGGGAAAGTTATAGCCAGGCAAAAATGCTTCGGTAGCTAAATAACGGTAGGTATAGAAGTCGCTGGCCGAACTGTCTGAGCCGCGCTGCAAAAGATTGAGCTGGTCAATGGCCTGCGCATGAAGAGACCTGGCTGCATCACGTTCGCGCTGGGGAAGGTTATGCGTGTCCATAGTGCGGCGAGACTGGTCGCGCTGGCGGGCGGCACTGCGAAAGAGCTCTCGCCAGCGTTCAAAGGCGCTGTCAAACCGCTTGACGGCACCTTCGGTGATATCTTGCATCAATGCAGCCGTGCCGTTAAACCAGGGCGCGTCTTCCTGGTTTAAATCCGCTTGCAACAGCGCCAAAACCTTGTTGATACGCTCTACCGCAAGTGGGGCAATTTCTGGCCGCTCCAACGATTCTTTAACGGTGGCGTACAGTGGTAAATCCGTCTGTTCGTTGGGCTCCACGACGTCGGAAATAGCTGCGCTGATTGGAGTGTTGGTGCAGGCGAGCCAAACAGCCTGCAAATGGCTGCGCACCAGTTCTTCGTTACCCAAGTCCAGCGTCGGGGCGCGCACTTCACCATGTACCATACCCGGGGGATCAGCAAAAAAATATTGGTCGTGCGGGCTGCGGGCTGCACAGTAAGTGAGTACCAGCGCGGGCATACCACTGCGTCCTGCACGGCCACTACGCTGCGCGTAGTTTGCGGGCGTGGGCGGCATGTTACGTAGGTAGACTGTGTTCAGCGCAGATATGTCTACGCCCAACTCCATAGTGGGCGAACAAAACAACACAGGCAAGAAGCGCTGGTGTTCGCCCAGCTCCGCCAGCAGTTTTGCGTTTTCAGTCAGTCGCTTCTTGTCTTCCGCTCCATAGCGGAAGCGCATTTCACGCGCCTCGCGCCGGTTTTTGTCTACCTGTGCAGTATGTTCACGCGCTTCAAAGCCAAAGTAATGGAAGTCGGACGCAATGGCTTGCGACAGGTTGAGGTACAGGGCGCGGTAGTAGGAATTGTCCATGCCGCCACGTTCGGCCTTCCCTTCGCCGGCATGAAATTCGATGCAGGTGTTCTTCAACTGCCAGCCAAGCGCAGTACCAAATGGCGTGGCTGCCTGCGCGACCAGGCCCGCCTTACTGGCGGCGTGCAGCAAGCAACTTAAGAGCCTTTGATAGTCGGGTTTTTTGAGCAAGCGGGCATCTGCCCGTTCCCACAAATCGGGTTTGCGCAGATCGCGTCCAAGACCAGAAAGATAACCAGCACGCAACAGCTTGTCTTCATCGGCCATTGAATTCTCACGGCGGGCTGGTGGGAACTCCATGAGGAAACGTGCCGTGCGCATTTGTTCTTCGCGCCCCAGGCCCCAAGGGGAGCGCAGTGTATTTAGCGACCGTCCGCGCAGGGTATCCTGCTCAGCAGGCTCCAATACCTCCGGGTCTAAGGCCAAGCCTTGGCGCATCATGTCAAGCAGCACCCGATAGGCCCGCTTGCGCACCGCCGCGCTGGCACCAGCCAGGATGGTAGGCGCATCCGCAAAGTTGGCATCGTTGGCGCACAGGTCATCCAAGCCGATGTACTCTACCCGAACCAAGCCTAACTGTTCGAGATTTGGGTTTGTGAAGCGCCAGCCGCGCCGTTGGTCAAACCATGCACGGTAGGCCAGCACCTGCCGCATGGCTTTTTGCGCATTCACGAAATTAGCACCCTGCAATCCTGAGTCCAGCAACCACTCGGAACGCAACCCAGATTCGCCGGGCCGCTCAAAACCGAGCGCCTTAAATACCGACAGGCCCAGCCGGTCGGCCGATAACCCTTCCACACCTGCCTTGGTCACAGCACCCAAGAAGGCAGCCCGAAACAGGCTGACAAACAAAAAGTCATTGAAATGGCCAGCTTGCAGTGCCGCATCTTGACGGTTATCAGTAAAGCCAAGCATCTTGCGGCGATCTACGGGAATCGCTTCTTGCGAATGCATCCACCGCAATACAGAGTGGGTGAGTAAGGTGGTTGCTGATGATCGCCCCTCGGCAGACAGTGCCGCCAGGCGATTTTTGTCTTTGCCTTGCGCTGCATGCACTACTTTGCAGTTCAGACAGAAGCGGAACTTGCCCGGAATGAACCAAGCATAGGCACCAGTTCCCAGGAGGCCCGTCGGAGCCACGGCAATGCGCTCGGCTTTATTCTTGCGTGCATCGGCCTTTAAGCGGGTGTCGCCATGGCGGTCCTCTTCAAGCCACGCATCGGGATAGTCTTCATCGCGACCGGCGAACTCCAAGGAACCATCCAGTGGCTCGGGCATAAGGAAACCGAATTTGGGCCGGTCTAGTCCTTCTGATTCTTCGGAGCGTTTGAGCGTTGGGGGTACGTCGTCAATTTCGCGCGGCAAGACTTTGGCCTCAGCTCCCAGCTGCAGGAATACGGGGTGGTACTCCTGCCCGCAGTCCCGACAAAAATGCACGGGGTACAGTCGTTTATCTGGTTGCTCAGGCAAAAACTGCTGCGCGTTGACAGTCAGCGTCCGCTGGCCAGGTGGATCGATGGTGGCGTAGGCAGTGCCTGCCCCTGAAATGAACTGATGCAGCTTGAAAGCAAAAAATCCACGCTTGCCACTGTTGCGGCCCGATTGGCGGTCAGACTCCGCCATGGATGTGATTAGCAAAAACTGGCGCAATACTTCCGCGCACTGTACTTCAGGAACGCCAGAGTCCTCGGATAACCACTGCGTGGCGGTCTGCAGGGTTTGAGGCCGGGCTCGTACCCACTTCGCATCTTCCCAAGTCAGCCCCAACCTGGTCTCAATCCAAATGGACAACGGGTGGGCTACCAATTCAACATCCGTAATGGTGGGCGACAGTCCGGCGGCTATAGCCGGGCCCAACTGTAACTTGACAGTTCCATGGTGCAAGCTGGGGTTTGTCGCTCGTACCAGTGTTTCACCAATAACATCCGTCGGCAGCACCATTGTTCCGAAAAGCTTGGATGCAACGGTTGCCACCGCCGTGCGTCGGTCATCATCAGACCCGCTGGCCATGGTGGCCGATGTGCCAATGCACTGCAAGCCTTCTGGTGCCAATAAGGCGCGAATGCGGCGCACCAACAAGGCCACGTCAGCCCCTTGGCGCCCACGATATGTGTGCAACTCATCGAGCACTAGGTATTGGAGGTTCTGGCAGTGACTTATGACAGTCTGATCCGTAGCGTCTTGCCGCGTCATCAGATATTCCAACATCATGAAGTTGGTCAACAGAATGTCAGGGGGGCTCGCTGCAACGCTGAGACGTTCCTCGCTACCCTCTTGGCCAGTGTAGCGTGCAAACGAAATAGGCTGCGAAGGAGATACGTGTTTCAGAAACTTTTCCAGTTCCTCCATCTGGCTATTCGCCAGCGCATTCATGGGATAAACAATGATGGCCCTGGTACGTTTGGTGCTTTCAGATGCCTTCGCCCGCAGAATGGCGTCGATGATGGGAACGAAGAAGCACAGCGATTTACCTGAACCTGTGCCTGTGGTGACGACGTAGCTGCGTCCTTGCTTGGCAGCTGCTAGCGCTTGCACTTGGTGGGTATGGAGTTGCAACGGTTTGTCTGGGTCGTCCGGCACCCGAAAAATGGCAGCGGTGGTGGGCGTTACCTCACCGGCTGCCGCCAATCCATCCATTGATGCACCGCACTCGTAATAGGGAGTGATTTGTAACAGTGGCTCAGGCCAAAACTGATCCTTGGCATAAATTGCGTCGATCTGGCGCTTGAGGTCCTCCGCCCGAACGCGGGTAAATGATCGTGCGAAGTTGGCGTAATCCCGAACGATCTGTTGGCGTAGGTCAAAGACATCCATTCAATTGATCTCAGTGTATGTTTAGAAAATGTTGTCTTCACGATCGGGGCGAGTGCCTCCATCGACTGCTGTCTGATCCAGCTGTAGATATCTACCCGCGAGGACCGCCAAGTCCCGCCAACCTTGAAGGCCGGGATTTCTTGCGACATCCAGCCTATAGATCGTCCGTTCGGTGACCTTCCGATAGGCCGCGACCGGCGTATTGGTTATCTCGCCCTCGCTAGAACTAGTTGGCATTGTGATGTGATGGTCAGATTAGGCCACACCACGACAGAATAATGTAAAATTTTCAAGGTAGCAATGCCTGTTGGCAAGATCAATGTTGGCGCCGAGGCCGACTGGCCCACAGGACCGATTGTGTCTGACCTGGAGCTTCCTCCAGGAGCCCCATTGCGTTTACGACTAACGCAAATTCGCCTGGGCGACGGTAGCAACGACCAATGCGCCAAATGGTATCGAAGTGGTGACCCTGCGGACCGCCAAAGTAAGGTGTATGTACTTTGAACTATTGGAAACGGTAGCTCTTGCGATTAATAATTTTCTGGCGCCTCAGTTCACGGCAAGCTAGCCCGCCATGCCGGCCAACCGCATTCCACGTTCCGCATCCTGTAAACTTGTTTCGTTTCCACCCTCGCGCGCGCGGCCGCATGTGAGTAAGTAATTTCCCGCTAACTTTCCGGGGCCGCAACGACATGTCGGCGTTGTTCGCCCCTCACGAGCCTTACGGGCGCTGCTTTGCAGCACCTAACAACAGACGTTCCAAGGCACGACCGCCACACTCGTAAGATTCGCGTTCGCGATTAAGAAATGCCACCAATTCGGGATGGACATAGACGGACAAGCGTGTAAAACCGGCCTGCTTCATTTTGGCCTTGTAAATCCGCAGGCGTTCAGCATTTGTAGTGCTCATTTTGATTTCCTTTTCAGCGTTCGATGGCAACCAGCGTTGCGAAAAAATTCTGCCGCCCCTGAGTGCGACTGCGGCTCACAATGGCCCGCACTTGCCTTTATTCAGTGCTTGATACTGCGCAACACGTTCAGCGATCCGGCGCTTGGATTCCGTCTCTTCGCGCCAGTCCGCCTCTAATTCGCGGTCAGCCTTTTCAGCTTTCGCTTCCGCTGAATCCTTCAACAACTTACGGATGTTGGCGATCTGTGCACGGGCCTCGGCGTTAAGCATCGGCTCGCCAATCGGAGCGGGCAGCAATGCGGCAATAGTAGGCGCGGTCAGCAGTCCTGCAGTCCCGGCCTTAGCAAGTGCAGCAGTTTGCTTCGCGGTTTCCCACCCAAGTGAGACTGACCATTGTGCCGGTTGGCACGCGGCGCGCGAGGCGGCGACGAGGCGCGCATACGCCTCCAGAAATGATTTGCGAGCGCTGATTGCGCCGCTGGAGTCAAGTACCGGGCGGCAAATGCCAAACGCTTCAGCGGTTTCTTGCGACCAGACCACCGTGTCGGCCTCGTCCACGCTCGTCAACGCAATTGCCCACGCTTCTTCAGGACCTGGCCGGCCGTCGTTTTCAATTGCCATTTCGATCTGTTCGATCAGGTCGGCGGGCTTCGGGGTAAACCGGCCACGAGTGCGGTCAAGGCAATGCGCCGACAGCGCTGCACGCACTGCAGACATTGGATATTTTGCCATCGCAGCAAAGAACATGCTTTTGGCACCGGGCCCAATGATTTTGTTGGCACCTGAACCGATGAGATCATAGGCATCGTCCAGCAGGGCGGCGAACTCGTCGTAGTCTCTTTCAAACATCAATTATTCCTCCGGCGTTCATACTGCTATTGCCAAACAGGCGGCGTTTTGCTTCGTCGTTAACGGCCTTACGGGAGGCTGTCATATCAGCTTGCGGAACTGGCGAGCGCACACTTTGCATTTCAGCCCAGTCTGCTTTGAATCCGGACCAGCCGCGCTCACAGCACATCGTCAAGGCGGCTTCGAGCGTGATCCCCGCTTTAGCCGCTTCACGCTTTATGCCTTCGATTGCAGTTGGTGTGATCGGTGCGTTCTTTTTCGAGCGAAGTTTTTTGAAGTCGATCGCAAGTTGTGCCGGGATGCCGCTAAGCAAATCAAGCGATGCCGAAGGCATTGCGCGCTCTGTTGTTTTTGAATTGGTTTTTGGTTCCTGGTTATTGGTTATTGGTTCTTGGTTAGTTTGCGATCCGGCTTGTTCTGGCTTGCGGGTTGCAATCGGATCGGAACCAGACTGGAACCCGCTGGGTTTTTCTGGATTAGCCGTTGCTTTTGATGGCCGGCCGCCCATACGGCCATTGGCTTTCGCCGTTTCGGCTTTCGCGCGATAGGCCGCAATCTCATCGTCACAGCGAGCCTTCCTAAATCCGTCCTCCGTTTTCTGAAATTTGTACTGCAGCAGTTCGGCAACGATCTTGCGATCCTCTTCTGTGCGTGCGCCGAGGATATGGCAGAGTTCGTCAACGTTGAGTGGCAGCGGCTTCTCTGTGTCGTAATAGACTTCAATCATGTCGCGGTATATCCAGCGTTCAACACGATTCATGTAGACCGAACCAGAGCGGAAGTCACCAATATGATGCGGGTAGTAGTTCATGGGGACATCTCGCCACAATGACGCACGCCACGCCCCGGATGCTTGGCGCGCTGTTCGGTTTTAATTTTCTTCGCGATGGATTTGCTCTGATCCAGATCGACGATTACGTCCCCATCCGGGCAATGGAACTTCATACCGGCCAGTGCTTGACCTTGTGTTGGCATCGCCGCCATTTACTTGGCCTCAGCAACGTAATTCAACGGGTCAGCAAAAAACTTATGCAGTTCGCGGTTCGAATAGCACGTGCAACGCTCGGAAAGGCGAACTGCCGGCGGCGCTTTGCCCGCAATGACCATTTGGCGGAATTTCTCGCGGCTGACGGGCGAGAACGGGATGATCTGACGCCAGCGGGACATGCCGTCCGCCGGGAGAGTCTTGCTGAGAGGTGCTGCTTGGGTTGCGATGTGCGCCATGGTTGCCTAACTTTGCTTGTTGCCGCCGTGGTTCAGCGGATTGATGCAAGGTTAGGCGTTGTCGAATTGTTGGAAAACCCTTGTGCCGGCTGGATGCGCGCTTTGCCAGCACAGGGATCACTTTGCTGGCATGGTTCCAGTTTTCGCCTGTTTCTCCCACTCGCGGCACCAGTCTTCAATAACCTTTGCACTCTCCAAATTTTCACATTTTTGCAGCATGTCACGGGCAAACGAAGCTTTTCCCTTGTAGGCAATTCTGTTTGCCTGCCAAGCAAGCCAGCACTCTTTTACGAAAGACTTGTCAGTTTGCTTGGGGTCGCGCTTATGGCGTTCGATCGCACCCAAGGTACTGAATTCCGATCTCGCTCGCTGTAGTCGAGCACTCTTTGTGCTGATCGCATTTGCCTTTTCGAGGGCAAGGGTAGCGGAGACAATCGAATCTGCCGCACCGCCGTCCAGGCACAACAAGATTAGCGCACAGTCGATTTCCTGGAGGCATGCGAACAGGAAATAGCATGCCAAGTGATCAGAATTGCTGTTTTCTGCTTCTCTTAATTGCTGCAAGACGTCAAGAATCAGATATCCGTTCTGGTTTTCCGAAAAATCTGGCGTCAAAATTTCGTCCGTCAAATTGCCTTTGAATTCGAACTTGTGAGAATTCTCCTGTAAGTGGCAAGCGAACGTTCGAATATCGCGTTGGTAGTCACAGTAGATCCTGTCAAAATGGTCGACACTATCAAACTTAAATCCCTCTAGTTGTTGAAACGCACGCTTCCCTAGCTGCCATAGCTCAAGCGCATCATCACTCAATCCTGTATCACATGCCGAGATACGAGGTGAATCGCCACTCGCAGTCAAAAAGGTGGAACTGCTCCCGGTGAAACTTGCGTACGGGTGGTAAGACAAAAACCTAAAAAAATTCACTGCACGCCCCTCAGCGCCCCTGAAAAAATAAGTGCCAGTCCATTCCATCAGGGAGATAGGATTTCGGCGATCAGCCTAGGACGGGCGTAGAACGAAAATATTACGGGATTTTTTGGAAGTGGCCGGCTATAGCCTTGCCGCTCGCGGCGGCAGTTCGCGCATCAAATCCCACCCGCCTGATTCCGCCGGTGGCTGTGAAACACTTCAAGCGGCGCGCCCAAACTTGCCGATCACGACCTTCTTCCCCTCGGCAATCTGCGCATCAACGAAGTCCGACCAAAGGTGCATGATCTTGCGGCGTTCATCCGCGTACTCGGCCCGGTTGTACACGCCCTTGATGCCTTTTATCGAGTGCGCCAGTGCTTTCTCGATGGCGTCGGACGACTGGCCCATCTCGTGCAGGTGCGTCGATGCGGTGCGTCGGAAGTCGTGGATGACGAAGTGTTGTACGTCAGAGTTCATCGCGCGTACCGCTTGATTCAGTGTCGATTTGGCGATAGGCCGGTCCTCGTGGCCGCGCCGCATTGGGAACACGAAGCGCTGGCTATGTGACAGCGTGCGCAGTTCGCGCAGCATGGACACGGCCTGCGCCGACAGGTACACCCAGTGCTCACGGTCCATTTTCATGCGCTCGGCCGGGATACGCCATATGCCCTCGTCCAGGTCAAACTCGGACCACTCCGACTCGATCAGTTCGGACTTGCGCACCATTGTGATCACGAGGAGGTGCAGCGCCAGCTTGTAGGCGCGGCTCATATTGGAGGTGTACACCTTACGCAGGACCGTACCGACTTCATCGGGCGACAGAACGCGCGTGCGGCTCTGGGGCGTCGCGATGTAACGAGCGACCAACTGCTGACCGGGGTTCATTGTCGCGGCCTGGCGCGAAATCGCGTACTCGTACATGCGCTTGACCACATTGCGTGTAAATAGGGCCATTTGCGAGGCGCCACGCCCTTTCACCTTGTCGCAGATGGCCAGCACGTCACCGGCATTTACTTCTGTCAGGGCCTTATTGCCGATGGCCGGGTAGATATCCTTGTCCAAGGCGCGCCTGGTAACCGTGCGGTACGATAGCGATTTAGTGGCTATCTCCGACTCGTACCAAGAATCAGCAAAGGCGCGCACCGAATCGAGAGTCTTGGAGGCGCCACGGTCCTTCTTGGCATCCGCGATAGGCGACACGCCGCCGGCCACAATCTCGGCATAGCGGCGTGCGCGGGTCCGGGCGTCTTGCAGGCTGACCGCTGGATAATCGCCGATGGTGACCAAGGGCTGTTGCTTGCGGTTGAGAGAATAACGGTAGCGCCAGACCATCGAGCCCGATGTCATGACTTCCAGCACCAGGCCGCCGCCATCTGCGATCAGGTATCGCTTCGCCTTTGGCTTGAGCGCCTTGATGCGCTTGTCATTGAGGGGAATGGCTGCTTTGGGCATTTAAGTACACACCTTTGAGTACACACGGGATTGTGTACTGAAGTGTGTACTTAAAAAGTATATGTGTCAATGGGCAACATTGGGCTATGCCAGCCATTAAGCCACTGATATTCAAGGGCGTATGCCGAAAAATTTGGCAACGATTGACAACCATTGGCGACTATCTATTTTCCGATGCAGAAGCGGCCGAAGATCACGCCCAGCAGATCGTCGGACGAAAACGCACCCGTGATGCTCGACAGCTGCGCCTGCGCCAGCCGCAGTTCTTCGGCGAACAGGTCCAGCGACTGGTCGGTCTGCGCCGCGTGCGCCGCGGCCAGGTCGAGGTGGTCGCGCGCGGCGCGCAAGGCGATCAGGTGCCGTTCGCGCGCCAGGTACAGCGACTCGCCGGTCTGCTGCCAGCCGGCGATGCGCAGCAGCTCCGCGCGCAGCAGGTCGATGCCGATATGTTCGTGCGCCGACAAATAGACGTTGACCGCGTCCGGCGCCGGATCGACCGCCGGCTTGTGCCCCGACAGGTCGATCTTGTTCCAGATGCGCAGCACCGGCACGCCGGCCGGAAACGCGGCGACGATATGCTCGTCGGCGCCGGTCGGCCCGTAGCCCGCGTCCAGCAGGTGCAGGATCACGTCGGCCTTGCCCACTTCTCCCCAGGTGCGTTCGATGCCGATGCGCTCGACCTGGTCGACCGCTTCGTCGATGGTGCGGATGCCCGCCGTGTCGATGATGTGCAGCGGGATGCCTTCGATCTGGATCGTCTCGGTCACCTTGTCGCGCGTGGTGCCGGCGATCGGCGTGACGATCGCCACGTCGGCGCCGGCCAGCGAATTGAGCAGCGACGACTTGCCCACGTTGGGCTGTCCGACCAGCACCACGTTCAGGCCTTCGCGCAGCAGCGCGCCTTGCGCCGCCTGCCTGAACACCTTGTCCAGCGAATCGATGATGACGGCCAGCTGGCCGCGCGCGTCGGATTTTTCGAGGAAGTCGATCTCCTCTTCCGGGAAGTCCAGCGTCGCCTCGACCAGCATACGCAGGTTGATGGTCTGCTCGACCAGCGTGTGGATGGTCTTCGAAAACGCGCCCGACAGCGACTGCGTCGCCGACTTGGCCGCCGCTTCGGTGGAGGCGTCGATCAGGTCGGCCACCGCCTCGGCCTGGGCCAGGTCCAGCTTGTCGTTGAGGTAGGCGCGGCGCGTGAACTCGCCCGGCTCGGCCAGGCGCAGGCCAGATTCAGCGCCCGCTTCGAGCACGCGCGCGAGCAGCATCTGCAGCACTACCGGGCCGCCGTGGCCCTGGAGTTCAAGCACGTCCTCGCCGGTGTACGAATGCGGGCCGGCGAACACCACGGCGATGCCCTGGTCGATCACGCTGCCGTCGGCCGCCTTGAAGTCGGTGTAGGTGGCGTGGCGCGGCTTGAGCGTGGTGCGCGGGAACAGCGCGGCGACCAGCGGCGCCAGGTCCTTGCCGGACGCGCGCACGACGCCGATGCCGCCGCGGCCTGGTGCGGTGGCGATGGCGGCGATGGGGGAAGAGTCGAGTTTCATGATCAGATTGTAGATGAATGAGGCCGCCAACGTCGCGTGCCAGGAGGAGGGTGTCAGGTCCGGCGGACCTGACACCGCCGTTGAACGCGGCGTAAAAAAAGCCCGCGAACGTGCGAGCTTCTTCGTCAAAACCGTGGTCAGGTCCGCGGGACCTGCCCCCTGTGCATGCTTATTTCGCCGGCTGTTCTGCGAACTTCTTGGTGATCACCCACTGCTGGCCGATCGACAGGATGTTGTTGACCACCCAGTACAGCACCAGGCCGGACGGGAAGAAGAAGAACATCAGCGAGAAAATCAGCGGCATCCACATCATCATCTTGGCCTGCATCGGATCGGCCGGCGCAGGATTGAGCTTGGTGGTGATGAACATCGAGATCGCATACAGCACCGGCAGGATGATCCACGGGTCGTGCTGCGACAGATCCTGGATCCAGCCGATCCACGGCGCGCCGCGGAATTCGACCGACGCCTGCAGCACCCAGTACAGCGCGATAAACACCGGCATCTGCACCAGGATCGGCAGGCAGCCGCCCAGCGGGTTGATCTTCTCGGTCTTGTACAGCTCCATGGTGGCTTGGTTCATCTTGGCCGGATCGCCCTTGTAGCGCTCGCGGATCGCCTGCATCTTCGGCGTCACCAGCTTGACCTTGGCCATGCTCTTGTAGCCTGCCGCCGACAGCGGGAAGAACAGCAGCTTGATCAGGATCGTGAACGCGATGATGGTCCAGCCCCAGTTGCCCAGCACATTGTGGATCTGGTTGATCACCCAGAAAATCGGCTTCGCGATGATGGTCAGGAAGCCATAATCCTTGACCAGGTCGAGGCCGGGGGCGGTGCTTTCCAGCAGCTTCTCGTCCTGCGGGCCCGAGTACAGCTTGGCGTTGTTGCTGACGGTGGCGCCCGGCGCGATGGTGCCCAGCGGCTGGATCGTGCTGATCGCGTAGCGGTTGGTGTCGACTTTGGCGGTCTCGATGGTGCGCAGCGTGTTCGGCTGCGGCACGAAGGCCGACACGAAGAAGTGCTGCGAAATGGCGATCCAGCCGTCGGTCGACTTGGTGGCGTGATCGGCGTGGCCCTTCTTCTCGATCGTCGCGAAGTCCAGCTTCTGGTACTTCTCTTCCGGCGTGTACAGGGTCGGGCCGGTGAAACTGCTGTTGAAGTACGAATCGCCTTCCGGCTTGTTACCATCGTGCAGAAGACGCAGGTACAGCGACGGCGCAACCGGCGCGGCGCCGACGTTGCTGACGTCGTGGCGCACGTCGATCACGTACGAACCCTTGTGGAAGGTGTAGGTCTTGGTCAGCTTGACGCCGCCCTGCTCGGACTCGAGCACCAGCTGCACTTCGTTGGCGCCGTCGATGACGCGCGCGCCAGGCTTGGCGGTGAAGATCGTGTTGTGGTTCGGCAGGGACGGGGCGCCGGTCAGCCCGGTCTGCGCCAGGTACTGGTGGGTCGCGCCTTCGTCGAACAGCACTTCGTTCTTGGTCTTGTCGACGCGCGGCTTGCACACTTCGAACAGGCCGAAGCAGCCGCCGAACCAGCCCGGATGGCCGGCCTGCTGGAACTTCAGCAGCTCGAGGCGGCGCACGACGCCGCCGGCGGTGTCGATGTCGGCCTTGAGCACGTCGGTGGTGATGGTGATGACTTCACGCTTGGCCGCTTCCACAGCCGCCGGGGCGCCTGGCAGCGCTGGCGCGCCAGGAACGGCGGCTGCCGCCGGCGCGGTCGGCGCGGCGGTGCTGGCGCCGGGCGCCGTCACGACCTTGGCCGGCGTGCGCGGGCCGAAGAAGGACTGCCCGCCGTTCGCCACCATCCAGTCGTTCCACAGAACGAACAGCGAGACGGCGAACACGATCCACATGATGGTACGTTTATTGATTTCCATTGAGGTATTAGTCAGCAGTTAGATTCAGGGGTGGTGGCAACCGCAAGCGGTTGTGGAGTCGTGTTCGCCGCGCGCGGGCGGCACCGGGTCGACGCCGCCTTCGTGCCACGGATGGCATTTGCAGACGCGGCGCACGGACAGCAGCGAGCCGCGCGCCGCGCCGTGTACGCGCAGCGCCTCGATCGCATAGCTCGAGCAGCTGGGATAAAAGCGGCAGTTCTGGCCCAGCATCGGCGACAGTATCAATTGATACAGGCGCATGACCCAAATGAGCAGGCCGCTCATGGCGCCGGCGCCTTCTTCGTTTGCGAAGCGAACAGGCGCGCGATTTCGACGCGGATCGCCGCCTTCAGCGCCGCGTTGGTGGCCGGGCCGTCCTTGGCGTTGACCGGACGGGCCAGGCGCACGATGCAGTCGAGCGCCGGCAGCGCCGCCACGCGAAACAGCTCGCGGGTGACGCGTTTGATCGTGTTGCGCGTGACGGCGCGCGGCGCGAATCGCTTGGCCACAACGACGCCCAGCCGCGCATGCGGCAGTTCGGTGGGGCGGGTGTAGAGCACGAAATGCGCCGTTTTTTGCGCCGGGCGCAAACGAAAAACGGATGAAAATTCATCCGTTTTAACGATGCGACGAACGCGCGCGAAGTCGTGTGAACCTTCGCTTGTCATGCGAGGCTTAGACAGCCAGGCGTTTGCGGCCCTTGGCGCGGCGAGCGTTCAGGACGTCGCGGCCGCCACGGGTGGCCATACGAGCGCGGAAGCCGTGCGTGCGCTTGCGACGAACGACGGAAGGTTGGTAAGTACGTTTCATGGAGTTCTCGCTTAAAGCAAAATAAAATGCAAAATCGGGTCTGACGTCCCGTCAGTTTGGGCGCAAATGACATTTCGCAGATGGTTAAGCCAGCGACACGCCACAGCAAACTACCTTTTTGCCCGGAATACGGGCGGGGAACCCTGAATTAGACAGCATTTCGGCCTGCCGTGTCAAGGCTGGCGTGGTTTTCCGGCTCGGGACACTGCGTCGTCAAGGGCGGGGTCAGGTCCGCCGGACCTGACCCCGGGGGTTGGGCCGCAGCGCGTCCGGGGTTGATTTTCTGACTTCAAAGACAACAAAATAAGCGTCAAGCCTGTGGATAACTTTCCCGGTCGCAGGTAGAATAGCGCGTTACGTGTGGCGCACCTCCGGGGCGCATGCGCCCTCCACACCCCAATTATCACAAGACGATTCATGGAAAATTTCTGGCAGACCTGTTCCGCGCAGTTGGAACTGGAGCTGACACCGCAACAATTCAGTGCGTGGATCAAGCCGCTGGTCGCCCTCGACTACGAGGACGGCCGCTTGCGCATTGCCGCACCCAATCGCTTCAAGCTCGATTGGGTGAAGTCGCAATTCGCCACCCGCATCACCGCCCTCGCCGCCCAGTACTGGGAAGCGCCGATCGAAGTCCAGTTCGTGCTCGATCCGAAGAACGCGCTGCCGAAGAAGGCCGCCGGCGCCGCACCCGCGCCGCTGCCGGACGGCCATGGCAGCGACCCGCGCCGCGCCGACCCGGTCGCGCCGGCGCCGGACAACATCGCCAACTCGCCGCGCCGCGAGCAAAGCCGCATCAACACCGACCTGACGTTCGACAGCTTCGTGACCGGCAAGGCCAACCAGCTGGCGCGCGCCGCCGCGATCCAGGTGGCGAACAATCCGGGCGTGTCGTACAACCCGCTGTTCTTCTACGGCGGCGTCGGCCTCGGCAAGACTCACCTGATTCACGCGATCGGCAACCAGGTGATGGCCGACCAGCCGGGCGCGCGCATCCGCTACATCCACGCCGAGCAGTACGTGCGCGACGTGGTGACGGCGTACCAGCGCAAGGGCTTCGACGACTTCAAGCACTACTACCACTCGCTCGACATGCTGCTGATCGACGATATTCAATTCTTCGGCGGGAAGAGCCGCACGCAGGAAGAGTTCTTCTATGCGTTCGAGGCGCTGATCGCGGCGAAGAAGCAGATCATCATCACCAGCGACACCTATCCGAAAGAGATCACGGGCATGGACGACCGCCTGATCTCGCGCTTCGACTCCGGCCTGACGGTCGCGATCGAGCCGCCGGAGCTGGAAATGCGCGTGGCGATTCTGCTGAAAAAAGCCAATTCGGAAGGCGTGAACTTTTCGGACGACGTGGCGTTCTTCGTGGCCAAGCACCTGCGCTCGAACGTGCGCGAGCTCGAAGGCGCGCTGCGCAAGATCCTGGCGTACTCGCGCTTCCACGGCAAGGACATCACCATCGACGTGGTGAAGGAAGCGCTGAAGGACCTGCTGTCGGTGCAGAACCGCCAGATCTCGGTGGAGAACATCCAGAAGACGGTGGCGGACTTCTTCAACATCAAAGTGGCGGACATGTACTCGAAGCGCCGGCCGGCGAACATCGCGCGGCCGCGCCAGATCGCCATGTACCTGGCCAAGGAGCTGACGCAAAAGAGCCTGCCGGAGATCGGCGAACTGTTTGGCGGGCGCGATCACACCACCGTGCTGCATGCGGTGCGCAAGATCGCGCTGGACCGCACCAAGAACGCCGAGTGCAACCATGAGCTGCACGTGCTGGAGCAGACGCTGAAGGGCTGATGAAAGCCCGGGGTCAGGTCCGGCGGACCTGACCCCTATATTTAGCTGAAGCAATTTCTGGCAAAATAGCAGTGCAGAGACGGGGCCTGAGAGGGGCCCGGGCAGTATCAAAAAAGTAAGAAAAGCAGCAACGTATTTACGATCAACCCTACCGAGGATTACTATGCAATTGGTCAAAACCACCCGAGATACCCTTCTCCGGCCACTGCAGATCGTGAGCGGTATTGTCGAGCGTCGGCACACTATGCCGATTCTGGCCAATATCCTCATCCGCAAGGACGGCGAAAACGTCTCCTTCCTGTCGACCGACACCGAAGTGCAGATCACCACGCACGCCCAGATCGGCTCGGGCGCCGACGTCGCCGGCACCACGGTCGCGGCGCGCAAGCTGCTCGACATCCTGCGCGCGCTGCCGGAATCGGGCGACGTCACGATGACGCTGCTGAACAAGCGCCTGACGGTGCAGACCGGGAAATCGCGCTTCGCCCTGCAGACGCTGGCGGCCGAAGAATTCCCGACCGTCTCGGTTGCGGACACCTACAACGCCACCGTCACGCTGCCGCAGAAGACGCTCAAGCACCTGTTCCAGATGGTGCACTTCTCGATGGCGCAGCAGGACATCCGCTACTACCTGAACGGCCTGCTGCTGGTGCTCGATGGCCGCAACGTCATCGCCGTGGCGACCGACGGCCACCGCCTGGCGTTCTGCCAGGTCGAGACCGAGCAGGAATTCACGCGCCAGGAAGTGATCATCCCGCGCAAGACCATCATCGAACTTCAGCGCCTGCTCGAAGAGAGCGACGAGACGGTCCAGCTGGACATCGCCGCGAGCCAGGTCAAGCTGACGTTCGCCGACATCGAGCTGGTGTCGAAGCTGGTCGAGGGCAAATTCCCCGATTACACGCGCGTGATCCCGAAGGGCTACAAGAACGACTTCACGATCGGCCGCGACGAGCTGCTGCGTTCCCTGCAGCGCGCCGCGATCATGACGAGCGATAAATTCAAGGGCGTGCGCTGCATCATCACGCCGGGCAGCATGAAGATCAGCTCGACGAATGCGGACCAGGAAGAAGCGGTCGAAGAACTCGAGATCGACTACGGCGGAGACTCGGTCGACATCGGCTTCAACGTCACCTACCTGCTCGACGTGCTGAATAACCTGAAGTGCGACCAGATCAACATCGCGCTGGGCGACTCCAATTCGTCGGCGCTGATTTCGATTCCGGACAACCCGGACTTCAAGTACGTTGTCATGCCGATGCGGATTTAGAAAACCAACCGCTAACCTAAAGACCGTCATTCCCGCGAAGGCGGGAATCCATACGCCGCCTGATCGTTGGCGCAGTATGGGTTCCTGCCTTCGCAGGAACGACAGAAATTGCAGGCCCCCGCCACAAGTGGAGCAGCCGGCAGCAGCAACCGAAACACACTGAGTATCGTTTTTAGAGAAAGCAGTCCATGTCCGAGAACACACCACCAGCAGTCCCCGCGAAAGAGCAAGAGTACGGCGCCGCCCAGATTCAAATCCTGGAAGGCCTGGAAGCGGTGCGCAAACGCCCGGGCATGTACATCGGCGACACCTCGGACGGCACCGGCCTGCACCACCTGGTGTTCGAAGTGCTGGACAACTCGATCGACGAATCGCTGGCCGGCCACTGCACCGAGATCCACGTCACGATCCACTCGGACAATTCGATCTCGATCACCGACAACGGCCGCGGCGTGCCGACCGGCCTGAAGATGGACGACAAGCACGATCCGAAGCGCTCGGCCGCCGAAATCGTCATGACCGAGCTGCACGCCGGCGGCAAGTTCGACCAGAACTCGTACAAGGTGTCGGGCGGCCTGCACGGCGTGGGCGTCTCGTGCGTCAACGCGCTGTCGAAACTGCTCAAGCTGACCATCCGCCGCGACGGCAAAGTGCACCAGATGGAATTCGTGCGCGGCGTGCCGCAGCACCGCGAAATCGAAATGCGCGACGGCGTCGCCGTGTCCCCGATCAAGGTCGTCGGCGAGACCGACAAGCGCGGCACCGACGTCCACTTCTGGGCCGACGAAGAGATCTTCAACCACGTCGAATTCCACTACGAGATCCTGGCCAAGCGTATTCGCGAACTGTCGTTCCTGAATAACGGCGTCAACATCAAGCTGACCGACCAGCGCAACGGCAAGGAAGAAGTGTTCGCGTTCGAAGGCGGCACGCGCGGCTTCGTCGAATACATCAACAAGGCCAAGACGGTGCTGCACCCGACCGTGTTCCAGGCGACCGGCGAGCGCCAGTCCGACCAGAACACCACGATTTCCGTCGACGTGTCGATGCAGTGGAACGACGCCTACAACGAGCAGGTGCTGTGCTTCACCAATAACATCCCGCAGCGCGACGGCGGCACCCACCTGACCGGCCTGCGCGCGGCGATGACCCGCGTGATCAACAAGTATATCGACGAGAACGACTTCGCCAAGAAGGCCAAGGTCGAAATCAGCGGCGACGACATGCGCGAAGGCCTGACCTGCGTGCTGTCCGTCAAAGTGCCGGAGCCGAAATTCAGTTCGCAGACCAAGGACAAGCTGGTGTCGTCGGAGGTGCGCGGCCCGGTCGAAGAGATCGTCGCCAAGACGCTGTCGGACTACCTGGCCGAAAAGCCGAACGACGCCAAGATCATCTGCGGGAAGATCGTCGAAGCCGCGCGTGCGCGCGAGGCGGCCCGCAAGGCGCGCGACCTGACGCGCCGCAAAGGCGTGATGGACGGCCTGGGCCTGTCGGCCAAGCTGGCCGATTGCCAGGAAAAGGATCCGGCGCTGTCCGAACTGTACATCGTCGAGGGTGACTCCGCAGGCGGCTCGGCCAAGCAAGGGCGCGACCGCAAGTTCCAGGCGATCCTGCCGCTGCGCGGCAAGGTGCTGAACGTGGAGAAGGCGCGCTTCGAGAAGATGCTGTCGTCGGAGCAGATCACCACGCTGATCGCCACGCTCGGCACCTCGATCGGGCCGGACGAATTCAACGTCGACAAGCTGCGCTATCACCGCATCATCATCATGACCGATGCGGACGTCGACGGCGCCCACATCCGCACGCTGCTCCTGACGCTGTTCTACCGCCAGATGCCGCAGCTGGTCGAGCGCGGCCACATCTACATCGCGCAGCCGCCGCTGTACAAGGTCAAGGCCGGCCGCGACGAGCGTTACCTGAAAGACGACGTCGAAGAGGCGAGCTACATGATGACGGTGGCGCTGAACACCGCGTCGCTGGTGCCGCGCGACGGCGCCGATGCGATCACCGGCGAGGCGCTGGCCGAACTGGTACGCACCTTCAACCTGTCGAACGCGATCATGATGCGCCTGACGCGCGTGATCGACCGCGCCGCGCTGACCGCCATCATGACCGGCGTGACGCTGGTGCTGGACACGCAGGAAAATGCGGAAGTATCGGCCAAGGCGCTGGAAGCGACGATCGGCGACCGCGCGGTGACGGTGTCGGTGCGTTCGGACGACCTCAATGAAAAGCACATGCTGCGCATCGAGCGTATGCATCACGGTAACGTGAAAGTCAGCTCGATCGACGCGGACTTCGTCCAGGGCGCGGATTACGCCGTGCTGGCCGCGGGCGCCGCGACGTTCAAGGGCCTGATCGGCGAAGGCGCGTTCATCCGCCGCGGCGAAGGCGACCGCATCAAGGAATCGGCGGTCGACGACTTCCACCACGCGATGCAGTGGCTGCGCGACGAAGCCGAGCGCACCGTGTCGAAGCAGCGCTACAAAGGTCTGGGCGAGATGAATCCGGAGCAGCTGTGGGAAACCACGATGGATCCGACCGTGCGCCGCCTGCTGAAAGTGCAGATCGAAGACGCGATTGCCGCGGACCAGATCTTCACTACGCTGATGGGCGACGAGGTTGAGCCGCGCCGCAACTTCATCGAGTCGAACGCTCTGCGCGCCGGCAACATCGACGTCTAAGCCTGCTTGGGGTCTGGTCCTGCGGACCTGACCCCGCCTTGTTCGCCGCCGCAAATCAGCACCCAAAGGCCAATCGCTCGATTGGCCTTTCTCTTTTTGGCGATCAACCGATCTTGTCAGTGTGATAGCATCAGTTCTCGTCGATGATTCGACCGCCCGTTTTCAATCTACTGCATTGTCTCAATGGCTTCCAATCCGATACATTTCGCGCAGATGAATAACGAGGAAATTCTGAATGAGCTGGCTTCTGGCCGGCGCGAAGGGTTTGGAATTTGAGTGCGGCGCTCCTTAGTCCGCGCGACCCTCGGCGATTGAGTACGGCGCTGGTGCTCTCGTTGATAGCGCACTCTCTGCTCCTCAGCATTGCGCTCGGCGGCCAGACGTTCGGCCTTCCGCGCTTTGACTTCCCCTGGAAAGAGCGACGCCTCGGCGCCAATGATTTGCGCATTCTGCTTGCGCCGGCGCCTCGCGCTGAGACGGCGTCAGCGCCCGCGCCTGCGGATGGCGCGCTGCCCACGCCTGCGCAGACGCCTGTGGTCGCGGGCAATCCGACATCGATGTCGATGCCACTCCTTCCTGCGGCGTCGAATGCCACAGCTGCCATCCCGCAAGCAGCGCCTGGTGCCGCGCCCCCCGAGCCAGTCGCGGCCGCCCGGGAACGGCCGGACGTGAACCTGCCCATCGCGCCAGACGCGCCACGCGTTAGGGCGCCCGCAACCTCCACAGCGCGAAGCACGACTGTTCCAGACAATGCGGTAGCCATTCCCCGCGACGCCGTCGATGCCGCTCAAAAGCAGCACGACCACGAGCAGGAGCGCCAGAGCGCCGAGCAATCGCGACAGGCCGAGCTGAAGGCGGAGGCGCAGCGCGAAGCAACGCGGCAAGAGCGGCTGCGCCAGGATGCCGCAATCGCTGAGCAAAAAGCCAGGGCCGAATCGGCACGGCTGGAAAAAGAGCGTCTCGATCTCGCGCGGCAAGAGGATGTGCGGCGAGAAGCTTTGCAGAAAGAGCAGAGTAGGCAGGCGCAGCTGGATGCGGCGAAGCAGGCGCAAGTGGAATCGGCAAGGCTGGCCCAGCTGGAAGCCGAAAGGCTGCAGAAGATCGAAGCTGCAAAGCAAGCGCAACTCGAAGCGACAAAGCAGGCACAAGTCGAAGCCGCGCGGAAGGCGCAGTTGGAGGCAGCCAGGCAAGCGCAACAGGAGGCGACCCGGCAGGCGCAACTGGAAGCTGCAAAACAAGCACAGCTCGAAGCGGCGAAACAAGCGCAGATGGAGATGGCGCGTAAGGCCCAGCAGGAAGCGGCGAAGCAAGCGCAGCTGGAGGCCGCGCAGAAGGCTCAGCAAGAAGCGGCAAAGCAAGCTCAGCTGGAAGCAACCCGCCAGGCACAACAAGAGGCCGCACGACAGGAAGCAATCAGGCAAGAGGCGGCACGCCGCGAGGGAGCAAAGCAAGAGGCGACGCGCCAGGAATTGGCCGCCAAAGACCTGGCGCAACGCGAGCGCGCCGAGCAGGAGGCCCAGCGCGAGGAGCGGCTGCGCGCGATCGGCAGGCAACTCAACGCGGAGGCGGCCCAGCGCGACGCGGCGTCCACTCCCCCGTCCCGCTCGCTGCTACCCGGGATGAGCAACCTGCGCCGCGGATTGCTGCTCGGCCGCGCTGATCCGAACGCCGAGCTTGTCCGTTACGCTGAAGCCATGGGCCGGAAGATCGAGGCGAACATGACGCTCGACATGGTGCGAGAGGCGGTCAAACAACGTCATACGCAACCGATCGTAACAGTGGCAATTCGCGCCGACGGCTCCGTGGAGAAGGTCACTTTCGTGGTGTCCAGCGGCGTACCGGCAATCGACGAAGCAATCCGACAGGTGGTGGCCAGCCAGGCGCCATACGGCGCATTTCCGCCGGCTCTCGCGCGCCAGTACGACGTGATCGAAATCCGCCGCACATGGATTTTCGACGTGGCCATCCGCCTGCAGTAACCCGGCCGGGGGCTTGTCCTGCGGACCTAACCACATCTTTGCTTCATACTAACGCGATGAGCTCTTCGGCGCCGACGAAAATGGGGTCAGGTCCGCAGGACCAGACCCCGCCTTACACATTTTGAAAGTCCGCAATGCCATCAGCGAAGCTCCCGCAGCGCGCGACCACGGCAGAAACGTGCCAATGGCTTAGCGAACAAACCGGCACGCCGTGGACCCTCGCGCGCCTGATCGAACATGGCTTGACGCCCTACGTCTGGGTTGATTACTCCGACGAATACGCCGACCTGTTCGCCGAAGGCATCACCGGCTACTCCGCGCCGGTGGTCTACATCGAAGACACCAAGCGGCTGGCCGCAGGCAGCGACGACGTGCTGATCCGCTTCACGCGCGACTCCGACCGCATCGCCATCAAGCTGAAGGAACCTGGCATGCGCATGCCGCTCGACGCGGTGCGTTTCTTTCAGCGCGATATCGAGCAACTGGCAGAGGCGCTGCTCAACCCGCCAGAGCCCGAGGCACCGGCTGCGCCGAAGGAAAGCCTGAAAGGAATCAGCAAGGAGCAGGTGCTGATCGCGTTCGGCGGCATGGCGAAAATCGACCTGGAGAAATCGCTGGCCGGCGGGATCGGCATTTTCGGTGACGATGGCGCCCGCGTCCGGAAGAATTCCCGCGCCGGGAAAAACACGCACCTGTGGAATCCGGTGACGCTCGCCCTCGGCCTGAACGACGTGTACCGCGTGCCGATGCGAACGTTGAAGAAAGCCTTCGCCACCCAGCCGGATTTGACGGAATGGCGCGACGCGTGGCTCGAGTCGCTGCGCTTGCTGGGCGAATAGCCCGTCGTGCCAGCGAAGGCTGGTACCCATGCCGAGATTGCTTTCCCCGCATGACCCGCTCAATATAGGTACCAGGCTTCGCTGGTACGACCGCCAAGGATGGCGCCACGCCTGGCTTGAGTCGCTGCAGTGGTTGGGCGAATGAACCGACCCGTCGTACCAGCGAAGGCTGGTACCCATGCTGAAATAGATTTCCCTGCATATTCCGCTCAGTATGGATACCAGCCTTCGCTGGTACGACAAACTGGCATTGCCCCGCGTGATTGCATTTCGCGCGCGACCGTATACGCTGAGAATTGGTTCGACGCGAAGCGAGGGAGGCACCATGTCAGCGATTGTGCGCATTGATGACGAGGTCATCGACACCGACAGTTTCATCCGGACACTCAAGCTCAGCGGGCAGTTCGAAGGACTCATCGAGCAACTGGTGCGCGAGAAGCTGACCGTTCGCGCCGCCAGGAAACAGGGTTTGCAGCTGGCGCCGGAAGAGATCCAGGAACGCGCCGACCAGTTTCGCCGCAGCCAGGGACTGCATCGCGCCGCCGACATGAACAACTACCTCGACGCACTCGGCATCAGCCTCGACGAATTCGAGCTCTTCATTACCGACGGCCTGTACCAGGAAAAGATGATGGCACAGGTGTGCAGCGACGCCGCCGTCGAACAATATTTCAAGCTCAACTCGCCGAAATTCGACAGCGTCGAAGTCAGCCACATCGTGCTCGACACCGAGGGCAAGGCGAAGGAGATGATATCGGCGCTCGCCGACGACCCCGACAGCTTCGCCGACATGGCGCGCGAGCACTCGATCGGCGATGCGCGCGAGAGCGGCGGCATCATCGGCAAGGTATTGCGCGGCTCGCTCAAGCCCGACATCGAAGCGCGTGTGTTCAACGCCGCGCCCGGCGAACTGCTGGGTCCCTTCGCGTCGCCCGACCGCTCGTTCTACGAGATCTTTTCGGTCAACGCCAAGTACCCGGCGTCGCTCGACGAGGACACCGCCGCCGAGGTGCGCCGCCTGCTGCGCGAGGGCTGGCTGCAGGCGCGCGCGCAGGAGCACATCATCGAGGCCTGTCCGTCCAGGTAACTCCGGCCGCGGCCGCATGCCGTTCGACGCGCGTGGAAATGAGACATGGAACCACTTTCGCAAGCCCATCCTGTCGCCGAGTTCCTGTCCACGGTGGAAATCCTGTCGCCGTTTACTCCGGATGAGCTGGAACGCCTGTCCGATGCGGCCGAGTCGCGCTTCTACGCGTTCGGCGACACCATCTGCACGGCCGGCGAGCCGGCCGCCGGCCTGTACGTGATCCGCTCCGGCTCGGTGCGCGTGTTCAGCGACGAGCACGGCAAGGAAGTGAGCATGGGCGTGCGCAAGGCGGGCGAGGTGTTCGCCGAGATCGCCATGCTGCGCGACCATCCGCACGAGCTGTCGGCGCGCGCCTCGGTGAAGACCGAATTGCTGTTCATCGCGCGCGCGGCGTTCGAACCGGTGCTGGCGCGCAATCCCGTGGCGCTGCAGTTCATCACCAATTACGTGGCGATCAGTTCCGCCGGCGGCTTGGTGGCGCGCCTGTTCGACCTGCGCGGCAAGGTGAGCAAGCCCGAGCTCGAGGAGTTCGTGCGCAGCGTCGGCGTCAAGCGCGTCGGCGCGGGCAAGGAAATCCTGAAGCAGGACTCGCGCGACGACCGCCGCCTGTACGTGGTGCGCCAGGGACAGGTGCGCGTGGTCTACAACGATGCCGATGCGGAGTACACGCTGGCCACGCTGGGGCCGGGAGAGATCTTCGGCGAGAAGGCCTGCATGATGCGCCAGGAACAGATGGCGTCCGTCATCGCCGTCACCGACACAACCTTGCTGGTCGTCCCCGAGAAGACCGCCCACTTCATCCTCGAGCGCAACGACAAGCTGCGCGAGGTGATGGAGGAACGCATCCGCTTCGTCGAGCGCGAGCTGCACCGGCAAAAACGGCTGGCCGAGCGGCGCAAGCGGCCCGTGGTGCTCGACTTGCAATCGAAGCCGGAGGCCGACGAAAAGATCCTGAAGCGATTCGCGCTGGTCGAGCAGGCCGAGGAAATGGACTGCGGCGCCGCCTGCCTGGCGATGCTGTGCCGCCACTATGGCATCAACATGACGCTGGGCAAGCTGCGCGAGCTGGCCAACGTCACGACCCAGGGCGCAACGCTGGACAGCCTGGCGCGCGCCGGCGAATCGCTGGGCTTTTCCACGCGCGGCGTCCAGTGCACCTTCGACGCCCTGGGCGGCTTCGAGCTGCCATTCATCATCCACTGGGAAGGCTACCACTACGTCGTGGTGTACGGCATCTCGCCGCGCCAGGTGTGGGTGGCCGATCCGGCGGTCGGCTTCAAGAAAATGACCGTGGAGGAATTCGAGCGCGGCTGGAGCGGCACCTGCCTGGTGTTCACGCCGGGCCAGGAAATGGTCCAGCTGACCGCGGCGCGCTCGCCCTGGCTGCGCTTCGTCAGCTACCTGGCGCCCTACAAGACCATCCTGTGGCACCTGTTCCTGGCCACCTTCGTGATCCAGATGCTGGGCATCGTCCCGCCGATGATCATCCAGAACATCCTCGACGGCGTGGTGGTGCACCACAACATCAGCCTGCTGCACCTGCTGATCACCGGATTGATCGTGTCCACGGTGTTCACCCAGATCATGTCCACGGTGCGCGCCTACCTGGCCAATTACATGGTGCGCAACCTCGATTTTTCGATGATGTCGCAGTTCTTCAAGCACACGATGTCGCTGCCCTACTCCTTCTTCGCCAAGCGCAAGACCGGCGACATCCTGGCGCGCTTCCAGGAGAACCAGACCATCCGCGCCTTCCTGACCGAGTCGACCGTCACCACCGTGCTGAACCTGCTGATGGTTTTCATCTACTTCACCATCCTGTTCCTCTACAACGTCAAGCTGACCGTGCTGCTGATCGCTTTCGTCATCCCCATCATCGCGGTGACGGTGCTGGCCACGCCGCGCATCAAGGACTTCGCGCGCGAAGTGTTCACGGCCTCGACCGACGCCCACTCGTTCCTGATGGAAGCGCTGGGCGGCATCGAGACCATCAAGGGCATGGGCAGCGAGCGCCCGGTGCGCCTGAAGTGGGAAAAGAAATACGTCAAGGCGCTGGAAGTGCAGTACCGCTCGCAAGTGTTCAACATCTGGGTCGGCCTGGCCAGCCAGATGCTGCACGCCGCCACCACGATCGCCATCCTGTGGGTGGGCGCCGACCTGGTGCTGGCGCGCGAACTGTCGATCGGCCAGCTGATCGCCTTCAATGCGCTGATGGGCAGCGTGCTGTCGCCGCTGATGGGCCTGGTAGGCCTGTGGAGCCGGCTGGCGGACGCCACGGTGGCCATGGAGCGCCTTGGCGACGTGCTGGACATCGAACCCGAGCAAAAGCCCGCGGATCTCGCCTCGCGCGTCGTGCTGCCCGACCTGCAGGGCGAGATCAAGCTCGACGGCATGTATTTCCGCTACGGCGACGGCGAGACGCCCTACGTGCTGGAGAACATCAGCATCGACATCAAGCCGGGCGAGCTGGTCGCCATCGTCGGGCGCAGCGGCTCCGGCAAGACAACGCTGGCCAAGTTGCTGGTCGGTTTCTATCCGCCCACCGAAGGCAAGATCATCATCGACGGCTACGACATGAGCGTGATCGACAAGGATTACTACCGCGCGCAGGTGGGCTACGTCATGCAGAGCAACCTGCTGTTCTCCGGCACCATCGCGGAAAACATCGCCAGCGGCGACGACAGTCCGGACAGGCGCCGCATCGAGGAAGTGGCGAAAATGGCGGACGCGCACGCGTTCATCAGCAAACTGCCGCTGGGCTACGAGCAGGTCGTCGGCGAGCGCGGCGTCGGCTTGTCGGGCGGCCAGGTGCAGCGGCTGTGCATCGCGCGCGCGCTGTACCACGACCCGCGCCTGCTGGTATTCGATGAAGCCACCTCCGCCCTCGATACCCAGTCGGAGAGCAACATCATCGGCAACATGCAAGCGATCCTGGAAGGACGCACGGCCGTCATCATCGCGCACCGCCTCAGCACCATCATGCGGGCCGACAAGATCATCGTGCTGTACGAAGGCAAGATCGCGGAAATGGGACGCCATGAGGAATTGCTGGAACGGCGCGGCATGTACTACGAACTGGTGCAGAAGCAATTGAGCGCGGCATGAAACTGTTCAACCAGGGCATCCCCCGCGGCTCCGCGATGTCATATGCGGCGTTGCTGGAAAAGATCGAAATCCTGCGCTCGACCTTGCGCTGGGCGACGACCTTGCAGCGCGCCGAGATCGAGAAGCTGCTGCGCCAGGCCAACGTGCTGCGCGACGACGTGATGCAGTTGTCGCACAAGGAGCGCTTCGTGCAGGCGGTCAGCGCCGAGCCGGCGCCCGCACAATCGACCGGCGAACGGCGCCAGGCGCTGCTCGCGCGCAGCTTCGTGTTCGAAGGCACGTTCGGCGACAACCCCCGGCTGCTCGACGCGCTCGAGATCGCCGAAAAGGCCGCGCCCACCGACCTGCCGGTGCTGGTCGACGGCGAAAGCGGCACCGGCAAGGAATTGATGGCGAAGGTGATCCATGCCAACGGATCGCGCGCCGACAAGCCGTACATCTCCGTGAACTGCGGCGCGATCCCGGACAGCCTGCTCGAATCCGAACTCTTCGGCCACAAGAAAGGCGCATTCACGGGCGCCGCGAATGACCGCAAGGGCAAATTCGAAAGCGCCCACCACGGCACCATTTTTCTCGATGAGATCGGCGAGCTGCCTTTGCCGGGCCAGGTCAAGCTGCTGCGGGTATTGCAGTCGCACGAAATCCAGCGCGTCGGATCGGACGAAACCATTTCGGTCGACACCCGCATCGTGGCGGCGACCAACAAGAACCTGCGCAAGCTGATCGAGCAGGGACTGTTTCGCGAAGACCTGTTCTACCGGCTCAGCGTGATCCACCTGACCCTGCCGCCGCTGCGCGAACGCAAGGATGAAATTCCCTTGCTGATCGCCTACTACTGCGACGAAGCGGCCGAGGCGCTCAAGCGTCGTCCGGTCAAGACCACCGCCAGGCTGCGCGACTTCCTGCTCGGCTATGCCTACCCTGGCAACATCCGCGAACTGCGCAACATCGTGTACCGGATCTCCTGCCTGGCCGCGGAGACGGCCGACCTGTCGCACCTTCCCGACGATATCCGGCCGGCGGCGGCGAAACCGCGCGCGCAGCAAGGCGAGCCGGCGCCGCTATCGCTGAGCGAAGCGAAACGTGTCGCCAGCGACGAAGCGGAGCGTGCCTGCCTGGAGCGCGGCCTGCAGGAAACCGGCGGCACGGTGGCCGAGCTGGCACGGCGCTGGGACATGAACCGCTCGCACCTGCAGATCCTGCTGAAGAAGCACGGCCTGCACTCGAAGGATTTCCGCAAGGAGGCGTGAGCCATTAGCCTGCATACTGACCATAATGGAGGCTATTCTGCTGGCGTCGACAAAACAGGGGTCAGGTCCGCCGGACCTGACCCCCTCCTTGCACAGCGCCGCTTGCAATCTCACAACGCCGGATTGAGCATGGTCTTGTCGCTGCACACATCGTCGGCGCGCGCGACCACCACCGAGACATTGTCGCGCGCCCCATTCGCGAGCGCCTTCGCGATCAGCTCGTCCACCGCGGCGCCGCACTCACCCCCGCCCAGCGCGTCGGCGATGCCCTGCTCGTCCACGGGATTGCTCAAGCCATCGCTGCACAAGAGGAACAAATCGCCGTCGCGCACCTGCAAGGTGCCGTGCTCGATGTCGATCGTGTCGGCGGCGCCCAGCGCGCGCGTGATGCCGTTCGACACGGGCGCATTCGCGCCCAGCGCCCTCATTTCCTCGGCCTGGCTGTGATCGCGGGTCAGCTGCTGGAGCCGCCCGTTGCGGTAAAGGTAGATGCGGCTGTCGCCGGCCCACAGGTAAGCTGCCTCGCCCCCGCACGCGAGCAGGACGACGACGGTGCTGCCCATCATTGTTACCTTGCGCGCCGATGCTTCGGCACGCAGCTGCCCGTTCACTGCACGCAGACGGTCGAGCGCAACGGCTATCGATTGCTGCAGGCCGGCGGGACCGGCCGCCGGCAAGGTGTCCAGCGCCGCGACCACCATGCGGCTGGCGACGTCGCCGTAGGCGTGGCCGCCCATGCCGTCGGCGACTGCCCACAGCCCGCGCGCGGCATGCTCGAGAAGACTATCCTCATTGCGGCTGCGCACCAGCCCGATATCGGTCCGTGCCGCCGATGTCCATCGAAACTCGTGGTCGACTGTCATCGCCTGGCCCCGCGATCCGCTCGCGCCCTACTGCGGCTGAAACCGGTTGTTCACACTGCGTTCGTCGACCGCGACGGCGACGTTCGAATTCGATCCGGAGTTCAGCACCGAAACGATCTGGTACTGATTGATCATCTGCTCCGCATAATTGTTGATCTGGTAGAAGTTCACCACGGGCGCGAAGCTCGGCGCGTCGGAGAACGGCGCGATCCAGCCATACACCCACGGTGCGCCGCCGGCGCCGCGCAACTGCGACATCGCCTTGCGGTCCAGGTCCCGATTGACGGACAGGTCGTTAATCGCAATGGTAGCCATAATTAAGTTCCTCGCATCGGACGAAAAAGGAGGCCTGGGCAGGCCTCCTCAGTTTAGAACATCTTTGGGATGACCGCGCTGTTGAATCCCGTTTGCGTGGCTGCCAGATTGACCGTCGGGCCGGTAAAGCCGGCGCCGATCGAGCCGTTGTTGTTCAACACGTTGAGGTCGACGTCCTGGATCTGCACGAGGTTCTGGTTGATGTTCAGGTTGACGTTCATATCGCCGCCCCAGGAATGGCCGCCGCGCACGGCGGACATGGCGCGCTGGTCCAGGTCGGTGGCGCAAGGCAGGTCGCTAAGCGTAATGGAAGACATGTTCATTCTCCTTTGGTTGAGCGGTCTGCCATTACAGCCGGAAGATGTTGTTCTGGCCGGCCTGCGACGTGGTGTTGGTCGCATGCACGCCATCCAGGAAAGCCGAGCCGTTGGCGGTCGCGTTCACTACGCTCTGCATTTGGAACAGCTCTTGCGTCGCGTGGATCGACGAATCGTAGCTGGGGGTGTACGACAGGTCGCCCATCTTGAAGTACGGCGAGTTCATCGAAAAGCCGCCGCGGACGGTGCTCATTGCCTTCGCGTCGAGTGCTTCGTTGCGGGCCAGGTCTTTGATGAGGATGGTTTTCATGGTGACGCTCCTAAAGTTTGAGGTTGGATGTCGAGGCATTTCGGTGCGCTCGATATCCATTCAGCAGAAACTGTGCCAGGAAGCTAGCCAAGCCCTAAGCCGTTGAATTTACAGGGCATTTTGAATCGCCTCATGATCGCGTGCGACCGATCTCGCGAGATTGCGTTGGACGCCATCCAACATAAATTCGATGACTGTACGGCCGTGCACAACACCGCCATGTCGCGCGCCGCGCAAAAACAAAAAAGCCGTCCGGTGCAAACGGGACGGCGTGTGGGCTGCGGTCATCGACTACTTCGGCGGCGGCCGCACGGGCGCTGCCTCCGGCGCAAGATTGACCAGCCGCTTGATGCGTAGCGCGTCGCGCCGCGCGGCCGCGCCGCCCGCACGTAGACGCGAGCCGCCGGAAATCGCCAGCATCGCCTGGCGATCAAGTTCGAAGTTCTCCTGCAAATCCTTGATGACGATAATTCCCATGATGCCTCCTGCAAAGGAAATGGTCCGGCGCAGCCATTGGATGGCTCAGCCGGACCGGTTGGAACACGATCAAATGACATGGTAGTCCTCTTGCCGGCTGACGCAAGCGCGGCCCAACAGTCTCCGTCACTCGGTTGTTCAGCTAACAGAAATCTTGTAACGGCCGGACTGCCAAATGGTGATGCATTCAGGCACCCGGTCGAGGCATGGCAAGTCGTCACCGGCAGCGTCCTCGACATAAATAACCTTCCGGTCGCCCGACTCCTGAACCTTTGCCATTGCCCTGCCGTCGAACCGGCCGGTACGGAACAGCTCCGTGATTTTCAGCTTTTTCATGATCGCTCTCCAACTGAACAAGCAAGTCGATTGGCTCAGGAGCCGAAGATATTGTTCTGGCCGTTCTGCGACGTGGTATTGGTCGCATGCACGCCGTCCAGGAACGCCGAGCCGTTGGCGACGGCGTTGACGACGCTCTGCATTTGCACGAGGCTCTGGCTGGCGTGGATCGACGAATCGTACGAAGGTGCGTAGTTCACGTCGCCGATCGAGTAATGCGGCGAGTTCATGCTCCAGCCGCCGCGCACGGCTGCCATTGCTTTGCCGTCGAGTTCTTCGGTACGGGCCAGGTCTTTGATGGTCAGGGTTTTCATGATGAGTCTCCAAGTAAGAAGTGAGGATCGATCGGCTCAGGCGCCGAAGATGTTGTTCTGGCCCGACTGCGACGTCGTGTTGGTGGCATGCACCCCGTCCAGGAAGGCCGAGCCGTTGGCGACCGCGTTGGTGACGTTCTGCACCTGCACCAGGCTCTGCGTGGCGGTGATCGAAGAATCGTACGAAGGCGCGTAGTTGACGTCGCCGATCTTGTAGTGCGGCGAGTTCATCGACCAGCCGCCACGCACTGCAGCCATTGCTTTGCCGTCGAGTTCTTCGGTACGGGCCAGGTCTTTGATGGTCAGGGATTTCATGGTGTTTCTCCTTAATAGTCAGTTTAGGTTGGTGAGCATTTCCTTGCGCTCACTGGACATACAGCAGGGACCGTGCCAGCTTCGAGCGATTTGCGCGGCCTTCTCGCAAGCGCTTGATTCAAAACGAAAATATCAAGCCTGCATTGGCACTTTGAGAGCGTTTTTGAATACGCGCAGTTCGTTCGAATCCAACGGTTTTTTGGGTTCTGTGCGATCGGTTCTAACACCGCGCTGCACGATCCTGATCCGCCGCGGACCAACACCAGGGGTCAGGTCCGCCGGACCTGACCCGAATTTGTCGCCGCCGTCTGCAAGCCGAAACGAAAAAGCCGCCCTGCGACTGGGGGCGGCTCTAATACAGCGTAAACAGGTCCAGCCCAGCCATCTCGCGATGGCTGGGCTGGAACGGCTGGGCTGCGCGAAATTACATCGCGTGGCCGGACTTCCATTCGGCGGCGGCATAGTTCATGTCGTACCCGCCGAACGACGCGCCGATCACGCCATTGTTGTTGAGCACGTTCACGCCCACTTGCTGGACCTGCACGAACTGCTGGTTGAGCGCGACGTTGACGTTCACGTCCGGCATGAAGCCGGCGCCGCCGCGTACCGAAGCCATGGCGGCCTGGTCGAGCGCGGTGCTGCGCGACAAATCCTGAATCCTGATCGATGACATGGTGTTCTCCTGGATGTGTAAGTTGCGATGGAGGCGCCGCGGCCTCCATCGCGGCGCGGCTTAGCCAAAGATGTTGTTCTGGCCGTTCTGCGACGTGGTGTTGGTGGCGCTGACGCAGTCCAGGAAGGCCGAGCCGTTGGCGACGGCGTTGGTGACGTTCTGCACTTGCACCATTTCCTGCGCGGCGTGGATCGACGAATCGTAGCTCGGCGAGTAATCCACATTGCCGACCTTGTAGCTTGGCGAATTCATGCTCCAGCCGCCGCGCACGGCCGCCATTGCTTTGCCGTCGAGTTCTTCGGTACGGGCCAGGTCTTTGATGGTCAGGGTTTTCATGATGAGTCTCCAAGTAAGAAGTGAGGATCGATTTGGCTCAGGCGCCGAAGATGTTGTTCTGGCCCGACTGCGAAGTCGTGTTGGTCGCATGCACCCCGTCCAGGAAAGCCGAGCCGTTGGCGACCGCGTTGGTGACGTTCTGCACCTGCACCAGGCTCTGCGTGGCGGTGATCGAAGAATCGTACGATGGGACGTAGTTGACGTCGCCGATCGTGTAGTGCGGCGAGTTCATCGACCAGCCGCCACGGACTGCAGCCATTGCTTTGCCGTCGAGTTCTTCGGTACGGGCCAGGTCTTTGATGGTCAGGGATTTCATGGTGTTTCTCCTTAATGGTCAGTTTGGGTTGGTGAGCATTTCCTTGCGCTCACCGGACATACAGCAGGGACCGTGCCAGCTCGCGCCGGCGCTCCGCTGCCGCATCCAATCCATTGATTTAAAAGGGAAGTATTCGATCGTCAATGACAGATAGGAACGCTGTCGGCAAGCGCGGAGTGCGGCCAGTCCCAACGGTTTTCGGGGCGCTGTTTGCCTGCGCCCAACAACAGCGCCGCGCTGAGGGCGGCAGTCCTTGATCATCATGGTTTACATGCTAGTCTCAACATGAGTGTGTCGCGATTTGAATGCGCGAAGTCCTTGCGCGGGAGGGACCCGGAAAAAGATGGAAAATCTTGCTCACGCCATTCGCCAGCTGCAAAGTGGCGCGTTGGGGCGCACGGAATTTTTTGTCGAACTGGACCGCGAGCTCGCGTCGGCGCCCGGCAGCGCCGTGCGCCTGCTGGAAGTGCTGAGCCAGGAGCAGGCGCGCCTGAAGCTCCCGACCGAACTCTACGAGGAAGTGCAGCACCACATCGAACGGACGATGCGGGCACGCCAGCGCGTCGACGGCGACGACACCTTCGTCCGCACCAAACCGGTGGACCCTGCTTCATTTTCCCCGCCGCTCGACGATCCCGAAGACCAGGAGACTGAACCGGAACGCATGAAGGCGGTGGGCGACACGCTCAACGGCCGCTTCGTGCTCGAGGAGTGCATCGGCTTCGGCGGCATGGGCACGGTGTACAAGGCGCTCGACCTGCGCAAGCTCGAGGCGTCCGACCGCAAGCCCTACATCGCCATCAAGGTGCTGAACGTCCAGTTTCGCGGGCACCCGAAATCGCTGATCGCCTTGCAACGCGAAGCGCGCAAGGCGCAAACCCTGGCGCATCCCAACATCGTGTCGGTCTACGATTTCGACCGCGACGGCCAGGTGGTGTATCTGACGATGGAATACCTGTCCGGCAAATCGCTGAGCCAGATGCTGCGCGCGCCAAGCTTCACCGGCCTGCCGTTCGCCGAAGCCATGCACATCGTCGACGGCATGGGCAAGGCGCTCGCGTATGCGCACGAGCGCGGCTTCGTGCATTGCGACTTCAAGCCGGGCAACGTCATCGTCACCGACAAGAACGTGGTCAAGGTGATCGACTTCGGCATCGCGCGCGTGTTCCAGAAAGCCGAAGAAGAAGTCGACGTCACCGTGTTCGATCCCGGCAGCCTGGGCGCGCTGACGCCGGCCTATGCGAGCCCCGAGATGCTGGAGCATCTCGAACCCGACCCGCGCGACGACATCTATGCGCTGGCGTGCATCACCTACGAACTGCTGACCGGGCGCCATCCCTACAACCGCATGTCCGCGCTGCAGGCGCGCGCCGCGGGAATCAAGCCGGTGCAGCCACCACAGCTTGGGCGGGCCAGCTGGCGCGGCCTGAAATGCGGCCTGGCGCTGGACCGCGCCACGCGCACGCCGACCGTGGCGCGTTTCGTCAGCGAGGTATCCGACCAGGACCATGGCAAGCGCAACATGACGCTGGCGGCGTCCGCCGCGGGCGCCGTCGCGATTGCCGTGGCGGGCGTCACGGCCTGGCACTATCTCGGACCGGGGCGCGGCGCCGCGCCCTCCCAGGCGTCGGCGCCCGTGCAGCAACCGGCCGTCGCACCGGCGGCGTCCGCCCAGGCCAGCGCGCCAGCCCCCGCCGTCGCGCCGCCGCCGATGCCGTCGCTCGACGCCGTCGCCTCGGCGCTGGCGGCAGTGCCCTGTTCGGCGCTGCTGGCGTCGGCGACCGGACGGGCCTTGCGCGTCGAGGGCTACCTGGCAAACGATTTCAGCCGGGCGCGCCTGAGCGATACGCTGGCGGCGATCCCGGGCGTATCGACCGTGGCGCTGGATGTGCAAGCGGTGGCGGCAAACACCTGCGGCGTCATCAGCACGCTGGGTCCTTACTGGGCGGCGCACCGGCGGGCGGGCGGCGGCGCCACCATCCGCCTCGCCGTGCCGAACGCGCGGCCCGGCAACGTGCTGACCGAGGGCGACTCGCTGATGGTCGACATCACCACCGCGGGCGCCGAGTCGTTCGCCACCGTCGACTACTTCGACGCCGACGGCAATGTGGTGCACCTGCTGCCGAACGCGAAGGCGCGCGACAACCGTGCGCCGGCGCGCTACACCGCCACCGTCGGCAGCCTTGGCAACTGGATGATCGGCCCGCCATTCGGCAATGAGATCGTGGCGCTGGTCACCACGCCGGCGCCCTTGTTCGAGGCGCTACGTCCCGAGGTGGAACCCGGCGCCGACTACCTGCGCGCGATGGAACAGCGCCTCGCACGCGCCGGCGCGGGGGCAGGCAACATTGCTGTGGACTTCGTGCAGATCAGCACCCGCGCACGCAAGCGCTGACCCTACCGGATGTTCCGGGCCACCCGGAAGCCATTCTGCGCGTGGCGCACGCTCGCGTCGTATTTGAATCGCGACGACGACACCATGTAGGCCGCGCCTTCGCGCCAGGAACCGCCGCGAATGACTCGCACGCTGCAATTGGGCGCATCCCATGCCTTCGCATCGGAAGGGGCGTCCTTGAATGAATTGTGCCAGCAGTCGGCGACCCATTCCCACACGCTGCCGTTGACGTCGTACAAGCCCCAGGGATTCGGCGCGAAGCTGCCCGCCTTGCCCGGCGTGTCGGCGCGCCATGGCGGGCCGCAGTCCTTGCAGTTCGCCTTGCCGGCCGCCATCTGCTCGCCCCACCAGTAGCGCGTCGTGGTGCCGGCCCTCGCCGCGTATTCCCACTCCGCCTCGGTCGGAAGCCGGTACGCCTTGCCGGTGGTCGTCGACAGCCACTTGACGTAGACCTGCACATCGTCCCAGCTGACATCGCGCACCGGCGAGGCCGGCGACGGATTCGACGCCGCCAACAGGCGCGGGCAGGCATTTGCGTCGGCGCAGGCGTTCCACTGCGCCACCGTGACTTCGTATTTGCCGATGGCGAAGGGCGCGCTCACCGTGACCGCATGCGCCGGCTTTTCGCTCGCATCGCTCGAATTGCTGCCCATGGTGAACGAACCGGCGGGAAGCGAGATCAGCACGGGGCACGCCGGGCAGTCGGTGATTTCCGCGCCCGCCTTCGCCGGCGGACCCGCCGCGAGCACCGGCGGCGGCATCACCACCGCGGGCGCCTTCGGTTCGGGCCTGGCGGCAGCCGGCGCCGCTTCGCGCGCGACCTTCGCGGGCGCCGTCGCCGCAGGGCTGGGCTTGAGGGCTGCGGCCTCCGCCGCGCCTTTCGGCGCCGCCGCGCGCAGCCGGGCGATGCGGGCCTGCGCCAGCGCCACGAACTTACCTTTTGGATAGGCCTTCAGGTAGGCCTCGTAATCGCTGACGTGGGTGCTGTCCTTGATGGATTCCCAGAACGTCATTTCGAATTGCTCGGCGCTGTTTTTCGGCACAACGCCGGCGAGCAAAACGGGCGGGTCGAACTGGCCGGACTGCCCGCCAGCAAAGGCGCCGTTCCACGAAGAAGCGGCCGCCAATACCACGCAAGCGATGAGAATTTTATGTGCCACGAGCCGGCTCCCGGTGACCGCTGCATTCAAGACGAATTCGCCTTGTAGTTTCACTTGGAGTGTGCCAGATTTAGATATGCACAGTCGCACGATGTAATGTGATTATTCAAGCACATGGTTCTTGCCCGCCGACATGCGGGGAAAGGCGCCGATATGCGCAACAGGATCGTTCAAGCCGCACTGCTGGCCGCGTTGCTGCCAGCCATTCCGGTGCAGTCGGCGCGCACGGCGGCCGCGGAAAACGCCGCGGTGTATTTCATCTGGCCCTCCGACGGCGCGGTGCTCACCAACGGCAAGTTCTGGGTGCGCATGGGATTGCGCAACATGGGCGTCGCGCCGAAAGGCACGGATGTGGCCAAGACCGGGCACCATCACCTGATCATCGATTCCGAGCTGCCGCCGATGGACGAGCCGATTCCGAACGACCGCAATCACCTGCATTTCGGCGCCGGCGAAACCGAGGCGCGGGTCGAACTGCCGCCCGGCAAGCACACCTTGCAATTGCTGCTTGGCGACATGAACCACGTGCCGCACGATCCGCCTGTGCAATCGAAAAAAATAACCATCACCGTGAAATGAGGCCGCCCGTGCCTTGATCGCGGATAGTCGGAACGAAGGGAGCATTCGATGCGCAACTCACTCGCCGCCGCAGCCATCCTTGGCGCCTTGTGGAGCGGCGCGGCGCTCGCCGCGTCCGAAGCGCCTCCCAACGCCTACTGCTACATCGGCTGGCCGAACGACGGCCAGGTGATCGCCGCCGGCAAGCCCTTCAAGGTCTGGTTCGGCCTGCGCTACATGGGCGTGGCGCCGAAAGGCGTGGCGTTCAAGCACACCGGCCACCATCACCTGCTGATCGACACCGAACTGCCCAACGCGGACGAGCCGATTCCGAACGACCGCCAGCACCTGCACTTCGGCGCCGGCGAAACGGAGACGACGCTCGAACTGCCGCCTGGAAAACACACCCTGCAGCTGCTGCTCGGCGACGAGAACCACGTGCCGCATCACCCGTTCGTCAAATCGAAAAAAATTACGGTCACCGTGAGATGAAATGGACACGCCACAGGCAATTGCAGCGACGGGCGGCGCCGTTTCGGCCTATCTGGAACTGATCGGCACCGCGGCGGCCAAGCCCACCGTGTTCCCGCTGCACGACGAGGCGGTGGTCGGGCGCGATCCGCAAGACGCGCTGGCGACCGACAAATTCATCTGCGTGCCCGAACACACAATCAGCCGGCGCCATGCGCGCATCCGGCGCCGCGGCGCCAACTACTACATCGAAGACCTGCATTCGCGCAACGGCACTTTCCTGCTCGGTCAGCGTCTGGCGCCCGGCGCCTGGCATCCGCTGCACGACGGCGACGAGCTGTCGCTGTCGTCGGCGCAGATGGTGTTCCATTCGCTGGTGATCCCGCCGCGCGAGAGCATGCCGCCGATGATCACCACCTCGGTCGATGCGACCCAGTACGCGCTGCCGCACGCCGCGCCCCCGGTGGCCGCGCCGAGCGAGCTCGAAATTTCCGTGCTGCGCCTGCACGCGATGGCGCAGGTGAGCATCGCGCTGGGCGCCGTCACCGACCGCGCCACCCTGATCGAGCGGATCATGAATTTCATCTTCGACCTGTTTCCCGCGGCCGAACGCGCTTTCATCCTGCTCAAGGCCAGCGACCGCGATCCGCCCACGCCGGTCGCCGCGCGCCGCCGCGACGGCACGGCACAGGATCCGGCCACCATCCGCATCTCGCACACCATCGTCGACGAGGTGCTCAACAAGAAGCGCGCGATCCTGTCGACCGACACCCTGTCCGACCGCCACTATTCCGCGCAGGACTCGATCGTCGCCCAGGCCATCCTCAGCGTGATGTGCGTGCCGCTGATCGTTGGCGACGAAGTGCTGGGCCTGATCCAGGTCGACACGTCGAGCGACCCGTTTGCGTTCAGCTCCGCCGACCTGGAAATCCTCACCGGCGTGTGCGCCGAAACGGCCGTCGCGCTGAAGAACTTCCAGCTGTACGCCGACATCAAGGGACTGCTGGACGGCTTCGTCAGCGCCTCGGTGCAGGCGATCGAGGAACGCGACCCCGTCACCGCCGGCCACTCGTTCCGGGTCGCCGAATACTCCGACCGGCTGGCGCGCGCGCTCGCCAGGTCGGACGATGCGGAATTGCGCCGCATCGCCTTCACCAAGGAGCAGCTGCGCGAGATCCACTACGCGGCCCTGCTGCACGACTTCGGCAAGGTGGGCGTGCGCGAGCACATCCTGCGCAAGGAGAAGAAACTGCACCACGCCGACATGCGCCTGCTCGAACAGCGCTTCCGCTATGCCAGGTCCTGCCTCGAGCGGCAAGCCTGGCGCGACCTGGTGGAGCAGCACCTGAAGGACGAACTCGGCCCGGACGAATTCCGCCGGCGCAAGGAGGGCATCGACATCGACCTGCGCACCGAAGCGGAGCGGCTCGACGCCTTCTTCGCCACCATCGTCGCGGCCAACGAGCCGGCGATCTCCGCCGGCGGCGCCGCGCCGCAGCTGCAGCCGATCCGCGACTACACCTGCCACCATGCCGACGGCGCCAAGTTTCACCTGCTGGGCGACGACGAGCTGGCGGCCCTGAGCATCGCGCGCGGCTGCCTGACCGCCGACGAGCGGCGCCAGATCGAAGAGCACGTGGTCGATTCGTATTCCTTCCTGATCCTGATCCCCTGGACGCGCGAGCTGGCCGGCGTGCCGGCGATCGCGCACGGCCACCACGAAAAACTCGACGGCTCCGGCTACCCGATGGGCCTGAAGGACGGCCAGATCAGCATCCAGACCCGCATCCTCACCATCAGCGACATCTACGACGCCCTGACCGCGCGCGACCGCCCCTACAAACAGGCCGTGCCGGCCGAGCGCGCGCTCGACCTGATGGATGCGGAATGCCGCGCCGGCCACCTCGACCCGCGCCTGTTCAAGGTGTTTGTCGAATCAAAAGGATGGGAGCTGCCATGCGCCGCCTGAGCCCGCCAATCGCCCTTTCCGCCGCCGTCCTGCTGGCCGGCTGCGCCGACGTCAGCCAGAAGCCGTACGAGCAGCCATCAGTGCCTTCCAAGGCCGGCTGGTCGCAGGCTTCGGCACGGCCGGTGTCGGCCAACGACACCATCCAGGTCGACTGGTGGAAGCAGTTCCAGGACCCTTACCTGAACGGCCTGGTGGACAAGGCCGTCAACGGCAACTTCGACCTCAAGGTGCTGGCCGCGCGCATCGGCGTGGCGGGCGCCGAGATCGGCGAAGCGCGCGCCGGCGCCCTGCCCACGCTGGACGCCGGCGCCGGCGCCAGCTTCGAAAAGAGCACCGGCCAGAATTTCCGCAAGCAGTTCAACCTCGGCACCCAGGTCAACTGGGACGTGGACATCTGGGGCAAAGTGGAAAAAGGGGTGAACGCGCAGACTGCCGAATACCAGGCGACCGAGGCCGAATGGCGCGCCGGCTACCTGAAGCTGGCGGCCGACGTGGCGACGACCTATTTCCAGATCCTGCAATTCGACGAACAGATCGACCAGCAGCAAAAGACCCTGGCCAAGAGCCAGCAGATCCTGGCCACCTACAAGGCGATGCAGCAGAACGGCTTGCTGCCGCAGACGCGCGTGCTGCAGCAGGGCGCCGAGGTCAACCGCCTGTCCAACGACCTGATCGAATTGCGCCGACTGCGCGCGCTGGCCGGCAACGCGCTGTCCACGCTGGTGGCGGTGCCGGCGGGCGACTTCGTCGTGCCCAAAGGCTACCTGCAGCAGCGCGTGCAATTGCCGGTGGTGCCGGAGGGCCTGCCATCGCAGCTGCTCAAGCGCCGGCCCGACGTGGTGGCCGCCGAATATCGCGTGCTGGTTGCGTACGAGCTGGTGGGCCAGGCCAAGCTGGCGCAGCTGCCCTCGATCAGCCTGACCGGGCGCGGCGGCACCTCCAGCTTCGCGCTGGGCAGCCTGCTCAAGTCCTTCACCTTCGGCCTGCTGCCGAGCATCAACTTCCCGATCTTCGATCCCAGCGTCAAGGCGCGCATCAAGACCAGCGAGGCGCGCACCCAGGTCGCCGAACAGCAATACCGCGCCACCGTCATGGCCGCCTTCGAGGAAGTCGAGAACGCGCTGGTCAACCTCGACGCGCACAAGCGGCAGCGGATCGAACTGCAGCAGCAGGCCGAACAGCTGCGCGTGGTGTCCGCGCAGGTCCAGGCCCAGCTGAAGGAAGGGCTGGTGTCGCAGCTGGACGTGTTCGAGTCGGAGCGTTCGCTGCTGGCGTCCGAACTGGCGCTGCTGGCCAACCACCAGCAGATCCTGTCGGACACGGTGACGCTGTACAAGGCGCTGGGCGGCGGCTGGCCACCGGTGGATGTGCGCCATGCGTCCCGCGATTGACACCGATGGCGGCCACGCGATCGCCGAGGCCAGGCCTGCCCGCGGCCAACAGCGCATGATCGTGCTCCAGCCCATCGTGCCAGCCGGGCTCGCCGACATCCGCATCGACGGCAGCCTGTTCGCCGTAGGCCGCACCGAAACGCCGTTCGATTCGTATCCTGCCGAGGTCGTGGCCGACCTGTCGCGCCGGCACGCCCGGATTTTTTGCGAGGACGGCGCAATCTACCTCGCTGACCTCGACAGCAAGAACGGCACCACCGTCAACGGTGTGCCCGTGCGGAAAACCATCACCCATCTGCGCAACGATGACGAAATCGGCTTTGGCCGCGCGCTGTCGTTCAGGCTGAAGCTGGTGGAAGGCGGGCCGGCGCCGCCGCCCACGGCCAGGCTCGCCAGCCTGACGCTGACGCCCGAATCCACCGAACACGGGCTGCAGCCGATCGTCGTCACCGAATTCCCCTTCCTGATCAGCAAGGCCGACGATGCCTTCGCGCGCTACCAGGACAGCTTCCCGCATCAGGTGAACTACCTGTCGCGGCGCCATGCGCATATCTTCCTCAAGAACGGCCGGCCCTTTGTCGAAGACCTCGGCAGCACCAACGGCACATTCGTCGACGGCGTGCGGCTCGACGAGCATGCGGTGGCGCTGGCAGAGGGCAATACCGTCGCCTTCGGCGGCCATCATTTCGTGTACCGGGTGAGCGCGCAGTGGGACGACCCGACCATCGATCCGACCGTCACCCGGCTGGCGGCGTCGCCCGCGCCGGCGATCGACACCGACAAGACCACCTTCGTCGCCGCCGCCGATTCCTTTCTCGACATATTCTGCGTCGACCCGGTGCCGGAGCCCGAGCGCAGCGACGAAGCGGAACCGACAGCCGCCGCGGACAGTGCGCCGGCGAGGCCGAAGAGCAAGGCTGCCGCCTTCATCGCCGAACTGAAGGCGGCCATGCGCGGCGAGGAGGCCAGCAAGAAGCCGGCGACGCGGATAGCACTGGCTGCATTCGCCTCCCTCGTGATCGTATCGCTCGCGGTGTACTTCTCCGGCGCGCCGGAGCGTGATGCCCAGGAGTTTCTGGCCAGCGGCGAGTATGCGAAGGCGGCGGCGGTCGCCACGCCAGCGTCGGAGCGCGATCCGGACAATGCGGTGTTGCGCAACCTTTCCACGCAGGCGCAGCTCAAGGCCAATGTGCCGGCCTGGGGTGCGCTGCTGAAGGCACGGCAATTCGATCGCGCGGCCGGCGTGGTCGCCAAAATGCGCCAGGACGCGCGCCAGAACAGCGAGCTGCAACCGCTGCTGAACGAGCTGGCGTGGATCGGCGACATCGAAAAATTCATCAGCGCGCGCGGCGGTGCGGAGGCCGCGTCGGGCAGCCCGGCCGATGCCGCAAGAATCAAGCTGATTCTCAAGCAGTGGGACGACGACACCGAACAGCACCAGCGGGCGTTTTCCACCATTTCATCGTACGTGCCCGAATTCCGCGACACCTACGCCGTCGCGCTCAGCCACGTGCGCAAGCTGGCCCTCTCGGCAGGAGGCCCCGCCAATGAACAAAAGTCTCCTTAAGCCGCTGACCGAAGCGCTGGAGGACCACAGCGCCGAAGGCATCTCGATCCTCACTGCGGAACCGTGGCGCTTCACGCGCGCGGTGGTGTACACGATGGTCGCGCTGGTGCTCACCGGGCTGGCCTGGTCCTTCTTCGGCCACGCCGACGTGATGGTCACCGCGCCCGGCACGCTGGTGCCCGCGTCCGAAGTGCGGCGGCTGTATGCGCCGATCGACGGCGAGCTGTCGAGCATCTACATCGCCGAAGGGCAGCCCGTGCTCAAGGGCGACGTCGTGGCCAGGCTGTACGCGCGCGGCGCCATCGAAGCGGCCAAGAACGCGCTCGAAGCGCGGCTCAAGCTCGAAGACGCGGAGCGCGAATGGAAAGAATTCCCCGAGAAGAAAGCGCTGATGGAACGGCGCGCCGCGGCGCTGAAAGAAGCGACCTCGGTCGAAGAGAAACAGCACGAGCGGCGCCTGGCCGAAGGCACCAGCAAGGTGACCGCGGGCCAGCAAGCGCAAATCCAGGAAGCGCGCACCAACATGGACGACGCCAGGCGCGCGCGCGACGCCGCCAAGGACGAGGCGGACAAATACGCGCGTCTGTTCGCCATGACCGGCGGCGGCGGCGTGTCGCAGCTGCAGGTCGAACAGAAGAAGCAGGCCCTGCTCGCTGCGGAGAACGCCATGCGCGTCGCCCAAGCCCGCTTCAGCGAACTGAGCGCGCGCCAAAGCCTCGAATTCACCCAGGCCAAATCGCAGCTGGAGACCAGCGGGCAGGAACTGACCAAGCTGCGGCTGCAGTCCGAATCGGCGGACCGCGAGGTGGCCAACGCCGAGGACAAGCTCAAGCTGCAAGTGCAGACGGCGCGGCTGGTGGCGGACGCAGCGGCGCGCATCAAGTTCGAAAACATCGACAAGGACAACTTCCTGCTGATCGTCGCGCCGGTGGACGGCGTGATCACCGACGTGACGTCGACGCAGCCTGGCGACAAGATCCAGGCCAACTCGCCGCTGGGCGGCATCGCCCCGAAAGACGCGAAGCCGATCCTGAAGATCGAGATCGCCGAGAACGACCGCGGCTTCCTGCGCGAGGGCTTGCCGGTGCAGATCAAGTTCAACGCGTTTCCCTACCAGCGTTACGGACTAATCAAGGGCACGCTGCAATTCATCTCGCCGGCGACCAAAATGTCGACCGCGACCAAACAGCCTGTCTACGAAGGCCGGATCGCGCTGGAGCAGGACCACTACCGCGTGGGCAACACCTCATACCCGCTGCGGTACGGCATGGCTGCCGTAGCCGAAATCGTTGTACGCGAACGCCGGATGATCGACCTGGCGTTGGATCCGTTTAGGCAAATCGGAGGGTGAGATAACCCAATTGGGTCAGGTCCGTCGGACCAGACCTTGGTTTTGTCGCTCCAGCACGCATCCTCTTGCCATTACCCCATCCGCAAAACACTAAATTGGCTGAACGCCGCAGCGGGCAGCGGCACAACAAGCTTCCAAGTGATATTCATCGGCCGGTCACCGTGACTGTCCTGAAAAATCGTCGGTCCGCACGCGAGGTACGGACTATCAGGATCGGTGCGAACAAACAGTTGATAGGACCATCCGTTCGCATTGCTGCCCACACTCTCGAGGTATTGCTTCCCGATCGGCGTTGTCGGTGCCGCGCTATTTTGGGACTGCCAATGGAACAGGTCGTGACTAACAGCGTAGTCATGATAGGCCACCGATTCGTGGTACCCGCTCCGCTTGTCGAGCGTCACAAACATCAATTCAATCTTGCGATCTTTAAGGCGCAAGACACCAGTATTGAAAAGCGGACGTGCGGTGGCGGTTAGAAATCCCACTGCAGTGAGGATCTCGTTCAGGCGATAATGCCCATGCAGGCACAGCGGTGCGAACTCCAAGCCCATAATTTTGACCGCGTGAGGCAAAGCATTCGAATCCAACACTTTGGACAACTCTGCTAACTCCCGCGCGCTGTTCGGATTCGCCAGCAAGCGCTGCACGAATGCTTTTCCGCCCCCAACCCGACTTGCTGTTCCGTCCACTTGGTACGCTAACATTTGCAGGCGCAACGATAGTTCGCCATCCACCGCCAGCTCATCGATTTCGGCATCGATACTGGCCATCAAGGATATTTGGGACGGGTCATTACTGTGCAGCAGCGCGCTAAATCGGCGGCCAAAATACTCCTCTTCTGCACCAAGATCTTGTACCGCCAGTCCAGCGGCGCGCCGCAGGGCGGCCCAACCACTGTTGCCACTGGCTCGATAGATGTCCTTAACGCTCAGGGCTTGATCGTGCAAGAACTCGGCAAGGCTGACATTTTGATGGCCTTTGAGGCTAACGTATGCCTGAAGTTCACGCGTTAATCGCGACCAATTTTGCTGAATCAGCGTGCGTAGGTTGTGCAAAATTTGCTCACGGCTTTGCCGTTGCAACTGGATGTGGCAACCTGGTGGCAGCTGATTGAATCCGTTCTCCACGCCATCGATCAACTGGCGCCGATTTAGACCGGTCATCTGCCCGAGCAAATGATCAAAGCGGAACTCGGTTGAGTACTGACCAACGAAGTCGAGAATCAAGCAGCTTTCCTTACCAGAGGACAGACGCAATCCACGCCCAATTTGCTGTTGAAACAATACTGGACTCTGGGTTGGCCGCAACAGAAGAAGCGTATCGACAGTCGGAATATCAACGCCCTCGTTGAACAGGTCGACCGTGACTAGCACACAGACCTTGCCGGCCGCGAGTGCTACAGGCGCGTACTCCCGCTCGGTTGACGACGATTGCCCTGTCACACACAGCGCGGGTATGCCCGCGGTGTTGAATTGCTTCGTCATGAATTCCGCATGTCTCACGCTCACGCAGAACGCAATCGCTTTCCCCTTACGCGGATCCGCGCAGAGACGGGCCCATTCGTTGATGATGAGGCGCGCGCGGATTTCATTGCCGGCGATGACGTTGTCGAGCATGGCCGCTTCGCCAGGCTGGCGCCATGGAATGTCACGAAGGTTGGTCGGGTCATCACATGCGAAGTATTCAAACGGCGCAAGCAGTTGCAAATCGAGTGCATGCCAAAGCCGTAGTTCTACTGCCGGGCTTCCATCAGGACGCGAGTCGAAATAGGTGGAAATTGGCCTGCCATCACTTCGCTCCGGCGTGGCGGTGAGTCCGATCAGGATGGTCGGTTTGATACGAGTCGCGATAGCGTCAAAGCTGCTTGCGGCGATTCGGTGACACTCATCAAACACGACTGTATGCCAATACGATTCGCCCCGTAGACCAAGGAGGTTCTTGCCGTGAACACTCTCAACGGTCGCGAACAAGTGGTCATGGCTATCCGGTGTGTGATTGCCGCTAAGGAGCTGACCGAAACTTCCATCGCGAAGAACTTCCCGATAGGTCTTCATCGCTTGCTGCAGGATTTCGATGCGATGAGCAATAAAAAGCAAGCGCGGTCTGCCACCGTATTTTTTGCAGATTCGCAAATAATCAAACGCTGCAACGACAGTCTTGCCAGTGCCTGTCGCCGCCACCACCAGATTGCGCATGCGTCCGTGCTCGCGCTCGGTCTGCAACTGCTCGAGCATTTCTAGCTGGTAGTTCTTGGGTTGAAGGTCGAAGAAACTGAATACGTTCGCCGGCTGCTCCGACTTTCCTCCACCTTTTTCTTGGGCGATCGCTACATCGAGTGCCGTCCGATGCTCCGGATTCCTTGGGTCGTAAAGCACAAACTCTTTGTCGTACCACAGCGTCTCGAAATGGGCTTGAGCCTGCGGGAACATCGGCCCCTGGCCGCGCTCGGCAAACTTCACCGTCCATTCCAACCCGCCCGCCAATGCAGCTTGCGTCAAATTGGCGCTACCAACGTAAGCGGTGCCGAAGCCGCTGTTACGCTCAAAAATCCAAGCCTTCGCGTGCAAACGAGTTCGCCGTCCGTCTAGCGAAATTCGCACCTCGCAGTTTGGCAGCCGCGCTAACTCGTCGACGGCTTGGGCTTCGGTAGCGCCGATATAAGTAGTCGTAAGGATGCGCATGCGTGCGCGGGATTTTCCGGCGCCGTCCACAGCGGTAATGCTATGCAAAATGTCGCGGATCTTGCGAATGCCTGAGACCGTGATGAAACTCATGAGTATATCTACTCGGTCGCTACTCGCTAACTCATGGCGCAATTCGGATAACAGTGCCGGCGACGCTTTTGCCGCGGTGAACAGCCACGGCGACGTAATCCCAGTATCCGGTACGGTCGGCGCCGTGCGCTGGCGGTGAATCGCAGTGAGTTGCTGAGGAGGACTGGCAAGCAGTCGCACATTCTCGCCGAAATTCGAGGTCGGAAATTGACGCGCGAGACGGCTTCTGAGATCGACTAGCATCGCGTTGACGAATTCCAGCTGCAGTTGAAGGCGAGTGGGTTTACCGTCCAGCTCAGCGGTCTCGTCAGACTGTTTCGGCGAAATCTCTTGAAGGACGCTCGCGAGTTGATCTGCCAGAGCGTCTGCCAACCGCCGTGCGCCATCGGCTGCCTCAAGCGATCCAAGCGTCCTGTGGCCTAACGAAATTTGCTGTGCCAGGGTTAGAGCTAAGTCTTCGGTAAGAAGTTCGTCGTAGAGACCGTCGGGTAGCAAATTCGTCATAGATATCAGAACGACAAAATTTCAGTATAGCCCGCTGTCGTTCTGATGGGAAATTATTTCGCGTGCAACACACCGCTCTTTTCCCGATTCGATGTTCTTTTCCGCTCAGCTCGGTTCCTGCGGTCTGGTCCGAACTTATTGGGATCCGTCGCGGGTAGACACGGCGACGGCGGGCGCAAGGGGAGGAACCGGAGGTCCACTGCTGATGGGCGGCTAACGGCCTACTAAGAGTACTGACAGCGAGTCCGCCAGCGCCAGCAAATAAATGGCAACGGCGGACCCAACACCGACGGCACAAGCAGCGCGGAAGAGGCGGCGGGTTTCAAGACGCTGCTGGCCGGAGGCGCAGGAATATGAGTAGAAGAGTGAAATGCCGGCTAAGACAGAGTCAAGCTCGTTCAGGGGTTTCGCCTAAGGTGCCGCCGGCATCAGGCCTTATTTTCGGCGTCGAGCGCCGCGATGATTTCGTTCATCTTGTCGATTGCAACCTGATTGCCCTTTTCAGCGGCCAAGGCATACAAGGTCAGCGCTTGCTCGAAGTTCTGCTCGACGCCCACGCCATAGAAGTACATCGACGCCAGGTTGCACTCGGCGACAGCATTGCCCTGCGCCGCCGCGCGCTGGAACCATTCGGCCGCTTTTACCACGTCCTGTTCCACGCCCTGGCCGTTGTCGTACATGACGCCTAGGTTGGTCTGCGCCGACGCATGTCCCGCGGCCGCCGCGCGCTCTAACCACTCCAGCGCTTGCGCGTAATCCTGCGCGACGCCGCGGCCGAGGTCGTACATCACGCTCAGGTTGTATTGCGCGAGGGTGTTGCCGCTTGCGGCCGCCTGCTTGTACCAGCGAACCGCTTCTTCGAAGTTGGCAGCGACGCCCGCCGCGCCCTCGTGCAGCACGCCCAAGTTGTATGCGGCGATGTCGTTGCCCTGCTCGGCCAGCGCCTGCAGCAACTGCTTCGCCTTGGCGCCGTCGCCCGCCTCGACAGCCGCGGCGGCCTCGGACAGCTGCTGGTCGACTGCGGTTTGTTCGTTTGCTGCTGCCATTGGTAAGGCTCCTGTCGGAATTTGATTCGGCGCTCGCACCGGCCGCACTTCAATGTGCAAGCTTCTACGATATCTTTCATCGTTGCAATGAAGGTTTGGCAACTTACCATGAAATGCAAATAAAATTTGCAGTAATAGATTGCAGTGCACAGAAAATCGGGTCAGGTCCGCGGGACCAGACCCCGGGGTGCGTGCTAGTCGGGTGAAGTTCGCGGTGGCGACAACGGCAGGGGCTAGGCGTCCCCGTCGCTCCGCAGGACCTGACGCTCGGCTTCGGCTAGATCCGGCGCAGTAGTTGTTCGGCGGCGCGGTCGCTCATCACCAGCACCAGCTTCAGGCGCGCGCGCGTCATGCCGACGAACAGCTTGCGGAACACCAGGTCGTCGATCTCGGCGAAGTCGATCTCCGTGAAGATCACCGCCGGCGCCGACTGGCCCTTGAAGCGGTACACCGACTCGGCCAGCAGTCCCCCATCGCGGAACACGGGATTGCCGAACACGTCGTACGCGCCCGTGAACGACTTGAGCGTGTGCGCGTCGCCCAGCGTGTCCAGTCCCAGGATCGCGGACTTCTCGCGCCCGCGGAACGAGGCGATCGCAATGTCGCTGCGCGCGAAGCCGGCGGCCAGACACAAGGTGATGGCGTGCTTGGTTTGCGCGATCATGGCGTCGGTGTCGCCGTTGGCATATACCAGCGCTTCGATGTCGGCGCCTTCGAACGGGCTGGCCGCTTCCACCGGTTCGCGCGCGTCGCCGATCGACGCGAGCATCTCGACAATCTGGCGCGGGCTGCGGTAGTTGGCGTTCGAATGCAGCGTCACCCATCCCGGCAGCGGCACCATCTCGCGCCCGTACAAGTTCTGCGTCGGGTCCTCCAGCCACGTCGCGCGCCCGCCCTCCTTCAGCATGCGCAGCAGGATGTCGCGCCACGCCACCGAAAAATCCTGGCCTTCGTCGACGATCAGCACGTCGTACTTCCACGTCTCGGGCAGGTCGGCCGTCGCCAGCGCGCTTTCCATCTCGCGCCATACCTCGGGCGAGCCGTAATCGGGCGTGATGCCGCGCGCGCGCATGAAGGCGTCGCCCAGCATGTGGAAGGTGGCGACGCGTCCGCCGTCCGGCACCAGCCGGTCGATGTGGTCGGCGAGCGGACGGTTGAAGCAGACGTACAGCGGGCGCAGGCCGGCGTCGATCGCGGCGCCGTATTCGGCCAGTGCCAGCTGGGTCTTGCCGCTGCCGGCGGTGCCGACTACGCGCAGGCGGTACGGCGCGAACTCGAGCCGGCGCGCCCACGTCGCCAGCCCGCCGGACAGGCGCGTGACCATCTGCGTGGCGCAGCCGATCATGGCACTGGGGTCGGGCCGCAGGCTGAGGGTGTCGCCGAGGAAGCGCGCGACTTTTTCGAACTGCTCGCCCGGCTCGGTGACCGGCAGCGTCTCGCGGATCACTTGCGGCAGCCGGTCCTTGCTGGTGGCGTCGATGATGTGGCGCGGGTCGATGCCGGCCAGCTGCGGGTCGCGCACGATGTAGTCGGGGCAGTACAGCAGGTAGTCGATCGACAGTTCGTCGCCGAAGCGGCGCGTCAGGCCGTCGATGGTGCGCAGGATTTCGGTGCGCACGTTGCGCGGCTTGCCGTGGTAGCTCTTGACCAGGCCTTCCGGCGTCTCGGTCAGGAAGCCGGCCTTCTGCTCGATCAGCAGGATCCGGCCGCTCGGCGCGAGCACGATGAAGTCGATCTCGCCGTAGGCCGAGAAGCCCTTTTCGACATTGGTCCAGTGGACGCCGTGGTAGATGCTGTAGGGTGCATCGGACAGCGCGGCGTCGAGCCAGGCGAGGGTTTCGATTTCGCGCGCGGCGGCGCCGGTCACGGACATTTCGCGCCAGCCGGCCGGGTGGATATGCGCCATGGTGGTCCCGTAGCTAAAAGCACCATTGTATGCCTGCTTATGCCTTGGCGACCGCGCTACGGACCTCGTGCGACTCTAGCCGGGCCTCTTCGCGCGCAGCCGCCGGCGCAGGCGCGCATTGTCGACCAATAAGACCACCAGTGTGATCGTCGATAACGCCGCGAATGCATCGTTGCCGAGGTAATGCCAGAACGCCCAGCCCAGGCTGGCGAACAGCCCGCCGACGAAAAACAGCGTGGCGATGTTCTTCATGCCGCCAATCGCGAACCATGCATGTTCGTGCTGGCGACGCGTGTTCTGCCATGCATCTCAGGACGCCGCTGCAATGTGCCCGGCAACCATTTGCGGTCTAGCTCGTATCTTCTGGCGGTGAAAATAACCTCGGCAATCGAGGTGCCTCCCGCCATGGACCGCCCGCTTGCCACAGCCAGGCTGCCGATCACCGCGCCGACGTAGAAAGCCGCCGCGCATCCTCCGACAACGCCGAGCCCCTCCAATTTGGTGCCCGCGCCGATGATCTCCCGGATGGTGACTTTGGTTCCAAACTTGTCGATCTGGCTCAGAATCGCTGCTGCATTTCCGACCGCCGCCGAAAGGCTGCCAAACAGGCCTTCCGGTGCCGGCAGTCCCAACCCTTCCATATTTTCTTTAAAGTACATGTAGAACGTCGCCATTGCAGACCTCCTTCGAATCGATTCCAGAATGAGAGGTCTACGCTATTCCATTGCGGCAACCTGATATTGAGCTAGCGCCAAGATCGAAGCATGAGCGGAGCCGACGCATAGCACCCGTTGCGCATCAATTAAGCGGCTCTGGCGCGGTGCGCATTTCTGCTGACGATAACAATTCTTCAAGAATGTGTCGTAAAAACCGCTCTTCTCTTCGTTTTGATCAGGATGCCTATCGCATACCATCACCTGATCCGATCGATTGCCCTCGTGGCCGAAATATATGAACAGCACCGTTTTGACTTACCCAGCCGACGCGGTGGCCGCGCCCACCGCCGGCGTCCTGCGCCCGGCCGTGCTGGCCGACGCCACCGCCCTGTCGCGCGAAGCCCGCGCCGAGATCATGGCGTTGTCGGGCGCCCGCCCTGTTCGCTTTGCGGCGGAGTTAGCACTCACTTGGGCCACCATCGCTGGCCTGATCGCCATCGGCGTCCACTTCGACAACCTGGCCATCAGCCTGGTCTGCGCCTTCCTGGTCGGCACCCGCCAGATGGCGTTGGCGCTGCTGCTGCACGAGCAGGTGCACCGCTTGGGCATGCGCAACAAGTACGCCGATTGGCTGATCAACGTGCTGGCCGTGTATCCGCTGATCGTCACCACCGTCGAGGACTACGCCAAGGTGCACCTGTCGCACCACAAATATTGCTTCACCGACGCCGATCCGGACTTCATCCGCAAGTCGGGCCCGGAGTGGACCTACCCGATGACCAGGCGCCAGCTGCTGGGCATCGCATTGCGCGACCTGAGCGGCCTGAACATTGTGCGCGTCATCCGCGGCAAGAAGGCCCACGCGACCACCGAATTCACCCGCCGCAACCCGACGCCGAAGTGGCTGCGCATCGGCTTTTTCGTGGCGCTGGCGACGACGCTGACCCTGGTCGGCGGCTGGAAAGTGTTCCTGTTGTACTGGATGCTGCCGATCATGACCGTCACCCAGCTGATGCTGCGCTGGGTCGCCGTGGCCGAGCACGAGTACAACATCGAGAACGGCTCGATCCACGCGACCACGCCGCTGCTGCAGCTGAACTGGTGGCAGAAGGTGGTGTTCCCCGACCTGAACTTCGGGCTGCACGTGTATCACCACATGCATCCGGGCGTCTCGTTCGGCAACTTGCCGAAGGTGCACGAGATCTACAAGCGCGAAGGGCTGGTCGACGAGAGCGCGATTTTCTACGGTCAGGGTTCTTACCTGAAATACATCACCTCCGCGAAGTGAGGGGGTGGGGTCAGGTCCTGCGCGAGCGACGGGGACGCCTAGTCCCCGTTCTTGTCGCCGCAGAATGCAAACAGTAGGGCCGATGCGAAAGCCGCGGTCCAACCCCGGGGGCAGGTTCGACGAACCTGACCCCTTTTTTACGCCGACGCACCTGCGCGGGCCGGCGCCCATGCTGAGCGTGCATCGCGGGGACAGCGCACTCAGCATGGGTGCCTGCCTTCGCAGCCACGACATTCGTAATTTCCACAGCGCGGTTCAAGCGCGCGGATGATGCGGCGCATCAATTGTAGAATCGTCATTCGCAATCGCTTGAAGGGCGCGCATGACGACTATTCACTGGTTCCTGCTGATCGGCCTGCTGATGCTGGCCCGCGGCCTCGCCGCCACCACCATCGCGCGCCTGCCGATCACCTCCGCCATCGCCTACCTGGTCGTCGGAGTCGTCCTCGGCCCGTTCGCGCTCGGCATCTTCCATTTCGATCCCGTCGCCAAGTCCCACATCCTGGAAGTGGCGACCGAAATCGCCGTGCTGATCTCGCTGTTCTCGGCCGGCGTCAAGATGCCGGTGCCGATCACCCTCAAGCGCTGGTCGCCGTCGATCCGCCTGGCCTGGCTGTCGATGTCGATCACCGTCGGCCTGGTCGCCGCCTTCGCGTACTTCGTGCTGGGCCTGCCCATCGGCGCCGGCGTGCTGCTCGGCGCGATCCTGGCGCCGACCGATCCGGTGCTGGCCACCGACGTCCAGGTGCGCCACGCCGGCGACTACGACACCCTGCGCTTCACCCTCACCTCCGAGGCGGGCATGAACGACGGCTCGGCCTTCCCGTTCGTGATGCTGGGCCTGGGCCTGCTGGGCGCCAACGAGCTGGGCGACTACGCCTGGCGCTGGGCGCTGGTCGACGTCATCTGGGCCACGCTCGGCGCGGTGGCGATCGGCATGGCGTGCGGCGCCGCGCTGGGCCGTCTCGGCTGGGCGCTGCGCAACCAGGAGCCGAAGCACGAGGTGCTCGACGACCTGGTCGGCCTCGGCCTGATCGGCGTGGTCTACGGCATCTCGGTGCTGTTCCACGCGTGGGGATTCCTGGCCGTGTTCTTCGCCGGCCTGGCGCTTCGCCACACCGAACTGGTGCTGGCCGGCGCGCACAAGAACCGCCAGGGCCTGCTGGTGCCGGACGATCCGAAGGCCGACCCGGCCAACGACCAGGTGCCCGATCCGGAGACCACGCCGCTGACCGTCAGCGGCGAATCGCTGGTGTTCAAGGAGCACCTCGAGCGCCTGTCGGAGCTGACGCTGGTGCTGCTGCTGGGCGGCATGCTGACCTTGCAGGCGTGGAACTGGCGCACCTGGGGCACGGCGCTGTTCCTGTTCGTGGTGGCGCGGCCGGTCAGCGTGATGCTGGGCCTGGCGGGCAGCGGCGCCTCGACGCGCGTCAAGCTGATCGTCGGCTGGTTCGGCGTGCGCGGCATCGGCTCGCTGTACTACCTGATGTACGCGATCAACCACGGCATGCCGGCCGGCCTGGCGCGCGACATGATCGACATCACCGCCATCGTGGTGGCGCTGTCGATCGTGGTGCACGGCATCAGCGTCAAGCCGCTGATGGACCGCTACTGGCGGAAGTAGTGGCTGATATACTGCGCAAGGAAAAAATGAACAACAACGCATCCACGGGACATCCATGAAACGCCGCCATCTGCTCCTCCTTGCCCCCCTGCTGCTGGACGGCTGCGTGAAGCAAAACACCAGCTACATGATCGACGGCCCGAGCCACGCGATCACCCTGCGCGCGGAGCAGGAATATTTCTGGAACGATGCCATCGAGGTGCGCATGGTTGCCACCCACCTGCCCGACTGCCAGCGCATGTTCCCGATGACTACCATCCCGGTCGGCGAGCTCGACGTCGAGCTGTACAGCGCCGGCGACAACGTCTATTCGCTGCGCATCGGCAAGCAGGTGATGCGCATCGAGACCGCGTCCTGCACGCGCCTGACCGAGCCGACCACCGCCGAACTGGGCGAACGCCTGGGCGCCTTCAAGCTCAACGCCGACAAGAAACTGGTGTTCGAGAAAGCGCGATGAACCCAAGCTGAGCGTGGCGCTGCTGATCGGCTCGCTGGTGCTGATTCCTTAGATTGTCGTACCAGCGAAGGCTGATACCCATGCTGCGATAGAGAATCCGTTGCGCCTCTCTTTGCCGACTCGGCATGGGTACCAGCATTCGCTGGTAACGACAAGCGTTGATTCAAGCGGCGGCGGGGTATTCGCCGACCCGCTTATCGGCTCGCTGGTGCTGATTCTTTAGATTGTCGTACCAGCGAAGGCTGGTACCCATGCTGCGGTAGAGAATCCGTTGCGCCTCTCTTTGCCGACTCAGCATGGCTACCGGCATTCGCTGGTACGACAAGCGTTGATTCAAGCGGCGGCGAGGTATTCGCCCACCCGCTTATCGGCTCGCTGGTGCTGATTCTTTAGATTGTCGTACCAGCGAAGGCTGGTACCCATGCTGCGGTAGAGAATACGTTGCGCCTCTCTTTGCCGACTCGGCATGGGTACCAGCATTCGCTGGTACGACAAGCGTTGATTCAGGCGGCGGCGGGGTATTCGCCGACCCGCTTGCGCAACTTGTCCAGCGTCTCGGCCCGGCCGAGCTCTTCCAGCGCGCGTTCGAGCAGGTTGCGCTCTTCGCCGCGCGCCAGCGTCCACTGCGTGAAATATTCGTGCACCGTGCGCCACGGCGGAAACTCCGGCGGCAGGCTGCGCCACGCCACCCCGCTGTCGAGGAAGTACAGCACCGCGCAGAACACGTCGTACAGGTCGTGCTTGCGCGGACGCGTCTTGCGGCGCGCCGCTTCCAGCATCGGCCGGATCAATTCGAATTTATCGCGAGATATATCGCTGGGGTATTCTGGCCTCGGCATCGTCGCCCCCAAATACCATTGGAGGGCGAGAATCGGAACAGGTTCCCTGAAATCTGCGCAGCCGCGCAGTCCGCGGTCAGCTGCGCAGGACCAGATCGCGAAGCACCAGCAGCTGTTCGCCGAGCTCGTCGCGACCCGCCAAGGCCTTGGCAATGCGCGACGCCTGCGTCCGGTTGCGCTGGCAGCCGGCGTCGCCGGTGGCATCGAATTCCGCCGCCAGCGCCTGCGCGCAGCGTTCGATGCGCGCGCCGTCGCCCGGTGCCAGGTCCAGCAGCGCCAGCAGCCAGGTCGTGCCCCACTGGAGGCGCGTCGCGCTGCCGGTCGCGCCCTGCCACGCCCGCTCATACCAGTCGAGCGCGCCCGCCGGGTCGCCGCGGCGCTTGGCGATCGCCGCCAGCGTGTGCATGAAATAGAACGGCGAATGCGATTGCGCCAGCTCGCCCTGCAATAATTCCCCCGCCTCGTCCGCCAGCCCCGCATCGATCAGGATGCCGGCGCCGGCGTTGACCACCGCGTGGCGCAGCGCCGGCGTGTCGGCCGCGGCCACCGCCGCGCCAACGCGCCCGCGCGCCGCCACCGCCAGCGCGGGGTCGCCGCTGCCCAGCCGGGTCAGCCGCACCCGCGTGCGCAGCGCGCCCAGCCGGTCGCACAGGTTCAGCGTGTCGTCCTGCTCCAGCGTCTCCAGCGCGCGCGACCACGAGGCGATCAGCCCCAGCCGCGCCGCGCTGCCGGGCGCCGTCAGGAAGCGCACCAGGTCGAGCGCGTAACCGATCACGATGTCGAGCTGCAGGCACACCACGTGCGGATCGTTCAGCGTGTTCTCGAGGCGCGCGATCGCCGCCGCCTGGTCGACGCCGGTTTCGCCGGCCATCGCCGCCGCGTGCAGGCCCAGCCACTCGAGCCGCATCGCCGCTTCCGGCAGGGTGCAGGCGCGCGTCAGGCTGGCGACGATCGCCGCGAAGTCGAGGTTCTTGAGCAGCTGGCGCTCGTCGGTGTCCCACGAATAGAAACTGAGCAGGCGCCACTCGTCGTCCGACAGCGCGCGCTCGCGCGACAGCGCCACGCTGAGCGATTCGCCGGCGGTGTAGCGCGCGTTGATCGCGACGTCGAGGATGTGGACGAAGCGCTTGCCGTCGAGCTCGCACGGCAGGCGCGTGATCTCGGCGCCGTCGGGCCGCACCACCACCAGCGTCGGATAGCTGCGCAGCTTGAGCTGCTCGGCCAGGCGCTGGGCGCCGGGGCTGTCGCCGTCGATCGCCAGCGCGACGAAGGACTCGGACAAGGCCATGAAATCGGGCCGGCCGAACACCAGCGATTTGATCCGGTTGCACGGCGGGCACCACACGGCGCCCCAGTACAGCAGCACCGGCACGCCGCGCTCGCGCGCTTCGGCAAATGCCGCCTCCGGATTGTCTTGCCAGGCGATGCCGGCGGCCGCCATCAGTCGCGCGCCAGCGCCAGGAATTCGGTGCGCAGGCCCAGGTTCGGCTGCAGCTCGCCCAGCATCGCCGAGGTGATGGTTTCCTCGCCCGGCGTGCGGATGCCGCGGCTTTCCATGCACAGGTGGCGGCACTTGACCACCACGCCGACCGCCTTCGGCTCGAGCACTTCCATCAGCGCGTTGGCGATCTGGATCGTCATGCGCTCCTGCACCTGCAGGCGCTTGGCGAAGCAGTCGACCAGGCGGGTCAGCTTGGACAGGCCGACGATCTTCCCGTTCGGCAGATAGCCGATGGTGGCCTTGCCGAAGAATGGCGCCAGGTGATGCTCGCAGTGGCTGTAGACCGGGATGTTGCGCACGACGATCAGCTCGTTGTACTGCTCGGCGCCGTCCTCGAAGGCCTTCAACAAGGTCTCCGGATCCTGGTCGTAGCCCGAGGTCCAGTGTTTCCACGCCTTCGACACGCGCGCCGGCGTCTCCACCAGGCCTGGACGGTCCGGGTCTTCACCCAGGCTCACCAGCAGGCGGCGCCAGTCTTTTTCGGAAAAATGCTCGTGGGACATGGAAAGGAAACCTAAAAATTTACGATTGCCGACAGTATATAGAAAATGCTGCGGCGCGGTTTTTACACTTGCTTGCGCTAACCGAACCCGGCCATACGGCCCCAGGCGTAGCGTGGAGTTGTCATTATCGCACCAGGAGAACATCATGCTCGGCTCCACCGTCCTTGAAGTCGCGATCGGTATGAGTTTTTGCTACGCCACCATCGCGCTGACCGTCAGCACGGTGCAGGAAGGCCTGGCGTCGGCGCTGCACCTGCGCGCCCACACCCTGCTCGACGGCATCAAGACCATGCTCAACGATCCCCAGTTCACCGGACTGGCGCGCAAGCTGTACAGCCACGCGCTGGTCAACCCGCACGACGACGGCGCCGACGCCGATCGGCTCAAGGCCAAGCCCTCCTACATCGAGCCGCTGCACTTCGCCATCGCGCTGGTCGACACGATCCAGACCATCCCCGGCGACTACACCCAGCTCGGGCGCGACATAGACGCGCTGGCCGATCCGCAGGTGCGGCGCGCGCTGCAGGGCATCTACCAGCGCGCCGGCGGCGAGATGAAGGCGTTCCAGGAAGGCGTGGCCGGCTGGTTCGACAGCGCGATGGAGCGTGTGTCGGGCGAATACAAGCGCCGCTCGCTGCTGGTCAGCGTGCTGCTCACGTTGCTGATGGCGATCATGTTCAACATCGACAGCATCCACCTGTTCCGCACGCTGTGGCTGCATCCGGCGGCGGTGGCGGAACTGGGCGCGGCGCCGGCGAATACGGTCGACCTGCATGCCATCGAGCAGCTGTTCGCCTTGCCGATCGGCTGGAGCGCATTCCCGCCGGTGCTCGATGGCGCATTCGCGATGCAGGTGGCGGGCTGGCTGATCACGGCGTCGACCGCGCTGTTCGGCGCGCCGTTCTGGTTCTCGACCTTGCAGCGGATCATGCAGCTGCGCGGCACCGGCGCCAAACCCCAAGAAGCGCCGGCTGAGAAAGGGGGTCAGGTCCGCCGGAGCGACGGGGGCGCCTAGCCACCGGGTTTTGGTCTGCGGCGTCGATTATTCCTGCGGCCGGTGCGCGTCGATCAGCATGCTGGAAATCGACACATGCGCGATCCGCTCCGGCCACTCGTCACCCGGGCCGAACCAGCGCGCCTCGCTGATCTCGGCCTGGTCGACCTTGATCTCGCCATCGAGATAATCGGCGGTGAACGCGATCATCAGCGAATGCGGAAACGGCCATGACTGGCTGGCGAAATACCGCAAGTTGTGCACGCGCAGCCCGACCTCCTCGAACACCTCGCGATGCACCGCCTCCTCCACCGACTCCCCCGCTTCGAGGAAGCCGGCGAGCGGGCTGAATCGCTTGCTCGGCGACGCCGTGTGCATCGCCAGCAGCACCTGGTCGCCCTTGCGGATCAGCACCATCATGGCCGGCGAGATGCGCGGATACGCCAGGTGGCCGCAGCGGCTGCACTGGAAGCAGCGCTCGCCCGCGGCCAGCGCCATCGGATTGCCGCAGGCGCCGCAGAAGCGGTGCGTGCGCGCCCACTCGGCAATCTGCGCCGCGCGCCCGGCCAGGCCCAGCACGTCTTCCTGCAGCGCGCCGAACATCGAGCGCAGGCCGCGCCAGCCGAAGCCCTCGGCCGGCAGCGCGTCGCGGTCGACCCAGCCCGCCTGCACGTAGCGCTCGCCCAGCAGGCCGACCGGATGCAGCTGGTGCGGCCCCAGTTCGAGCGCCGCGACCGCCGCCGCGTCCGGCAGCGACAAATCGTCCTCACGCACCAGCAGCTTGCCCTGATGGAACAGGAACGTCAGCGGCTCGGCGTGCTCTTGCGGCGACATCAGCGGAGTGAACGATGCGGGAGTCTGGAGCATGGGCGACGGGAATGGAAAAGGATGCGGCCAATCATACCGCTTTTTCGCTTGGCGCCCGCGCGACGGCGCATAATGGAACGGTCGGCCTTCCGGGCTGTCTAATTGTTTTTTGCTGGCCCGTCCCTATGCAGCTTGCCACGTTCATCCGCAATCAAATCGAACCGATCCTGAACGAATGGGAAAAGTTTGCCAGGGAGAGTCCCCACGCGTTCAACCTGGGGCGGGCCGACCTGCGCGATCACGCGCGCGGTATTTTGCTGGCCATCGCAGTCGACCTCGATCGCGCGCAGACTGCTGTCGAGCAGGAGGACAAATCGAAGGGCAAGGGGCCGTTGGCGCCGGAAGTCACCGACGCCGAGCTGCACGGCCTGTCGCGATTTACCCAGGGGTTCGACGTCAACGAAGCGATTGCCGAATTTCGCGCGCTGCGCGCCAGCGTGCTGCGGATGTGGGGCAACGCGCACGCCGAGGCGGTCGACATCACCCGGTTCAACGAAGCGATCGACCAGGCGGTGGCCGAATCGCTGGCCCAGTTCACCGAAATGAAGGACCGGCGCGCGCGGCTGTTCCAGGCTCTGCTGGCCAGTTCGCCCGACCTCAATTACATCGCCGAGCCGAGCGGCGCGCTCATCTACGCCAACCCGGCCTTTGCCGCGGCGTTTCAGCGCACGCCGGCCGAACTGGCCGACGCCGACTTCTTCGAGCTGGCGCACAAATTCGTTCCCGACATCGCCGACCTTGTGCAAGGAGCGATTCGAAGCGGCGACGCCTACCGGGGCGAGATGCAGTTCGCCGCCCCCGATGGCAGCACCCGCACATTCGAATACCTGCTGATGCCGGTCTTGAATCCCGCCGGGCGCTGCGAAGCGATCGCCGGCAATGCGCGCGACATCACCGTGCGCAAGCTCGCAGAGGAACGCATCCAGCGCCGCGCCGACCACGACGTGCTCACCGACCTGCCGAACCGCGGCCTGTTCCGCGAACGGCTCGAGCACGAAGTCCAGCATGCGGCGCGCACCCACCTGTCGCTGGCGCTGCTGTTCGTCGACCTCGACGGCTTCAAGGAGGTCAACGACCGGATGGGGCACGCCGCGGGAGACGAACTGCTGCAGCAGGTCGCCGGGCGCATCAAGGTTCGCACGCGCGTGACGGACACCGTGGCGCGCCTGGGCGGCGACGAATTCACGGTAATCCTGAGCGACGTCACCGAGGCCTCGCACATCGACCTGATCGCCGCGGAAATCCTGGACGACCTGCGCCAGCCGTTCGCGCTGGCCGCGGGCCACGCGGCCATTTCCGCCAGCATCGGCATCAGCGTGTATCCCCGCGACGGCTGCAGGCCGGAAGAACTGGTCGACAACTCCGACGCCGCGATGTACGCCGCCAAGAGCGCCGGCCGCAACTGCTACCGCTTCTTCACGGCCGCGATGCGGGGGGCGCCAGCCTGGCGCGGAAAAACACCATGAACGACGTCGGATTGGCGCCGTAGAACTGGTCCAGCACGCCCGGCTTCCAGTACTTGCTAGCCAGCGCGCCGGCGCTGAAGCGCACCTGGCCGGCGCTGAACACATCGCGCGCGAATCCCGCCGACAGCTTGCGCACGTTGAAGGCCTGGCCGTGCAGCGGCGAGTCGTGATCGAACAGTTCGTCGTTGGCGACGCGCTCGAAGCGTGCGAACAGCGACGTCGCCGGGTCCACGTGCAGCGCCGACTCGAGCAGGTAGCCGTCGGTGGCCTGGCCCGGATCGCGCTTGTTGCGGCCCCACGCGAAGGTGGTCTGCATCGGCCGGCCGACCAGCGCGTGCTGGTAGCTGGCCGAGGCGGTGGTGCGCCGCACCGACATCTCCGGCTCCAAACCTTCGGGGCTGTCGAGGCGCCCGTGGCTGACCTGCAGCGCCCATTCCGGCGTCGGATTCCACGACAGCCGCGCGGACGCCGAATCGAGCTTGCGCACTTCCATGTTCCAGCGATACTGGTCCGGCTCGCGGCCGTTGAACACCGACGCCTCCAGCTTCAGCTTGTTCCACACGTAACCGGCGGTGACCACGCCGAACGCGACGTGGGTCGAGTCGAGCCAGTGGTGGGTCAATGGCGCCTCGGGATTGTCCATGCCGGAGGCGCGGTGCATGTAGGCGGACGGCCCAAGCGCCGGCTCGCCTGGCAGGCCGGCGTAGACGAAGGCCGAACTGGCGGGGCCGAGCTTGCGGCTGTAGCTGGCCGACAGCTCCATCAGCAAGTCGTGCGGATGCTGGCGGTCGACCAGCGCGTGGTGGCCGTCGGCGGTCTCCCCGGCCTGGAACAGCAGCGGATAGCCGGCTTTGCCCATGGTCGGATCGAGCGACGCCATCGCGCGCAGGCCCAGCGTGCCGTCCGCGCCCATCGGGCGCTGCGCCATGAACATCAGCATGCTCTCGGCGAAGGTTTGCTTGCCGCCGCGCGGGCCGCCCTGATGGTCGTAGACGGCGGTGACGTTCCCGTGCCACATGGTCATCCAGTCGCCGTCCATGTTGTGGATGCCGTCCATCGGCGTGGCGTCGGGCTGCCAGCTGGTGCCGGAGGCATCGCGCGACATCTTGTACGGGCCGAACGCGCCGGTCATCGGCATCGCGTGCGGCTCCATTGCCATCGCTTGCGGCTTCGCCGCCATCATCGCCGCGTGATCGTGGTCTTGGGCTAGGGCTGGCGCGGCGCAGGCAAGCGCCAGCGCAACCGGAATAAGTTTCATGTTGTTTTCAATGTTCGTGACGATGGTGGATATCAGGGTAGTGCGGATGCGCGTGCGTCATCGGCTCGTGCTCATGCGGATGCGAATGCGGCTCCGTGCCATCCCAATCGGCGTCGTGCTCATGCTGATGATGCTCGTCGTGGCTATGCGTGTGCGCATGAGACAGCCGCTCGTGCGTGTGATCGTGCTCGTGCCGCTCGGACAGGTGCAGCCAGATCCCGGCGCCCATCAGCGCCGCGGCAACCCAGAACAGCGCACCCGGCGTCTCGCGCAGCGCCAGCAGCGAGATCGCAGCGCCGACAAACGGCGCGGCCGAAAAATACGCACCCGTTCGCGCGGTGCCGAGGTGGCGCAGCGCCAGCACGAACATCACCAGGCTGAGGCCATAGCCGCCGAATCCGACCAGCGCCGCCAGCGCCACCGTCCCCGGCGCGGGCAGGCGGAATCCGAGCGCAAACGCGATGCCGAGATTGACAATGCCCGCCGCGAGGCCTTTCGCGCAGGCGATCTGCAGCGCGTCGCTGGCGGAGACCTTGCGCGTGAGGTTGTTGTCGACGCCCCAGCACAGGCAGGCGCCGATGATGGCCAGCGCGCCCCAAGGCACGCCGAGCGCCGGCGCCTGGTCCCACGACAGCAGCGCGCCGGCCGCCACGATGAACAGCATGCCGATGAAGATGCGCCGGTCGAAGTTCTCCTTGAAGACGAACCACGCCAGCATCGACGTCAGCACGCCCTCCATGTTCAGCAGCAGCGACGCGGTGGACGCCGCCGTCAGCGACAGTCCGATCATCAGCAGCACCGGGCCCGCGATGCCGCCGGCGGCGATCGCGCCGGCCAGCCACGGCAGGTCGGACTTCGACAATCCGGCCGGCTTGTCGCCGCCCGACAGCGCGCGCACCGCGATGCAGGCGAGCAGCCCCAGGCCGCTGCCGAGATACAGCATGCCGGCCAGTCCGACCGGCGCGACCTGGCCGACCAGCGTCTTGGCAAACGGCGTGCTGGCGCCGAACAGCGCCGCGGCCAGCAAAGCGTAGATGACTCCCTTGTGCATCGCGGCTACTCCAGCGACAATACGCGGTCGTCCGCGCCTGGCACGCAGCCCGCGGCGACCGGCGTCCAGCCGCGATGCACCACGACGCGGCGCTCATCGTGGCACACCTCGACGCGCTCGCTGCCGGCGATGCGCTCGCGCACAAACCCTTCCAGCGCCGTCGGCAGGCTCACTTGCAGCAGCATCGCGTCGCGGTCCGCATCGGGATGGTCGTCCAGGTGCAGGAACGGGATGAACGACGCCGCGATCATCAGCAGGCGCGAGCCCACCGCGACCGGCTCCGGCGAATAGCGCGACTCGCGCAGCCATCGCTGGGCGCGCTCGCGCAGGTCGTCGCCGTCGGACAGGCCGCCCCAGCCCGCGGCGATCATCTCCGCGACCCACTGGTTGCAGTTCTGGTACAGGAGGCTGAACGGATAGGCGTTGGCGCTGTAGCGCGCCGCCACCAGGTGCAGCGCGCGTGGCGTGTCGAGCGAAGCGCGTTTGATGGCGTCGGCCGCGTCGGCCGGCATGCGCACGATCGACACGTAGCCCAGCGCGGGATCGTCGGTGCCCATCGCGAATCCGGCCAGGCCCTGGTCGAACACGCGCGGCCGCTTCTCGTCGCAGGCGTAGTACAGCTGGCGCGCGGTCCAGGCGCCGCTGTCGCCGCGCCAGGCGACCGCGGCGTGTGAATAGCGGATGTTGAAGCGCGACAGGTCGAGTCCCGAGCGGCTGATCAGCGCGGCGCCGCCTTCGGTCAGCGCCAGCTCCTCGCGCACGACGGCGGCGAAGCGCAACAGCTTGTCCTGCTGGCTGGCGGTGAGCTCCTGCGTGCGGTCGCAGAAGCGCGACGAGTGGGACGACGCCTGCGCCGCGCCGGCCGCGAACACCAGCGCCAGCACGAGCGCGCGGCCTATCATCAGATGGTGACCTTGCGCGCCGCCAGCTCGTTGAACCACTCGTCGGCCAGCACCAGGTAGAACGCGGTGCGGGTGTCGTCGCGCGCGAACTCGATGCCGTAGTCGCGGTTTTTGGCGTGCACGAAGTCGCCTGTTACAAAACCCTGCTTCTGCACGACGGCTTTCGGCAGGTCCAGCACGATGCGCTGATGCGGGTCGCCGCCCTGCATGGTCAGGCGCGCGACGCCGGCGCGGCCCGGGGCGTCGCCGATGTCGGTGAGGCGATAGCGGCCGTCGGCGCGCTTGTTGTCGCCGCTCGAGCTGTTGCTCGACGCGCCGAACGAATCCGAGATGCTGCCGATCGACGCCGAGCCGGCGCTCGACGCGGAAGAAGTGAAACTGTCCGCGTGCGCGGTCAGGGCGACGCCGAGGACAGCGGCGATGAGGGCGCCGCGAAGGGCTGCGATTGAGGTCATGAAAACTCCTGATGGGAAAAAAGCGCCGGATATGCCGGCCCGGATCAGCAGAATGATATAACAGGAGCGCGCGGCATCCGATTTCCGACCGTGGTTTGGCGCACAGACGCGGTCCCGTGCGCGCCCCATCATGACCTACCTACAGAGCAACCAAGGAGACACCATGACCCAATCGAAATCGACCGATACCCAGAACCGCCAGTCGGGCAGCCCTGAAACCGAAGCCGATGCCAAGGCAACGAAGACGCCGGGCCACGACAGCGACAAGTCCAGCCATGACCACATGAGCCGTGAGAAAGCCGGCAGCGACAAAGGCGCGGGCGGTGGCGCGAAGCAAGAACAGAAGCACTAATCCGCGCGGCGGATACGAAAATAGCCACCCGTGAAATCACGGCGTGGCTATTTTTTTGCGCCGACAACCCCGGGGTCAGGTCCACCGGACCTGACCCCCGCCCTTGGCCCGCGGCGCGTGAAGAGCTAGCGGAGCTAGCGCACGCACTTTATTGGCGTGTTTGTCGTCGTGGGTGGAATTATTTTCAGCGTCATGATGTTTGTCGCCATTATTCTCAAATGACTGCGACAACAAAAAAGCGCCTTGAACTGCAAGGCGCTTTTGGCTGAGACGCAAATTTCTTAGAACGGGATGTCGTCGTCCATGTCCGAGAAGTTCGGAGCCGGCTTCGGCTGCGGACGCGCGGCCGGGGCCGGCGGCGCCTGGCGCTGCTGCTGCGGCTGCGGACGGCTCGGGGCGCTGCTCTCGTAGCCGCCGTCATCCATGCCGGCGTCGCCGCCCATGCCCTGGCGACCGCCCAGCATCTGCATGTTCTCGGCGATGATGTCGGTTGCGTACTTCTCGACGCCATCCTTGTCGGTGTACTTGCGGGTCTGCAGGCGGCCTTCGACGTAGACCGACGAACCCTTCTTCAGGTATTGACCAACGATCTCGGCCAGGCGGCCGAAGAACGAAATACGGTGCCACTCGGTCAGCTCTTTCTGCTCGCCGGTGTTGCGGTCCTTCGATTTGTACGAAGTGGCCACGGCGATGTTGGCGATCGCGTCGCCGCTCGGCATGTAGCGGATTTCCGGATCGCGGCCCAGGTTGCCGACGATGATGACCTTGTTAACAGATGCCATGTAATGCTCCTCTGATTTTTGTGGGCCCTGGCTCTGCACTTGACTAAGCGCCAGGGTATCGGTGTCCTCGCGAACACGCCATTATGGCAAAACTTCCCCCAGTCAGAAATGGATTTTTTTACATTTGCTGACGCCGCTCGCGAATCCGAACTTTATTTTGAACTTCTGGCATATTTGCCATTGGAAAGCCGGAGATCCAGCCCAACTAGGCCCGTATTCTACCGTTTGCAGTGAGCAATAATACTGTTATTATATACAGTAGTCGTCATCGCGTCGGCAAGCGGCGCAGGCGCGCCGATCGTGACTCGCGAGCGCGCCGGAATTGAAACACGGCTATAGTTACAGGTTGTCCCTTTTTTGGCCCCGCCGACCCAGGTTTTTTCGTGCGCGCCGGCCTCGCTTCACCCATTGAAAGCACAATACATGGAACAGATCCGCATCCGCGGCGCCCGCACGCACAACCTGAAGAACATCAACCTCGACCTGCCGCGCAACAAGCTGACGGTGATCACCGGCCTGTCCGGCTCCGGCAAGTCGTCGCTGGCGTTCGACACGCTGTACGCCGAAGGCCAGCGCCGCTACGTCGAGTCGCTGTCGGCCTACGCGCGCCAGTTCCTGCAGCTGATGGAAAAGCCCGACGTCGACCTGATCGAAGGCCTGTCGCCGGCCATCTCGATCGAGCAGAAAGCCACCTCGCACAATCCGCGTTCGACCGTCGGCACCGTCACCGAAATCCACGACTACCTGCGCCTGCTGTACGCGCGCGTCGGCACGCCGTACTGCCCCGATCACTCGGAGCATCCGCTGGCCGCGCAGACGGTGTCGCAGATGGTCGACGCCGTGCTGGCGATGGAAGAAGGCACCAAGCTGATGATCCTCGCGCCGGTGGTCGCCAATCGCAAGGGCGAGCACGCCGACCTGTTCGCGTCGATGCAGGCGCAGGGCTTCGTGCGTTTCCGTATCCAGAGCGGCACGCACGAGGCGAAGATCTACGAGATCGACGACATGCCGACCTTGAAGAAAACCGAGAAGCACACCATCGACGTGGTGATCGACCGCGTCAAGGTCAACGCCGAGATCAAGCAGCGCCTGGCCGAATCGTTCGAGACCGCGCTGCGCCTGGCCGATGGCCGCGCCGTGGCGCTCGAAATGGATTCGGCCGCGGAGCATGTCTACTCCAACAAGTTCGCGTGCAACGTCTGCGGCTACTCGCTGCAGGAACTCGAGCCGCGCCTGTTCTCGTTCAACAATCCGATGGGCGCCTGCCCGGAGTGCGATGGCCTCGGCCACATCGAGTTCTTCGACCCGAAGCGCATCGTCGCCTTTCCCAACCTGTCGCTCGCGTCGGGCGCCATCAAGGGGTGGGACCGCCGCAACCAGTTCTACTTCCAGATGCTGTCGAACCTGGCCGCGTTCTACGACTTCGACATCGACAAGCCGTTCGAGCAGCTGCCGGAAGCGGCGCAAAAGGCGGTGCTGTACGGCTCGGGCAAGACTTCGATCCCGTTCACCTATGTCAATGAGCGCGGCCGCACCGTAATCCGCGAGCACACCTTCGAAGGCGTCGTCACCAACCTGCAGCGCCGTTATCGCGAGACCGATTCGATGGCGGTGAAAGAGGAACTGGCGAAGTTCATCAACGAGAAAAAGTGCCCGTCGTGCGAAGGCGCGCGCCTGCGCGTGGAAGCGCGCTACGTCAAGCTGGGCGCCGGCAAGCAGCAGCGCGCGATCTACGAAGTGGCCAACAAGCCGCTGCGCGACTGCCTGGCGTACTTCGAGAAGCTGACGCTCAAGGGCGCCAAGAAGGACATCGCCGACCGCGTGATCAAGGAGATCATCTCGCGCCTGAAGTTCCTCAATAACGTCGGCCTCGATTACCTGTCGCTCGACCGCAGCGCCGACACGCTGTCGGGCGGCGAGGCGCAGCGCATCCGGCTGGCGTCGCAGATCGGCTCCGGCCTGACCGGCGTGATGTACGTGCTCGACGAGCCGTCGATCGGCCTGCACCAGCGCGACAACGACCGCCTGATCGAAACGCTCAAGCACCTGCGCGACATCGGCAACACCGTGCTGGTGGTGGAGCACGACGAAGACGCGATCCGCACCGCCGACTACATCGTCGATATGGGTCCTGGCGCGGGCGCGCACGGCGGCGAGGTGTGCGCCGAAGGCACGCTGGCGCAGATCCTGAAAAACAAGAAGTCGCTGACCGCGAAGTACCTGAACGGCACGCTGAAGATCGCGGTGCCGAAGAAGCGCCACGCGGCCAATCCGGACAAGCAGCTCTTGATCACCGGCGCGACCGGCAACAACCTGAAGAAGGTGTCGCTGCACCTGCCGGTCGGCCTGATGACCTGCGTGACCGGCGTGTCCGGCTCGGGCAAGTCGTCCCTGGTGAACGACACGCTGTACCCGGCGCTGTCGCGCCACCTCTACGGCTCGCAGACCGAGCCGGCGCCGCACGATTCGATCAGCGGCCTGGAACACTTCGACAAGGTGATCTCGGTCGACCAGGCGCCGATTGGGCGCACGCCGCGTTCGAATCCGGCCACCTACACCGGCCTGTTCACGCCGATCCGCGACCTGTTCTCGACGGTGCCGACGGCGAAGGAGCGCGGCTACAGCGCCGGGCGCTTCTCGTTCAACGTCAAGGGCGGGCGCTGCGAAGCGTGCCAGGGCGACGGCGTGATCAAGGTCGAGATGCACTTCCTGCCGGACGTGTACGTGCCGTGCGACGTCTGCCACGGCAAGCGCTACAACCGCGAGACGCTCGAGGTGCAGTACAAGGGCAAGAACATCACCGAAGTGCTGGACATGACGGTGGAGGACGCGCACGAGTTCTTCAAGCCGGTGCCGGTCATCGCGAGGAAGCTGCAGACGCTGCTCGACGTGGGCCTCGGCTACATCAAGCTGGGACAGAGCGCGACCACGCTGTCGGGCGGCGAGGCGCAGCGGGTCAAGTTGTCGCTGGAGCTGTCGAAGCGCGATACGGGGCGCACGCTGTACATCCTCGACGAGCCGACCACCGGCCTGCACTTCCAGGACATCGACTTGCTGCTGAAGGTGATGCATCGCCTGCGCGACCAGGGCAATACGCTGGTCGTCATCGAGCACAACCTCGACGTGATCAAGACGGCGGACTGGATTGTGGATTTGGGGCCGGAAGGCGGCGCCGGGGGCGGGCAGATCGTGTCGTTCGGGACGCCGGAGGATGTGGCGAAGGACAAGAACAGCGTGACCGGGAAGTATCTGGTGCCACTGCTGAAATAAAAATGGGGTCAGGTCCGACGGACCTGACCCCTTTTTTTCGGCGCCGCTGAATCGCTGTTACGCCGCCATGCGCGACTCGAGCGCCTTGCGCGTTTCCACCAGTTCCCGCGGCAGGTGATACGCCAGCTTGTCGAACAGTTCGTCGTGCAGCTTCACTTCTTCCTTCCACGCGTCGGCGTCGATCGAGGTGATCTTGTCGAACTGCTCGCGGCTGAACTCGAGCCCTTCCCAGTTCATGTCCTCGTACCGCGGCGTGATGCCGAACAGGTGCTCGACGCCGCCGGCCTTGCCATCGATCCGGTCCAGCATCCACTTCAGCACGCGCATGTTGTCGCCGAATCCAGGCCACACGAAGTTGCCTTCGTCGTCGGTGCGGAACCAGTTCACGCAGAAGATCTTCGGCATTTTTTCCGGATGCTTCTTGCCCATGTCGAGCCAGTGCTGGAAGTAGTCGCTCATGTTGTAGCCGATGAACGGCAGCATCGCGAACGGGTCGCGCCGCACCACGCCGATCTTGGCGGCGGCAGCGGCCGTCGTCTCCGAGCCCATCGTCGCGGCCATGTACACGCCCTCGGTCCAGTCGCGCGCTTCGGTCACCAGCGGCACCGTGGTCGAACGGCGCCCGCCGAAGATGAAGGCCGAAATCGGCACGCCGGCCGGATCGTCCCACGACGGGTCGAGCACCGGGTTCTGCGTCGCCGCGACGGTGAAGCGCGAGTTCGGGTGCGCGGCCTTGGTGCCCGATGCCGGCGTCCAGTCCTTGCCCTGCCAGTCGATCAGGTGCGCCGGTGCTTCCTTGGTCAGGCCTTCCCACCACACGTCGCCGTCGTCGGTCAGCGCGACGTTGGTGAAGATCGAGTTCTCGCGCATGGAAGCCATGCAGTTGGCGTTGGTCTTTTCGTTGGTGCCCGGCGCGACGCCGAAGTAGCCCGCTTCCGGATTGATCGCGACCAGGCGGCCGTCCTTGCCCGGCTTGATCCAGGCGATGTCGTCGCCGACCGTGGTGACCTTCCAGCCGTTGAAGCCGGCCGGCGGGATCATCATCGCGAAATTGGTTTTGCCGCAGGCCGACGGGAAAGCCGCCGCGACGTAGTGCTTCTTCCCTTCCGGCGATTCGACGCCGAGGATCAGCATGTGCTCGGCCAGCCAGCCGTCGCCGCCGGCCTTGGCTTCCTGCTGGCCCATGTTCGAGGCGATGCGCAGCGCGAAGCACTTTTTGCCCAGCAGCGCGTTGCCGCCGTAGCCGGAGCCGTACGACCAGATCTCGCGCGTCTCGGGGAAGTGGACGATGTACTTGGTGGCGTTGCACGGCCAGGCGACATCCTTCTGGCCTTCCTGCAGCGGTGCGCCGACGGTGTGCACCGCCGGCACGAACTCGCCGTCGTCGCCCAGCACGTCGTACACCGCGCGGCCCATGCGCGTCATGATGCGCATGTTGACGGCGACATAAGGCGTGTCGGACAGCTCGACGCCGATGTGGGCGATCGGCGAGCCGAGTGGGCCCATCGAGAACGGCACCACGTACATCGTGCGGCCGGCCATGCAGCCGTCGAACAGGCCGTGCAGCGTCTCGCGCATTTCGGCGGGCGCCATCCAGTTGTTGGTCGGGCCGGCCTGCTCTTTCGTGGCGCTGCAAATGAAGGTGCGGTCTTCGACCCGCGCGACGTCGGTCGGATCGGACAGCGCCAGGAAGGAGTTCGGGCGCTTGGCCGGGTTCAGCTTTTTCATCGTGCCGGCGGCGACCATCTCGGCGCACAGGCGGTCGTATTCTTCCTGCGAGCCGTCGCACCAGTAGATGCGGTCCGGCTTGGCCAGCGCGGCGATTTCCGCGACCCAATTGATCAGTTTTTGGTGTTTGATGTAAGCTGGGACGTTCAAGGCGGATATGCCTTTCATGGCGGGCTGGTTCATGCGGTACCTCCAAAACAATTAAGAATTCTGGTCGGGACCGCCGGCGTGAACGCAGCGCGGCGGTCGGCACAGCGCGCTCGGCGCGGCTGGAAAAAAACTTGACTACGCAAGTAATTTCGAAAGCGGTCTAGTCAAATTCTCAAAATATCGCGCCGATTGTACACCTGCAAAACGATGATTAAAACGCCAAAACCGCGAAAATGTAGTAATAGTAGTTGACTAAAGTAGTAGGCTACTCGGGGCCGCGGAATTCCTGTTATTTACCTACGAAGTTTTATTATCTTTCTACCAATACCAATGAAAATAGCTGTCCTCGACGACTATCAGGATGCCGTGCGCAACCTGGATTGCTTCAAGCTGCTGGACGGGCATGAGGTGAAGGTGTTCAACAATTCGACGCGCGGCCTGGGCCAGCTGGCGATCCGGCTGGGGACGTACGATGCGCTGGTGTTGATCCGCGAGCGCACCGCCATCACCAGCGCGCTGCTGGCCAAGCTGCCCAACCTGAAGCTGATCTCGCAGACCGGCAAGGTGGCCGGCCACATCGACGTGGCGGCGGCGACCGCCCGCGGCGTGGCGATCGCCGAGGGCGTGGGATCGCCGGTCGCGCCGGCCGAGCTGACCTGGGCGCTGATCATGGCGGCGAGCCGCAAGATCGTGCCGTACGCGAACAACCTGAAGGACGGGCTGTGGCAGACGGCGTCGATCAATCCGGCGCTCAATGGACTCGGCAGCGTGTTGAAGGGCAAGACGCTGGCGATCTGGGGCTACGGCAAGATCGGCAAGATGGTGGCGGGCTACGGCAAGGCGTTCGGCATGAGCGTGCTGGTGTGGGGACGCGAGGCGAGCCGGACGGCGGCGCTGGCGGACGGTTTTCAAGCCGCCGGGTCGCAGGAAGAGTTCTTCGAGCGGGCCGATGTGCTGACGGTGCATCTGCGGCTGGTAGATGCGACGCGCGGGATTGTCACGGCCCAGGACCTGGCGCGCATGAAGTGCGCGTCGCTGTTCGTCAATACCAGCCGGGCTGAGCTGGTCGAGGAAGGCGCGCTGGAGGCGGCGCTGCCGCAGGGACGGCCGGGGGCGGCGGCGCTGGATGTGTTTACCAGCGAGCCGCTGGCGCCGGATGCGCCGCTGCTGCGCATGCCGACGGTGCTGGCGACGCCGCACCTGGGGTATGTCGAGAAGGACAGCTACGAGCTGTATTTCGAGGCGGCGTTCCGCAACATCGTCAACTTCGCCGAGGGCAAGCCGAGCGGGATTTTGAATTCCGAGGTGCTGGCTCGCTGACTTCGGCACGCGGCGGCGGCAAAACCGGGGTCAGGTCCGCCGGACCTGACGCCAGCCCTTGGTCCGCGTCCAGAGCTTCAGCCGGTAATACTGATTGGCGGCGCAGGCACCACGTGGGCGCGCGTCCACAGGCCGGCCCATCCCGGCGGCCAGGCAATCTGCGGCCCCGCATACGCCGGCAAGGTCGCGCGCACCGGAATCACCGGCACCGGCGGCACTTCCTTCAGGCCGCCCGCCGTCGCGCGTTCCATATCGAGGCTGTACATGTACCCCGGCAGCAGCGCATCGCACACGCCCCTGAACCAGTCGGTGTGGTCGTCGTCGCGCCCCAGCGCCTGCGCCAGCCCCTGCGGATCGAACTTGGCCAGCGCGGTGATCAGCTCGTCGGTCGAGGCGCCTGGCGAATCGCCCCAGCCCATCACCGGATTGACGTTGTAGTCGGCGCCCGAGCCGTACCAGCCTTCGCGCCACGGCCGCTGCATCCAGTTGCGCTGGCCGGTGAACAGATGCCAGCGCCAGTGCAGGCCGGACGGCTTCGGCCACGAGTACAGGTACAGCTTCTCGTAACCGGCCTCATGCAAAGCGCGCACCATCGCCATCAGGCGCGCGTGCGGCATGCGGTCGGGCGGCGCACGGCGGAACAGGATCGCTTCGCCGTCGGCGTGCTGCACGTCGTCGGTGGACAGGTTCAGGTCGAGCGTGCGCTGCTCGCTGCCGAAGCGCGCGCTGATCCAGCCCGTGAGCAAATTGACATGCGTGATCACACCGTAGCCGCGGTGGCGGTGAAAGATGACAGTTCCTGGAGCGAGCGTTTTCATTGGATCGAGTGTAGCGGTGCGCTGATGAAGATTCTAGCGTAGTCACAACCGGATACAAGGTTTTCGACAGCACGTGTGCGAGGCGCTATCATGAGGCACTTTTCACACACACCACACATCACCATGAATTTGCGGATCATCGCCACCGGCGGCACCTTCGACAAGCACTACGACGAGCTGACCGGCAAGCTCGATTTCGCCGCCAGCCATTTGCCGGCGGTGCTGGCGCGCACGCGCATGACCATTCCGGTCGAACTGGAAGTGCTGCCGCTGCTCGATTCGCTCGACATGCAGGACGTCGACCGCGCGCGCGTGCTGGCGTCGTGCAAGGCGGCGGCAGAGAAAGCCATCGTCATCATCCACGGCACCGACACGATGCGCGAGACCGCCGGCGTGCTGGGCGCGGCAAAGCTGGACAAGGCGATCGTGTTGACCGGCGCGATGATCCCTTACGAGATCGCGAATTCGGATGCGCTGTTCAATCTGGGATTTGCTACGGGCGTCGCGCAGACCTTGCAGCCTGGCGTGTACGTGGCCATGAACGGCCAGGTGTTCGGGTGGGATAACGTCACCAAGAACAAAGCGGCCGGGGTGTTCCAGCCGCTGTGACAAATTCGGGGCCAGGTCCGGCGGACCTGACCCCATACTTCCGCTTACGCCTTCGCTTCGCCGCCAAGGGCTTCGACGACGTCGGCCATCATCTGCGCCAGTTCGCCCGTCATCATCATCATGTCGTTGTCGAAGCGCTCTTCGTCGTTGCGTGTCGACGCGTCGTTTTCCTTGATCACGTCGAGCGGCTTGATGCCCTTGATCGCCAGCGACTCGGTCAGCACGAACGAGACCTTGTCGTTCCACGTCATCGCCAGGCGCGTGCACTGCTTGCCGGCGGCGATGTGGCGGCGGATGTCGTCCGCTTCCAGCGCGTGCTTCACGTAGCGCACCGCGGCCTTGCTCTCGCCGGTGGCGCGCAGCTCGGTGTCCTGGTCCACGGTGAAGCCGACCGGCGCCTCGTCCGTCTCCAGCCATGCCGTCATCACCGCGACCGGCGAACGCTGCACGCGCAGGCTCTCGAGCGGCAGCTTGTCGACCGCCTTGAGCAGCAGCTTGATCACGTCGTCGGCCTTGGCCGGGCTGGCCGCATCGACCACCAGCCAGCCGTTGACCGGATCGATCCAGGTGTACACGTTGCTGCGGATGCTGAATGCGCGCGGCAGCAGTTCGTCGGCCACGCGCTCTTTCAATTCCTTCATCGCCTTCTTGCCTGGCGCGAAACCTTGTGCTTCTTCCAATTCGGCCGCCTTGGCCTTGGCCACCTGGTTGATGACCGAACCTGGCAGCAGCTTCTTCTCGGTGCCCAGCTGGATCAGCATCTGCTTGTTGACGACGTGGACCAGGCCGCCGTTCGGACGCGGCTTGTCCCAGCCCTGGCGCAGCAGCTCGTTGCTGGTGGCTGGCACGAAGCTGTTCGGCTCGAGGGCCGCTTCCAGTTCCTCAGGGGTGAAATTCCATGGTGCGGGCAGGCGGTAAATCTGGAGATTCTTAAACCACATAATTGATATCCGATTGTTTCAGCATTACAGAAGGAACGACATTCTACACGCTCGGAAGAGCCGGGAATCGTCGCTGTTGGGTAGAAAATGTTTACTTCAACTGGGCCTTGCGCGCGCCTCAGAGTTCTGCGCCATCGGCGAACAGGGACAGCTGCGCCAGCGTCTCCTCCTCGCCCAGGCGCACGCCCAGGCCGAGCAGGCGCACCGGCATGTTCCGGCGCAGGAAGCCGGTTTCCATCAGGCGCGCGTACTGCGCCGGGTCGGGCGCGGCGCCGACGCATTCGACCGTCGTCTGGGCGAAATCGGCGAATTTGATCTTGGCGAACAGCTTGTGCACATGGCGCTCGGCGCCGGCGCGCCTGATGCGGCCCTGCAGGCTTTCGTACAGCTCGGGCAGCAGCGCCAGGCACGCGGCGAGATCCGGCACATCGGGGGTGTAGGTCTCCTCGACGCTGACCGACTTGCGTTCGCGCTCGTTCGACACCACGCGGTTGTCGATGCCGCGGCACAGGTCGTGCAGGCGCGCGCCGAAGCTGCCGAAGTGGTGCTGCAGCTCCTGCATGGTCCAGCCGCGCAGGTCGTCGCAGGTCTGCACGCCCAGGCCATTCAGTTTCGCCGCGGTGACCTTGCCGACACCGTGCAGCTTCTTGACCGGCAGCGCGGCGACGAAGGCGTCGACTTCGTCCGGGCGCACCAGGAACAGGCCATCGGGCTTGTTCCAGTCGCTGGCGATCTTGGCGACGAACTTGTTGGGCGCCACGCCCGCCGACGCGGTGATGCCGACCGTGTCGAAGATGCGCTGGCGGATCTGCTGCGCGATCAGGGTGGCGCTGCCCTTGCAGTGCGGCGAATTGGAGACGTCGAGATAAGCCTCGTCGAGCGACAGCGGCTCGACCAGGTCGGTGTAGTCGCCGTAGATGGCCAAGATCTGGCGCGAGGCGACGCGGTACTTCTCCATGTTGGGAGGGATGACCACCAGGTCGGGACACAGCTTGAGGGCGGTGGCGGTGGCCATGGCCGAATGGATGCCGTAGCGGCGCGCGTCGTAGTTACAGGTGGCGACGACGCCCCGCTGGTCGGGGCGGCCGCCGACGGCGAGCGGCACATCGCGCAGCGACGGATCGTCGCGCATCTCGACCGAAGCGTAGAAACAATCGCAATCGCAGTGGATAATTTTTCGGGCCGAAGCGTTCACGCGGGGACGGGACTACTGTAAATGCATACAGTATTCACCAAGACCTAATTTATTGCAAGTTTGAGCCGTGGCCTAAGCCCTGGGGTCAGGTCCGGCGGACCTGACCCCGCCCTTGTCGCCGCCGCCGAACTGAGCGACGAACGCATCGTCGCCGAGAACGAGCCGGCCGCTGGCCAAGGGACTCCCGAGACCGTGTCCCTGCGCGACAAATTCACGATACGCCCTGATCGCCGGAGCGCGCTCCCCGCTGAATTGACTCAGCACCCAACTCACTTCCAGCCAATCAGGCGCCGCAGCCAGCCCGCACGTCATCGCGTAGCTGCTCCACGGCCAACCGCCGGCAGTCTCGACCATCCCCGCCCGCACCGGGTTGAGAACCATGTAGCGCATCAATTCCAGTAAGTACGATTGACGCTGCACCAGCACCGCGTGATAGCGGCCCTGGAATAAATGTCCGACTGTCTCGTGACGGCGGTTGAAGCATTGCGTGTAGCGGCCATTGAGCTGGCGCATGCCACCCGCGAGATTGGCATCCGGCGTCTCAATCATCAGATGAAAGTGATTGCCCATCTGGCAGAACGCGTGCACCGTCCAATTGAAGCTCGTACAGACCTCGTTGAATATTTTCAGCCATGCGCGGCGGTCGCCATCGTCAAAAAAAATGGTCTGGCGGCGATCGCCTCGTGACGTCACGTGATGGATGGCGCCGGGGAATTCGATGCGAAGGGGTCTGGGCATGGCAGTCTCCTGGAGGTCAGGTTCGACGCCTTTCTTGCGGACGAGTTCAAAAAAAAGGCCGCGACTGAATCGCGGCCATCGTGCAACATCGGGGTCAGGTCCGACGGACCTTACCCCAAACCCACCTTAGAAGTTGCCCTTGAACTGGACGCCCAGCGTGCGCGGCTCGTTGATGAAGCCGGTCAGGTTGTTGAAGTCGATGCCGCCCGTGATGCGGCGGTTGTCGAGGATGTTGCGGCCGAACGCGGCGACTTCATACTTGCCGTTGCCGAAGATGTAGCCCACTCGCAGGCCGCCTTCGGTCAGCGGCTTGCCGGTGAACTCGACCGACTCGTACAGGAAGAAGTTGATCTTGCTGCGATACGACCAGTCGGTCAGCGCGTACAGCTGGCCGTCGGCCAGGTTCCACTGGTAGCGTGCCGACGCGTTGACCGTCCAGCGCGGCGCCTGCGGCAGCGGATTGCCGTCGATGATTGCGCGGCCGGCGCTATTGACCGGGTCGAGCGGCGTGCACTTCGTGCCGCAGTTGGCGATCGACAGGCTGGCGTCGCGGATCTCGGTGAAGTTGTAGCTGCCGCCGGCCGTGACCTTGAAGTCGCTGGTGACGAAGCCTTCGAAATCGAGCTCGGCGCCGCGACCCTTGGTCTTGGCCGCGTTGATCAGGCGGTTGACGTTCGAGTTACCGCCGACCACCGTCAGCTGCTGGTTCTTGACGTCGAAGTCGTACACGCTGAACGCGACGCGCGCGCGGCGATTCAGCAGGTCGGCCTTGACGCCCGCTTCGTACGAGGTGATGGTCTCGGCGTCGGCCACGGTGATCGGCACGGCGGCCGACGCGGCGGCGATACTCGGCGCGCGGAAGCCGGTCGCGACGCGCGCGTACAGGCTGACGTCCTTATCGAGCTTGTAGGTGCCGCTCAGGTCCCAGTTCACTTTGCTCTTGCTCTCGCTGACCGAGTTCGGACCGATCTGCACCACGTTGACGGCTTCGACGGTGTTGAAGTCCTTGTCGTCCTTGGTGTAGCGCACGCCGCCGCGCACGGTGAACGCGTCGCTGATGGCGTAGTTCAGCGAGCCGAACGCCGCCCACGCGGTGTTCTTCTGGTGGCTGGCCAGGTGCGTGGTCTGCGCGCCGGTGCTGCTGTTGAAGGCGTCGCTGAAGCCGTTCGCGTCTTCATTGAAGTAGTACACGCCGGCCTGCCAGTTCAGCGGACCCGCCAGCTTCGACTCGGCGCGGAACTCCTGCGAGTACTGCTTGACGCCGGTGATGCCGCCGGCCGTCTCGACCTGGAACGGGATGAAGCCAGGACCGGCCGGCGTGCCGCCGTCGATGTCGCCGCGGCTCAGGTAGCGGTTGACGTGCTCGTAGCCGGTGATCGAGTACAGCTTGATCGCGCCCATGTCCCACGACAGGCGCGCGCTGGCGCCGCTGGTCTTGAGGTTCTGGTAGTTCTGCGCGTTGGTGACGATCTTGTCCGCATCGAAGCCGTCGACGAAATCGTTGGTGCCCTTCTTGATCAGATTCGCGCGGAACAGGCGCGAGCTGCCCGTGGTCGTGCGCTGGTGGACGTTGAACAGCGCGTTGAAGGTGATGTTCGGCGAGTACAGCAACTGCAGGCGCTCGGCGTGCTCGTTGTAGCCTTCCAGTTCGCCGCGCTTGACGGTGAACGCGGTGTCGGCGTAGTTGTCGACGTAGTTGTCGCGGTGCTGGCGCAGGGTCGAGAAGCGCAACGCCCATTCCGGCGACAGCGGCACGTTGACGGCGCCGTCGACGTTGACCGAGTTATGCGATGCGTAGGTGCCGTTATAGTAGCCTTCGACCTTTTTCAGGCTTGGCTTTTCGGATTCGAACTTGACCACGCCGGCCGGGGTGTTGCGGCCGAACAGGGTGCCCTGCGGGCCGCGCAGCACTTCGACGCTGGCGAGGTCGAAGATCGGGAAGCCTTTGAGGATCGGGTTTTCCTGCACCACGTCGTCATAGATCAGCGACACAGGCTGCGACGCGAAGGTGTTGAAGTCAGTGTTGCCGTAGCCGCGGATGTAGAAGCGCGGGAAGGTGCGGCCGTTCGACGATTCGACGTTCAGGCTAGGCACTTTACCGGCCAGCACGCGGATGTCTTCGCCGCCGGAGACGATCACGTCGAGCTTTTCGCCCTTGATCGCGGTGACGGAGACCGGCACGTCCTTGATGTTCTCGGTGCGGCGCTGGGCCGTCACGGTGACGCTTTGCAGTTCTGGAGCAGTGGTCTGGGCGATGGCGGAAGCGAGCGGCAGCATGGCCGTCAGGGCCAGCATGGCGCCGTTTGCGCGCAACACGCGCCTGTGCATCTTGGACAACTTGGTCATATCTTATTCCTCAGAAAATTGAATGAAGCCTTGCGATGGAATTGCACCTGCTGTCTCCCGCTGGCCTGCATCGTGAGGATGTCTGGTGGGTGGCCAAGAATGTGAACTGCCGGCATTGTCTTTCATCGTGCGCAATCCCTGCAAGATATGCACGTCAATACGTCCAATCGATACAACACTTTGATGAGTTGAAAGATGGAGGAAATACGGGCGCACGAAAAAAAGCTCTTGCGCGGTGCGGAAGATTTAGATATGATTCGGGCCTCTTCAGACGTGGTGACAAACGTCGGATGCAGTCGAAATGAAGTGTGCGGGCGCTTAGCTCAGTTGGTAGAGCGGAGCCCTTACAAGGCTTAGGTCGGGAGTTCGAGCCTCTCAGCGCCCACCAGTCATGACTGTATCCTGATCAGCGGTACCGATCAAAGTAACAACGGAGTGGTAGTTCAGTTGGTTAGAATACCGGCCTGTCACGTCGGGGGTCGCGGGTTCGAGTCCCGTCCGCTCCGCCAGCATCAAKRAAAAAGCCCCGCTTGTCGGGGCTTTTTYMTTATATATACGGGTCAGAGTGCTCCCCCTGCGGGGAGCRCGGATTGGGACTCGAAGCGAATCGCTTGCAAGCGATTCGGCGGCCTGCCGAAGGTAGGCGAGTCCCGGGCGTTCCGCCGGCCTCAAAGAAAAGGCCCCGCTTTTTGGCGGGGCTTTTTCTTTGCTGATCAGGTTATAAGAGCAAGCAAAGGCATAACGTCAACTTCAAGATGGGGTCAGGTCCGCAGGACCAGACCCCGTGGCGCTAGCCCGCCACCACGCGCAATCGCGCCTGCCCCACCTCCACCCGGTCGCGTCCCGCGCTCTTGGCCGCATACAGCGCGTGATCCGCGCGCGCCAGCGCCGAGTTGATATGCTCGTTCGGATCGATCACCACCACGCCGATGCTAATGGTCATGCTGTACATGCCGCCGCTGACCGCCATCTGCGCCGCCGCCACTTCGCGGCGCAGCCGTTCCGCCGCCAGCACCGCCCCTTCAAGTTCGGTGCCCGGCAAAACCAGCGCGAACTCCTCCCCGCCCAACCTTCCCATGATGTCATGATCGCGCAGCGTCGCCTGCGCGGTCGCGGCGAACAGGCACAAGGCCTCGTCACCGGTGGCGTGGCCGAAGCGGTCGTTAAGCCGCTTGAAATGGTCGATGTCGATCATCATCAGCGCGATCGGGCTGCGCAGCCGGGTGGCCAGCAAGCGCGCCGATTCGGTACGCTCGAAAAACGCGCGCCGGTTCACCAGCCCGGTCAGGCTGTCGATGGTGGCCAGCCGCGCCATCTGCTGGTCGTCCTTCTCCTTGCACAGCAACAGGAAGCCGAAGCCGTTGACGATCATCAGCAGGTAGCCGGCCAGGTAGGCCAGGCTTTGGACGGCGCCAGGCGTGAACACGGCGAGGCTGCCATGCACGATACCGCTCCAGGCGCGCGCGCTCATCGCGGCGAAGAACAACAGGCCGTTGACGCCGATGATCCGCTGCAGCAGCGAATGGCCGACGCCGGGGCGTAGCAGGATCGTCGCCATCGCCGCGGTGTAAAAGGCGATGATCATCGACATCAGGATCACCAGCGTGTTGGGCGAGGCGTGGTTGAAGCGGGCGCCGTGCATGACCACCAGCGCCAGCAGGGTGAACGGGTACAGCACGAGGCGCCAGCGCGCGAAGCCGAAGAAGGTGCAGTAGGCAGCCGCCTCGATGGCGGTGCCGGCGATCAGCGCGGTGTTGGCGGCGTAGGCCACGCCGATCCACGGCAGGTCCGGGCGCAGCCATCCGAGCAGGTGGGCGCAACCCTGCACTAGCTTGGCGAACGCCCACGCGCGCAGGGCCGGATTAGCCGTCGCCGAACGCGCGTAGCCCGCCATCAAAATGGCAAACCCGATATTGCCGATGGCGAGCACCAGCATGAAGGTCCTGATATCGATCACTGCCTGTTCCTTGTGCCGGCCTGCGCGATTTTTGGGCGGCAGGACGACGGTCGTCGTAGCGCGGGCGGATTGCCTGCTACGCGGAACAGATATTGAAATTACAATTACTGTTTCCGTGAGGAACTATACTACACGGAAAAAGGATGCGGTGGCGGGATGTACGCACGTGCGTGTGCGAGATGCCACACATGCAAGGGTCGGGGCAAGGCCCTGGGCCTGACGCCGCAGTGGGACGGCGACAGGATCGATGTTGGGGCGACGCGGAAGAGGGGGACTCGGCGTCCCCGTCGCTCCGCAGGACCAGACCCCCGATGCTGCAAACGGCCCGCCTTACTTGCGGCCGGCGCGCGCCTTGGCTGCCGGAGCAGCCGCCTTCGGCCTGGTCTTGATGGTCGCCAGGATCGACGGCCGCACCTTCGACTCCGGCGCGATGAACGGCGTCGGCGCGATCGCGCGCGCGGTGGCCCGCTTCGGCGCCGCCGCGAACTTGTCGAGCGTGCCGGCGCCGGAGGTCTGGCGCTTGCGCTCGCCCGCCGCCAGCCCGCCGTCTTCCGACGCCTGCCACGCAGGCACCAGGTGGCGGTCGCCATTGCCGATCAAGTCGCCGCGCCCCATCTTCACCAGCGTCTCGCGCAGGATCGGCCAGTTGGCCGGGTCCTGGTAGCGCAGGAAGGCCTTGTGCGAACGCCGCACCTTGCCGCTCTTCGCCGTCTCGACCACTTCCGAATCGGCCGTCACCTTCTTCAAAGGGTTCTTGCGCGAGTGGTACATGGTGGTCGCCATCGCCATCGGCGTCGGCATGAAGGTCTGCACCTGGTCCAGCTTGAAGTTGTTCTTCTTCAGCCACAGCGCCAGGTTCAGCATGTCCTCGTCGGTGGTGCCGGGATGCGCCGCGATGAAGTACGGGATCAGGTACTGCTTCTTGCCCGCTTCGAGCGAGTACTTGTCGAACATCGCCTTGAACTCGTCGTAGGCGCCGATCCCCGGCTTCATCATCTTCGACAAGGTGCCTTCTTCGGTGTGCTCCGGCGCGATCTTCAGCAGGCCGCCGACGTGGTGCGTGACCAGTTCCTTCACGTACTCGGGCGAACGCACCGCCAGGTCGTAGCGCAGGCCCGAGCTGATCAACACCTTCTTGATGCCCGGGATCGCGCGCGCCTTGCGGTACAGCGAAATCAGCTTGCTGTGATCGGTGCCCAGGTTGACGCAGATGGTCGGGTACACGCACGACAGGCGGCGGCACGATTCCTCGATCTTCTTGTCCTTGCACGCCAGCCGGTACATGTTCGCGGTCGGGCCGCCCATGTCCGAGATGGTGCCGGTGAAGCCCTTGGTCTTGTCGCGGATATGCTCGATCTCGCGCAGGATCGACGGCTCGCTGCGGCTCTGGATGATGCGGCCTTCGTGCTCGGTGATCGAGCAGAAGGTGCAGCCGCCGAAGCAGCCGCGCATGATGTTGACCGAGAAGCGGATCATGTCCCAGGCCGGGATCTTGGCCTTGCCGTAGCTAGGGTGCGGCGCGCGCGCGTAGTTCATGTCGTAGACGCCGTCCATCTCGTCCATCGCCAGCGGCAGCGGCGGCGGGTTGAGCCAGACATCGCGCTCGCCGTGCGCCTGCACCATCGCGCGCGCATTGCCCGGATTCGATTCCAGGTGGAACACGCGCGAGGCGTGCGCGTACATCACCGGGTCGTCCTTGACCACGTCGTAGGCCGGCAGGCGCACCACGGTCTTGTCGTGTTTTTCCCTGGCCAGCGCCAGGCGCTCTTCGCGCGTCATGATGCGGATCGGTTTGACCACCTCAGGCGCGGCGGCGGCGTTGTCCGTGGCGCAGGCGCTCTTGTCTTCCTGGGCCATCGCGTACGGATCGGGATGCGCGTCGACCTTGCCGGGCACGTCGACCCGGGTCGAGTTGGCGACCGACCAGTCGTCGGCGGGCAGCCAGCCGGCGGGCGCCATGAAGGCGGTGCCGCGCAGGTCGCGGATGTCCTTGATGTTTTCGCCGGCGGCCAGGCGATGCGTCAGGTCGACCAGCGCGCGCTCGGCGTTACCGAACAGGAGCAGGTCGGCCTTCGAATCGGGCAGCACCGAGCGGCGCACCTTGTCGGACCAGTAATCGTAGTGGGCGATGCGGCGCAGCGAGGCCTCGATCGAGCCGATGATCACCGGGACGTCAGGGAAGGCTTCGCGCGCGCGCTGGGCGTACACGGTGACGGTGCGGTCGGGGCGCTTGTTCGGTTCGCCGTTGGGCGTGTAGGCGTCGTCGGAGCGGATCTTGCGGTCGGCCGTGTAGCGGTTGACCATCGAGTCCATGTTGCCGGCGGTGACGCCGAAGTACAGGTTCGGCTTGCCCAGCGCGCGGAAAGCGTCGGCCGAGTGCCAGTCCGGCTGGCTGATGATGCCGACGCGGAAGCCCTGGGCCTCGAGCAGGCGGCCAACCAGCGCCATGCCGAAGCTCGGGTGGTCGATGTAGGCATCGCCGGTGACCAGGATCACGTCGCAGGAATCCCAGCCGAGCGCGTCCATCTCGGCGCGGGACATCGGCAGGAAAGGCGCAGCGGCAGCGCGGCTAGACCGCTTCGGGACGGTCGCAAACAGGTTTGTTGGGGAGTTCATTGGGCGGTATTGTACCGGAAAACGTTCCGGACGGCCCGAATGCGGGGAAAAAGTGCTTAAGTATCAATAACTTGGCAACAAACGGCGGCAGGTTTGGGTCTGAGCCGTGGGGTCAGACCCGAGCGCGGCGGCGAAAATTGCCTAGATGCCCATGTTGGACAACATGTTGCCCAGCTCGCGCAGGGCTGGCTCAAGGCGCGGATGTTTGGCCGCGAACTTGGCGGTGATCTCCTGCGAGCGTTCTGCCAGGCCGTAGGTCGTGCTCTCCGGCTCGATGGTGCCGGCGTCTTCGGCCAGGCGGCGTTCGAGCAGGATCTTGATGTCGCCGTCCAGCTGGCGCAGCAGGTCCTTCAGTTCCGCGTCCACCTCGCCAGTGCTGGCCAGGTCGGCGTGCAGGGTCTTCAGATGCTGCTTCAGGTTCGATGCGTTCTCGTTCAACATGGTCGCTCTCGCTTTAATCGGTGAACTGCGTCTCCAGGTACAACTCCTCAACCTTCGTGCGCGCCCAGGGGGTCTTGCGCAGAAATTTCAGGCTCGATTTGATGCTCGGGTCGCTGATGAAACAGTTGATTTCAATGTGCTTGCCGAGTTGCTGCCAGCCGTAGTGGTCCACCAGCCGGGTCAGGATTGCTTCCAGTGTGATGCCGTGTAAATCCTGAACGCTCATTGCAGCCTGTCTATCCTTGGGTTGTTGTGAAAAGTATATACCGTAACAAGCGCATGCGGCGCAGACAAAAAATGGGGTCAGGTCCGCCGGACTGAAGTGCCACCCAAATGTTGGACAGCGAGGATAACTAGCTGATCGCGTACCGAATCCTGTACTTCACAGGACTCAGGCCCTTCAGCCTCGATTTAATGCGCTTGCAATTATAGTATTCGATGTAGCTTGTGATCGCGAGCTGTAACTGGTCGACGCTGCTGAATTTCGTTCGATGAAACATCTCGCTTTTGAGGATGCCAAAGAAGTTCTCCATCACTGCATTGTCA
>NZ_JBFUAC010000012.1:0-93633 GCF_056406475.1 Massilia sp. P1_C10
CATGACAATGCAGTGATGGAGAACTTCTTTGGCATCCTCAAAAGCGAGATGTTTCATCGAACGAAATTCAGCAGCGTCGACCAGTTACAGCTCGCGATCACAAGCTACATCGAATACTATAATTGCAAGCGCATTAAATCGAGGCTGAAGGGCCTGAGTCCTGTGAAGTACAGGATTCGGTACGCGATCAGCTAGTTATCCTCGCTGTCCAACATTTGGGTGGCACTTCAGTCCGGCGGACCTGACCCCGAATTTGTCGGCGCCGCGTGAGTTACACCTTCATCGGCAGAATCACCATCTGCAAGCCCTCGAGGTGCAGTCGCCGCTGCACCGCCAGCGCCGCCTGGTTGTGCAGCACGCGCGTGAACCAGTTGTCCTGCGCGAAAATCAGTTTGCTGGTGAAGAAAATCGAGTTCGGAAAGCTGCGGTTGATCTCTTCGCACATCTTGGTCACTTCATCGACCGCGTCGGTGCCGAAGCCGATGTACGAGGCCGACGCCATCCCGTGGCTGTGGCAGAAGTCGACGAAGAACTCCAGCGTGTCGGCCGCCTCGTCGCGCATCTTTTCGAGCGCTCCTTCGCCGCCATAGGCATGCGAATCGACCGTGCGCGCATTCACGAAGATGAAGTTCTTGAAGTGGCCGGGGAACATGCGCAGCACCCACAGCAAGGCGTGCAAGCCGCCGCCGCGCGACGAGCCGACGATGAACACCGCGGTCTGCGCTTCCGGCTCCGGCTCGACCGCCTCGGTGCCCGGACCGAACGGCTGGTTGGCGAACACTTCGTCGACCGAGTGGATCGCCTGCTTGGTTTCGCGGTAGTGGTTGCGAATGTAGACGCACAGGCCGGCCATCGCCGCGATGATCGCCACCGTCGCCCAACCGCCTTCCGCGAAGCGCTCGATCAGCAGGATCACCAGGATGCCGGCGCAAATCACGAAGCCGAGCAGCGACAGCAGGAAGCGGCGGATCCAGCGCAGGCCGTGCTCCTTGCGGCTCTGCCACCAATACAGGCACAGTCCGAACAGCGAGATGGCGAAGGTCAGGAACACCGAGATCGAATACAGCACCACCAGCAGCTGCACTTTACCGCCGGTCCAGAACAGGATCGCCAGCGCCGCGATGCCCAGCACCAGGATGCCGTTCTCGGTCACCAGGCGGGTCGACAGGTAGCGGAATTTGTGCGGCAGCCATGAGTCGGCCGCCATGTTCGACAGCACCGACGGGCCGCCGAGGAAGCCGGTGTTCGCCGCGACGAACAGCAGGCCCGCCTCGAACGCCAGCACGATCACCAGAAGGACCTGGTTCGCGGTCTGCCCGCCCAGGCCGGCGTTGGCGATGATGGCCTTGAAGGTCGACGCGTTTAGCGTTTCGCCTTCGACCGGATGCGCGTCCCACAACAGGTACAGCAGGATGATGCCGGCCGCGGTGAACGCCAGCGACAGCGCCATGTACATCATCGTGATCTTGCCGGTGCGGACGCGCGGCTCGGCCAGCAGGTTGACGTTGTTCGACACCGCTTCCAGGCCGGTGTAGGTGCCGCCGCCCTGCGAGTACGCCAGCAGCAGCATGCCGGCCACGCCGGTCCAGCCCATGCTTTTCGCAAGCTCGCCGGTTTCCGCCATCGTCGCGGGAATCAGGCCTGGCAGGTGCGAGGAATGCACCACGATGCCGTACACGATCAGCACCAGGTGGGTGGCGACGAAGCCGAGGAAGATCGGCAGCAGGATCTGGATTGCCTCCTTCAGGCCGCGCAGGTTCATCACGATCAGCAGGCCGATGAAGAAGGCCTCGGCCCACAACTTCCACGGCTGGAAGCCGAGCGGCAGGAATGATGCCAGCGCGTCGACGCCGGACGCGATCGAGATCGCGATCGTCAGCACGTAATCGAGCACCAGCGCGCAGCCGGAGGCGAGGCCCATGTACGGTCCGACCAGCTTGGTGGCGACACGGTAGCCGCCGCCGCCGGTCGGGAACAGTTCGATGACCTGGTTGTAGGCCAGCGCGATGATGAACACCGTGACGGCCGTGGCGATCGCCATGTACAGACCGAGGTGGGTGTGGGAGCCGAGTGCGCGGAAGGTCTCTTCGGGGCCGTAGGCGGACGAGGACAGGCCGTCGGCGCCAAGGCCGACCCAGGCCAGGAACGCGACCAGCACCATCGAGTGGCGGGTCTCGCTCTTCATCGGGTCGAGCGGCTTACCGAGGATAATTTCGCGAATCTTCTTGTTCTTCATCGTGCTTGCCGCCGTGCTGGGCGGCGGGAGTGCTCAGGGAGTGCAGATGATACGCCTGAACGATGATTCCCGGCACTAGGATCGCGGGCCCCAAACGGGCCGGGGCACACAAAAAACTCGTTTTCTGCCCATCTGTCGTCTATAATGCGGGTCTTGCGTTTGACGTGCTGTAATGCTGCCCGGATGGTGGAACTGGTAGACACAGCAGACTCAAAATCTGCCGCTTCGCGGCGTGCCGGTTCGATTCCGGCTCTGGGCACCAGCAACTCGCGCGCAAGTCATAGCAAAAAGGCCATTCTCCCCGGGAGTGAATGGCTTTTTTTACGTCTGTCGCCGCCGCGCACGACACGTGGCCTGTTCCTTCGGACCTGCCCCCCTTTTCGGTTCCGCCGCGACATTGCGTCCATCAGAGTGCTGAGCACGTCCACCGTTCCAAACCGGGCTCTACTGAAATCACAAGCCCTTTCGAGGAATCGAATACCGAGCTTGTGTCTGAATGGCAGACCTGACCCTCTTGTTCTCTTGTTGCTCTTGTTGCGCTTGCTCCATCGCCACCACTAATCAGAAGATCCGGCAACGCCCTCAACACGAAGCCGGGTTCAACAGGCAGCAAAGATCACATGCAAACGCAAGCGCAAATTGAATCAACGGCCAACCGAAGACCAGATGTCGTCCGTGCATCGCCTCACTGGACGGCGCTCTTGACGAGCACCGTGATACGCGGGGGTGCGCCCTCACGGGCTTCCTCGCCTTCGCTCGGATCGAATCGCCCCCGCCGACAGATCCCACTTCTTCGGCTCGCCTCCAACCGGACCGGCAACCGATCCGACATTGCGTATGGGCAAATTGCGATGGCACGCGACGTCTAACATAAACCATCGCGCATTTAAGCGCGGCGTCAATTAAAGACCCACAATTAACGGCTCGATGAGCCCGAGAGGAGGACAATGACAGCTCACCAAGGATCTCCCGGGACGACCAGGGCAAAGACCAGATATGAACGATGGCAGGATACGATCGACGGCGCCCGCAAGGATTCGAGATGGAACGAATACGACTGCGACATTCAACTCATCGTCACCCAGTACAATCGACACCTTCTCGGCACTGCCGGCTTCATCCCGCTTGATTGGCGTCTCATCAAAGCCATGGTCTGGACCGAGTCCGGTGGACCTGACAACAGGGCATGGCGCAGTAACCCTATCCAGATCGGAAATCCGGGCGACCCCGGCTTACGCGCACTGCTGTCGGACAAGGAAGTCGGGACACTCATCATTCCAGAGGAATACAAGGACAAGCTGAACATCGCAACAGTCGCCAGCACGCCTCGCATGAATATCTGTGCCGGAGTTGGCTATTTACTGATGCGGCTCGCAAGCTACGCGATCGCAACCGTGCAGGATGAACGCGGCAAAAAAACGTATGAGGTCGCCGTCAAAGCGGGAGACAGCGTTGACCGCATTGCGCGGGCGAATTCAACTACCATTGATACTATCAAGAGCCTTAACGCGGGCATCCACACGCTTCACGCAGGGCAGACACTCAAGTATCGGAAAGCTGCAGTCCAAAAAATTATTGTGAGGTGGAGTATGGCAACTCCTTCAACCATCGCGAGTCGGTACAACATCGGCGATCCCGACTATGCAAGAAAGCTCGAATACTGTCTCGCGGTGATGCGATCAGCCGCACTTTCCGAGCGCAAATGCGCCGCGTGAGAGCCGCGGCGGCGGCCATCACCATCGTCCTCAGTGTGGGCGCCCAGGCTAGCCCGCCCTTTACCGGTCGCTTCCTTGGCACCGGGCGCGCCTGCTACGGCACGCTCGCCGTGCAAACCAAGACAGTGTCCTGGCTCACCTCCTTCAGCCAATGCCGGGCGCTCCCAGTGGACCTGATCGAGCAGGAAGACGCAGGCGGATCGATGCGCCGAACCTACCGGTTCACACGCGGATCGTCGTCGTGCCGCTTCGAAGTTGTGTCCCTCTCTCACGATAATTCCAAGGGCCCGGATATCGGATGGCAGGTCGTGGGCTATCCCACGGAGGTGAGCTTCCTTCAAGATAAGGAGAGTGGCTTTTCGACGCGCTCGCCTGACATGATGGCCTGTTACCTAACTCGCGACCCAGGAAAAAACCTCCGGGGGCATCGCTAGGTCACGCCGACAGGCGGCGCCCCCTTCGCACCCAGCAACTCGTGCGCAAGTCATGGCAAAAAGGCCATTCTCCCCGGGAGTTAGTGACCTTTTTTACGCTTGTCACCGCCCCGCAGGCACGGGGTCCTGTTCCTCCGGACCTGCCCCCATTTTCGGTTCCGCCGCGACATTGCGTCCATCAGAGTGCTGAGCACGTCCATCGTTCCACAACGGGCTCTGCTGAAATCACAGAGCCCACTCCAGGAATCGAATATCGAGCTTGTGTCTGAATGGCAGACCTCACCCTTTTGTTCGGGAATGTGGGGACTTCAGCAGGACGCAGCTTCTGATGCACTCTGCTTATGGCCCGAGAGCAGACGACTGCAGGGCGTCCGCACACTGGCCGGATCAGGCTGCACCAGCGTCACGCGCAAAGCCGAGTTCGAGCAAGCCACCCACGGGCACTGCCTTCCACTTTTCGGTCAGGTCAGCAATCACATCCCGCACTTCTGAGATTGCTGCTTCATCGACATCGAGCATAGGACACGATCTCGCATCGCATGTGACACGGTACATTTCGATCAGTTCCAGTGCAGGTGAATGACCGCCAGACCACGCGTCCCCCTGGAAGACTTCGACGAGGCGCTCTACCGCATCACTCTGCGCCTCACTCTGCATTTGAAACGCAGCCGCTTCGCCGTCCTTCACTCTAGTGAGAAATCCACGAGCGTTCAGCGTATGCTCGACGGCGTAATGCACCATGTCATGCGGAATGATTCCCTGCTTCGGACAATCGATCCACTCCGACGGCTGCCCCCCACGCACAACCTCCATTAGATCCGTTTTCCCTGCCCCTTTGGTGAAGACGAGCTTCATTGCGCATTACCCTTTGTTATCAATTAACCGATTGTATTCGACACAGCAGCTCCCGAACCAGAGCGGTCTCCAAGCCGGATGACAGCAGCAAGCAGGGATTTGGTCATTTTTATCTTTCGCAAATGGCGGAATCAATGGCCTCATTCTAAATATCAGGGAGGCCGCAAAATACACGCATTGTTTCAAGCGCCCGTTTTACGACATTTTTCCGTCGTTTGGACGAAAAAAAACCGCCCGGCTTGCACCGGACGGCTTTTGGCGATTGCTCGCGTTCTTACTTGACGGTGCGGGTGCCGACCACTTCGACGGTCACGCGGCGATTCTGCGCGCGGCCGGCGGCGGTCTTGTTGTCGGCCACTGGCTGGGCTTCGCCCTTGCCTTCAACGAACACGCGCGAAGCGTCGACGCCTTTCGACACCAGGTAGGCCTTGACCGCATCGGCGCGGCGCAGCGACAGCTTCTGGTTGTACGCGTCGCTGCCGATCGAGTCGGTATGGCCGACCGTGATCATCGCTTCCGTGTTCATGCCTTCCAGCTTGCGCAGCAGGTCATCGAGTCCCGCCTTGCCTTCCGGCTTGACGATCGCCTTGTCGAAGTCGAACAGCGATTCGGCGGCGAACGAGACCTTCTCCGACACTGGCGTCGGTGCCGGTGGCGGCGGCGGTGGAGTCGGCGCGGCTTGCGGCGCCGGCATCGCTTCAACCACCGGCGGCGCCACGTACACTGCCTTGCTCGCGACCGGGCGGCCCGGCTTGTAGACCAGGCTGACCGACGCCAGGTCGACGTCGCCGCGATTGCCGACCGCATCGTTCACGCGATAGCGTTCGACTTCGGCGCGCACTGCCAACGCTTCGCTGAACTTGTACTCCAGGCCCAGGCCGGCCTTGGCATTGAGCTTGCGCTCGCGCGGTTCCGGATTGGTCGCCGCGAACAGGCGGTTGCCCGTGAAGTGGGCTTTCGCCGCGGCGTAATTCATGCCGCCGCGGGCGAACACCGAAATGCGCTGCGACAGCGGCAGTTCGCCGATCAGATCCAGCGAGCCGCCGCGGAAGCCGACGTCGCCGTTCAATACGCCGCCGCCCGAGGTGGTCGACTTGAAACCGAACTTGCCCAGGTCGAAGTAGGCGAATTCCACCGCGAAGTACTTGTTCAGGTGCTTGCCGGCGAACAGTTTGCCGCCGGTCGAACGCTCGTCGGTGCTGAAGCTGCCCAGCGTGGCGCCGTTGGCGGTCAGGCTGGAGATCAGGCGCTGGTCGTCGACGTTCGCGCGCGACTGGCCGATGCCCAGGCCGATATAGGTCGAGTGGTTGGCCCAGTCCGGGTTGATGAAGGTGTCTTCGCCCGCCCACGCGGCCTGGCTGGCCAGCACCGCGAATGCGATGGCGCTCAGCGCGCCGATTTTCTTAGCTGTTTTCATGATGTCGTATCGCTTTCGGTGGGATTACTTGGTGATCGGGTTGTTGCGCAGGGTGACTGCGGCGCCGCTCAGCGCGCGGCCGTTCAGCAGCGTGGCGTTGTCGCCAGCGGTGATCGCGGACGCACGGGCCAGGATCGATCCCTTGAAGGTGCTGTTGGCGCCCAGCGTGGTGGCGCCGACCGGCACCCAGTTCACGTTGTCCGCGGTCGCACCGTTGATCAGCGCGATGGCCGAATTGGCGGTGGTGTTGAGCGTCAGCGGCGTACGGAAGATGTACACGCCATTACCGTTCAGGGTCAGGGTGCCGGTGATGCTGATGGTGCCGGCGTAGCAGTACACGCCCGGCGCCAGGGATGCGCCGCCCAGGTCGATGTTGCCCGCGAATGAGACATCGCAAGCACGGGCATTGGCGTTGGTGATCGCAACATCCAGGTCAGCCAGTGCGCCGTCCAGGATCGCGCCGGACTTGTAGTTGAAATAGCCGGCAGCCTGCGCTGGATCGGTGGTCTGCGACGGCGAGCCGACGTCGCCGGTGACGAAGGTCAGGCCGCCCGAATTGTTGGTGATCGACGTACCGGCCAACACGCCGAAGCTGGCCGCGCGGCCCAGTGGCACCGGGTTCAGAACGACAGGCGGGACGACAGCGGCGGTCACGGTCAGCACAGCGTTGCCCGACTTGGCGCCCTGCGTGGCGGTGATGGTGGCGCTGCCTGGAGCGACGCCGGTGGCGACGCCGGTGTTCAGGACGGTCCCGACCAGGATGTTGGACGAGGTCCAGGCCACGCTGTTGGTGATGATGGCGGTCGAGCTATCCGAGTAAGTGCCGATGGCGACGAACTGCTGTTGGCCGGCGATTGCCACGGTGGCGGTGGCTGGCGTGACGGCGATGCTCGACAGGGTCGCGGCGCTGACGGTGGCCGTGGTCGGGGCGGACTGCGTGCCGAACGTAGCGGTAATCACCGAGGCGCCGGCGGCGACGCCGGTCAGCAGGCCGGAGCCGTTCACGGTCACGTTGGCCGGAGTGGCCGATGCAAACGTCGACAAGGCAGTCACGTCAGCGGTGGTGGCGTTCGAGTAGGTGGCGGTGACGGCCAGCTGGCGGGTGGCGCCAATCAGCAGTGTCGGCGCTTGCGGAGCAACCGTGATCGACAACAGCGTGACCGGATTGACCGTCAGCGTGGTGGTCGCAGTCTGCACACCCGATTTCGCGGTGATCAGCGAGGTGCCGGCGCTCACGCCCAGCGCTACGCCGGTTGCCGCGTTGATCGTGCCGACGCCGGCGGTGGCCGACGTGAAGGTGGACGCCGCAGTAACGTCGCGCGTGGTGTTGTCGCTGAAGGTGCCAGTGACGGTGAAGCGCTGCGAGGCGCCGATGTTGACCGACGGGTTTGCCGGCAGCAGCACGATCGAACGCAGCGTGGCTGGCGTCACGGTCAGTGTGGCCGAGCCGCTCTTGCCGGCGAAGGCAGCGCTGATGGCTGCGTTGCCGACGCTGACGCCGGTGGCCAGGCCGGTGGCGGCACCGACGGTGGCGACGGCCGGCGTGGCCGAAGTCCAGGCCGAGGCGGTGCTGACATCACGCGACGAGCCGTCCGAATAGGACGCCGTTGCGACGAACTGCTGGGTGGCGCCGATGGCGACCGACGCGGTGGCTGGCGTCACGGCGACGCTGACGAGGGTGGCGGCAGGCAGGCCGAGGATAGGGTCGCGGCCCTGGTCACCGCCGCCGCAACCGGCGACCAACGATGTGACGATGAGCCCGACCGTGCAAAGCAGGGTTCGGGAATAGCGCTTGAGAGCGTTCATGGAGGGTGTTTCCTTTTGTGGATGCTATTTTTCCTGGCCAGGGCCGGATGGGATCATCCTGCGGACCGAAAAACGGTGGCCGATGCGTACGCAACCGGACCAGCGAGGCCAGTATGGGTGGTGCAGAGCAGCACACAGCGTGCGGTAGCGCGCTTAACTTGAAATGAGGCAATATAATTCAACGCAAAACAACGTTTGCGGACATTGCATGGTGAATAACACAAGGAATGCGCCGAACAAGGCGCCTGGGCGCGCCTAAAGTAGACGGTCTGCCACCAACATCGCCGCCGCGAGGTCTTCGAGCGCGGTGCCGACCGATTTGAAGACGGTGCGATCAAGGTCGTCGCAGCGGCCGCCGGCCTGGCCGCGGCACAGCGATTCGAGCGTGCCGGCGACGTCGCCTGGCGCGAACACGCCGCGCGCCATCGGCCCGAGCAGCTCGCCCGACTTCTGCAGCGCTTCCGGCGTATCGACGAACAGGCGCGCGCCGGCGAAGCAGGCGTCGTCGGCTTCGCGCATCTGCGGCGTGAAGCTGCCGATCAGGTCGAGGTGGCTGCCCGCGCGCAGCCATTCGCCGCGCATCACCGGCTCGGTCGCCAGCGTGGCGCAGCTGACGATGTCGGCGCGCCGGGCCGCCGCTTCCAGGTTCTCGCTGGCGCGCGCGGCGATGCCCTCCGCTGCCAGTTCGGCCGCCATGCGCCGCGCCGCGTCGGGATTGCGGCTCCAGACGATCACCTCGCGGATCGGCCGCACCGCCCGATACGCCTCGGGCAGCAGGCGCGCCACGCGGCCGCTGCCGACCACCAGCAAGGTGGATGCATCGGCCGGCGCCACGAAGCGCGCCGCCAGCGCCGACGCGGCGGCCGTGCGGCGCGACGTGATCTCGTCGCCGTCGATCTGGGCCAGCGGCTCGCCGGTGGCGGCGTCGTACAGGATGTAGGTAGAGAACAGCCCGGGCAGTCCGCGCACAGCGTTCCCCGGGAAGATGTTGACCGTCTTGATGCCCATGTAGCGGCCCTGCCAAGCCGGCATGATCAGCACCTTGCCGTCGCCGACCGCATGCACGTGACGCGGCGGCACCTCGCAGCCGGCCGCGAACAGCGCCTCGATCGCGGCAATCAGCGCGTCGAACGGCAAGGCCGCGCGCGTGGCCGCCGCGTCGACGATCCTCATCGCTTCGGCTGCATGTCTTCGACCCACTTCTCGTACTTGCGGTCGATGCGCTTCATGGTCCCGTCGCGCACCATCGTTTCGACCGCGGCGTTCATGCGCTCGATCAGCTCCGTCGGCACCGCCGGATTGCAGGCCAGGTAGACGCCGACCCGGTTGAACGACAGCACCGGCACGATCTTGTCGCCCCAGTCGTAGCGCTTGACGATGGTGGTGCCGCGCTTGATGCTGGCCGCCCAGACGTCGATCCGGTCCATCAGCAGCTTGCGCGGATTGATCATGTCGTTGGGCGCCGGGTCGACCTGGAATCCGCGCGCCCTCAGGTAGTCGTCGCGCGCGTCGCCGTTGTAGGTGCCGATGCGCATGCCGCGCGCATCCTCGAGCGTATGCAGGTTGTATTGGCGGTCGGCGCGGCCCAGCAGGATCCATTCCGCCTCGTCGGTCGGGCCGACCCATTTGAACAGGTCTTCGCGCTCGGCCGTGCGGGTGGTGGAGAACAGGCAGGCGTCGGGGCGCTGCCGCGCGAAGGTATAGCCGCGCTTCCACGGAAGGAGTTCGAGCGTGTAACTGGTGCCGGTGCGCGCCATGATTTCGGCTACCTTCTCGGTGCCGCTGCCGATCACGCGCCGGCCTTCCATCATGCTGATCGGCGGCGATGCCTCGGTGATCAGGCGCAGCCGCGCGGCCTCCGAACCATGCGCCGCGCTTCCCGCCACTGCCAACAGTGCCGCACATGCGGCTTGTCTGAAAAACATTCAACGACCCTTAGCACGCAGCCGGGCACGATCGCCCGGCGCTCAGGAGCCAGCATACCAGCATCGCGCGCACGCAACCAACACTCAGCGCGCGGCCAGCTCCCGGTACAGCGCGTGGTAATTGCGCGCCATGCGCTCGGCCGTGAACAGCTCCTGGTAGCGCGCTTCGGCGCGCCGCCCCATCTCCCGCGCCAGCGCGGGATCGTCCCACAGGATGCGCATCGCGTCGCCGAACGCCTGCGGGTCGCTCGGCGGCACCACCAGCCCGGTCTCGCCATGAATGTTGATGTAGGACGTGCCGGTGCCGATCTCGCTGGAGATCATCGGCTTGCCGTACATCGCCCCTTCCAGCAGCGAGATCCCGAACGCTTCCGAGCGCAGGTGCGACGGGAAGGCGACCGCGTAGCACAGCGCCAGCAGCGCCACCTTGTCGGCGTCGTCCAGAGCGCCGACGAACATCACCTGCTTCAGGCCGAGCCGCGCGGCGTGGGCCTTGAGCTCCTGCTCGATCGGCCCGGCGCCGACAATCACCACCGGATAGTCGCGGTTGGCCGCCGCATCGAGCAGGATGTGCAGGCCCTTGTAGTATCGCAGCACGCCGACGAACAGGAAGAACTTGTCGCCGGCCAGCGCGCGCCATTTGTCCAGGCGCGCCTGGTCGGGCTGCGGGTAGATGCTCTTGTCGAGGCCATAGGTGATGGTGCGCGTCTTGTCGCGATAGCGGTCCAGCACCGCGGACGAGGCCAGGTAGTTCGGCGACGTGGCGACGATGGCGTCGACACTGCGCAGGAATTTGCGCCTGAGCGGGGCGTACAGCCGCAGCAGCATTTTCTGGCGCACGATGTCGGAGTGATAAGTCACCAGGGTCGGCTTGTCGATGCCGGCGGCGAAGTGCGCCAGGTCCATGAAGGGCCACGGGAAGTGGTAATGCACGACGTCGCATTCCGCGGCGCGGCGCCTGAGTTCTCCTACGGCGGCGAACGAAATGCCGTTCGACGCGATGTTCAGGTCGCGGTGCAGCCGGCGCACCGTGTGGCCTTCGAATTCGAACGGGCGCAGGTCGTCGCCGGCGGTCAGGGTCAGCACTTCGTTGGTGACGCCCAGGCGCGCGGTGCCCACGCACATCTGGCGGATCACCTGCTCGACGCCGCCCATCGAATCCGGAAAGTAGTCTTTGTAAAAATGAAGGACGCGCATAGGGTCAGTGTAATCGCATCGCGCGCTCAGCGCGACAGCACCTGCCGGTATACGGCGGCGGTTTGGCGCGCGGTTTCGCGCCAGGTCAGGGAGGCGGCGCGCGCGCGGCCGGCGGCCATGCAGCGCGCGCGCAGGGCGTCGTCGCGCACCAGCGCCAGCATGGCGTCGCCGATCGCGCCGGCGTCCAGCGGATCGACTTCGAGCGCCGCTCCTTGCGTCACTTCCGGCAGCGAGCTGGAATTCGATGCGATCACCGGCACGCCCGCCGCCATCGCCTCGGCCACCGGGATGCCGAAGCCTTCGTACAGCGAGGGGAACACGAACACGGCGGCGCCGGCGTACACCCGGCGCAGGGCGGCGCCGTCGGTCAGGGCGCTCAGCCAGACCACGTTCTCGCCGTTTTGCGCCGCCGCCCGCAGCCGGCTCACCAGCGTTTCGCAGCGCCAGCCGGGCTGGCCGACGACTACCAGCTGGCGCTCGGCGCGCAGCGCGGCCGGCAGCTGCAGCCAGGCGTCGAGCACGCGCTCGACGTTCTTGCGCGGCTGCAGGGTGCCGACGAACAGGTAGTAGCCGGCGCGCAGGCCGTGCTCGCGCAATGTGGCGGCGACGGCGCCGGCGTCGGGCTCGCGCATCCAGCCGACGTCGACGCCGCAAGGCACCACCGACACGCGCCGCGGGTCGATGCCGAAGCAGGCCACCAGTTCGTCGATGGCGAAATGCGACAGCGCGATCACATGGTCGGCCTTGCGCGCTGCTTTGCCCTGCAGCCAGTTCTTGATGCCGCGCAGGCGCGGGCTGCACCACTCGGGATGGCTGATCGGCAGGGCGTCGTGCAGGGTCGCCACCTGCGGGCAGTCCATCCGCACGATACGGTAGTCGGTGGTGTGGAAGATATCGGCCGGCATGTGCACCCGGTGAACCCGCGGCGTGAGCAGGTCGCGCAGCATGGCCGCCTCGAACGACTGCGGCATCGCCTGGCCGACTTCGATGCCGGCGCCGGCGGCGCGCGGCGCGGGATATGAGTACGGCGTAACGTCGCAGCCGGCCGCGGGCAGGTAGCGCAGCAGCGCATCGGTGTAGATGCCGATGCCGTCCAGCCGGCCGCCGTTGCGCGCCGGTTCGAGCATGGTGGCGCCGAGGCCGACGCGCGGTCCGCTCACGACTGGTACATCCAGCGCAGCGTCTCGGCCAGCGGGATCGGTTCGAGCGCGCCGATCGCGCCGGCCAGCCTGTCGTTGCTGCCTTCCAGCCGGACCACGTCATGGGCGCGCACGAAGGCCGGATTGACGTTGACTTCGATGCGGTAGCCGGCCATGTCGCCGAGCCTGTCGATCACGTAGGCGAGAGTGTGCGAGCGCCCGGAGCAGATGTTGAATACCTCGCCGGCCGGGCTGGCCGCCAACAGCCGGCGATAGGCGGCGGCGACCACGCGCACGTCGGAGAAATCGCGCGCGATGTTCAGGTTACCCAGCTCGATGCGCGGCGCGCGGCGGCGGAAATGGGCGACGATCTTCGGCAGCAGGAAATGCTCGGCCTGGCCGCGGCCGGTGTAGTTGAAGGGCCGCGCGATGACGATCGGCAGGCGGTCCATCCACAGGCGCGCCATGTATTCCATCGCCAGCTTGGAGACCGCGTAATCGTTGGCCGGCGCCGGCGCGACGTCCTCGCCGATGCGCCCCACGCGGGCGTTGCCATAGACGTTGGCCGACGACGCCAGCAGCACCGCCGACGGCGGGTGGCGCGCGCCGGCCAGCGCCTCGAGCAGGTCGCGGGTGCCGACGACGTTGACCTGGTACATGGCGTCGGGGTCGGCGTGAGCGACGAAGGAGATGGCGGCCAGGTGCGCCACCACGTCGGGCTGCACCTGTTCGGCCATCGCCGCCACCGCGGCGCGGTCGCGCAGGTCGACTTCGAACAGGTCGGGACCGGCCTCATGGCCCGGCATCACGGTGCCGAACACCCGGTAGCCGGCGTAGGCCAATTCCCGCGCCAGGTAACTTCCGGTGAAGCCATGCAGGCCGGTGATCAGCGCGCGCTTGCCCTCGCCTTCCCGGCCGGGCCTTGCATGGGATTCGGCCGCCAGGGGGCTCATGTCAGAACGAGAAGCCGGCAGTGTTGCGGCGCATGTCGGCCTCGACCATCATGGCGCACAGCTGCTCGAGCGAGGTGTCGGGCGCCCAGCCCAGCACCTTGCGCGCCTTGGAGGCGTCGCCGACCAGCAGTTCGACTTCGGCCGGGCGATACAACTTGGGGCTCACGCGCACCAGCTGCTTGCCGCTGCGGCTGCAATGGCCGGATTCGTTCTCGCCGCTGCCGCTCCATTCGATGCTCACGCCGGCCGCCTTGAACGCCATCGTGACGAAGTCGCGCACGGTTTCGGTGCGGTTGGTGGCCAGCACGAAGGTGTCGGGCTGGTCGGCCTGCAGGATGCGCCACATGCCGTCGACGTATTCCTTGGCGTAGCCCCAGTCGCGTCGGGCGTCGAGGTTGCCGAGCTCGAGCACGGGGAGCTTGCCGAGCTGGATCTTGGCGACCGAATCGGTGATCTTGCGGGTGACGAACTCGCGTCCGCGCAGCGGCGACTCGTGGTTGAACAGGATGCCCGAGGAGCCGAAGATGCCGTAGGACTCGCGGTAGTTGACAGTCATCCAGTGCGCGTACAGCTTGGCCGCGCCGTACGGGCTGCGCGGATAGAACGGCGTATCTTCCACCTGGGGAACCGCCTGCACCTTGCCGAACATCTCGGAGGTCGAGGCCTGGTAGAACCTGGCGCCGCACTTGGCGATGCGGATCGCCTCAAGCAGGTTGGCCGCGCCCAGGCCGGTGATGTTGGCGGTCGCGACCGGCTGCTCGAAGGACACGCCGACGAAACTTTGCGCGGCCAGGTTGTAGATCTCGTCGGGATCGCTGGTGTCGACCAGCCGGATGCCGGACGACAGGTCGGTCAGGTCGTATTCGACCAGTCTCAGATTGGGATGTTGCTGAATGCCGAGCTCGTCGATGCGCCAAAAATTCACCGAACTCGAACGCCGGAACGTACCGGTCACTTCATAGCCCTTTTCCAGCAGCAGCGCCGCAAGATAGGCGCCATCCTGGCCGGTGATTCCCGTGATCAGCGCTTTTCTTGGTAGCGGCATAGTCATTCACGTTAGCGAAAGTGACAGGGCGTCCGTGTTGCAACGGAGCGGCGTAAGCCATCATTTGGAATGTCGAATTGACAATGACTATGTCCGTATTATCCTCGCGGCGCGGGCGCGCACGGGCGGGACTTTACGTATCGTTGGGAGGTATCAATGAAACTCCGGCCGGGTGGAACTATTCCCGGCCGGAGTGATCCGCAGCTTAGCGCTGGGAGATGGCGTCGACCACGCACAGCGCGGTCATGTTGACGATCCGGCGCACCGTGGCCGACGGCGTCAGGATATGCACAGGTTTGGCGCAGCCGAGCAGCACCGGCCCGATCGCGACGCCGCTGCCGGCGGCGGTCTTGAGCAGGTTGTAGGCGATGTTGGCCGAGTCGATGTCCGGCATGACGAGCAGGTTGGCGTCGCCCTTGAGCGGCGAATTCGGCATCGTCGCGTTGCGGATCTTCGAGTCGAGCGCGGCGTCGCCGTGCATCTCGCCGTCCACTTCCAGGTTCGGCGCCATCTGCTGCACCAGCGCCAGCGCGGCGCGCATCTTCTTGGCCGACTCGGTGTTGGCCGAGCCGTAGTTCGAATGCGACAGCAGCGCCGCGCGCGGCAGGATGCCGAAGCGGGTCAGCTCGTCGGCCGCCATCACGGTGATCTCGGCCAGTTCCTCGGCCGTCGGATTGTCGTTGACGTGGGTGTCGACCATCGCCAGCTGGCGCTCCGGCAGGATCAGGATGTTCATCGCCGCGTAGACGTTGGCGCCGGCGCGCTTGCCCAGCACCTGGTCGATGTAGTGCAGGTGCAGCCAAGTGGTGCCGAAGGTGCCGCAGATCATGCCGTCGGCGTCGCCCTTGTGGATCATCATCGCGCCGATCAGGCTGTGGCGCCGGCGCATTTCCAGCTTGGCCCATTCCTGGGTCACGCCCTTGCGCTCGCCCATCTGGTAGTAGGTCTGCCAGTAGTCGCGATAGCGCTCGTCGTGGTCCGGGTTGATCACGTCGAAATGCTCGCCCAGCTTCAGGCGCAGGCCGAACTTCTCGATGCGCTTTTCCAGCACCGCCGGACGGCCCACCAGGATCGGGCGCGCCAGCCGCTCGTCGACCACCACCTGCACGGCGCGCAGCACGCGCTCTTCTTCGCCTTCGGCGTAGACGATGCGCTTGACCTCGGACTGCGCTTCCTTGGCCATCTGGAACAGCGGCTTCATGAAGGTGCCGCTGCGGTAGACGAACTGCTGCAGGCTCAGGGCATAGGCGTGCAGGTCGGCGATCGGACGGGTCGCCACGCCCGATTCGGCGGCGGCCCTGGCCACGGCCGGCGCGATGTGCGTCAGCAGGCGCGGGTCGAACGGCATCGGGATCAGGTACTCCGGACCGAAGGCCAGGTTGTTGATGCCGTAGGTGGTGGCGACGATGTCGGACTGCTCGGCATGGGCCAGGTCGGCGATCGCGTGCACCACCGCGATTTCCATCTCGCGCGTGATGGTGGTGGCGCCGCAATCGAGGGCGCCGCGGAAGATGTACGGGAAGCACAGGACGTTGTTGACCTGGTTCGGATAGTCCGAACGGCCGGTCGCCATGACCACGTCGTCGCGCACCAGCTTGACTTCTTCCGGCAGGATTTCAGGATGCGGGTTGGCCAGCGCCAGGATCAGCGGGTTCTTCGCCATTGCCGCGACCATCGCCGGTTTCAGCACGCCGCCGGCCGACAGGCCGAGGAAGATGTCGGCGCCGGGAATCACGTCGGCCAGGGTGCGGTGCGGCGTGTCCTGCGCGAAGCGCTCCTTGTCAGGGTCCATCAGCTCGGTGCGGCCCTTGTAGACCACGCCGGCCAGGTCGGTGACGGTGATGTTCTCGATCGGGAAGCCGAGGTCGACCATCAGCTCGAGGCAGGCCAGCGCGGCCGCGCCGGCGCCCGACACCACCATCTTGCAATCCTTGAGCTGCTTGCCGCACACCTTGACGCCGTTGATGATCGCGGCGCCGACGATGATGGCGGTGCCGTGCTGGTCGTCGTGGAACACCGGGATCTTCATCTTCTCGCGCAGCCTGCGCTCGATGGTGAAGCATTCCGGCGCCTTGATGTCTTCGAGGTTGATGCCGCCGAAGGTAGGCTCGAGCGACGCGATGATGTCGATCAGCTTGTCCGGGTCGTTTTCGTTGATTTCGATATCGAACACGTCGATGCCGGCGAATTTCTTGAACAGCACGGCCTTGCCTTCCATCACCGGCTTGGCGGCCAGCGGGCCGATGTTGCCCAAGCCCAGCACCGCGGTGCCGTTGGTGATGACGGCGACCAGGTTGCCGCGCGCTGTGTATTTATACGAGTTGGCCGGGTCGGCCACGATCTCTTCGCATGGCGCGGCCACGCCCGGCGTGTACGCCAGGGCCAGGTCGCGCTGGTTCGTCAGCTGCTTGATAGGAGCGATGCTGATTTTGCCGGGGCGGGGAATTTGGTGGTATTCGAGCGCCGCTGCGCGCAGTTGCTGGCGCAGTTCTTCTTTGTTGTCAGATGACGAATCCATGCTTGCAGCCTTCCTGTATTGCTATCGGGGAGTGTCGATTTTATCAGACTGATTCTTTCAATAAGCTACGTATTTCTACCAGTGCCATTTTTGTGATCAAAATGCCCATGCATTAGAAAAACTATCGCATTCATGCAAACGATCAATTTTACTAATGAAGACAGTGTAAGTAAGATTGTTCCCAAGCCGACCAACCTTGGAGCACATCATGAACACCGCACATAAATCCGTCACCATCGAGAACCTGGAAGCCGCGTTTGCCGGCGAGTCGATGGCGCACATCAAATACCGTTATTTCGCCAAACTGGCGCGCGCCGCCGGCGCGATCGAAGTGGCCGAGGCATTCGAGGCGACCGCGGACCAGGAAGTGGCGCACGCCTTCGGCCACCTCGACCTGCTGTACCCGAAGGACAAGATCACCCCGGCGCGCGCGCTGGAAATTGCGATCGAGGGCGAGACTTACGAGTACACCGAGATGTATCCGAAGTTCCGCCACCTCGCCATCGAGGAAGGCAACCTGGCCGCGGTGGCCGAGTACGACGAGCAGATCGAGGAGTCGAAGGTGCACGCCGAGCAGTTCCGGCGCACCCTGGAAATCGCCGCCAAGCGCTTCGGCGCGCTGGCCAATGTGGAAAAGCGCCACGCCGAGCATTACCAGGCGGCGCTCGACAAGCTGACGGCGACCGCCTGACAAACCCGCTACAATTAACTCATACCGTGACATAAAAGGAACAGACCAATGAAAACTTACCAGTGCATCGTGTGCGGGTTTATCTATGACGAGAGCGTGGGCCTGCCGGAAGAAGGCATTGCCGCCGGCACCCGCTGGGACGACATTCCGGCCGGCTGGTCGTGCCCGGATTGCGGCGTGGCCAAGGCCGATTTCGAAATGGTGGAAATCTAAGTGGCGGGGCCGCTTCCGGTGGTGATCGTCGGCGCCGGGATGGCGGCCTATGGCGTGGCGCGCGAGTTCCGCAAGATCGACAAGGCCACGCCACTGCTGCTGGTGTCCGGCGACAGCGGCGGATCGTACGCCAAGCCGATGCTGTCGAACGCCATCGCGCTGGGCAAGGGAGCGGCGCAGCTGGTGTCGCAAAGCGCCGAGCAGATGGCCGCGCAGCTCGATGCGCAGGTCATGACGCGCACCGAGGTGACCGGCATCGACAGCGCGGCGCGCACCATCGAGACGGCGCAGGGCCAGCGCATCGCCTACCGCGACCTGGTGCTGGCGCTCGGCGCGCGGCCGATCCGGCTGCCGATCGAGGGCGACGCCGCGGCGGAGATCCTGTCGGTCAATCACATCGACGACTATGTGGAGATGCGCGAACGGCTGGCGGCCATCGGCCCGGCTGCGCGCGTGGCGATTCTTGGCGCGGGACTGATCGGCTGCGAGTTCGCCGACGACCTGATCGCCGGCGGCCACCAGGTCACGCTGATCGATCCGAACCCGCGGCCGCTGGCGGCGCTGGCGGCGCCCGCGCTGTCGGACGCGCTGGCGCAGGCATGGTCGGCGCTGCCGATCACGCTCAAACTGGGCACCACGGCGAACAGCGTTCGGCATGGCGATGGCGGCTTTGTCGTCAGCCTGGCGGATGGCAGCGAGGTGGAAGCGGACCTGGTGCTGTCGGCGGTGGGACTGCGGCCGTCGATCGCGCTTGCCCAGGCGGCCGGGCTGGAAACGCGGCGCGGTATCGTCATCGACGGCTACGGCCAGACCAGCGCCGAAGGCATTTACGCGCTGGGCGACTGCGCCGAATACGAGACGGCGCATGGCAGCGCGGTGATGCCGTACATCTCGCCGATGCTGACTGCCGCGCGCGCGATCGGCGCCACGCTGGCCGGCACGCGCACACCGATCGCGCTGAAGGCCGACGCGGTGATCGTCAAGACGCCGAGCCTGAAGCTGGCGCTGGCGCCGCCGCCGGCCGGCAGCCGCGGCGGATGGATCGACGCCGAGGACGGCGAGCGCACCATCTCGCGCTTCGTCGACGAAGAAGGGATCATGCGCGGGTTCGGGCTGTCCCTGCATACGCCGGCGCTGCGCCAGGCGCTGCTGGCGGAGTTGGATAAGTAACAGGGTGTCGTATCTGCGAAGGCAGGTACGACACCTTGATGGGGCGCATGTAGAATTGGGCATGCTCTCCGAATTCGACCTGATCAAGCAATACTTCACCCGCTCGCGCCCCGCCCGCGCCACCCTCGGCATCGGCGACGACTGCGCCCTCCTCACCCCGACGCCCGGCGCGCAGATCGCCATCTCGTCCGACATGCTGGTCGAGAACCGCCACTTCTTCGCCGGCGCCGATGCGCGCGCGCTGGGCCACAAGTGCCTGGCCGTGAACCTGTCCGACCTGGCCGCCATGGGCGCCCGACCGGTCGCCTTCACGCTGGCGCTGGCGCTGCCGAAAGCCGATACGGAGTGGCTGGAAGGCTTCTCGCGCGGCCTGTTCGAACTGGCCGACACATTCGACTGCGAGCTGATAGGCGGAGACACCACCAAGGGCCCGCTGACGGTCTGCATCACCATCTTCGGCGAAGTGACGCCCGGCCAGGCGCTGCGCCGCGACGCCGCGCTCGCCGGCGACGACATCTGGGTCTCCGGCACGCTGGGCGACGCACGCCTGGCGCTGGCCGGCCTGCGCGACGAATTCCCGCTCGACGCCGCGACCCTCGACCTGGCCGCGCCGCGCATGCACGCGCCGACGCCGCGCATCGCGCTCGGCCGCGAACTGGCCGGGCTGGCGCACGCCGCGCTCGACATTTCGGACGGCCTCGCGGGCGACCTCGGTCATATCCTGAAAGCGTCCCGCGTCGGCGCCACGCTCGACGTCGACGCCCTGCCCGCCGGCCCGGCGCTGGCCACCCAGGAGCCGGCGCTGCGGCGGCGCTTTTGCGCGTCCGGCGGCGACGACTACGAATTGTGCTTCACCGCGGCGCCCGAACAGCGCGCGGCGATCTTGGCGGCGGGGGCGCGCTGCGGCGTGCGGGTCGCGCGGGTCGGCGTCATCGAAGCGGCGCCGGGACTGCGGCTGGTCGATGCCGCCGGCGCGCCGTACACCCTGTCCGACGGCGCTTTCGACCACTTCACAACAGCGTAATTTTCGGCGCTCGCGGGCCGTCTGTGCGCGCCTCGCTCATGGTAAAGTAGAAACGGGCACCGATTTGAGTTGAAAGGAACTTCACGTGACGAACGACATTATCGATCTGGCCACAAAGGTTGGCCGCGCACTTCACGAGAAGAAACTGCTGCTATGTACCGCCGAGTCCTGCACCGGCGGCGGCGTGTCGCAGGCGATCACCGAAATCGCCGGTTCGAGCGACTGGTTCGACTGCGGTTTCGTCACCTACTCGAACACTTCGAAGGCCGAACTGCTGGACATCTCGCCGGCGCTGATCGCCCAAATGGGCACGGTCAGCGAGGAAGTGGCCGCGGCGATGGCCGAAGGCGCGCTGCGCAACAGTAACGCCCACGTCGCACTGGCGACCACCGGCATCGCCGGCCCCACCGGCGCGGTGCCCGGCAAGCCGGTCGGCACCGTGTGCTTCGCCTGGACGCGCGGCGATCATACCCATACCGAACGGCTGGTATTCCACGGCGACCGCCAGGCGGTGCGCGAGCAGACCGTGCTCCATTCGCTGCAAGGACTGCTGCGCTTCATCGAATAGCCCATTGCGCGCGCTCCTGACCGTCCTCGCGGCCTGCCTGGCATTGCCGGCCGGCGCGGCGCCGGTCACCGTGTACGCCGCTGGCGACATCGCGCGCTGTGGCGATTCCGACCCCAAATGGTCGGGCGCCGCGGCCACCGCCGCCGTGATCAGCGCCGGCCTGGCCGCCGATCCGCAGGCCAGGGTGCTGGCATTGGGCGACCTGACTTATCCACGCGGCGCGCTTGCCGAATTTACGAACTGCTACGGCCCGACCTGGGGCAGGTTCAAGGAGCGCACCCTGCCGGCGCCCGGCAACCATGAATACGCGACGCCGAAAGCGGCCGGCTACTTCGCTTATTTCGGCGCCATCGCCGGCCGCGGCTACTATCGCGTCCAGCTGGGCGAATGGCAGCTGTATTCGCTCGACAGCAACCTCGCCCCCGCCGCGCACCGGGCGCAGACGGCGTGGCTGCGCGAGGAACTGGCGCGCCACCCCGCACGCTGCACCCTCGCATACTGGCACCACCCGCTGTATAGTTCCGGGGTGAAAGGCAATGATCCTGTCATGAAGGATGCCTGGCAGGCGTTGTATGATGCCGGCGCGGAGCTGGTGCTGTCCGGGCACGATCACCTGTACGAACGGTTCGCGCCGCAGGATGGCGATGGCCGGCGCGACGATGCGCGCGGGATCCGCCAGTTCGTCGCCGGCACCGGCGGCGCCTTCCCGACACCGTTCCTGCTGGCGCGGACCAACAGCGAGGCGCGCGACAGCAACCACATGGGCGTGCTCAAGCTGGTGCTGAAGGACGACGGCTACGACTGGGAATTCCTGGCGGCGTCGAACGGCGACCCGGGGTGGCTGCCCGACCGCGGCAGCGCGCGCTGTCACTGAGATCATTATTTGGAGCACTCGATGCACAACACGGTTCACTTCATCCTGCAGGGCAAAGGCGGCATCGGCAAGACGCTGGTATCGACCGTCCTGGCCCAATGGCTGGCGACGAAGGACACGCGCCCGCTGCGCTGCTACGACACCGACCAGGAAAACGCCACCTTCTCGCGCTACAAGGCGCTGAACGTCAAGCACGTGCCGGTGATGACGGACACCCGCACCATCGACCCGAAGCGCTTCGACGCGCTGATGATCGATTTGCTCGAAGAGGAAGGCAACTGCGTAGTCGACAACGGCGCCAACACCTTTTCGCCGCTGATGGGCTACCTGCTGGAGAACGACTGCTTCGACATGCTCAAGGAAGCGGGCCGCAAGGTCTACATCCACACCATCGTCGGCGGCGGCGACACGCTGCACGACACGGCGATGGGCTTCGTCTCGACCGCCAAGTCGACCGACGTGCCGCTGGTGCTGTGGGAGAACGAGCATTTCGGCCTGCTGCAGTCGGCCAGCGGCAAGCAGTTCACCGACTCGCACACCTACGCCGATCACGCCGAGCGCGTGGCAGGGCGCGTGGTCCTCGCGCAGCGCAACGCCGACACCTTCGGCGCCGACATCAAGAAGATGAACATCGCCCGCATGACGGTCGAGGAAGTGCGCGCCAGCGAGAAGTTCAACGTGATGGAAAAGCAGCGCATCAAGGTCGTGTTCCGCGACCTGTTCGAGCAGCTCGACAAGGTCAACTGGTAAGCGCCGATGGACCAGCAAAAACTGCGCTCCCTGGTATTTGACAAGACCGGCGTCAGGATCGACGTCGACGACCCGGTGTTCGCGCTGGTCGCGCTCAACGAGGCGGTGCTGGCCGAAGCGGTCGAGCGCCACGTCGCGCTGCTCGACGACGCCACGCGCGAGCTGGCCGAGCGGCTGCAGGACGGCGGCCTGGCCAGCGCCGCGCCGCACCAGACGGCGGCGCTGCTGCAGCCGGCCGGCGCGCTCAAGCCGGCGCCCGGTCCGAATTATGCGGAAAAGCGCATAATTGCGATCGCCGCCGGCGCCGCGGTACTGGGCGCCTTGCTGGTGCTGTTCGGGCAGGCGTTGTTCTTCAAGCCACAGCCCGCGCCGATCATCCAGGCGCGCGAGCTGACCGAGGAACAGGCCAGCGCGATCCGCAACGGCGAAAAGCTCGAACGCATCGTGCAGAAGCTCGACCCGAAAACCCGTAAAGAAATCCGCGCAGAGATGCAGAAGCCATGACTGACCACCACGACCATCACGCGCACCACGACCACGACCACGATCACGATCACAAGCACGATCATGGCCACGGTCATGGCCATCACCATCATCCGGTGGACCCGAACGGCAACCGGCGCGCGTTCGCGCTGGCGATCTCGCTGAACACGATGTTCGTGGCGATCGAATTCACCTACGGCTTCATCGCCAACTCCACCGCGCTGATGGCCGACGCGGGCCACAACCTGTCCGACGTGCTTGGCCTGGCGCTGGCCTGGGGCGCGGCGATCCTGGCGCAGCGCGCGCCGAACCGCCACTTCACGTACGGGCTGCGCAGCTCGTCGATTCTCGCGGCGCTGGGCAACGCGCTGCTGCTGATGGTGGCGTGCGGCGCGATCGGCTGGGAAGCGGTGCAGCGCTTCAGCGCGCCGGCGCCGGTGGCGGGATGGACGGTGTCGATCGTGGCGCTGGTCGGCGTTGCCGTCAACGGCATCTCGGCGTGGCTGTTCATGGCCGGCAGCAAGGACGACATCAACGTGCGCGCGGCGTATCAGCACATGGCGGCCGACGCCGCGATCTCGCTTGGCGTGGTGATTTCAGGCGCGATCATCGCGTACACCGGGCTGGCCTGGATCGACCCGGCGGTCAGCCTGGTGATCGTGGTGCTGATCGTGCTGTCGACCTGGTCGCTGCTGCGCGAATCGCTGCGCATGGTGCTGGCGGCGGTGCCGGCGAACGTGGATCCGCACAAGGTGCGCGAATTCCTCGACGCGCTGCCTGGCGTGACGGAGATCCACGATTTGCATATCTGGGCGATGAGCACGACGGAGACGGCGCTGACGGCGCACCTGGTGATGCCGGCGGGGTATCCGGGCGACGAGCAGCTCGACGCAATCACGGCGCAGCTGGAGAAGAAGTTCGCGATCCACCACAGCACGCTGCAGATCGAGCAGGGGACGACCGCGCACGGCTGCTCATTGCACGCACCGGCGCCAACGCCATCGCACGGTCACGCGCACTAGCACGCGGCGCCGACAACCCCGGGGACTAGGCGTCCCCGTCGCTCCGGCGGACCTGACCCCATTGTTATCGCTCAGGCCAGGTTGGCGTACAGCGCCGTACTCAGATAGCGTTCGCCAAACGACGGAATGATCGTGACGATCACCTTGCCCGCGTTTTCTGGACGGCGCGCGACCTGGATCGCCGCCCACAAGGCCGCTCCCGACGAAATCCCCACCAGCAGTCCTTCCTCGCGCGCGGCCGCCCGCGCGGTGGCAAACGCATCATCGTTCTTCACGGTGATGACTTCATCGTAGATCTGGGTGTTGAGCACCTGCGGCACGAACCCTGCGCCGATGCCCTGGATCGGATGCGGCCCCTTGGTGCCCTTCGACAGCACGGGCGACGCTTGCGGCTCGACGGCGATGACCTGGAAGCCGGGCCTGCGCGACTTGATCACTTCACCGACACCGGTGATGGTGCCGCCGGTGCCAACGCCGGCCACCAGGATATCGACCTTGCCGGCCGTATCGCGCCAAATCTCTTCGGCCGTGGTGCGGCGGTGCACCTCGGGATTGGCCAGGTTGTTGAATTGCTGCGGCATGAACCAGCCGGGATTGGCCGCGACCAGTTCCTCGGCCTTGCGGATCGCGCCCAGCATGCCTTCGGCGCCGGGCGTGAGCACCAGTTCGGCGCCGTACGCGCGCAGCAGGGTGCGGCGCTCGGTGCTCATGGTCTCGGGCATCACCAGGGTGCATTTGTAGCCGCGCGCCGCGCACACCATCGCCAGCGCGATGCCGGTGTTGCCGCTGGTCGGCTCGACGATGACGGTGCCCGGGCCGACCTTGCCGGCCTGCTCGGCCGCCTCGATCATCGCCAGGCCAATGCGGTCCTTGACGCTGTGGGCCGGATTGTGGAATTCCAGCTTGGCGAGGATTTCGGCCGGCGCGCCCTGTGCCAGGCGGCGGATGCGCACCAGCGGGGTGTTGCCGATCAGTTCAGTGACATCGTTGGCGATTCTCATGCTGAGGCTCCCGCTGGTAAGGTTGAACTTTTACTTAACGTCGAGCAGTTCCACGTCGAAGATCAGGTCGGAGTCCGGCGGAATCGCACCGCCGCCGGCGCCCTTCTTGCCGTAGGCCATCTCGCTTGGAATGATCAGGGTACGCTTGCCGCCAACCTTCATGCCGGCGACGCCCTGGTCCCAGCCCTTGATGACGCGGCCGGCGCCGAGCGGGAACACCAGCGGGTCGCCGCGGTCGAGCGAAGAATCGAACTTCTTGCCGCGCTGCTTGGCTGCCATCGGCTTGTAGAACCAGCCGGTGTAATGGACCACGACGTTGCTGCCGGCGGTGGCTTCCTTGCCGGTGCCGACAACGTTATCGATCTTGACCAGCGGATTGGCCGGCTCGGCCGGAGCGACGACGGTGGCGGAGGCTTGGGCCGACGCATCCTGGCCGGCGGCCTGGGCGATCGAGGCAGCGGCGCACAGCATGGCAAACAGTACGGAACGAATCATGTGGAGTGCTCTTTCGAAAGAAGGTCAAACTGGATAATTCTGCAACGCTATCATATCAACAAACTTCCCACCGGGGTCAGACCAAGTGGTCTGACCCCGGTGTGGCGGGCGTGGCGCTGTCGGCAAGTTTGCGCAACAAATGCGCCGCCGCGACCATGCCGAAGCTGGCCGTCACCACGACGCCCGAACCGAAGCCGGCGCAGTTGATGCCGGTGATGCCGCGCTGGTCGGCGTCCAGCGAGCAGCTGTCCTCGCCGTCCGGATAGCGCAGCGGCTCCATCGAGAACACGGCGTCGACGTTGAATTTGTTCTTCTCGCCGCGCGGAAAGCCGTAGTGGTTGCGCAACAGCTTGCGCACCCGCTTGAGCAGCGGCTCCTGCTCGGTCTTGGCCAGGTCGCGCACCGCGATCCGCGTCGGGTCGGTCTGTCCGCCCGCGCCGCCGGAGGTCAGCAGCGGCAGCTGGTGGTCGCGGCAATACGCGATCAGCGCGGCCTTGGCCTTGGCGCTGTCGATCGCATCGACCACGTAGTCGAAGCCGCGCCCGCCCAGCAACGCATCGAGGTTGTCGGGCGTGATGAAGTCTTCGACCAGCGTGACCTTGCAATACGGGTTGATCTGGGCGATGCGCTCGGCCAGCGCGTCGATCTTGGCCTGGCCGATGGTGCCCGACATGGCCTGGATCTGGCGGTTGATGTTCGATTCGCCGACGTTGTCGAGGTCGATCAGGGTCAGCGCGCCGATCGCGCTGCGCGCTAGCGCCTCGACGATCCACGAGCCCACGCCGCCGACGCCGATCACACACACGTGCGCGCTGGTGAAGCGATCGAGCGCCGGCTGTCCGTACAGCCGCGCGATTCCGCCGAAGCGGCGCGCGAAATCGACTTCTTCGTTATGATGGAGAGGAATAGAATTGGTGAGGGATTTCATCCGTGTATTTTAACGGACGTTGCCGCCCGGACTGCTCTAAAATGTCCATTCGTCAACGAAGAAATTTCCCGAAAGAGCGAATGAACATGAACGCCCTGCCCGACACCGCTCCCGGATTCGACCAGCCGATCGCCGTGCTGAAACACTGCCACGACCGGATCCGCAAACAGCTCGCGACCATGCAGAAGCTGCTGCCCCACCTGGCGCGCCACGGCGCCGACGAGCAGGCGCAGCAGGCGGCGCAGGCGGTCATCAAGTATTTCGACAAGGCCGCCCACCTGCACCACGCCGACGAGGAAGAAAACCTGGTGCCGATGCTGCAGTCGGTCGCCCAGGGCGAGGACGCGGCCACCTTGGCCGAACTGGTCCCCGGCATCCTGCGCGAGCACGACGAGATGGATGCGATGTGGCAAAGCCTGCACGAGCAGCTCGCCGCGATCGCCGCCGGCAGCGGGCAGGCGCTGGACGCCGGCGTCGTGGAACAGTTTGCGCAGCGCTACACCGCCCACATGGAACGCGAGGAGGCCCGCATCGCGCCGATGGCCAAGCGCCTGTTCACGCCGGCGCAGATGGCGCAACTGGGCGAGGCGATGCAGGTGCGCCGCGGCATCCTGCCGGCGCCGGCCGCGGCAGGCGATGCCGTCGCCGCCCTGCGCAAGGACTACAGCCAGGACACGCTGAACGAAGCGGACGTCGCGGCCGACCCATTCGACCAGTTCAACGCCTGGTTCGAGCAGGCGCTGGCGGCCGAAGTGAACGAGCCGAACGCGATGAGCGTGGCCACCGTAGACACGGACGGCAAGCCGACCTCGCGCATCGTCCTGATCAAGCAGTTCGACCGCCGCGGTTTTACGTGGTACACCAACTATGACAGCCAGAAGGGGCGCCAGCTGGCCGCCAATCCGCACGCCGCTTTATTATTCTTCTGGAGCGAACTAGAACGCCAAATCCGGATCGAAGGAGTAGTCGAGCGCACTTCCGAAGAAGAGAGCGACAAATATTTCAACAGCAGGCCGCTGAAAAGCAGGCTTGCCGCGATCGCGTCGGCGCAGAGCGCCCCGATCGCCAATCGCGAAGCGCTCGAACAGCATTACGACGCGGTGGCGAAAGAAGCCGGCGACTCCCCGGCCCGCCCCGACCACTGGGGCGGCTTCCGGCTGGCGCCGCAGCGCATCGAATTTTGGCAAGGCAGACGTTCACGTTTTCATGACCGCATCGTCTACACGCTGCAGCAGGACGGCAGCTGGAAGCGGCAGCGGTTGCAACCGTAGGTCGCGCAATTCGCATTGCGCCATTCAGCCAGGGGGTGCAGCGTGTTTGACCAGTTTCGACTCAGCCACTGGAGCGCGGACATCCGCAGCCAGCTCGCATTGCCGCTGCGCGTCATCCTGTGGAACGGCCAGCAGATCGATTTTTCATCGGAGCCGCCGCGCGTGACGATCAAGGTGCCGCATCCGTCCGCGGTGCGCTACCTGGTGTCGCCGTCATTGCTGAACCTCGGCACGGCCTACGTCGAGGGCGCGATCGAGGTCACCGGGCGCGCCGCCGACATGATCGCCATCGTCAATGCGCTGGCGCGCGCCAGCCTCAAGCCGCACGGCATCCTGTCGCGCGCCGTGCGCTCGATAATGCCGGCGCACACGCGCGAGCGCGACGCCGAAGCGATCCGCTACCACTACGACGTTTCCAACGAATTCTACGGCGCCTGGCTCGACCCGCAGATGGTGTACTCCTGCGCCTACTTCGAAAACGGCGACGAGGACCTGGCCACCGCGCAGCTGAAGAAGATCGACCACATCCTCGCCAAGATCGACCTGAAACCAGGCCAGACCCTGCTCGACATCGGCTGCGGCTGGGGCGCGCTGGCGATCCGCGCGGCCGAGCGCTTCGGCGCGCGCTGCGTCGGCGTCACGCTGTCGGAAAACCAGGCGCGGCTGGCGCGCGAGCGGGTCGAGGCGGCCGGCCTGCAGCACCTGGTCGAGATCCGCCTGCAGGACTACCGCGACGTCGATGGCCAGTTCGACCGCATCACCAGCGTGGGCATGTTCGAGCACGTCGGCATCGCCCACCTCAAGGAATATTTCACGCGCGTCAACGCGCTGCTGGCGCCGGACGGCGTCGTGATGAACCACGGCATCACCACCACCGACGTGCACAGCCGCGGCACGCCGTATGGCGGCGGCGAATTCATCGACCGCTACGTGTTCCCGGACGGCGAACTGGCGCACCTGGGCACGGTGATCCGCAGCATGCAGCAAGGCGGACTCGAAGTGCGCGACGTGGAAAACCTGCGGCGGCACTATGCCCGCACCTGTGCGATCTGGACCGACAATTTCGAGGCGAACGCGGAGAAGATCGCGCAGCTGGCCGATCCGAAGCGCTTCCGGATCTGGCACGTGTACCTGGCCGGCTGCAGCTACGCCTTCAACAACGACTGGATCAGCCTGTACCAGATCGTGTGCGGCAAGGCGGGCCAGCAGCCGTCGGCGCTACCGTGGTCGCGCCGCTACATGTACGAGGAATCCTTGGGGTCAGGTCCGGCGGAATGACGGGGACGCCTAGTCACCGGTGTTGATCGCGGAGGGCGATCAGAAGCGGTAGGACACGCCCACGCGCAGCACCGGAAAGAAGCGCGGCGCGGTATTGTCGGCTTCGAGGCGGCTGCGTTCGGCGGTGACGTCGCGCGCCAGCGCCTGGCACAGCGCGGCCGAACCGGTGCAGCCGGTGTTGGTCAGGGTGACATTGCCGCGGCCCTGGTAGAAGGCGCCGATGTCGCTGGTGAAATGGAAGCCTGGCGCGCCGGCCAGCGCATCGCCCCAGCCGATGCCGACGTAAGGCGCCAGCTTGCGGAATTCGACGCCGCCGTTCAGCACGCCGAATTGCGAGGCCGAATACTGCGCGCCGTTGATGGTGACGACACCGTTGCTGACCGGCTTGTTCCGGTAGTGGAACTCGTTGCCGTCGTAAATCGCGCCGCCGGTCAGGTGCAAGCTGCTGTCGGCGATCGGGTACCAGTCGGCCAGCAGGTCGACGTTCAGCAGCTTGAGGCTGATGTCGTAGTCGATCGAATCGACCGTCTCGCTCAGGTTGCCCTTCAGGTAGTGCAGGCCCACGCGGCCGGTGACGTTGTTGGCGACGCGGTGGCTGAGGTAGCCGCCGATGCCGGTGCTGCCCAGGTCGAGCGAAAACGCGGTCGACGATTGCGCCTGCGCGGCGCCGGTGACGGTGGCGGCCACGGCGAACGCGAGCGCGAGTTTATTTAAAGTCATTAATTTCCCCAAGGTAAAATTTGCACCCGGGGATTGTAAACACGAAGGATTCGGAAGGACAGCGTTTTTGCGAAACGGCATGCTCGCAGACACCATCGGGGTCAGGTCCGGCGGACCTGACCCCCGCTTACTTCAGGCGGTTGGCAAAGGTGTTGCGGAACTTGGCAACCTTGGGCGCTACCACGAAGGCGCAGTAGCCCTGCAGCGGATGCTGTCGGAAATAGTCCTGGTGGTAGTCCTCGGCCTTGTACCAGGTCTGCTGCGGCATCAGTTCGGTGACGATGGGCGCATCCCACACGTTGGCCATCTCGGCCATCACGTGGCGCGCCGTCTCCTGCTGCTCCGGCGTGGTGGTGAAAATCACCGAGCGGTACTGGGTGCCGACGTCGTTGCCCTGGCGGTTCAGCGTGGTCGGGTCGTGGATCGTGAAGAACACTTCGAGGATGTCGCGGTAGCTGATCTGCTGCGGGTCGAATTCGAGCCGCACCACCTCGGCATGGCCGGTGCTGCCGGCGCACACCTGCTCGTAGGTCGGGTCGGGCTGGTGGCCGCCCATGTAGCCGGACTCGACCTTGGTCACGCCGCGCGCTTCCAGGTACACCGCCTCCAGGCACCAGAAACAGCCGCCGCCGAGGATCGCCACTTCGGTTTGGTTCGTCATTTCACACCCCGGGCACATTTTTTCATAGCGATAACTGTAACGCAAAGCGCCCGGGCGCGCACGCCGCGCCGCTGCGTAAGTAACATCTCGGGCGGCAAATTTGGCATAATGGCTCAAATCCACAAGGCACCAATGAACACTAGCTCTCCCCGCGCCGCCGCGCCCCAGTTCGACTCGGCGCAATTTCGCCAGGCGCTGTCGCAGTTCGCCACCGGCGTCACGGTCATCACGACCAGGCTGGCCGACGGCAGTTTTCGCGGCCTGACCGCCAGCTCCTTCAATTCCGTCTCGCTCGACCCGCCGCTGGTCCTGTGGAGCCTGGGCGGCGCCGCCAACAGCCTGCCCATCTTCAGCGGCAATTCGCATTACGTGATCAACGTGCTGGGCGCCGACCAGGCCGCGCTGGCCGAGCGCTTTTCGCGCCGCAGCGACAATCCTTTCGCCGACACCGAGTACGAGCTGTCGCGCACCGGCCAGCCCATCCTCAAGGGCGTCTCGGCCTGGTTCGAGTGCCACAACCGCTCGCGCTATCCGGAAGGCGACCACGTGATTTTCGTCGGCGAAGTCGAGGAATGCGCATTCCAGCCGCAGTCCTCGCTGATCTTCCACGGCGGCCGTTTCAGCAGCACGGTTCCGGTAAAATAGCGCAACCGCAAAGCTGGCTATACAAGTGCCGGCGTTGCCCTCCTCATCGACCAATCCGACAGGACATCCCCATGAACAAACCAGAATCGCCGCGCAAGGCCTTATTCCACTGGGACGATCCGCTGCTGCTCAACAGCCAGCTGACCGACGACGAGCGCATGGTGCGCGAGGCCGCCGCCGCCTACTGCCAGGACAAGCTTCAGCCGCGCGTCCTCGAAGCGTTCCGCCACGAGAAGATGGACACGTCGATCTTCCGCGAGATGGGCGAACTGGGCCTGCTGGGGCCGACCATTCCGGCCGAATACGGCGGCTCGGGCATGAACTACGTCTGCTACGGCCTGATCGCGCGCGAAGTCGAGCGCGTCGATTCAGGCTACCGCTCGATGATGAGCGTGCAGTCGTCGCTGGTGATGGTGCCGATCTACGAGTTCGGCACCGAAGCGCAGCGCCAAAAATACCTGCCGAAGCTGGCCTCCGGCGAGTGGATCGGCTGCTTCGGCCTGACCGAGCCGAATCACGGCTCCGACCCGAGCTCGATGATCACCCGCGCCAAAAAGGTCGCCGGCGGCTACGCGCTGACCGGCTCGAAAATGTGGATCACCAATTCGCCGGTGGCCGACGTCTTCGTCGTGTGGGCCAAGGACGATGAAGGCGCGATTCGCGGCTTCGTGCTGGAAAAGGGCATGGCCGGCCTGTCGGCGCCGGCGATCCACGGCAAGTTCGGCCTGCGCGCTTCGGTGACCGGCGAGATCGTGATGGACAACGTGTTCTGCCCGGAAGAGAACGCGTTCCCGGACGTGCGCGGCCTGAAGGGCCCGTTCACCTGCCTGAATTCAGCGCGCTACGGCATCGCCTGGGGCGCGCTCGGCGCGGCCGAAGCGTGCTGGCACATCGCGCGCCAGTACACCATGGACCGCACCCAGTTCGGCCGTCCGCTGGCCGCCAACCAGCTGGTGCAGAAGAAGCTGGCGGACATGCAGACCGAGATCACGCTGGGCTTGCAGGGCTGCCTGCGCCTGGGCCGCATGAAGGACGAGGGCACCGCGGCGGTCGAAATCACGTCGATGATGAAGCGTAACTCGTGCGGCAAGTCGCTCGACATCGCCCGCGTCGCCCGCGACATGCTGGGCGGGAACGGCATCTCCGACGAATTCGGCGTGATCCGCCACATGGTCAACCTCGAGGTCGTCAACACCTACGAAGGCACGCACGACATCCATGCGCTGATCCTGGGCCGCGCGCAGACGGGCATCCAGGCGTTCCAGTAACGGCGAAGATGTGGTGACCAGATGGGGTTCAGGTCCGGCGGACTTGAACCCTTTTTTTTCCGCGCAGCGTGAACATCGCCAGCAGGGCGCCGGCCATCAGGCTCGCCGTTCCCGGCTCGGGCACCGGTGTCGGCGCGCGCGGCGGCACCACGCTCCTGGGCGGAATCAATGGCGTGCCCGGCGGATCCTGGGGCGGCGTTGATACCGGCGGATCCTGCGGCTTCGGCGGATTTTGCGGCGCCGGCGTGTCCGTCGGCGGCGGCGTGTCCTCCGGCTGCGTCACAACCACGCCGTGCAGCACGATCGGCGGCGCCGACAGGGTGCGCACCGGGTCGACCCCGGGCAACACTGCCAGCGGCGGCGCGAAAATGCCGGGCCGCGCCGTCGGTTCCACCCCGCTCGACATCGCGGCCAACTGCACCGATGGCGTGTCGGCGGCGCGCGGCGCCGGCCCCTGCCCCATCGGCACCGCCGCCCCCGCCTCGCTGATACCCTCGGCCGACGCGTACATCGTGTCGAGCACTTCCGGCGCCGGCGCGTCGACCATCATGACCGGCGCCATTTGCGCCACCGACAGCAGGTTGCCGCAGCGCGTACGCGCCGTGTTGGCGCCGTCGGTGATGACGGTTTCGCCCGCCGCCAGCATGACCTTCTTGCCGGTCCAGAAAATCTTGTCGCCCACCCGGTAGGACACGTGCATCCACTGCGGCGCGGCGAGCCGGACCACCCGCGCCTTCGCCACGTCGAAGTGCGCGTAATGCGCCGCCACCACCGGATCGCGCAGCACGGCGCCGGCCAGTTCGGCGCGGCTATGCACGCCGCCCGGGACCACCGAGTAGCGATACGCCAGCCGCTGCCGCTGTCCCGCAAGCGCAGGCGCGCCCGCGGCGACCGGCGCCATGGCGACACCGTCCGGCGCGGCGGCGCCGCGCGGCGGCGCTTCGCTGTGCGCGACCCATACAATCAGCGCGCACAGCAGCGCGCCAACGCCGAGCATCACGCTGCGGGTCGGCGCCGCTTTCAGCGGCTTCTTGTATTTTCGGACACGCGTACGGATGCGCATGGAGCGGTTTTGTGAGTATTAATGCCACAAAGTAACATAAGTTACGTGAGCAAAATACTATTTTTGTTCGGATTGGGACAAACCGTTGTCCAGAACATACACTTTATGCCGCGCGGCCGCTTGCGGCCCGGCTTTCAGCGCCGCTCCGCCAGCGCCAGCATCGCCAGGCACGTCAGCACGGTGAGGTTCTTGGTGATCGCACCGAAGGGATGCATCAGGAACTCGGGAAGGAACAGGCAGATCACGACGCTGTAGGCGCCGACCAGCAGGAACTGCGCCTGCCAGAGCAAACGCCTGGCATATATAAGCGAGGCGACTCCCATCATCAGGTCCAGCCCGCACGAGGCCGCGAACGCCACGTCGGTGTGGACCGTGACGCCGGCCTTGCGCAGCATGCCGATCGAATCGGCATGCGGATGAACATACCAGGAGACGAAGGCGGTCCAGAGCCAGATGAAGGCGATCCCGAGCCGCATGCTCCAGTACAGGCGGCTCAAGGTCCGGTCGTCGTGCAGCGCGTGGAACCGCGTCATAGGACCGGCTTGGCGACCATCAGCCAGTACACGGCGATGAGCGCCAGGAAGGCGGGAACGCCGAGCCAGAACCAGGTGCGCGCATGCGCCCAGTACAGCGCCGGCAAAGGGGAGCCGGCCGCATCGGCCGCACGCGCGAGCGCCCGCATGCGCATCTGCAGCCACACGACCGGCAGCCAGCAGCACCCCGCCAGCGCGTACAGGCACAGCGAATACAACACCCAGCCGCTCGCCAGCGGGTAGCCGGCCAGCTGCACCATGGCCAGTCCCGACAACGGCTGCATGATGACGGCCGGCGTGGTGAAGATCCAGTCCGCCAGCACCGTGCGTTCGGCCGAGATGCGGATCGCGCGGACATCGCCGCTGCGGTCCGTGATCCACTTGAAGAAGGCGATGCCGATGCCGGTGCCGAACAGGATGGTGGCGCTCAGGATGTGCAGCGACTTGACGGCCAGGTAGACGCTCACGCCGGCACCTCGCGCACGTCGAATCCCTTCAGCGCGGCGAGATACTCCTCCACCGTCAGGATGCCGATGCACGGCATGGCGCCATGCGGCAGTTCATCGCCGCGCGCCAGCTTGCCGGCCAGCGCGATCGCGGCGCCGCACGGGATGTGCGGTCCGTGATTTTGCGCCGCAAGCAGCTGCCATTCCAGGCTGAGGACGCGGCCGTCGACGCCGATGCCATGCATCGCGACGAACATGCCGCCCTTGTCGCTGATGAACGGTTCGAGCCACCGGCTGACCGCTTGCAGCGGCGCGGCCAGCGGCACCAGGCTGCGCAGCATGCCGAAGCGAACCAGCTGCGCCGCGGCCCAGATCAGCAGGTGTCCGGGCGCGCTGGCGAAGCCGGCATGGAAGGTCACGGTTTTCACGCCTGGATAGCGGACCGGGAATAGCGCCAGGTCGGGCACGTCGCAGCTCCCCAGCAGGCGCGCGCCGACCGGCGCGTGAAACCGGTGGCGCTTCATGTCGAGCCAACCGTAGGCCCGCTCGGTCCGGCCGGCGACGCGCCGTCCGAACGGTTTGCCGCAGTAGCCGAACACGCCGCGCATGGTGGCCAGGCCGGGCGCGCGGGCGCCCGAGGCGATGCCGTGCCTGATCGATTTCAGCCTGCGAAAGCGCGGCGCGTAGCGGTCGACGACGGCCGATGACAGGGCCGGCAGCGAGCTGGCGCCGCTGGTGACCAGCACGCCGCGCGCCCGCGCCAGCTGGTCCAGCTGGCCGATGCCGGCGACGAAGTCGCGGCCGTCGGCCAGGTCGATGTAGTTGGCGCCGGCCTCGATCGCCGCGCGCGCGACCCGGTAGTCCTGGCCCTGGAACGGTCCGGCGGTGTGAACCAGCGTCGCCACCCGCAGCGCCGCAAGCTCCTGCGCCAGCTCGGGCGCGTCGGCGTCGATGGCGATCGCCTGCTCCGGGGCCAGCCCCAGCTCGAGCGCCAGGCGCAAAGCCTGACTTGCATCGCGCCCGCCAATGAGCAGGCGGATGTCCGGGTTGACGGAAAGCGCCCGGCAGATCCGGGCGCCGAAAAAACCGTAGCCGCCGATGACGAGGGTTGTATGTGGCGCCAATATGTCTTCCTGAAAAAAACCCGCCGAAGCGGGTTTTTTAGTTTGCAGGCGCCGGGATCAGAAACTGTAACCCAGGCACAGCGTCGCCACGATCGGCTTGAAGTCGATCTCGGTGCGGCGCTCGATGCTGCCGGTGGTCGCGGTCAGCTTCGATTTCACCTGCGCCTTGATCACCGACGCATGCACCGACCAGCGCGCGTCGAAGCGGTAATCCGCGCCGACCTGGCCGGCCGCGCCGGTCGACGGCGTCAGCGAAATATGGGTCGGGCCGCCGCTCGCCAGCATGCCCGAGTCGGTCGACTTGCCATCGTAGAAGCGGGTGTGGTTGATGCCCAGGCCGACGAACGCGCGCAGCGCGCTGTCGCGCGAGCCGAAGGTGTAGTTGACGAACAAGGTCGGTGCGGCCTGCTTGACCTTGGCGATGACGCCGAACGGCGCCAGCGTGCCGCGGCCGATCACTTCCTGGCTTGGCGGAACACCGCCGGCCAGTTCGACATCCCAGTTGTCATTCAGCGCGCGGCTGTACGACAACAGCAACGTGGTGGCGTCCTTGATATGCACGCCGGCCGGCTGCGGCGTCAGGAAGGCCGGGCCGGTGGCGGTGAAGTCGGGCGAGCTGTCATGCACCATGATGTGGCCGACGCCGACGCGCACGGTATTTTGTTGGGCGCTTGCGGCCAGCGACGTCAGTCCCAGCAGTACACAGGCGGCGAGTTGATTAAGTTTCATGTAATACCCTCGAATTAAAGACCGGAAGCCAGGACGCCCTGGAAGAACCCGCGTGCGGCGGCATTGCAGAACGGATAGACCAGCGTGCCGTGGTACGAGCCGGCGACAGCCACGTTCGGATCGATGCCGGCCTTGACGGCGGCCTGGATGGCAGCGGTCTTGGACTGGCCGAAGCCGACCTTGGCGGCGGCGTAGGGGTCGGTCGCGCTGGTCGGCGCCGAATCGACGTCGAGCACGGTCAGCGCGGCCGCCGGCAGGCCCTTGGCGGCGAAATAGCCGGCGGTGGCCTGGGTGCTGGCGAAGAACACGGTCGGATCGCTGTGTCCGCCGCACAGCATCACCGGCACGGTCGGCACGTAGGTGCGCAGGTCATTCTTCACGGACAGCTTGCGGAACACGTTGGCGGGGGTGCAGTTGAGCGGGTTGGCCGGATCGACGTTGCATGGGTTGGCGGCCGCGTCAGCGAGGTAACTGGTGCGGAAGCTCGACTTGATCAGGTTGCCGGCGCCAAAGAAGGGCGCGAACTGCGGCGAGCTCGGGCCTGGCAGCGAGTCCGCGGCGAACAGCGCGGTCTGCGGCAGCTTGCCGTTGGTGAACAGCTGGGTCGTGGTCAACGGGCCCGGCAGCAGCGTGTCGATGCCGGTGGCGTACTGCGTTTCGTAAATGTCGGAAGGCGTGTTGTACAGGCCGCCGTACGAGTTCTGCCAGCTGGTGGTGATCAGCGGGATGAACACGGTGCCGCCCGCATTCGGGCTGCCGGCGAAGGTGACGTCGCTCAGCAGCGACAGCGCGTACGGACCGGACTGGCCGGCAAACGCGGTGACCTTGAACTCGGACGCCAGCGTGGTCTGCATCGTGCGCTGGGCCGCCATCGCCGCGTAGCCACCTTCGGAATAGCCGGTCAGGAACAGCTTGCCCGAATCGGCCGCGCCGATCGCGCCAAAGGCCTTGCGCGCCGCGCGCAGCGAGTCGATCAGGTCGTTGCCTTGCTGCTCGGCGTTCAGGTAAGGGTGGTAACTCAGCGACGAGGTGTCGTAGCCGGCGTAGTTCGGCGCCACCACGATGAAGCCTTGCGCCGCGTAGGTCGCCGCCGCCAGGGTGGCTTCCTTGTTGTCGCGCAGGTTGGCCATGTTGTTGTTCTTCTCGACGCTGGTGCCGTGGGCGAACACGACGACCGGGCGCGGACCGGAGCAGGCCGGGTCGGTGCCCGACGGCACCATGATGGCGCCGCTGGCGGAGGCCGCTTCGCCCTTGCCGCCGACTGTTCCGTATTGCATGTAATAGGTCGATACCGCGCATTTCGGCACGCCGGTGACCTGGGTCAGGCCTGGCTGGGACGCTTCGAGCATCTGGGCGAACACGGCCGGTTCGAGCTTGGCGACCGCAGTGCCGTCCGCTTGCGGGATCGGCACCAGGTTCGGCGGGCTGGCCATCAGCGAGCCGCGGGTCAGCGTGGTGTCCGTGGTCGGACCTTTGTCGCCGCCGCCGCAACCGACCAGCACTGCAGCGCTCGCGATGGCGAGTGCGAATGTAGTTTGACGCATTGTGTCTCCAAGAATTAGGTAATGGTGGACGAAGTGAACGTCCGTGCTATTGCATACCGCTTCATATTGCCAGTCTTGGGAGCGGTTGTATAGAAAAAAGCTTGCTCCTGCGCACTTTCGCGGCATCGGCGCGACGGTGTCACGCGATGCGCATGAAAAACCCCTTGACGCGTCAATACGAGGTCGGCGCTTGCCGGTTGAGCAGGCCGTGGACGATGCCGGCCGAGCCGTGCGCGGCGCGGCGCAGGCGGTCGTTGACGCCCAGCCAGGCGTCGCCTTGCGGCGGCGCTTCGACCAGGATCAGGTCGGCGCCGGTGTGGTCCATCGCGCGCAGCGACGCATACAGCGCGTGCGCGAATCCGTCCGGGCTGGCCGGCAGCCGCGCCTGCGCGTGCGCGGCAGGGAAATCGGAATAGTGGATCAGCGCGACCTTGCGGCCGGCCTGCCGCAGCTGCGCCAGCGTGATCTTCAAGGTGTCGCTGTCCTGCATCGCCACCGGCGTGTGCGGCGCGTAGTGCGATTCGAGCGTGCCGGACGCGCGCGGCGCGGCGACGTCGGGCGGCGCCGGCAGGCGGTCGATCACCGCGGCGATCGCGTCGGCGCCGATGTGGCCGGGACGCAGCAGCACCGGGCCGTGCGTGGCCAGGCGCGACAGGTCGACGATGGTCGATTCGATGCCGACCTCGCTGGCGCCGCCATCGAGCACCAGCGCGACCGGGCCGTCGGCGCCGAATTCATCGCGCACGTGCTGCGCGGTGGTCGGGCTGACGTTGCCGAACTTGTTGGCCGACGGCGCCGCGACGCCGCCGCGGCCGCCCTTGAATGCCTGCAGCAGCGCGATCGCCACCGGATGCGACGGGCAGCGCAGGCCGACCGTGTCCTGGCCGCCGGAGACGTCCGCCGGAATGTGGGCGGCGCGCTTGAGGATCATCGTCAGCGGGCCGGGCCAGAACGCCGCGGCCAGCTGGCGCGCCTCCGACGGAATGTCGGCGGCCCAGTAATCGAGGTCGGCGTCCGGCGCCAGGTGCACGATCACCGGATGGTCCTGCGGGCGGCCCTTGGCCGCGTAGATCGCGGCGACGGCCGCCGGGTTCTCGGCGTCGGCGCCCAGGCCATACACTGTCTCGGTCGGGAACGCGACCAGCGCGCCCTGCTCGAGCGCGCGCGCGGCGGCGTCGATCGCGGTCTGGTCGAGGATCATGGTGCGATGCCGAGGATTTCGCAGGCGGCGCGCAGCTGTTCCTGCGCTTGCGACAGGGTCGGCGCGACGAAGGTGACATGGCCCATCTTGCGGCCGCGCCGCGCCTCTTCCTTGCCGTACAAGTGCAGGCAGGCGCCCGGCAGTTCGAGCACCTGGTCCCAGCCCGGCTCGCGCAGGGTATCGCCGTCGAACCAGGCGTCGCCCAGGATGTTGAGCATCACCGCCGGCGAATGCTGGCGCACGTCGCCGAGCGGCAGCCGCGCCATCGCGCGCACCTGCTGCGCAAACTGGCTAGTGATGCAGGCGTCCATCGTGTAGTGGCCGCTGTTGTGCGGGCGCGGCGCCATCTCGTTGACCACCAGCGAGCCGTCTTCCAGCACGAAGAACTCGATGCACAGCACGCCGACGTAGCCAAGCCTGGACACGATCGCGCGCGCCGCGTCCTGCGCCTGCAGCGCGCGGGTCGGCAGCACGTTCGGTCCAGGCACGGTGGTGGTGAACAGGATGCCGTCGCGGTGGACGTTTTCGGCGATCGGATACACCACCGATTCGCCGTCGGCGCCGCGCGCGGTCAGCACCGACACTTCGTAGGCCAGCGGCAGCATCTTCTCGAGCAGGCAGGTCACGCCTTTCATGGCGTCGAATGCGGCCCGCACGTCCTCGCGCGTGTCGACGCGCACCTGGCCCTTGCCGTCGTAACCCATGCGGACCGTCTTCAGGATCCCCGGCAGCAGGTTGTCATGGATTGCGGCGATGTCCGCGTGCGATGCGATGACCTGGTGCGGCGCCGGCATCACGCCCGACTCGTTGGCGCAATCGACGAAGAAGCGCTTCTCGGCGATGCGGTCCTGCGCGATCGACACGCAGTCGGCCGACGGCGCGACAAAACTGTGTTGGGCCAGCGCCGCCATGCTGGCGGCCGGCACGTTCTCGAATTCGGTGGTGACCGCCACGCACAGCGCCGACAGTTCGGCCAGCGCGGCCGGGTCGTCGTAGCCGGCTTCGATCAGGCGTTCGGCCGCATGGCCGGCCGGGCAATCGGCGGCCGTTTCCAGCACCGCGACCTTGTAGCCCATCGCCTGGGCTGCGTGCACGAACATGCGTCCCAGCTGGCCGCCGCCCATGACGCCGAGCCAGGCCGACGGCGTGGCGGACGGCAGGAAGGGAGTCGGCTTGTTCATGCTGGCGGCAACGTCATGGCCCTGGCGGCCGCGGTTTGCGCGGCGCGGAACGCCTCGAGCTTCGCAGCCAGCGCGTCGTCGCCGGCGGCGATCATCGCCACCGCGGTCAGCGCGGCGTTGGCGGCGCCCGCTTCGCCGATGGCGAAAGTGGCGACCGGCACGCCCTTGGGCATCTGCACGATCGACAGCAGTGAATCCTCGCCGCGCAGGTAGCGCGACGGCACCGGCACGCCCAGCACCGGCACGATGGTCTTGGCGGCGATCATGCCAGGCAGGTGGGCCGCGCCGCCGGCGCCGGCGATGATGGCGCGCAGGCCGCGCCCGCGCGCGCTTGTCGCGTAGGCGAACATCTCGTCCGGCATGCGGTGCGCCGAAATCACTTGCGCCTCATGCGCGATGCCGAATTCTTCCAGCACCGCCACCGCATGCCGCATCACTTCCCAGTCGGACGAGGAACCCATCACCACGCCGACCAGCACTTTCACTTGCTCGGTCATGTCAGGCTTCCAGTTTCTTGCCGGTGAGCCGTTCGATCGCTTCGAAGTACTTGGCCTGGGTCTTGTTGATCACGTCCAGCGGCAGCGAAGGCGCGGGCGCCGTTTTGCCCCAGGTGAGGGTCTCCAGGTAGTCGCGCACGAACTGCTTGTCGAACGAGGGCGGCGAGATGCCCGGCTGGTACGAGTCGGCCGGCCAGAAGCGAGAGGAATCGGCGGTCAGCACTTCGTCCATCAGGTGCAGCACGCCGTGCTGATCGAGGCCGAACTCGAACTTGGTGTCGGCGATGATGATGCCGCGCGTCGCCGCGTATTCGGCCGCGGCCTTGTACAGCTTGATGCTGATGTCGCGGATCGTCGCGGCCAGCTCGGTGCCGATGCGGCGCTCCATGTCGTCGTAGCTGATGTTCTCGTCATGCTCGCCCAGGTCGGCCTTCGCGGCCGGCGTGAAGATTGGCTCGGGCAGCTTGTCGGCCTGGCGCAGGCCGGCCGGCAGCGCGATGCCGCACACCGAACCTGTGTCCTGGTAATCCTTCCAGCCGGAGCCGATCAGGTAACCGCGCACCACCGCTTCGACCATGATCGGCTCGAGGCGCTTGGCGACGACCGCGCGGCCGCGCACCTGCTCGGCCTCTTCGGGCGCGACCACGCTTTCCGGCGCAATCCCGGTCAGGTGGTTCGGCACGATGCCGGCCAGCTTGTCGAACCAGAAATCGCTCATCTGGTTCAGGACCATGCCCTTGCCGGGAATCGGTTCGTTCATCACCACGTCGAACGCCGACAGGCGGTCGGTGGTCACGATCAGGATCTTGTCGTCGCCGACCGCATAGTTGTCGCGCACTTTTCCGCGTCCGAGCAATGGCAGGGACTGGATGGTGGATTGATAGAGGCTGTTCATAGGAGGATTTACCGGGAAACTTGGCCGGCGGGCTGCGCCGCCGGCTTGAGAAGTCAGGCCGCGCGAGGCAGCCTGTTCGAAACTGCGATTTTACTTGACGATCTGGGACAGCTCGCCCTTGGCGTAACGCTCGGCCATCTTGTCCAGCGGGATCGGCTTGATCTTGGCGGCCTGGCCGGCGCAGCCGAACTGCTCGAAGCGCGCCTTGCAGATCGCCATCGCCGCTTCGCGGGCCGGCTTGAGGAAGTCGCGCGGGTCGAACTTCGACGGGTTCTGGAACATGTATTGGCGCACGGCCGCGGTCATCGCCAGGCGGATGTCAGTGTCGATGTTGATCTTGCGCACGCCGTGACGGATGCCTTCCTGGATCTCTTCGACCGGCACGCCGTAGGTCTCCTTCATGTCGCCGCCGAATTCGCGGATGATCGCCAGCAGCTCCTGCGGCACCGACGACGAACCGTGCATCACCAGGTGGGTGTTCGGGATGCGCGCGTGGATTTCCTTGATGCGGTCGATGGCCAGGATGTCGCCGGTCGGCTTGCGGGTGAACTTGTAGGCGCCGTGCGAGGTGCCGATGGCGATCGCCAGCGCGTCGCACTGGGTGCGCGCGACGAAATCGGCGGCCTGGTCGACGTCGGTGAGCAGCTGCTCGCGCGTCATCGTGCCTTCGGCGCCGTGGCCGTCTTCCTTGTCGCCCTTCATGGTCTCGAGCGAACCGAGCACGCCCAGTTCGGCTTCGACGGTCACGCCGATCGAGTGCGCGAACTTGACCACTTCACGCGAGGTCTCGACGTTGTACTCGTAGCTGGCGACGCTCTTGCCGTCCGCTTCCAGCGAGCCGTCCATCATCACCGAGGTGAAGCCGGAGCGGATCGCGGTCATGCACACCGCCGGCGACTGGCCGTGGTCCTGGTGCATCACGACCGGGATGTGCGGGTAGGACTCGACGGCTGCGTCGATCAGGTGGCGCAGGAAGGCTTCGCCGGCATACTTGCGGGCGCCGGCCGAGGCCTGCATGATCACCGGGCTGCCGGTCTGGTCGGCCGCGGCCATGATGGCCTGGACCTGCTCGAGGTTGTTGACGTTGAATGCCGGCAGGCCATAGCCGTTTTCGGCGGCGTGGTCGAGAAGTTGACGGAGGGATACGAGTGCCATGTTAGAGCTCCAAACAATAGTAAAAATGGCGCCTGCGCGTTCCGCCAGGCGGCTTGGTCTGATCATCCGAATTCGCCGACGCGCACGATCTTGAGCGCGTTGGTGCCGCCGACCTGTCCCATCGGATCGCCCCAGGTAGCGACGATCATGTCACCCTTCGCGACGATCTTGTTGGCGACCATCAAAGCCTCGGCCTGGCGCAGCACTTCGCTGGCGCTGCCTTCCTGGCTCAGGTGGTAGGCGTGCACGTTGCGGTACAGCGCGACCTTGCGCTGGGTGCTGATCGACGGCGTCAGCGCGAAGATCGGCGTGTCGACCCGGTGCCGGCTCATCCACAGCGCGGTTGAACCGGACTCGGTCAGCGCGGCGATCGCCTTCACGCCCAGGTGGTGCGCGGTAAACAGCGTGCCGTAGGCGATCGACTGGTCGATGCGGGTGAACTTGACGTTGAGGAAGTCGGCGTCGAGCGTGTTGTATTCGGACTGCTCGGCCTCGACGCAGATCGCGGCCATCATCTCGACCGTCTCGATCGGGTACTTGCCGGAGGCGGTTTCGGCCGAGGTCATCACGGCGTCGGTGCCGTCCAGCACGGCGTTGGCGACGTCCGACACTTCGGCGCGCGTCGGCACCGCGTTGAAGATCATCGACTCCATCATCTGGGTCGCGGTGATGGTCAGCTTGTTCGACTCGCGCGCCATGCGGATCATGCGCTTTTGCAGCGCCGGCACCGCGGCGTTGCCCACTTCGACCGCCAGGTCGCCGCGCGCGACCATGATGCCGTCGGAGGCGTCGAGGATTTCCTGCAGCGCGGGAATGGCCTCGGCGCGCTCGATCTTGGCGATCAGCATCGGCTTGTGGTGGTAAGGCTCGCCGGCGATGTTGGCCAGCTGGCGCGCCATTTCCATGTCGGTCGCGCTTTTCGGGAACGACACGGCCAGGTAGTCGGCCTGGAACGCCATCGCCGTCTTGATGTCGTCCATGTCCTTGGCGGTCAGGGCCGGCGCGGTCAGGCCGCCGCCGGCGCGGTTGATGCCCTTGTTGTTCGACAGGATGCCGCCTACCCGCACCGTGGTGTGGATCTCGTGGCCCAGCACGCGATCGACGATCAGCACGATCAGGCCGTCGTTGAGCAGCAGCTTGTCGCCGGGGCGCACGTCGCGCGGCAGCGCCTTGTAATCGAGGCCGACGCGCTCCAGGTTGCCCAGTTCGCCGTTGTCGCCCCACTTGGCGTCGAGGATGAATTTGGCGCCCTGCTCGAGCATCACCTTGCCGTCTTCGAACTTGCCGACCCGGATCTTCGGGCCCTGCATGTCGGCCATGATCGCCACTTCGCGGCCGCATTCGGCGGCGGCGCGGCGCACCAGCGCGGCGCGGTCGATGTGGTCCTGGGCAGTGCCGTGCGAGAAGTTCAGGCGCACGACGTCGACGCCGGCGCGGATCATCTTCACCAGCATGTCGAAATCGGACGATGCCGGGCCGATGGTTGCAACGATCTTGGTGCCACGGAACATAGGATGCGCCTTCAGTGAGGTCAGGGGACGGTCAGGCCGGATGGCGTTGCAGCAGGATCTCCACGGCCGGCAGGGTTTTCCCTTCGAGGAATTCGAGGAAAGCGCCGCCACCGGTCGAGATATACCCGATTTTATCGGTAATGTTGTATTTTGCAATGGCCGCGAGGGTGTCGCCCCCGCCGGCGATCGAGAACGCCTTCGACTCGGCGATCGCCAGCGCCAGCGTTTTGGTGCCTTCGCCGAACTGGTCGAACTCGAACACGCCGACCGGGCCGTTCCAGACGATGGTGCCGGCCGTCCTGATCTGGTCGGCCAGCATCGCCGCCGTTTGCGGGCCGATGTCGAGGATCATGTCGTCGTCCTGCACCTCGGCCACCGGCTTGACGGTGGCGGCCGCGGTCGGCGAAAACTCCTTCGCGCACACCACGTCGACCGGGATCGGCACCACGGCGCCGCGCGCGTCCATCATGTCGATGATCGCCTTGGCCTCGCCTACCAGGTCGGCTTCGACCAGCGACTTGCCGATGTTCAGGCCGACGGCCTTCATGAAGGTGTTGGCGATGCCGCCGCCGACCACCAGGTGATCGACCTTGTCGGCCAGCGCCTTGAGAATCGACAGCTTCGACGAGACCTTCGAGCCGGCCACGATGGCCAGCAACGGACGCGCCGGGGCGCCGAGCGCCTTGCCCAGTGCGTCCAGTTCGGCCGCCAGCAGCGGGCCGGCGCAGGCGACCGGCGCGAACTTGGCGATGCCGTGGGTGGTGGCTTCGGCGCGGTGCGCGGTGCCGAAAGCGTCGTTGACGTAGACGTCGCACAGCTTGGCCATTTTCCGGGCCAGCGCGTCGTCGTTCTTCTTTTCACCCTTGTTGACGCGGCAGTTCTCCAGCAGCACGACCTGGCCCGGCGCGACATCGACGCCGTCGACCCAGTTTTGCTTCAGTGCGACCGGCTGGCCGAGCAGTTCGGACAGGCGCGCGGCGACCGGCGCCAGCGAGTCTTCCGGCTTGAATTCGCCTTCGGTCGGGCGGCCCAGGTGCGAGGTCACCATGACGGCGGCGCCGGCATCGAGGGCGGCGCGGATCGCCGGCACGGAGGCGCGAATGCGGGTGTCTTCGGTAATGTTGCCGGCGTCATCCTGCGGCACGTTCAGATCGGCGCGGATGAAGACGCGCTTGCCGCGCAGCGCCTGTTGATCGATCAAGTCTTGCAACCGGAGAAAATGAAGGGCTTCTTGCATGGCTTCGTCGCAGGTGAAAGTAGAAAGAACGCTATTTTACCTGATTGACATGGGAAAATCCCGAGGTCGGGATCACGTCAGCGCCAGCCGCAGCCCGGTAAACACCAGCATGCCGAACACGATCGTCTGCAGCATGTTCCGCCTCAGCAGGTAGAACACCACGGCGGCCACGCCCGCCAGCAGCTTGGGATTGGCCGCCGTCAGCTGCAACTGCCCCGCGCCGCCCAGCAACAGGTCGGGCGCGATGATCGCCGCCAGCGCGCAGGCCGGCGCATAGCGCAGCACTTCCTGCACCCGCTTGGGGATCGTGATGTGGTGGCCGACCAGCCAGAACGAGCTGCGGGTGGCGGCGGTCGCCACGGTCAGCACGCCAATCACCGCCCAGATTTCCCAATCGCTCATGGCTTCCCCTTGAATCGTTCCATGGTTTCCTCGACCGCCATCGCGGTCAGCATGCCGACCAGCACGGCGGCCAGCAGGCCCAGTTTGTATGGCAGGCCGAACGCCAGCACGGCCACGGCGCCGGCCACCAGCACGCCGCACAGCGCGGCCTTGTTGGCCACCAGCGGAATGGTGATGCACAGGATCGCCAGCGTGCCGGCAAATCCCAGGCCCCACTGCGGCGGGACCACGCTGCCAAGGAAGATGCCGGCGATCGAGCCGATCTGCCAGGCGCCCCAGTTCGGATACATCAGGCCCTTCAGGTAGGACAGTTTTCCGGGCGCCGGCGCCTCATCGGGAAAGCGCTGCAGGAACAGCGCCACCGTCATGTCGCCGGAAATGTAGCCGAGGCCGAAGCGCTGCTTCCATGGCAGGTGCGCGAAGTGCGGCGCCAGCAGCGCGGAAAAGATCACGAAGCGCAGGTTGACCGTCAGCGCGGTGGCGAACACCACCCAGATCGGCGCGTGCGCGAGAATCAGCGGCAGCGACGCCAATTGGGCGGAACCGGCGAACACCAGCAAGGTCATACCTAATGCCTGAGGAATCGTCAGCCCGGTCTTGATCATCGCGATGCCGACCACCAGGCCCCATGCGCCGATGCCGAACAGGGTCGGCATGCCGTCGCGCAGCCCTTCGCGCCACGCGGCCGGGTCGTGTGCGTCGGCCTGGACGGCGGGTGCGGCGGGGAGCGGCGCGGGCGCGCTCATGTGGTTTTCGCGCCACAACGGCGGCGGAGGGTCGGCAAGGCAAGGCGGAAACGGGCGGGCATCGGGGCGGCGAAAAAAGGATGGGCGGCGTGCGGAACTGAGGGGGCCATTTTACCGATCATTCCGGAATGCCGCCTGAATCCGCTAAAATCGAGGTTTTGCTTTGGCCGCAACGGCCGGTCTCACGGAGAACATCGAACATGAACGAGAACAAAACGCCTGCGGTAGAACTCGACGGCAAGGACCTTCCGGCGCATTGCCCGAACCCGGCGATGCCGCTGTGGTCGTCCCATCCGCGCGTCTTCCTCGATTTCGGCCACGACGGCCTGGCCAAGTGCCCGTACTGCGGCACCGAATATCGCCTCAAGCCGGGCACGGTCGCGGCGCACCACTGATCGGCGCCCGATGAAACGCGCCAGGCAGCAAGGCGGCAGCGCGGCGGAGGTCGAAGCCGCGTTCTACGACGCCCTCAACCGCGCCGACGTCGAGGCGCTGATGGCGCTGTGGGCCGACGACGACGAGATTTTCTGCATCCACCCGGGCGGCCCGCGCCTGCACGGGCACGCCGCGATCCAGGCGTCGTGGGAAGCGATCCTCGAGCAGGGCGGCCTGCAGATCCGGCCGTCGATGCTGCACCAGGCGCACAACCTGATGAGCGCGGTGCACACCGTGATCGAGGGCGTGACGTCGGCCTCCGAACCGGCGCACCTGGTGGCGACCAACGCCTACATGAAAACGCCGCAGGGCTGGCGCATGGTGCTGCACCACGTGTCGGTCGCGCCCGGCCCTGTGCCGAGCGACACGCAGCGCACCACCAGCCTGCACTGAGCGGCGAGCCCGGATGGCGGCAACCATGAACTATCCTGCCCCAGCCTGGCTGCCCGGCGGCCACCTGCAAACCATCTATCCGGCGCTGGCGATCTCCAAGCCGGAAGTGCGCTACCGGCGCGAGCGCTGGGAGTCGCAGGACGGCGACTTCGTCGACGTCGATTTCGTCGACGGCAAGCCGGGCAAGCCCTTGGTGGTGCTGTTCCACGGGCTCGAAGGCTCGTCCAACAGCCACTACGCGCGCGCCATGATGGCCGAAGTGGCGGCGCGCGGCTGGTCGGGCGCGGTGCCGCATTTCCGCGGCTGTTCGGGCGAGGCCAACCGCGCGCCGCGCTTCTATCATTCGGGCGACGCCGGCGAGATCGACTGGATCCTGCGAGGCCTGCGCGCGCGAACCGAAGGCCGCCTGTACGCGGTCGGCGTTTCGCTGGGCGGCAACGCGCTGCTGCGCTGGCTGGGCGAATCGCAGCACCAGGCCGAACTGGTCGATGCGGCCTGCGCGGTGTCGGCGCCGCTCGACCTGGCGCGCGGCGGCGAGGCGCTGTCGTCCGGCTTCAATCGCATCTACACCCGCATGTTCCTGCGCTCGCTCAAGCCGAAGTGCCTGGCCAAGCTGAATGATTTTCCCGGCCTGTTCGACCGCGACGCCCTGCTCGCCGCGAACGACCTGTACGCCTTCGACAATGTGGTCACCGCGCCGCTGCACGGCTACCGCGACACCGACGACTACTGGAACCGCGCCAGCGCCAAGCACGTGCTCAACGACATTACCGTGCCGACCCTGGTGCTGAACGCGCGCAACGACCCGTTCCTGCCCGGGATCTACCTGCCGGCCAGCGCTGCGCCCTGCGTTACACTGGATTTTCCCGAGCATGGCGGCCACGTCGGCTTCGCGGCCGGCGGCCCGCCTGGACGGCTGGACTGGCTGCCCCGGCGCCTGATCGCATTTCTCGAAGGATGCACGCATGGATGACATCGTCAAGCAGGCCATGGCCAAGTGGCCCAACGTGCCCGACTGCTACGGCTGGCTGGGGCTAGACGCGCGCGGCGCCTGGCGCATGCGCGACGAACGCGCGCAGCAGCTCGGCGAGCTGGGCGACAAGCTGGCGCACGCGGCGCTGATCGGCTTCATCAACCGCAACTACGCGTCGGACGGCGACGGCCGCTGGTTTTTCCAGAACGGACCGCAGCGGGTGTTCGTCAATCTCGAAGCGACGCCCTACATCGCGCGCACCGATCCGCAGCTTGGCCTGGTGCTGCACACCGGCGAAGCGGTCGAACATCTGGAGCGCGCCTACATGACCGAGCTTGGCGACCTGATCATCGAAGCGGATGGCAAGGTGGCGCAGGTCGATGACCGCGACGTGACCGAGATGATGGAAGGCTTCGAAGTCGACGGCGTGCGGTGGAACGACGATACGCTGGTTAACTGGCTCGAACGTGGCGGCGGCGACATGATGATGCGCTACCACCGTTGGCTGGTGCCGGTGCAACGGATCGACGAACGCAGCGTGGCCGGCCGCTTCGGTTTCCAGCGCCTGCCCAAATCGGATCCCGAACCCTCGATGCGCTAGCGCTCTTTCTTCTCTTTCTTTTCCTCGCGCTGGCGTTCGCTCAGTTCGCGTTCGCGCGCGTCGATCATCGCCAGGTCGTAGAAGGAGGCGTCGGGCGCCTTGCGCGCAATGCCGAGCTGGTCGACCGCCGCCGGCACCGCCCCGCTCAGCACGTAGGATTCGGCCAGCGCCAGGTGCTGCAAGGTCAGCTTGCCCTGCGCCGCATACGCCTTGGCCAGCAGGTCGTACAGCTTCGGCTCCTCGCGGTACAGGCGCACCTGCTCGCGCAGGAACACCGCGGCCTGGTCGAGCTTGCCGGCGGCGATCATCGCCTCGGCGTACTGGCGCGTGATGCCGCGCGACAGCGGGAACTGCTGGTGCGCCTGCTCGGCTTCCTTCAGGGTCTGCGGCGCCAGTGACGCGGGCTGCGCCGGCGCCAGCTTGATTTCCAGCGACAGCGCGGCGAACATCTGCGGCGCATCGGACGAGACCGCGCCGGCGGCCGGCTTGACCGTGGCGCGCGCCTTGGCCAGCCACTCCTCGGCCTTGGCCAGTTCGGCGCGCCGGAGCGCCAGGAAGGCCAGGCCGTATTGCGCCGCCGCCTGCTGCTGGCGGCTTGGCTGCTTGAGCTGGGCTTCGAACGCGAGCTGGGCGTCGCGCCGGCCCTGGGTTGATTCGTCCTGCAGCACGCGGGCGCGCGAGCGCACCAGGAAAAATTCGAGGCTGTCGACGCGCGCGCGGTGCGGCGTTTCGCTGATCCGCGCGCGGATGTCCGAGATGCGTTCCGAGGTCAACGGATGGCTCATCAGCCAGGGCGGCGTCAGGTCCGAGTAGACTTTCGTGGCCGCCTGCATGCGCTGGAAGAATGCCACCATGCCCGACACGTCGTAGCCGGACGCGCCCATGATCTGGAAGCCGACGCGGTCGGCCTCGCGCTCGGCGTCGCGGCTGAAATTGAGCTGGCGCTGGATCTGCAGTCCCTGGCCACCCATGAACACGCCCATCGCCGCGTCCGGCCCGGCTTTCGAGGCCAGCGCAGCCAGAATGATCGCCGCCAGCGGCATCAGGGCGTCCTGCTTCTGCTGGCCGATCATGCGCGCGATGTGGCGCTGGGTGACGTGGCCGATTTCGTGCGACAGCACCGACGCCAGTTCCGATTCGTTCTGCGCCGCCAGCAGCAGCGCCGAGTGGACGGCGATGAAGCCGCCCGGCAGCGCGAAGGCGTTGAGCATGGGGTCGCGCACGGCGAAGAAATAGAAGTCGGCGCCGGTCTCGCCCCGCGCGCCGGGATAGGTCGCGACCAGGCCGCTGCCGAAGTTGTTCAGGTATTCGAGGATGACGTCGTCGTCGAGGAAGTCGCGGTCGCGCCGCACGTCGTGCATGATCTCCTCGCCCAGCTTGCGTTCGAGGACCGGCGACAGGTCGCCGCGCGCGCTGTCGCCGAGCAGCGGCAGGCTGGTGTTGTTCGGCTTGACCTGGGCCTGGCCGTCCGGCGGCGCGAGCGCCAGCGCGGCGGTCGCGCAAACGCAGGCGGCGGCCAGCAGGCGGCGCAGGCGCGGGTGTCGGATGGGCGGATCGATTTTCGATTTCACGGTGCTATCATACCCGCAACTGCCGCGCCGGCAGCATGCCGCGGCCAACCGAAACAGTTTGTTACCACCTCCGATCGATGAGCAAAGAAACCACCCACGACTCCGGCCTGACCCATTTCGACAGCACCGGCCAGGCCCACATGGTCGACGTCGGCGCCAAGGCCGACACCCAGCGCGTGGCGGTCGCCGCGGGCAGCATCCGCATGAAGCCGGAGACGCTGGCGCTGATCGTGTCGGGGACGGCGAAAAAAGGCGACGTGCTGGGCATCGCGCGGATCGCCGCCATCATGGCCGCCAAGCGCACCAGCGACCTGATTCCCCTGTGCCATCCGCTGGCGCTGACCCGGGTCACGGTCGACTTCGAGGTCGACCAGGCGGCCAGCAGCGTGCATTGCCGCGCGCAGGTCGAAACCTTCGGCAAGACCGGCGTGGAAATGGAGGCGCTCACTTCGGTGCAGGTCGGCCTGCTGACGATCTACGACATGTGCAAGGCGGTCGACCGCGGCATGGTGATGACCGACGTGCGGGTGCTGGAGAAACATGGCGGCAAGTCGGGGGACTGGCACGCCGAGGTATAAGCTTTTCATCCCGTTAAGAATTCTGTGGCTTGGAATGACTTGATTCTCGACGCGACATCGTTATCAGACTTCGTTAAACTAGTACCGTCAAGTTTCGGAAGTGAGGTGCATCATGGCATTGGGCGAGCGCAATCCGGCCAATTTGGCCACTACGCCCCCCCCTCCGGGTGAAGAGCAAGCTGGCGCCATTGATCAATGCGCCGTTGAGGCACGCGAGGTCGCACGGCGCCGTCGTATCGCGTCCCTGCGTCGAGTTGCCGGCGCGTGGGCCACTCGAACCGACATTCCAAGCGACAGTTTGCTGTACGAACGCGAACTGAGGAAGGAATGGCGGTAGCCCTTTTCGATACCAATATTCTGATCGATTTTCTCAAGGGATATCAACCCGCGATCGATGAACTCGAATACTGGAACGATGGCGTAATCAGTGCGTTGACCTGGATGGAACTGATGGCCGGAGTAAAAACCCCCGCCGATGAGGAAATCGTTCGAGAACTGCTGCAAAACCTCCGCATCATTCATACCGACGACGAGATCACTGCTCTGGCCGCTGAAATTCGCCGCAACAGCCTGGTAGTACCACCAAAGGTGCCATTGCACGATGCGATTATCATGGCGACCGGCCTCATCGATGCGGACGTGATCGTTACCAGAAACATCAGGGATTTCTCCCATCCGGTGGCAACGGGCTTGGTGCGCATCCCATATCGACTGGTAGCTGCGAACCCGGCAACGTTTTCGGACATCGTCCCACCTGGCCCGCCACCCAAACGCAGTCCATTCCGACGCAAGATGGCATAGGTGTTGCAGTGAAAGCCACAGCGCGATCGCATTTCCGTCCACCTGGCTTCGGCGGACGGATGACATGATGATAATGTTATAACCTTTGTATTCACATTTAACGGTAGAATCCTGCTGCATCCGGATGCAGCTTAGTGCATACTATTGACACGATCACAACGATTCTTGAACCGATGAACAACGAGCAGGGCACGCAGAAGCCGCAGGAACTGGAATTTGAGGCGATGAACCTGCAGGTTGGCGGACGCCTCCAGCTCCTGACGCACCGGAGCATCAAGCCGGTTCAGCACTTTTCGACGCTGATCGGCTACGTCAAGGACGAGTACATGATCGTCAAGATCCCGGTCGAACACGGGGCGCCGATTGTGATGTCCGAAGGCGAAAAGCTGACGATCCGCGTGTTTTCCGGCGTGACCGTGTGCTCGTTCGACTGCACCGTGGCGCGCGTGTTCGGGCGGCCGCTGCTGTACGCGCACATCACCTTCCCCACGTCGATCCACGGCACCAGCCTGCGCGCGGCGATGCGCGTCAAGGTCGACATTCCGGCCCAGGTGACAGGAACGCGCACCGGCTCGGCGCCGATCAACTGTTTCCTGGTGAACCTCAGCGTGACCGGGGCGCTGATCGAATCGCCGCGCCGCCTGCCGGAGAACGATCAGGTGTCGCTGCAGTTCGCGATGACCGCGCCCGGCAACCAGCAGGTCAACGTCGTGACCAAGGCCACGATCAAGAACGTGAACGTGCTCAAGCCGTCAACCGACCGGCTCGAGGTGTTCACCTATGGCGTGCAGTTCGTCAACCTCGATTCCTCGCACCATCTGTTGCTGCAGAACATGACCTACGAGGCGTTGATCGCCGACCGCCAGAAAATCGTCTAGCGTTCGCAGTCGATCAGAAATATCCGCCCAGCCAGATGCGCGGGTGATCGTAACCGTTGTACAGCGCCGCCTCTTCGGCCGTGCGCGGCACCTGCCTGACGATCTTCGACAGTTCCGGCGCGACACCGACGGCGATCCCCGCCAAGGCCATCAGCAAGATCAGCACACCCGCGGTAGCGCGCGCGCCCGCCTCGCCGGCCGGCGCGCGCTGGAACGACATCGTCCACCCGGCGGCGCATCCCAGATACAGCGCAATCCACAACTGACTCATCGGCATGACGAACAGGCCGGACACCAGCCCGTCGACCAGAATGGCCGCGCCGATCGCAATCCACGCTGCCAGCATTTGCTGATCGTCGCTGTCGCCGGCCGCCAACAGCGGCGCGGTACGCATTAAGGCGCGAATGGCAAAACCGATCGCGCCGCACAAAAATACCAGCCCGAAGATGCCCCATTCGGCGCCGAACTGGATCAGCCAGTCATGCGGATGGGCGCCATTCTGTAGGTCGATCGCATAGTGGCCGTAGTGCATCGGCCCGACGCCGAATAAGGGATGCGCGGCAATTAATTCGAGTCCGCGCGTCCACAGCGGCAAGCGCAGGGAAGTGGGATCGGCCGCGGAGCGCTGGGCCAGGCCGCTCATCACACCCATCGGATCGAGTCCGGCAAGCGTCGGCAATACCGTGGAAAGCAATGCGTAGACGGCGAGTCCACCACACGCGGTCAGCCCCAGCATCCTGCAGAAAGCGAAGCCATGTTTGCGGCGCAAGACCAGGACGGCGAGGCAAGCTGCCGCGATCCCGACCATGGTGCCGCGCCCTGCCGTCAGGAACAACAGCCCCCACCAGACGGACGCAAGCGCGCAGGCGCCGTAACGCGCGGATCGCGATTTGACCAGCAGGCACAGTAAGACAAGCAGCGGCAACGCGACGGTCTGCACGTGGTTGAAAAAGCGGTAGTTGCTGAACCCGGGCGTGACGGTGAAAAAATCCGGCTGGAGATGATTCGCCAACGCGGCGAGATATTGCACACTGACCTTCAACGCATACACTGCAGCAGCGGCCGCGCAGGCGAGCAGCACGAACATCACGCCAGCCTTGCGGTCACGTGCGATTTCGCGCGCCATGCCGATCGAGACCAGCAGCAGCATCAGCAACATGGCTTCTTCGAGCGCGGCGCGGCGCAATGAAAAAGCGAGCAGGCAGGAAACGGCGCCGCACAAGAAGAAACCGGCCAGCGACCAGCGCAGGGCGCGCTGGGTCGCGCCGGCCAGCAAGCCTGACAGCCCGCCGCGCAGTAACAGCAAGGGCGCGAGGACGGCGAAAATCGCGAGCTGCCACATGCGCTGCTGGTCATGTCCGTCGGCCAGCGCCAGGGTCGCCGCCATGCCGACGCATACCACCATCGTCGCCGGAAGCGAGCGCGCGCGATGCCAGACAAGCGATCCGAGGCCGTCGCTGCGCACTGCATGTTCAACTTGATTCATCGCTGCCACCCAGAGGTCGGAAACGGAAAAAAGCCGCCCGGAGGCGGCTTTCATGCTTGCGGTACGTTGTTAGGAACCGATGTTGTTCTTGGTGATGGCTGCCAGAGCTGCGGCATTGTCGGAGGTGGTGATGTTGGTTTCGTTAGCCCAGGTCATCGACGAAGTACCCAGGGTTGGGCGCATCGTAATGGTCTTGCCGGTCAGGTTGCTGCCGACGTTAGCCAGAGTCAGAACGATCACGCCGTCCGTTACAGTCGCGCCGGTAACTTCCTTGGTGGCGGTAAAGGTTGGGACCGTAACGATCGGGCTGACGTTGCCGCAACCCGTGACGGAGCCGCTTTCCTGTGCGCACAGTGCAACCGCAGTTTTGAGCGGGCCAGCCGACGAAAGGGCGTTACCGATTTTTGCCTTGACGGTGTAGTCGCTGTAAGCAGGGATTGCGACTGCTGCCAGGATACCGATAATTGCCACGACGATCATCAATTCGATCAGGGTGAAACCAGCTTGTGCCTTCTTAACCATTTTCATCGATTTCATTTTAAAACTCCTTCGGGTGGGTTGTTGTGTGTGTCGTGCTACTGACTTGGTATAGAGCAATAGCCGTGCCAGCCCGAAATAGATGCCTTTCGTTATCTTTATTCTATGAAATAGGGGTGAATCCGACGTTTTTTGTCGATCCGACTGACAATTCCTGTCAGTTGCCCGCCGTAAATTGTCATTTGAGCGGTCGGCTGACGGAATTCAGCAGGCTTTGGCGGCGAAGCGCATGCGCGTGCCGGTCAGCTCGAGCACGTCGCCGTCGCGCAGCATGCGCGGCGCCGGCGTGACGATGTCCTCATTTATGCGGGCAACCGCGTCGCCCTTCACCTGCGCTATATAGTAAGCATCGGCATGGCGGCTGATCACCACCACCAGCACGCCGGGACTGCCCAGCGTGGTCAGCGGCTTAAGCAGCGACAGGGTCTTGCCGGCGCTGGCGCCGTTGAGGATCTCGATGCAGCCGAGCGGCGCCGCTTCGGCCGGCGCCTCCGCGCCGACGAATTGCACGTCGTAGGTGGCGATGGCGGCCCGGTCGCCCGGCGCCAGCACCGCCTGGGCGACACGCTGGCCGTTGACGAAAGTGCCATTGCTGCTGCCCAGGTCTTCCAGCACCACCTCGTCGCCGCGGCGGGTGATCGCGGCATGGCGCGCGCTGACGGCGCCGTTGGCGATGACGATGTCGTTGTCCGGATGGCGCCCGATGGTCAGGCGCCGCTCGCTCAGCTCGACTTGCCGCACCACCTGCTGGTCGCGCGAGATGATCAATTTCGACATTGCCGCCTCCGCCTGGACTGTAAACGCACATGGGGAGCGTTTCCGCTCCCCATGTATTCTACCTAGTCTGGCGCCGGGAATGCTATCCCGGCAGCAAAACCCTTACAGCATGGCTTTCAGCAGGCGCGCCATTTCCGATGGATTCTTGGTCGCCTTGATACCGCACTCGGCCATGATGTCCAGCTTCGCTTGCGCGGTGTCGGCGCCGCCCGAGATCAGCGCGCCGGCGTGGCCCATGCGCTTGCCCGGTGGCGCGGTGACGCCGGCGATGAAGCAAACCACCGGCTTCTTCATGTTGTCCTTGATCCAGTAAGCAGCGTTGGCTTCGTCAGGACCGCCGATTTCGCCGATCATGATGACCGCGTCGGTATCCGGATCGTCGTTGAACATCTTCATGATGTCGATGTGCTTCAGACCGTTGATCGGGTCGCCGCCGATGCCGACTGCCGACGACTGGCCCAGGCCCAGCGCGGTCAGCTGGCCGACTGCTTCATAGGTCAGGGTGCCCGAGCGCGACACGACGCCGATGCGGCCCTTTTTGTGGATGTGGCCCGGCATGATGCCGATCTTGATTTCGTCCGGGGTGATCAGGCCGGGGCAGTTAGGACCCAGCAGCAGGGTCTTCGAGCCGGCCTTGGCCATGCGGTCCTTCAGCGCCATCATGTCGCGCACAGGAATGCCTTCGGTGATGCAGATCGCCAGGTCGAGTTCGGCTTCGACGGCTTCCCAGATCGCGGCGGCGGCGCCTGCTGGCGGCACGTAGATGACCGACACGTTGGCGCCGGTTTCTTTTTTCGCTTCGGCGACGTTGGCGAAAATCGGAATGCCTTCGAAGTCTTCGCCGGCTTTCTTCGGGTTCACGCCGGCGACGAACGCCTCTTTGCCGTTCGCGTAGTCGCGGCACATGCGGGTGTGGAACTGACCGGTCTTGCCGGTAATTCCCTGGGTGACAACTTTTGTATCTTTATTGATCAGGATCGACATGTTATTTCCTTCGAATTAGGCTTTACCAGCGGCGGCAGCGACAACGGCTTTCGCAGCGTCTTCCATCGTATCGGCGGCGATGATCGGCAGGCCCGAGTCGGCCAGCATCTTCTTGCCGATGTCTTCGTTGGTGCCCTTCATGCGGACGACCAGCGGCACTTGCAGCGAGACCGCTTTCGACGCGGTGATCACGCCTTCGGCGATGACGTCGCAGCGCATGATGCCGCCGAAGATGTTCACCAGGATGGCTTTCAGGCCAGGGTTCTTCAACATGATCTTGAACGCTTCGGTGACTTTTTCAGCCGTTGCGCCGCCGCCCACGTCGAGGAAGTTGGCAGGCTCGCCGCCGAACAGCTTGATGGTGTCCATGGTAGCCATGGCAAGGCCGGCGCCATTGACCAGGCAGCCGATGTTGCCGTCGAGCGAAATGTAGGCGAGGTCGAACTTCGACGCTTCCACTTCGGCGGGATCTTCTTCGTCCAGGTCGCGGAAGGCGACGATTTCAGGCTGGCGATACAGCGCGTTCGAGTCGAAGTTGAACTTCGCGTCGAGGGCGATGACTTTGCCCGAACCGGTGATAACCAGCGGGTTGATTTCGGCCAGCGAAGCGTCGGTTTCCCAGTAAGCCTTGTACAGGCCTTGCAACTGAACGCGCGCATCGGCGATCGAACCGGCAGGCACGCCGATCTTGGCCGAGATCTCGTCCGCTTCAGCGTCGGTCAGGCCGACGGCCGGATCGATCGCGATCTGGTGGATTTTTTCCGGGTGCGAGTGAGCGACTTCCTCGATGTCCATGCCGCCTTCCGACGAGGCCATCAGCACGACGCGCTGCGAGATGCGGTCGGTGACCATCGACACGTACAGTTCCTGCTTGATGTCGGCGCCTTCTTCGATCAGCAGGCGACGGACCTTCTGGCCTTCAGGACCGGTCTGGTGCGTGATGAGCTGCATGCCCATGATCTGGTCGGCGTATTCCTTGACCTGCTCGAGCGACTTGGCAACCTTGACGCCGCCGCCCTTGCCGCGGCCGCCTGCGTGGATCTGCGCCTTGACGACCCACACCGGGCCGCCCAGCGTTTCAGCGGCTTTGACAGCCTCTTCCACGGTCATGCACGGAATGCCGCGCGGTACCGTCACCCCGAACTTTCGGAGGATTTCCTTGCCTTGATACTCATGGATCTTCATGCTGGCTTCCCTTCTTCAGAAACTGTTTGTAGAAATACGGTTGAAATACGATTGGTTCGCGCGGGCTGCACGCGGCACTGCGACTGCTAACTATTTACTCAACTATTGACGACTTTCAACGCCCAGCGCGGGTAGTAGCGGGCGACGGCGGGACCATCGACGCGCAGCGCGTGGCAGCGGTCGAGCTGAAATGGGCGTTCGGTGGATTCGTCGGCTGCGTCGCCGTCGCGCGTCTTGATGACGTCGTTGGCGTAGGCCTGGATGGCGGCGGTCGGCAGCACCAGCGCCAGCTCGGTCAGGTGGGTGCAGCCGAGTACGCCAGCGAGGCGGTCCTTCAGGTGCAGCCGGAAATGGTGCATCAGCGACAGGCCGATGAGCTTCTTGTAGGCCGGCGCGATGGTGTCGCAGTAGCCAGGATACGGGACTTTGTCGGACGCGGCTTCGGCATCGACGATGACCAGCTCGCGGTTGATGGTGATGCGTAAGTTCAGGTCATGCACCGGGTCGCCGCCTTCGCGCAGGCCGGAGGCGAGCTTGATGTCGCCGGTCTTCACGTCGGTGATGCGCGCGTCGAGATCCCACAGGCCATCCTCGCGCGCAAAGGCGTCAACGTGGATCGCGCGGGTATGCCGTAAAGCGCGGGGAACAGGTGGAGACAAGGGCATAGAGACCAGGGCCGGCAATGCGGCGGTAAATAGTGATGCAGCCGTGTGCTGATGCACGTCGCCGCAGTTTCTACGGGGACAACCGCTCTTGCGGCGCTGCTAAAACCCCAAAAGTTTAGCACAAGACCGCCGTCAGTTGCACTGCAACATAGAATTTTGCCGGATATTGGCCGATTTTATTGCCTGATAATCAAGCTTGCGCGGCCGGGCGGAGGTCTAGTCCTGCGGGGGACGGGGATGCCGGGTTCCCGTCGTTGGCGCCGGGGCATGCGCCCCATCAAGATGCAGGCAGTCAATCCATGCATGCTGGCGGTTTCGACACGGAGGTAAATAATGACTGCCACCTGGCTTGCTTCGATCCGGCGCTTCTTCGGACTCAGTGAAGGCAATGAGAGTGCCGACATCAATCGTGCTCCGCGCCGCAGATTTGTTCGTACGAACAACGGTTTCGTGTGGAGCAGCGGCGTCAGCACAGAATCCGGATTCAATCCGTTCAGCAGCGACGACGATGAAAGTTCGGAGGACGATGATGGATCGAGTGGCAGCGACCTCGATGCGGACAGCGCCGAGTCGGAAGATGACAGCAGTTCGGACGATAGCGGATCGTCTGACGACTAGCGCAAGAGGCGAAAAACGGTATCAGGTGCGCGCGACCAGACACCGCCATGTCAAAAAAGCGCGGCGCCTTTCGCCGGTGAGGAGTATGCGCGCTCAACCGGAGTTGCCGCATACGGCGAAAGACGCCTTGCTGGGAAATCGTTTGCCGATCATTCAATGAGGTCAGGTCCGCAGGACCAGACCCCAACTCCGAATACTGCAGCGGCTAGTCGAATTCGTCGACGCTGCCTTTGATGGCCTTGCGCACCGCCGACTGCGAGAAGCCGCGCGTGAGCAGGAAGCGCATCTGCTTGGCGCGCCCCGCGGCATCGGTCGCGACTTCGCCGAACTTACGCTGCCAGACCTCGGCCGCGCGCGCCGCCTCGCTGTCCGCCAGCCCCGCCTTGAGCTCGGCCAGCGCTTCGCCCTTGACGCCATGCTGCTGCAGCTCGGCGACGATGCGGTTGTTGCCGTAACGCGCCCCGCGCCGGTTGATCAGCGATTCGGAAAAGCGTTCCGTCGACAGCCAGTTGTTCTGTTCGAGGAAGTCGAGCAAAGCGTTCACATCGTCTCCCTCTTCCGCATACTTCGACAGCTTGCGCCCCAGCTCGATCCGGCTGTGCTCGCGCATCGACAGGAAGCGCAAGGCACGGCCTTTCAGGCTCAGTTGGGGCGCAGCCATGGTATTACTCGGCGACGGCTTTCAGCTTGGCCGGCTTGGCTGCCGCCTCTTCGCCGGCAGGCGGCGGCAGTTCGCGCACGCCCAGCGCCGCGCGCACCTTGTTTTCGATCTCGCGCGCCAATGCCGGACGCTCGACCAGGAACAGGCGGGCGTTGTCCTTGCCCTGGCCGATGCGCTCGCCGTTGTAGCTGTACCACGAGCCGGACTTTTCGACGACCTTGTTGTCGGCGCCCAGGTCGAGGATTTCGCCCTCGCGCGAGGTGCCGGCGCCGTACAGGATGTCGAAGTGCGCTTCCTTGAACGGCGGCGCGATCTTGTTCTTGACGACCTTGACCTTGGTTTCGTTGCCGATCACTTCGTCGCCCGACTTGATCGAGCCGGTGCGGCGGATGTCCAGGCGCACCGAAGCGTAGAACTTGAGCGCGTTGCCGCCGGTGGTGGTCTCCGGGCTGCCGAACATGACGCCGATCTTCATGCGGATCTGGTTGATGAAGATGACCAGGGTGTTGGTGCGGTTGATCGAGCCGGTCAGCTTGCGCAGCGCTTGCGACATCAGGCGCGCCTGCAGGCCGGGCAGCGAGTCGCCCATGTCGCCTTCGATTTCGGCGCGCGGCGTGAGCGCGGCCACCGAGTCGATGACGACCAGGTCGACGCTGCCCGAGCGCACCAGCGCGTCGCAGATTTCCAGTGCCTGCTCGCCGGTGTCGGGCTGCGAAATGAGCAGCTCGGACAGGTTGATGCCCAGCTTCTGGGCGTAGCCGACGTCCAGCGCGTGCTCGGCGTCGATGAAGGCGCAGGTGCCGCCCAGCTTTTGCATTTGCGCGATGGTCTGCAGGGTCAGCGTGGTCTTGCCCGACGATTCAGGGCCGTAGATTTCGACGATGCGGCCGCGCGGCAAACCGCCGACGCCCAGCGCGATGTCGAGGCCGAGCGAGCCGGTCGAGACGACCTGGACTTCTTCGACCGGCGCGTTGCCGTCCATGCGCATGACCGAGCCCTTGCCGAACTGCTTTTCGATTTGCGCCAGCGCCGCGGCCAGGGCCTTGCTTTTTTCGGCGGCGTTTAAGTTCGTTTTCTTGTCGTCCATGGTGTTCTTTCAGTCTGGAATAAGGGCTGGTCAGGGGCCAGCGGGCCGGCACAGACGACACTGTACAAAAATACAGTAGTCTTTGCAAGCGGTGTTTGCGCGGCGTGTGAAAAATATCAAAATCAGGCGAATGACATCAAAGACTCGCCATGCGGCACTAAATGCCACACAATGGTCACATTGATATCACGGGTTCCGCCATGCGTATTTTACTTGCCGAGGATGATAGCGTGCTGGCCGATGGATTGACGCGGTCGCTGCGCCAGTCCGGCTACGCCATCGACTGCGTCAAGAACGGCCCCGACGCCGACACCGCGCTGTCGACCCAGGAATTCGACCTCCTGATCCTCGACCTGGGCCTGCCCAAGATGAGCGGGCTGGAAGTGCTGCGCCGCCTGCGCGCCCGCTCCTCGCTGCTGCCGGTGCTGATTTTGACGGCCGCCGATTCGATCGAGCAGCGCGTCAATGGCCTCGACCTGGGCGCCGACGATTACATGGCAAAGCCGTTCGCGCTGTCCGAACTGGAGGCGCGGGTGCGCGCGCTGACCCGGCGCGGCGCCGGCGGCGGCTCCACCGTGATCCGCCACGGCCCGCTGTCGTACGACCAGGTCGGGCGCAGCGCCTACATCAACGACCAGATGCTCGACCTGTCGGCGCGCGAACTGGGCCTGCTCGAGATCCTGCTGGCGCGCACCGGCCGGCTGGTCTCGAAGGAGCAGCTGGTCGACCACTTGTGCGAATGGGGCGAGGAAGTGTCGAACAACGCCATCGAAGTGTACGTGCACCGCCTGCGCAAGAAGATCGAAGTGGGCGGCGTGCGCATCGCCACCGTGCGCGGCCTGGGCTACTGCCTCGAACGCAGCGCCGCCGCCGAACCGGGCCCCGAATCGAAGTGAAGGCGCGCGAGAGCAGCCCCTTTCTTCCCGACGCCGTCATCGAGCCGGCGCCGCCGGCCAGTTCCGAGCAGGACGAGAACATCCAGCATTCGCTGTTCGGCGAGATCCTCGACTGGATGCTGGCGCCGCTGCTGCTGCTGTGGCCAATGAGTATCGCCATCACCTACCTGGTCGCCAAGTCGATCGCCAACCAGCCGTTCGACCATGCGCTGGAGGACAGCGTCACGGTGCTGGCGCAGCAGGTGCGCGAAGTCGACGGCAAGGTGGTGTCGCGCCTGGCCGGCGGCGCGCGCGAGGTGCTGCGCGCCGACGACATCGACAACGTCTACTTCCAGGTCAGCGGGGCGCGCGGTGAATTCGTCGACGGCGACCGCGACCTGCCGCCGCCGCCCGAGGACGAGCGCGGACACGGCGCGACGGTGCTGTTCCGCAACGACGCGATGCACGGCACGCCGGTGCGCATCGCCTATTCCTATGTGAACCTGCATCCGGCCACGGCGCGCGGCGAGGCGCCGCACCAGGCGCTGATCCAGGTCGCCGAGACGCTCGACAAGCGCGCGCAGCTGGCCAATGAAATCATCAAGGGCGTGATCCTGCCGCAGTTCATCATCCTGCCGATCGTGCTCGGCCTGGTGTGGCTGGCGCTCGCGCGCGGGCTGTCGCCGCTGGCGCAGCTGCAGGAGCGCATCCGCGCGCGCCGCCCCGACGACCTGTCGCCGATCGATTCGCGCCAGGTGCCCGAGGAGATCTCGCCGCTGGTCGGCTCGCTCAACGAGATGCTCGAGCGGCTGTCGCAGACCATCGACCTGCAGAAGCGCTTCATCGCCGACGCCGCGCACCAGATGAAGACGCCGCTGGCCGGCATGCGCATGCAGTCGGAGCTGGCGCTGCGCCAGGTCGATCCGGACGAAATCCACCGCTCGCTCGAACAGCTGGCCAAGAGTTCGGAGTCGGCCACGCGGCTGGTGAACCAGCTGCTGGCGCTGGCGCGGGCCGAGAACCAGCCGGCGCGCGGCGAAGCGTTCGAGCAGGTCGACCTGGCCTCGGTGGCGCGCGCCACGGTACAGGACTGGGTGCAGGCCTCGTTCGCGCACAGCATCGACCTGGGATTCGAGTCGCAGGATGACGCAATCGTGGTCGCGGCCAATCCGCTGATGCTGCGCGAACTGCTGTCGAACCTGATCGACAACGCGCTGCGCTACACCCCGCGCGGCGGCAGCGTCACCGTGCGCGTGCGCAGCGCGGCCGGCGTGGCGATGCTCGAAGTGGAAGACACCGGCCCGGGCATCGCGCCATCCGAACGCGCGCGCGTGTTCGAGCGCTTCTACCGCATCCTCGGCAGCGGCGCCCCCGGCAGCGGGCTGGGACTGGCGATCGTGCGCGAGATCGCCCAGCAGCACGGCGCCGAAGTCGAGATTTTCAATAACCCGCACAGCCCCATGAAGCAGGCGGCCGGAAGCCTGTTCCGGGTCAGCTTCCCGCCGCCGCCCGAGCCGCCCCATGACGAAGACGCCTGATCCCATCATCCCCCTGGCCGGCGCCGACGCCGGCGCCGCGGCCCAGCGCCAGCTGGTGCTGCAGAGCGCGCGCGCCACCCACTGGCAGCGCACGCGCGGCCTGACCGGCGCCCTGCTGGCGCTGTGGCTGGCCACCACCTTCTGCAGCGCGTTCTTCGCGCGCGAGCTGGCCGGCTTCACGGTGTTCGGCTGGCCGCTGCCGTTCTACCTCGCCGCGCAGGGCGCCGCCCTGATCTACCTGGCGATCCTGGGCGCGTACGCGCTGGCGATGCGCCGCTACGACCGTGCGTACCGGCGCCGCCTCGGCCCCGCGCAAGCCGGAGACGGCGCGTGAACGGCGCCTCCCTGTTCGCGCGCCTGTCGCGCTACTACCTGTACTTCGCCGGCTGCTTCTGCGCCTTCCTGGTCGCGCTGGCGCTGCTGGAGCAGGAGGGCATGCCGCGCGTGTGGATCGGCTACCTGTTCATGTTCGCCACCATTGTGCTGTACGCGGGGATCGGCGTGATCAGCCGCACCTCGAACGTGTCCGAATACTACGTGGCGGGACGGCGCGTGCCGGCCCTGTTTAACGGCATGGCCACCGCCGCCGACTGGATTTCGGCGGCCAGCTTCATCAGCCTGGCCGGCGGCCTGTACCTGCACGGCTTCGACGGCCTGGCCTACATCATGGGCTGGACCGGCGGCTACGTGCTGGTGGCGCTCTTGATCGCGCCCTACCTGCGCAAGTTCGCGCAGTACACCATCCCCGACTTCCTGGCGGCGCGCTACGGCGGCGGCCCGGGCGGGCGCGGCACACCGGTGCGCATGATGGCGGTCGGCGCCACCATCATTGTGTCGTTCACCTACGTCGTCGCGCAGATCTACGCGGTCGGCCTGATCGCCTCGCGCTTTACCGGCGTCGACTTCTCGGTCGGGATTTTCCTCGGCCTGGCCAGCATCCTGGTCTGCTCCTTCCTCGGCGGGATGCGCGCGATCACCTGGACCCAGGTGGCGCAGTACATCATCATCCTGGTCGCCTTCCTGATTCCGACCATGTGGCTGTCGGCCAAGCACGCCGGCAATCCGCTGCCGCAGGTGGCCTACGGCGCGGTGCTGTCGAAGCTGGCGCAGCGCGAAGTGCAGCTGGAAGGCGACCCGAAGGAGCAGCAGGTGCGCGCGATGTTCCGCCAGCGCGCCGATTCTTACGCGCAGCGCATCAAGGCGCTGCCGGCGTCGTGGGAAGCGGGCAAGTTCGAAGCGCAGCGCCAGCTCGACGAGGTCCGGCTGCGCAGCGCCTCGCTGATGGAGATCCGCGCCATCGAGCGCGCGCTGGCCGCCTACCCGAAGACGGTCGAGGAAGCGGCGCGCAGCTGGGCCGAGCTGCAGGCGGCAAACCTGGCGCGCGCCCAGCCGCCGGAGCCGCACGCGACGCCCTTCCCCGGCGCCGACGCCGCGCAGTCCGACAGCCGCCGCAACAACTTCGTCGCGCTGGTGTTCTGCCTGATGCTCGGCACCGCGGCGCTGCCGCACATCCTGATGCGCTCCTACACCACCCCGTCGGTGCAGCAGGCCCGCACCTCGGTGTTCTGGACCCTGTTCTTCATCCTGCTGGTGTACCTGACGATTCCGGCGCTGGCGGTGCTGGTCAAGTACGACATCTACACGCGCCTGGTGGGCACCGACTTCGCGCACCTGCCGACCTGGATCTCGTACTGGGCCAACGTCGACAAGCTCAATCCGCTGATCGGCATCGCCGACATCAACCGCGACGGCATCGTGCAGCTGGCCGAAATCGCCATCGACGGCGACGTGCTGGTGCTGGCCACGCCGGAGATCGCCGGCCTGCCCTACGTGATCTCGGGACTGGTGGCGGCCGGCGGGCTGGCCGCCGCGCTGTCCACCGCGGACGGCCTGCTGCTGGCCATTTCGAACGCGCTGTCGCACGACGTTTATTACAAGACGGTGGACCCGGCGGCGTCGACCCAGAAGCGGGTGACGATCTCCAAGCTGCTGCTGCTGGCCGTGGCCTTCACCGCCGCCTACGCCGCGTCCCAGAAGCCGGCCGACATCCTGTCGCTGGTCGGCGCGGCGTTCTCGCTGGCCGGCTCGGCGCTGTTCCCGGCGCTGGTGCTGGGCGTGTTCTGGAAGCGCGCCAACCACGCCGGCGCGCTGGCCGGCATGGTCGCCGGCTTCGTGGTCTGCATGTACTACATGCTGACGACCAATCCGATCCTGGGCGGCAGCGCGGCGGCGCAATGGTTCCACATCGCGCCGATTTCGGCCGGCGTGTTCGGCGTGCCGGCCGGCATGGCGGTGCTGGTGGCGGTGAGCCTGCTCACGCGCGCGCCGGACGCGGCCAGCGCCGCCTTCCTCGACCACCTGCGCGCGCCGGAATAACTTGCTGGCAGGAATTCCCGCTGTTATTCTCCCCAGCATTATATTTTTATTAAACTGGACGAATACGACATGCCAAACCGGATTGCCCGCGCCCTCCTGATCCTGCTCGCCTGCGGCATGTCCGCAGCGGCCCCGGCAGCCGAACATGCGGTGACGCCCCTGCCGCCGATCGAAAGCTTCTTCCAGGCCGAGTCGTTTTCCGGCGGCCTGCTGTCGCCCGACGCGCGGCTGGTCGCGGCGCGGGTCGGGCGCCCGGGCAAGCGCGATGGACTGGCGGTGTTCGACCTGGTCGGCGGCGGCTCGACGATGGTGGCCGGCTTCAACGATACCGACATCGGCTCGTTCAGGTGGGTCAACAACGAACGGCTGGTGTTCACCGCGTCCGACAAGGACCTGGGCGCCGGCCAAAAGGCCAAGGGGCCGGGCCTGTATGCCGTCAATCGCGATGGCGGCAATTTCAGGCAGCTGGTCTCGCACCACCGCGTCGCCGAGCGCAACACGCTGGAGTCGAGCGTCGCTTTGCTGGCGCAAACCGGCGCGCAGAATTCGGCGTCGGTGTACGTCACCAAGCCGAACTTCGAAACCAGATCGTCCGACCTGCTGCGGCTCGATACGCTGACCGGCTACGGCACGCGGGTGGAAGGGCCGCAAGGCACCTTTGGCTGGCTGCTCGACCAGAATGGCGAGCCGCGCATCGCCATGTCGCACGAAAAGAAAATCAACGCCATTCACTATCTCGATCCGGCCAGCGGAAAATGGCGCAAGCTTGCCGAAACCAACGCCTTCACGGGTGGCGGCGTGTTCGAACTCGAAGAATTCGCGCCGGACGGCACGCTGTACGTGCGCGCCAGCCAGGGTCGCGACAAGACCGCGCTGTTCCGCTTCGATCTGGCCACCGGCAAGGTCGCCGACGCGCCGCTGGTCGAGGTCAAGGACTACGATTTCAACGGCTCCCTGGTCATCTCCAACCAGCGCCTGCTCGGCGTGCACGTGCTGACCGACGCGCGCTCGACCCAATGGTTTGACCCCGCCATGAAAAAGGTGCAGGACCGGGTCGACGCCCTGCTCCCGGACACCAACAACCTGATTTCGGTCGGCGCGCACGCGCAGACGCCGTGGGTGCTGGTGCTGTCCTATTCGGACGTCCAGCCGCGCATGTACACGCTGTTCAACACCGAAACCGGCGCCGCGAAAAAACTGGGAGGAACCCACTCGGCCATCAAGCCGGCCCAGATGGGCGCCCAGCAGGCGCTGCGCTACAAGGCGCGCGACGGCCTGGAGATTCCGTTCCTGCTGACTCTGCCTCCCGGCAAAGCCGGCAAGAACCTGCCGCTGGTGGTGCTGGTGCATGGCGGTCCTTACGTGCGCGGCAGCGAATGGGGATGGAACGCCGACACGCAGTTCCTGGCCTCGCGCGGTTACGCGGTGCTGGAACCCGAATACCGCGGCAGCACCGGCTTCGGCAACGCGCACTACCGCGCCGGCTGGAAGCAATGGGGCCTGAAGATGCAGGACGACATTGCCGACGGCGCCAAATGGGCGATCGCCCAGGGCATCGCCGATCCGAAGCGGATCTGCATTGCCGGCGCCAGCTATGGCGGCTACGCCACCCTGATGGGGCTGATCAACGATCCCGGCCTGTACCAGTGCGGCATCGAATGGGTCGGCGTCACCGACCTCACGCTGCTGCACGACGGCCACTGGACCGGACGCTCGGATATGGGCGACGACTACCGCGACTTCGGCATGCCCGAGCTGGTCGGCGACGTCGACAAGGATGCCGAGCGCTTCGCCGCGACGTCGCCGCTGAAACAGGCGGCGCGCATCACCCAGCCGCTGCTGATGGCCTACGGCGGCGCCGACGTGCGCGTGCCGGTCTACCATGGCCGCAAGTTCCACGATGCGGTGAAAGCGCACAACCCGAACGTCGAAATGGTGGTGTACGAAGAGGAAGGCCACGGCTGGGCGCTGCCGAAAAACCGCATCGATTTCTGGAGCCGTGTCGAGAAATTCCTGGAACGCAATATCGGCAAGCACTGAGCGCCGCAACCGTTTTGCGGTAACCTAGTCATTCGCCCACAATGAAGGAGCCGCTCATGCCATCGGGAAGAATTCTGGTCGCCCAGGGAGGCGGTCCGACCGCCGTGATCAACCAGTCGCTGGTGGGCGTGGTGCTCGAAGCGCGCCGCTTTCCGCAGATAACCAGGGTGTACGGCGCGCTGCACGGCGTGCGCGGCATCGTCGACGAGCAGTTCATCGACCTGACGCAGGAGACCGTGGCCAATCTCGAGCTGGTGGCGGCGACGCCCTCGTCGGCGCTGGGATCGACCCGCGACAAGCCGGACATCGCTTACTGCCAGAAGATTTTCGAAGTGCTGCGCGCGCACGAGATCGAGCACTTCTTCTACATCGGCGGCAACGACTCGTCCGACACGGTGCGCATCGTCAGCCTCGAGGCGCAGAAGGCCGGCTATCCGCTGCGCTGCATCCACATTCCGAAGACCATCGACAACGACCTGGTCGGCAACGACCACACGCCGGGCTTCCCGTCGGCGGCGCGCTTCGTCGCCCAGGCCTTCTCCGGCGCCAACCTCGACAACGCCTCGCTGCCGGGCGTGTATGTCGGCGTGGTGATGGGGCGCCATGCCGGCTTCCTGACCGCGGCCGCCGCGCTGGGCCGCAAGTTCCCCGGCGACGGGCCGCACCTGATCTACCTGCCCGAGCGCACCTTCGTGCTCGAGCAGTTCCTGGCCGACGTCAAGGCCGCGTACGCGCAGCACGGGCGCTGCGTGATCGCGGTGTCCGAGGGCATTCACGACGCCTCGGGCGAAGCCATCGCCAGCCTGCTGGCCAAGGAAGTCGAGCGCGATGCGCACGGCAACGTGCAGCTGTCGGGCACCGGCGCGCTGGCCGATTTGCTGTGCGACGAGATCAAGGACAAGCTGGGCATCAAGCGGGTGCGCGGCGACACCTTCGGCTACCTGCAGCGCTCTTTCATCGGCTGCGTCTCCGACGTCGACCAGCGCGAGGCGCGCGAAGTGGGCGAGAAAGCGGTGCAGTACGCGATGTGGGGCGAGCGCGACGGCTCGGTGGCGATCAGGCGCAACGGCGATTACAGCGCGGCGTACGAACTGGTGGCGCTCGAATCGGTGGCCGGCAAGACGCGCGTGATGGAAGACGAACTGATCAACGCGGCGGGCACCGACGTGACCGAGGCCTTCGTGCGCTACCTGCGACCGCTGCTGGGATCGGGCATGCCGGATGCGCACCGCCTGCGCGCCGCGCCGGTGGCGAAGATCCTTAACAAGTAAAAAAAGGGGCCCGGTCGCGCAGGACCAGACCCCGGCTGCGCCGCCATGCTTCAGTTGGCGGCCAGCGTCACCGTCACGATCGGCGAGGCCGATGCGTTCAGGTCCGCGGGATACGACAGCACCAGCTGGTCGCCGAATGCCTGCGGCACATATTGCACGGACATGTTCTGGGCCGGCGCGAAGAAGCGGTCGCCACTGACGGCCACCAGTTCGGTCACGCCGCGCTCGCCGAGCTGTGCATAGAGACGGTTCTGCTGCTCCGAAATCTTGAACGTGGCGCCGTTGTCCAGCTTGTAGACGCCCTTGACGGCGGCCCGCTCCATCGGCTGGGCTTTATACATCGCAGGCATCGTGCCCTGCACCTGGATTTCGGACAGCTGTTGCTGCGGCTCTTGCGGTGCGGCGAATGCGGCCGCCGTGGTCACGGCAAAAGCAAGGGGAAGTAAAGTCAGGGTTCGCATGATCATTCCAATCTCGTCTGGTCGATAGGAAGCACGCCAGGTGAACCGGTCGTTCGCGCGGCGATGCTCGAAAAGTTGTCGCCAGAAGTGTGAAACGCTGACGACAATTTGAGTCTAGCGACGACGGCCGGGCACGCAAGGAGGAAGGCGCCCACATGACGAATCAGTCTCGGAATCTGTCCTGGGCAAACTTGTGGAAATGTCACGGATTTGTGACGTATGCACGAGTTGATTGTATCGAATACTTCACAATGTATGCATATGCATGGACCAAAAAAAGGGCCATGTCCGGGTGGACATGGCCCTGTAGTTCGCCGCCGGCTTGCCTAGTTGACGATGGTCTGGTGCTCGTCGCCGGCGCGCGCGCGGATTTCGCCGATGCGCGAGACGGTCTCGCCGGCCGCCTGCAGTTGCGCCATCGCCGCGTCGGCCTGCGCGGCCGAGACGATCACGATCATGCCGATGCCGCAGTTGAACACGCGGTGCATCTCGGCGTCGGCCACGCCGCCATGCTGCTGCAGCCAGTGGAACAGCGGCGGCATGGTCCATGCCTTCGAATCGAGCACGGCCGTCAGGTGCGGCTGCAGCACGCGCGGCACGTTTTCCACCAGCCCGCCGCCGGTGATGTGCACCATGCCCTTGACGTCCATGGTCTCCATCAGCGCCAGCAGCGGCTTGACGTAGATGCGGGTCGGCTCCATCAGCACGTCCGACAGCTTGCGGCCGTGGAAGTCGCCCTCCAGGTCCGGCTTGGCCACTTCGATGATCTTGCGCACCAGCGAGTAACCGTTCGAATGCACGCCCGACGAGGCCAGGCCCAGCACGACGTCGCCGGCGGCGATCGTGGTGCCGTCGATGATCCTGGCTTTTTCCACCGCGCCGACGGCGAAGCCGGCCAGGTCGTATTCGCCGTCCGGGTACATGCTCGGCATCTCGGCGGTCTCGCCGCCGATCAGCGCGCAGCCGGCCTGCTCGCAGCCCTTGGCGATGCCGCCGACCACTGCGGTCGCGGTCGCCACGTCGAGCTTGCCGCAGGCGAAGTAGTCGAGGAAGAACAGCGGCTCGGCGCCCTGCACCAGGATGTCGTTGACGCTCATCGCGACCAGGTCGATGCCGACCGTGTCGTGGCGCTTGAGCTCGAACGCGAGCTTGAGCTTGGTGCCGACGCCGTCGGTGCCGGACACCAGCACCGGCTCCTTGAATTTCTTGCTGATCTCGAACAGCGCGCCGAAGCCGCCGATGCCTTTCAGGACGCCTTCGCGCATGGTGCGCTTGGCCAGCGGCTTGATCGCTTCGACCAGGGCGTCGCCCGCATCGATATCGACCCCGGCGTCGCGGTAGGAAAGTGACACATTTGAAGGTTGGTTCATGGTGTATTTGGCAGCGGAGGCGGTAAAATAGAAGGCGGCGGAAACAATTGCTGGTGCAACTGAATAATCCGCTATTTTATCAAAACGCCTCGTTCCCGGCCCATTTAACCAAAAAACACTCCCACTACATGCCATTTCCCTTCACGCCAGAACAGAAGCAAACCGCGTTTTGGCTGAGTCTCTGGTTGGCGTTCGTGGTGCTGCTGTACGCCCTCGGGCCGGTGCTCACGCCCTTCATCGCCGCCGCGATCCTCGCTTACGCGCTGAACGGCGGCGTCGATTACCTGTCGAGCCGGCGCCTCGGCCGCCGCCCGCTGCCGCGCGCCCTCGCCGTGGTGCTGGTGATGCTGCTGTTCTTGTCCGGCGTGACCGCGCTGGTGCTGATCGTGGTGCCGGTGCTGCAGATCGAACTGCCGCTGCTGATGGCCCAGATCCCGGCCTTCCTCGTCAAGCTCGACGCGGTGCTCACGCCCAAGCTGAACGCCATGGGCATCAAGGTCACGCTCGACGGCAGCGGCCTGCGCGCCCTGCTCACCCAGCAGTTCGCCAGCAGCGGCGATGAAATCTGGACCACGGTGCTGTCGTCGGCGCGCATCGGCGGCACCCGCGTGCTGGGCTGGATCGTCACCCTGATCCTGATCCCGGTGGTGCTGTTCTACCTGCTGATGGACTGGCACAAGATGCTGGCCACCATCAGCGGCGCCGTGCCGCGCCGCTGGGTGGTGCAGACGCTGGGCATGGCGCAGGAAGTGAACGTGCTGCTGGCCCAGTACCTGCGCGGCCAGCTGCTGGTGATGCTGGTGCTGGCGGCCTACTACTCGATCGGCCTGTCGATCGCCGGCTTCCAGGTCGCGCTGCCGGTCGGTATCCTGACCGGCCTGCTGGTGTTCATCCCGTATCTCGGCTTCGGCCTGGGCCTGATTCTGGCGCTGATCGCCGCGGTGCTGCAGTTCGACGGCTGGAGCGGCCTGATCTCGGTGGCGGTGATTTACGGCGCCGGCCAGGTCATCGAGGGCTTTTTCCTGACGCCGCGGCTGGTGGGCGAGCGCATCGGCCTCAATCCGCTGGCCGTGATCTTCGCCCTGCTCGCCTTCGGCCAGCTGTTCGGTTTCGTCGGCGTACTGCTCGCTTTGCCCGCTTCGGCGGTGCTGATGGTGGCGTTTCGGCACCTGCGCCACCACTACTTGCGCAGCAGCTTCTATAATGCGTGATGTATACACAAAATCGATTTGCATGAGACGAACGCCATGAAACAGCTGGTGCTCGATTTGGGCGCGGACCAGGCGCAGAGCCTCGACAGCTTCGAGGTGGGACAAAATGCCGAACTGGCGCACCTGATGCACCAGTTCGCTGGGCGCAGCTCGCGCGAACACTTTGCCTACCTGTGGGGCGAACCGGCGGCCGGCAAGACCCACCTGCTGCACGCGCTGGCGGCCACGCCGGCCTCGCGCTACATCGGCGCCGGCGCGCCGGAGTCGGCGTTCGCGTATTCGCCCGACGTCAGCCTGTACCTGCTGGACGACTGCGCCCAGCTGTCGCCGCAGGCGCAGATCGAAGCGTTCGCCCTGTTCAACCAGATCCGCGAAAACGGCGCCTACATGGTCTCGACCGGCCCGGTGCCGCCGGCCGTGCTGCCGGTGCGCGAAGACCTGCGCACGCGCATGGGCTGGGGCCTGGTGTACCAGATCCACGGTTTGTCGGACGAAGAAAAGATCGCCGCGCTGACCCATGCGGCCGACGCCCGCGGGCTGACGCTGTCGGCCAGCGTGTTACCCTACCTGCTGTCCCATTTTCGGCGCGACATGCGCTCCCTGTCGACGATGCTTGACGCCCTCGACCAGTATTCCCTCGAAACCCAGCGCCCCGTCACGCTGCCGCTGCTGCGCGACCTGCTGCAGCAGGCCAATGGCGATGAGGGCGACGACGCATGAACAAGCTCGCCCTGTTCGACCTCGATCACACCTTGCTGCCGCTCGACTCCGACTACGAGTGGGGCCAGTTCCTGGTGCGCACCGGCGCGGTCGATGCCGACGCCTTCAAGCGCGCCAACGACGCATTCTTCGCGCAGTACCAGGCCGGCACGCTCGATCCGGTCGAATATCTCGAATTCGCGCTCGGCACGCTGGCGCGTTTCCCGCGCGCGCAGCTCGACGAGATGCACCGCCAGTTCATGCGCGAAGTGATCGAGCCGGCCATCACGCCGCAGGCGCGCGCGCTGATCCGCAAGCACCTCGACGCCGGCGACCTGGTGGCGATCGTCACCGCGACCAACGCCTTCGTCACCGCGCCGATCGCCGCCGCGCTGGGCGTGGAGCACCTGATCGCCGCCGTGCCGGAAGAGGACGAGCATGGCAACCTGACCGGCAAGCTGCTGGGCGTGCCGACCTCGGGCGCCGGCAAGGTCACGCACACCCACGCCTGGCTGGAGAAGATCGGCAAGCCGCTGTCGGCGTTCGAGAGCAGCCATTTCTACAGCGATTCGCACAACGATATCCCCTTGCTGTCCGTCGTCACCCACCCCGTTGCGACCAATCCGAACGTCGCGCTGGCAGCCCACGCAACGACCCTGGGCTGGCCTTCACTTTACCTATTCAATGATTAATAAATTCATCCGCAAGATCCTCGGCGTCAAAACGCCGGCGCGCGACCTGACCGAACCCGTCATCCTCGGGCCGGACGACCACAAGATCGACCCGCGACTGGTGTCGTCGAACGCGATCCGGGTGACCTCCACGCTGCAGGAAGCCGGCTTCAAGGCATTCGTCGTCGGCGGCGCCGTGCGCGACCTGCTGCTGGGGGTGAAGCCGAAAGACTTCGACATCGCCACCGACGCCACGCCCGAACAGGTCAAGCGCCTGTTCCGGCGCGCCTTCATCATCGGCCGGCGCTTCCAGATCGTGCACGTGATGTTCGGCCAGGACCTGCTGGAGGTGACCACCTTCCGCGGCGCCGGCGAAGTCAATGCGCCGAAGGATGAACACGGCCGGGTCCTGCGCGACAACAGCTTCGGCCCGCAGCATGAGGATGCGATGCGGCGCGACTTCACCATCAACGCGATGTACTACGATCCGGCCACCCAGCAGGTGCTGGATTACCACGGCGGCATCGAAGACATCCGCACCAAGATCCTGCGCATCATCGGCCAGCCGGAAGCGCGCTACCGCGAAGACCCGGTGCGCATGCTGCGCGTGGTGCGCTTCGCGGCGCGCCTGCACTTCACGATCGAGCCGACCACGCGCGCGCCGATCGCCGTGATGGCGCCGCTGATCGACAACGTGCCGGCCGCGCGCGTGTTCGACGAAATGCTCAAGCTGCTCATGAGCGGCCACGCGCTGGCATGCCTGCAGCAGCTGCGCAAGGAAGGCCTGCACCACGGCCTGCTGCCGCTGCTCGACGTGGTGCTGGAGCAGCCGATCGGCATGAAGTTCGTGACGCTTGCGCTGGAGTCGACCGACAATCGCGTCAAGGCCGGCAAGGGCGTCTCGCCCGGCTTCCTGTTTGCCTCGCTGCTGTGGCACCAGGTGGTGGAGAAGTGGACCGCGTACCGCGCCGCCGGCGAGTCGCCGATCCCGGCGCTGCACCTGGCCGCCGACGACGTGCTCGATTCGCAGACCGAACAGCTGGCGCTGCAGCGCAAGATCGCCTCCGACATGCGCGACATCTGGTCGATGCAGCCGCGCTTCGAGCGCCGCAACGGCAAGGCGCCGTACAAGCTGCTCGAGCACCTGCGCTTCCGCGCCGGCTACGACTTCCTGCTGCTGCGCTGCGAGTCCGGCGAGATCGACATGGAGCTGGGCGAATGGTGGACCGCGTTCTATGAAGGCGACGCCACCGAGCGCGAGAACCTGCTCACCAGCGAGCGCGCGGCGCCGGCCGGGCCGAAGCGCAAGCGCGCGCCGCGCCGCGGACCGCGCAAGAGCGGCGAGCGCACCGAAGGCGCAGTCGCGGCGGGCAGCGGCGAGGAATGATTGCGTTCATCGGCATCGGCGCCAACCTGGGCGATGCGCTGGGCAACGTCGAAGACGCCATCGAACGGCTGACCGACCTGCAGGACACGATGCTGGTGTCGATCTCGTCGAGCTGGCGCACCGCCCCGATCGATTCCTCGGGCGACGACTACATCAACGCGGTGGCGTGCATCGACACCGAACTGGCGCCGCTCGACCTGCTGGCGGCGCTGCAGGCGATCGAGCTGGCACATGGCCGCGAACGGCCCTATCGCAACGCGCCGCGCACGCTGGACCTCGACATTTTGATGTACGAAGACGAGAAGATGGATACTCCGGCCTTGCAGCTGCCGCATCCGCGCATGCACGAGCGCGCGTTCGTGCTGGCGCCGCTGCTGGAGATCGCGCCAGGCATCGTCATTCCCGGTCACGGGCCGGCGCGTGACCTCATGGCGGGCGTGGCAGACCAGCAAATCAGCCGGATCGACTGAGCACCAGCAGTTTTCGGAACATCGCATTACACTATGCACACCAGGGGTCAGGTCCGCCGGACCTGACCCCGCCGTGACACACACTTTTTGAGGATTCCAATGAGCTCATACCTGCAGGGTAAGGACATGACGGGCGACGTGCCGGCGGCGCCGGCCAAGGTCGTGCCCCCGAAAGCCGTCACGGCGCCGATGCTGGGCGCATTGAAAGCTGCCGGCACGCCGATCACCATGCTGACCTGCTACGACGCCAGCTTCGCATCGCTGATGGACCGCTGCGGCGTGCACATGCTGCTGATCGGCGACTCGCTCGGCATGGTCTGCAACGGCCACAATTCGACCTTGCCGGTGACGGTGGCGGAAGTGGCGTACCACACCGCGGCGGTGGCGCGCGGCAGCAAGAGCGCGATGATCGTCGCCGACCTGCCGTTCGGCGCCTACGGCACCAAGGAGTCGGCCTACGAGAACGCCGTCACCCTGATCCAGGCCGGCGCGCACATGGTCAAGCTCGAAGGCGGCGCGTGGCTGGCCGAGACGGTCAAGTTCCTCACCGATCGCGCCATCCCGGTCTGCGCCCACCTCGGCCTGACGCCGCAGTCGGTGCACGTGATGGGCGGCTACAAGGTGCAGGGCAAGACCACGGCGAGCGCCGACCAGCTCAAGGCCGACGCCAAACTGCTGCAGGAAGCCGGCGCCTCGATCCTGGTGCTGGAAGCGATTCCCGCGACCCTCGGCAAGGAAGTCACCGACATGCTGTCGATGCCGACCATCGGCATCGGCGCGGGCCCGGACTGCTCCGGCCAGGTGCTGGTGATGCATGACATGCTGGGCGTGTTCCCGGGCCGCAAAGCGCGTTTCGTGAAGAACTTCATGGACGGCCAGACCACCATCGAAGGCGCTGTGACGGCGTACGTCAACGCGGTGACCGACCACAGTTTCCCTGGGCCTGAACACTGCTTCTGAGCTAAGTCATGAGCGCCGATCAAGCCCGCCTGTTCGTCGCGCTGTGGCCTCCGCCAGATGTGCGCGCTGCGCTGCGCGACTGGCGCGATGCATGGATCTGGCCATCGTCATCGTCGCCCGTGCGCACCGAACAGCTGCATGTGACGCTGCACTTCCTTGGCAACGTGGCGCGCGATCGCGTGCCGGACCTGGTGGCCGGACTAAGTGTGCCGTTCACGCCGTTCGAGCTGGAGTTCGGGCATGCCGAGTTGTGGCATGGCGGGATCGCGGTGCTGGCGCCGGATGTGGTGCCGCAGCCTTTGCTGGATCTGCAAGCGTCGCTTGCCGCGGCGCTTGAAAGTGGGGGGATGACGCCGGAAGGCCGGCCCTACAAGCCGCATGTGACGATGGGACGGCGCGCCGGGAATGCGGTGGCGCCTGTAGCCGGCCCTGCAATCCGCTGGCGGATCGACGGTTACGCGCTGATGGAATCGAAGCTTGGCGCGGGCTCCGAATACGGCGTTGTGCAGCATTATTCTTTCAGCTGCTAATCACCAGATGGGGTCTGGTCCTGCGGACCTGACCCCATTCTGGCGTTAGATTATGCGAAATCTTGCATAATCACCCGATCTGGATCCAGGTCGTCTTCAGCTCGGTGTACTTGTCGATCGCGTGCAGCGACTTGTCGCGCCCGTTGCCGGACTGCTTGTAACCGCCGAACGGCACCGTAATGTCGTCGTTGTCGTACTGGTTCACGTGCACCGTGCCGGCCCGCAGCGCGCGCGCCGTCTGGATCGCTTTCGTCATGTCGCTGGTCCACACCGCCGCCTGCAAGCCGTACGCGGTCGAATTTGCCTCTGCGATCGCGTCCTTCAAATCGGTGAACGTCAGCACCGACAGCACCGGCCCGAAAATCTCTTCGCGCGCGATGCTCATGCTGCCGTCGACGCCGTCGAACAAGGTCGGCGCGATGTAGAAGCCGCCGGAATCGCCGCGCGCCGCTTCGCCGCCCGACAGCAGCCTGGCGCCCGCCGCCTTGCCGGCCTCGATGAAGCCCATCACCGTTTTCATTTGCGTCGCATCGACGATCGCGCCCATCACGGTCGCCTCGTCGAGCGGGTCGCCCGGCTGGAAGCGCGGCATCATCGCCATCGCCTTTTCCATGAACGCGTCCTTGATCGACGCTTCGACGAACAGTCGCGATGGCGCGTTGCAGCTCTCGCCCTGGTTGAAGTAGATCGAGCCGATCGCCGCGCTCACCGCCTTGTCGAGGTCCGGGCAATCGGCGCAGACGATGTTGGCCGACTTGCCGCCCAGCTCAGTCCATGCGCGCTTGAGGTTCGACTGGCCGGCCATCTGCATGATCTGCTTGCCGACGCGGGTCGAGCCGGTGAAGGCGATGCAGTCGACGTCCATGTGCAGCGCCAGCGCGGAACCGGCTTCATTGCCGTAGCCCGGCACCACGGAAAACACGCCGGCCGGGATGCCTGCTTCGAGCGCGATCTCGGCCAGGCGCAGCGCCGACAGCGGCGACTTCTCGGACGGCTTGAGCACCACGCTGTTGCCGGCCGCGAGCGCCGGCGCGATCTTCCAGGCGGTCATGATCAGCGGGTAGTTCCACGGCACGATGGCGCCGACCACACCGACCGGCTCGCGCGTGATCAGGGCCAGGCTGGAGTCGTTGGTGGGCGCGATTTCGTCGTAGATCTTGTCGATCGCCTCGCCGTACCAGCGGATGCAGTTGGCGCACGAGGGCACGTCGACGCTCTGGCTGTATTTGATCGGCTTGCCCATGTCGAGCGTCTCCAGCAGCGCCAGCTGAGCCGTGTTCTTCAGCACCAGGTCGGCGAACTTGATCAGCGTGCGCTTGCGCGCGGCGGGCGACTTGCCGGCCCAGCGGCGGTCTTCGAAGGCGGCGCGCGCGGCGGCCACTGCGGCATCGATGTCGGCCACGTCGCCGCGCGCGACTTCAGCCAGTTTGCGGCCGTCGATCGGAGAATGCTTGTCGAAGGTCTGCCCGGACGCCGCGGCGACGCGCTTGCCGTCGATGAAGGCGCGGCCATCGATTTCCAGCGCACTCGCGCGCTCATGCCAATTTGCTGCCTCAGCCATGCCCTGCTCCTTGTATTTGTCGAAGTGATCACCGAATACTACCAAAAGTGATTCGCACTCGATGGTTGACGATATAATCGCCGAAATTTCCTGTCGAACATTTATCCAGATTGTCATGAATACCACTCTGATTACTGCGGTCGTGCTGTACCTGCTAGGCACTTTGGGCCTGGGCGTCTGGGCCGGCACGCGCATCAAGAACACCAGCGACTTCGCCATCGCCGGCCGCCGCCTGCCTTTGGTCATGGTGGTGACGACGACCTTCGCGACCTGGTTCGGCGCCGAAACCGTGATGGGCATCCCCGCCAAGTTCGTGCAGGGCGGCCTGAATGCGCTGGTCGAAGACCCGTTCGGCGCGGGCATGTGCCTGATCCTGGTCGGCGTGTTCTTCGCGGCCAAACTGTACCGCCTCAACCTGCTGACCATAGGCGACTATTACCGCGCGCGCTTCGGCAAGGGCATCGAGGTGTTCTGCTCGGCGGCGATCATCCTCAGTTACCTCGGCTGGGTGGCGGCGCAGATCACCGCGCTCGGCCTGGTGTTTTCGGTGCTGACCCACGGCGCCATGTCGGAGACGGCCGGCATGATCGTCGGCACGCTGGCTGTGCTGATCTACGTGGTGGTCGGCGGCTTCCTGGCGGTGGCGATCACCGACTTTATCCAGATGATCGTGCTGGTGATCGGCCTGACCATCATCGCCGTGTTCTCGGCCAAGCTGGCCGGCGGCGTGGCGCCGGTGCTGGCCATGGCGACCAAGGCCGACCTGTGGCGCTTCGCGCCGGCGCCCACCTTCACCGACATCGCCATGTTTATCGGCGCCGCCGTGACCATGATGTTTGGCTCGATCCCGCAGCAGGACGTGTACCAGCGCGTGATGTCGGCCAAGGACGAATCGACCGCGCGCACCGGTGCGGTGATTGGCGGCGCCAGCTACATCCTGTTCGCCTTCGTGCCGATGTTCGTGGTCGCCTGCGCGGTGCTGGTGATGGGACAGGAGGCGATGGACATCGCCAAGTCCGACTACCAGCGCCTGCTGCCGACCTTCGTGCTGACGCGCATGCCGCTGGTGATGCAGATCCTGTTCTTCGGCGCGCTGCTGTCGGCGATCAAGAGCACCTCGTCGGCCACGCTGCTGGCGCCCTCGACCAGTTTCGTCGAGAACATCCTGCGCCAGCTGCGTCCCGATATGACCGACCGCCAGCGCCTGTTCGCCATGCGCTGCACGATCGTGGTGTTCGCCGCGATGGTGCTGGCGTATGCGATCGCGATGAAGGGCACCTCGATCTATGAGCTGGTGTCGTCGGCATACCAGGTCACGCTGGTCGGCGCCTTCGTGCCGCTGGTGATGGGGCTGTACTGGAAAGGCGCGACGACGCAGGGCGCGATCGTGTCGCTGATCGCGGGCGTCTCAACCTGGCTGCTGTTTTTCCCGCAGCTGACCAACTTCGGCACGGTGTTCCCGGGCCAGCTGGCGGGACTTATCGCCGGCATGATCGGCATGATCGCCGGCTCGCTGCTGCCGCAGGCGCTGCGCAACCGGCATGACCGGGTCACGACGCAGGTCGCCTGACAAGCCGCAGCCCAAGGGCTGGGGTCAGGTCCGCGGGACCTGACCCCGGGTTTGTCGCCGCCTGAGGATCAGCGGGTGCGCAGCTCTTCCAGCGTGTTGTCCAGCGCCAGCCGGATGCGGCCGATCATGTCGTCAATCTCGGCGTGCGTCATCACCAGCGGTGGCGCGATGATCATGCGGTCGCCCACTGCGCGCATGATGATCCCGGCCGCGAACATGTGCCCACGGCAGATCATGCCGACACCATCGTCGCCATCGAACACCTCGCAGTCGTGCACCGTCGCGCCCTTGCGGCGCACCAGGTTCAGGCCCGCCACGAAGCCGCAGCTGTCGGTGTAGCCCACCAGCGGATGCTCGCCCAGCGTGGCGAACTGCTTCTTCAGGTACGGCCCTGTGTCCTCGGCCACCCGTTGCAACAGGCCCTCATCGAGCATGATGCGGATGTTCTCCAGCGCCGCGGCGCACGCGACCGGGTGTCCCGAATAAGTGAAGCCGTGATTGAAGTCGCCGCCCTCCCCCGTCAGCACGCCCGCCACGCGGTCGCCAACCAGCACGCCGCCCAGCGGAATGTAGCCTGAGGTGACGCCCTTCGCGAACGCGATCAGGTCGGGCTTGATGCCGAACAGTTCGGAGCCGAACCAGGCGCCCAGCCGGCCGAAGCCGCAGATCACTTCGTCGGCGATCAGCAGGATGCCGTACTTGTCGCAGATGCGCTGGATCTCCGGCCAGTAGGTCGGCGGGGGGATGATCACCCCGCCGGCGCCCTGCACCGGTTCGCCGATGAACGCGGCCACCTTGTCCGGCCCCAGCTCCTTGATGCGCTCTTCCAGCCACCCCGCCGCCTCCAAGCCGAATTCGTCCTGGCTCATGCCGTGCCCGTGCTCGACCCAGCTTGGCTGTTCGATGTGCACGATGCCGGGCACCATCGGCCCGCCCTGCGCGTGCATGCCGGCCATGCCGCCGAGCGAGGCGCCGGCGATGGTGCTGCCGTGGTACGCGTTCTTGCGGCTGATGATGACGTTGCGTTCCGGCTGCCCCTTCAGCTCCCAGTAGCGCCGCACCATGCGCACGATGGTGTCGTTGGCTTCCGAGCCTGATCCCGTGAAGAACACGTGGTTGAACTGCGGCGGCGACAGCTCCACCAGCAGCGCCGCCAGCTGCACCGCCGGCACATTGGTGGTGTTGAAGAAGCTGTTGTAGAACGGGAGCGTCTGCATCTGCTTGTAGACCGCGTCGGCCATGCTGGTGCGCCCGTAACCGATGTTGACGCACCACAGGCCGGACATGCCGTCGAGGATGCGGTTGTCTTCCGAGTCCCACAGCCAGATGCCGTCGCCGCGCACCATCACGCGCGCGCCTTTTTCGGCAAGCGCCTGGTGGTCGGTGAACGGATGCAGGTAGTGGGCCGAGTCGAGCTGCTGGATTGCGCGGGTGTCGATTTTTTCCATGGTCGCTCCTGGCTTACACGTGCAACAGCAGGTGCTCGCGCTCCCACGGACTGATGACGGTCATGAATTCCTGGTGCTCCAGGTCCTTGATGGCAGCGTAGACGTCGATGAAGCGGTCGCCCAGAACGGTGCGCAGCTTGTCCTCGCCGCGCAACAGGTGCAGCGCCTCCGGCAGGCTATGTGGCAGCTCGAACGGCATGTCGTAGGCGCTGCCGCTCATCATCGGCGTCGGCTCGAGCTGCTCGGTCATGCCGAGATAGCCGCAGGCCAGCGTCACGGCCAGCGCGAGATACGGATTGGCGTCGGCGCCGATGATGCGGTTCTCCACGCGCCGGTCATGCACGCCCGACTCGGGAACGCGGAAGCCCACCGTGCGGTTGTCGATGCCCCACTGGATGTTGATAGGCGCCGCGGTGTGGCGCACGATGCGGCGGTACGAGTTGACGTAGGGCGCAACGATCGCCATCGCCGACGGCATGTAGCGCTGCAGCCCGCCGATGTAGTGCTTGAAGATCGGCGCGGCCGAACCGTCTTCGCTGCTGAAGATGTTCGTTCCGGTCTTGACGTCGATGACGCTCTGGTGCACGTGCATCGCCGATCCCGGCTCGCCGGCCATCGGCTTGGCCATGAAGGTGGCGTACATGTCGTGCTTGAGCGCGGCCTCGCGCAAGGTGCGCTTGAAGAAGAACACCTTGTCGGCAAGTCCCATCGGGTCGCCGTGCAGGAAGTTGATCTCCATCTGGCCGGCGCCGATCTCGTGGATCAGCGTGTCGACGTCGAGGTTCATCATTTCGCAGTAGTCGTAGATGTCCTCGAACAGCGGATCGAACTCGTTAACGGCGTCGATGCTGTAGACCTGGCGGCTGGTCTCGGCGCGACCGCTGCGGCCGATCGGCGCCCGCAGCGGCAGGTCGGGATCGATGTTCTTGGCGGTCAGGTAGAACTCGAGTTCGGGCGCGACCACCGGCTTCCAGCCCTTGTCGGCATACAGCTTGAGGACGCGGCGCAGCACCGTGCGCGGCGCGAAGTCGACCAGCGCGCCGTCGGAAAAATAGCAGTCGTGGATTACCTGCGCGGTCGGATCCACCGCCCACGGCACCATCGTGATGGTGGTCGGATCGGCCTTGAGGATCATGTCGCGGTCGGTGGTGGAAATGGCGCGGTCGTACGGCGCGTCGCCCACCGGGTAGTTGCCCGTCACGGTCATGCCGAGCACCGCTTCGGGAATGCGCATGCCGCGCTCCTGGGTGAATTTCGCGCGCGGCATGATCTTGCCGCGGGCGACCCCGGTCAGGTCGGGGATCAGGCATTCGATTTCGGTGACTCGTTTTTCGTTGAGCCACAAGTCCATGTCGGTGTAAGTAAAATTTTCGCGGATAGCCATCGTGTTCTCTCAATTGTCTGGATCGGCCGGCGCATGGCGCCGGGCGGGAAGAGTCGACGGCGAAGCTAAGGCTCGCGCAGGGCGGCCCATCTTTCACAGAGGCTCATGCGGGCCTCCCGCGCGCGGCCTGGTACTCGCGGCAGGCCTTGCCGAAGGCGCCGAACAGCTTCATCGACACTGCGTTTTCGGTGATGCGCCACTCCGGATGCCATTGCAGCGCCAGCGAGAAGCCGGGCGCGCCGGCCACCGAGAACGCCTCGACCAGGCCGTCGGCGGCGCGCGCCTCGATCGCCAGGCCGGGCGCCAGCTGGTTGACGCCCTGCCCGTGCAGCGAGTTGACCATGATGTCGTCGGGGCCGAGGATCTGCGCCATCGCGCCGAGCGGCGTCAGCGACACCTTGTGCGCCGGCGCGTACTGTTGGTCGAGCGGGAGGTCGGGATTTTCGCGGTGGTCCATCTTGCCCTCGACGCTCTGCACTGCCTGGTGCAGGCTGCCGCCGAGCGCCACGTTCATCTCCTGGAAGCCGCGGCAGATGGCCAGGATCGGGATGCCGCGACGGATCGCGGCGCGGATCAGCGGCAAGGTGGTGGCGTCGCGCGCTGGGTCCTGCGGCAATTCAGGATCGAGCACGTCCTCGCCGTAGTGGCTGGAGTGGACGTTGGAGGCGGAGCCGGTCAGCATCACGCCGTCGCAGGCGGCCAGCATCGTCTCCAGTTCGAGCGCGTCGCCCAGCGCCGGCACGATCAGCGGCGCGCAGTGGGCACCTTTGACGACGGCGTCGATATACTTGTCCTGCACCGCGTGGTACTGGTGCGATCCGATCTTGCTGCTGCAGGCTGGGACGAGGACGATGGGGCGGCGCATGCTGGTCTTCCGTGTGGGTATGGACGCAGTCGGATCCATCATAAATCGAAAATGGATCCGGCGCGCAAGGCGTAACGTTAGAAACTCTTGTCAAAAGTTTACTGTTATTGCGCCAAGTGTGCCAACACGGTTGACCGGAGGGGGCGCCTACAGCTTGAGACTGTGGACAGCTATGCGATAGATTGCATAATTTGCGGAATGGGCTGCATGATGCAGCCCAAGCGCGGGTTCGTCATGCACAGCATAGGAATTACTCGACGAAGGGATCCAATAGCTTCAATCCTCGATCCACGATCGTGGCGAATCCCGCACCGCTGTCACGTGTGACAAGCGTCATATCCCGAATCATGGCAATAGCGGCAATCTGTTTATCGATTGTGTGCGGGTCCTTCCTTTGACTCGAAAGAAGCATGCCCCACAATTGCGCGGAGTCCAAATCGAAATCGACGATACGGTCGGAATACTCTTGGCACAAGGCGTCGAGCCAGTGCCCATACACGACGGTTTTGCGAGCATCCCTCTGCCTGCTGGCTTTCGCGATGCCGGCCTGTATCTCGCCGATTACCTGCACAGGCAAGAAGAGCTCGGCACTGTCAGTGCGCTCGAAGAAATCGCGAACGCCCGAATTGCATCTGTCTCCTTTTCGGATCTCCGAAATGACGTTTGTGTCGAGAAGGTAAGCCATGCAAGACTTATCGAACGTCTAACAAATCGTCGTCGTCGAAATAAGGCATAGAAGTAAGAAATTCCTTAAACGAACGTTTCTCCGGCTGGCCCACGAGCGCCAGCTTGAGGATTTCCCGGTGTTCCGCTTCCGCGCTGCGGCCTCGAGACGCCGCGCGACGTTTCAGGGCATCCACCAAATCTTGGTCTAATTCACGAACAAGAAGTTGCGCCATACCAGCCTCCGGCTTTGCTATCAGTGATAGCTTGATTATAGACCCGCAATCGACAGGCCCCAACGCGACGTGTCAAAAAGGTCTACCATATTGGACTACACCCTGATCGAGAGGCTACGATGCTCAACCTGAAAGACCCTTCCCTGCTGCGCCAGCAATGCTATATCGACGGCGAATGGTGCGACGCGAACGACGCGTCGACTTTCACCGTGACCAATCCGGCCACCGGCGAGACGGTCGGCACGGCGCCGCACATGGGCGCGGCCGAGACCAAGCGCGCGATCGACGCGGCCAACGCGGCGTGGCCGGCGTGGCGCAAGAAGACCGCCAAGGAGCGCGCGGCGGTCCTGCGCAAGTGGAACGACCTGATGCTGGAAAACGCCGACGACCTGGCGCTGATCATGACCGCGGAGCAGGGCAAGCCGCTGCCGGAAGCGAAAGGCGAAGTCGCCTACGCGGCGTCGTTCTTCGAATGGTTCGGCGAAGAAGCCAAGCGCATCGCCGGGGACACGCTGCAGTCGCCGTGGGCGGACCGCCGCATGGTCGTCACGCGCGAGCCGATCGGCGTCTGCGCGGCGATCACGCCGTGGAACTTCCCGGCCGCGATGATCACCCGCAAAGTCGGCCCGGCGCTGGCCGCCGGCTGCCCGATCGTCGTCAAGCCGGCCGAGCTGACGCCGTTTTCGGCGCTGGCGATGGCGGTGCTGGCCGAGCGCGCCGGCGTGCCGAAAGGCGTGTTCAGCGTGATCACGGGCGACTCGAAATCGATCGGCCTTGAGATGACCACCAACCCGATCGTGCGCAAGATGAGCTTCACCGGATCGACTGCGGTGGGCCGCCTGCTGGCCGCGCAGTCGGCGCCGACCATCAAGAAGCTGTCGCTGGAACTGGGCGGCAACGCGCCGTTCATCGTGTTCGACGATGCCGATGTCGATGCCGCGGTGGAAGGCGCGATCGCGTCGAAGTACCGCAACGCCGGCCAGACCTGCGTGTGCGCGAACCGCCTGTACGTGCAGGACGGGATCTACGACAAGTTCGCCGAAAAGCTGGTGGCGGCGGTGGGCAAGCTCAAGGTCGGCAACGGCGTTGAGCCTGGCGTCACGCAGGGTCCGCTGATCGAGGAGAAAGCCGTCGTCAAGGTCGAGCAGCACATCGCCGACGCGTTGTCGAAGGGCGCCAAGCTGGTGGCAGGCGGCAAGCGCCACGAGCTGGGTCACAGCTTCTTCCAGCCGACCGTGCTGACCAACGTGACCTCGGACATGATGGTGGCGACCGAAGAGACCTTCGGGCCGCTGGCGCCGCTGTTCCGCTTCAAGACAGAGGAAGAAGTCATCGCGATGGCGAACGACACCGAGTTCGGGCTCGCCGCGTATTTCTATGCGCGCGACATCGGGCGCGTGTGGCGAGTGGCCGAGGCGCTGGAGTCGGGCATGGTGGGCGTGAACACCGGTTTGATCTCGAACGAGATCGCGCCGTTCGGCGGCGTCAAGCAGTCGGGCCTGGGCCGCGAAGGCTCAAAGTACGGGATGGACGACTACCTGATCATCAAGTACATCTGCATGGGCGGGATCTAACGCCAGATGGGGACAGGTCTGCGGGACCAGTCCCCATTTTATTTTTTCGCCGGACAGGCGCCCATGGTGAGCGCATTGTCCGCATCGCACGCCAGAACGCCATCGAGTTTGCCCAGCTGGCTTTGAACCTGGTTGCCGCAGGCGATATCGACTTCCTTCCCCGCCGCCGTCACGACGCGAACGCCGGCGCTTCGCTTGCCGTCCTCCGTGTAGTCGTACAGCGAGTATTCATTTCCCTGATTGCTGAAGGAGACTTCGGTCCGATCTACCTGATGGCGGAAGTAGTGCGCGAGGCGCATGACGCGGGCGCCGTCGTTTCCGTCCGACGGAAATGAAAATTCCGGCTTGCCCGGTTTGCCGAAGCGGTATTGGAGATGGCCGGGGGCGCCGCACAGGCTGACCGACTTCGCGCCTGCGGTCGGGCACGAAAAATAAACAGTTTCCCTTGCAGTGCACATGCCACGCACCTCGCCGTGTGCGAGAGCCGGGGCCGGGGCCGGAGCCAGCGCCAGCGCAATCGTCGCGAAGAGATATGCCATCATCGCCCCGGCTTCGCCTTGGCCGCATCCCAGTAATCGTTTTCGCTCAATCCACGTCGGGGATTGAGACAGGCGTGGAACAGAGATTCCAGGTCCGCATGATGAGCTGCGTGCACGCTGCCCGCTGGTGCGGTCTGGGAATGGAGAGCATGCCCGCACAGAGGACCCGCATGGGACATTCCGGTCAAGCCCGAAATATCGTCATCCCAGGTTTCCTGCTGGTCCAGCGTGCAAAGAGGCCCTGGCATTCGGTGATTTCCCATGTCCGTCCCGGTTCGAGCGTACTCGTGAAGGACCATGATAGGCTCGGGATTTGCGGACGAATAGCTATGAAATGCTACTGGGAGTGCGCTTGTTGGCGAATCCGGAAGCGGCTGCGTCAACCGCAGGGTCAGGTCCGGCGGACCTGACCCCGGTCTTTGATCAGCGGCTCTTGTACTCGTTGTACTTGCGCATATCGCCGCGCACCAGGTCGGCCGGATACTTGGCGCGATTGAGCACCATCTTCTCCAGCACCGCCGCGTGCAAATCCACATCGAGCTTGTCCGCCAGGCGGATCAGATACACCAGCACGTCGGCCATCTCGTGCCGCACCTCCCGCAGCTTGGCCTCGCCCAGCTCCGCGGCATCGCCCTGCTTCAACCACTGAAAATGCTCCAGCAGCTCGGCCGCCTCGACGCTCAGCGCCGCCGATAAATTCTTCGGCGTGTGGAACTGATCCCAGTCACGCTCGTCGACGAACTGCCGGACGATGTCGCGCAACTGCGCCAGCTCGCCATTCACGCCGACGCCTCGCCGCCGTAGCTATTGAGGACCACGGCGAGCTTCGGCGCGATTTCCTCATTGCTGCTGACGGTGATGCCGAGGTCGCGCAAGCGGCCGTCGTGCACCCCGTAGACCCAGCTATGAATGGTGATCGGCTGGCCGCGCGCCCAGGCATCGCGCACCACCGTGGTTTGCGCCACGTTGATCACCTGCTCGGCCACGTTCAGCTCCACCAGCCGGTTGGCGGCAGCGGCGCCGGCGACATTGCCGAGATATTTGCCGTGCTTGTCGCGCACGTCGCGCACATGGCCCAGCCAGTTGTCGGCCAGGCCGACGCGGGTGTCGTTCAGCGCCGCAGCCACGCCGGAGCAGCCGTAGTGGCCGCACAGGATGATGTGCTTGACCTTGAGCACGTCGACCGCGAACTGCAGCACGCTCAGGCAGTTCAGGTCGGAGTGCACGACGACGTTGGCGATATTGCGGTGTACGAACAGCTCGCCCGGCGCCATGTTGACCAGTTCATTGGCCGGCACGCGGCTGTCGGAACAGCCGATCCACAGGTATTCCGGAGCCTGCTGCGACGCCAGGTCCTTGAAGAAGCTGGCGTCCTTCTCGATCATCGACGCAGCCCATTCGCGGTTGCGTTCCAGGAGGTCGGCGACGGTGAGGCCGGCGGGAGTCTTAACCATATGAGTCCTATTGATTTGAGTTCGATGAAAAAAACCGCCCGGGACTCGCGTCTCCAGGCGGCTTGTGGACTTGTTACTCGAAGAAGTCCTTCACCTTGTCCATCCATCCCTTGCTTTGCGGGCTGTGCTTCGATCCGCCTTCGACGGTCAGCCGCTCGAATTCCTTCAGCAGATCCTTCTGCTTGTCGGTCAGCTTGACCGGCGTTTCGACTGCGACATGGCAGAACAGATCGCCCGCGTAACCGGAGCGCACGCCCTTGATGCCCTTGGCCTTCAGGCGGAACGTCTTGCCCGACTGGGTGCCTTCAGGGATCGTGAACGAGACCTTGCCCGACAGCGTAGGCACTTCGATATCGCCGCCCAGCGTGGCCTTGACGAACGAGATCGGCATTTCGCAATGCAGGTCGTCGCCGTCGCGCGTGAACACCGCGTGCGGCTTGATGTGGATCTCGACGTACAGGTCGCCCGGCGGCCCGCCGTTGGTACCCGGCTCGCCGTTGCCCGACGAGCGTATGCGCATGCCGTTGTCGATACCGACCGGGATCTTCACTTCCAGCGTCTTGTTGCGCTTGATCCGTCCCTGGCCGCCGCACGGCGCGCACGGGTCGGTGATGACCTTGCCGCTGCCGTGGCATTTCGGGCAGGTCTGCTGGATGCTGAAGAAGCCTTGCTGCATGCGCACCTGGCCGTGGCCGGCGCAGGTCGAGCAGGTGGTCGGCGAGGTGCCAGGCTTGGCGCCGCTGCCGTGGCAGGTGTCGCACTTGTCCCAGCTCGGCACGCGGATCGTGGTGTCGAAGCCATGCGCGGCCTGCTCGAGGGTGATCTCGAGGTTGTAGCGCAGGTCGGCGCCGCGGTACACCTGCGGGCCGGCGCTGCGGCCACGGCCGCCGCCGAAAATGTCGCCGAAGATGTCGCCGAACGCGTCGCCGAAACCGCCGGCGCCCCCGCCGAAGCCGCCGCCGCCCGCATTCGGATCGACGCCCGCGTGACCGTAGCGGTCATACGCTTCGCGCTTCTCCGGATTGGTCAGCATCTCGTAGGCTTCTTTGACTTCCTTGAACTTTTCCTCGGATTCCTTACTGTCCGGATTGCGGTCCGGATGGTATTTCATCGCGAGCTTGCGGTAAGACTTCTTGATCTCGTCTTCCGAAGCACCCTTTGCGACCCCGAGGATCTCGTAAAAATCACGCTTTGCCATCTTTAGGCACCTTGCTGTCTGTCTGAGTACACTATCTCAATATGCAAAAAAACCGAGCCGGGTGAGCGGCTCGGCATTTTAATACAACCCATGCTGCGTATTACTTGGCGTCTTTGACTTCCTTGAAGTCGGCGTCGACCACGTCGTCCTGCTTGGCGCCGGCATCCGAACCGCCTGGCTGCTGGCCGCCTTCGGCGCCGCCGCCGGCTGCCTGCTGCTGCGCCTGCTGGTCGGCGTACATCTTCTCGCCCAGCTTCTGCGATGCCGTCGACAGCGCCGCGACCTTGGCGTCGATCTCGGCCTTGTCAGCCGATTTCAGCGAACCTTCCAGGTCGGCGATGGCCGCTTCGATCTTTTCCTTCTCGCCCGCTTCCAGCTTGTCGCCGTATTCGGTCAGCGACTTCTTGGTCGAGTGTACCAGCGAGTCGGCCTGGTTGCGCGACTCGGCCAGCTCGCGCAGTTTGTGGTCTTCCGCGGCGTTCAGCTCGGCGTCCTTCACCATCTTCTGGATCTCGTCTTCGGTCAGGCCGGAGTTCGCCTTGATGGTGATCTTGTTCTCTTTGCCGGTGGCCTTGTCTTTCGCGCCGACGTGCAGGATGCCGTTGGCGTCGATGTCGAAGGTCACTTCAATCTGCGGCGTGCCGCGTGCTGCCGGCGGGATGCCTTCCAGGTTGAATTCGCCCAGGCCCTTGTTGCCGGCGGCGATTTCGCGCTCGCCCTGGTAGACCTTGATGGTCACCGCAGGCTGGTTGTCGTCGGCCGTCGAGAACACTTGCGAGAACTTGGTCGGAATCGTGGTGTTCTTGTGGATCATCTTGGTCATCACGCCGCCCAGGGTTTCGATACCCAGCGACAGAGGCGTCACGTCCAGCAGCAGCAGGTCCTTGCGCTCGCCCGACAGCACCGAGCCCTGGATCGCGGCGCCGACGGCAACCGCCTCGTCCGGGTTCACGTCCTTGCGTGGATCCTTGCCGAAGAATTCCTTGACCTTCTCCTGCACCTTCGGCATGCGGGTCATGCCGCCCACCAGGATGATGTCGTCGATGTCCGAGACCTTAACGCCGGCATCCTTGATCGCGGTGCGGCATGGCTCGATCGTCTTCGCGATCAGCTCTTCGACCAGCGACTCCAGCTTGGCGCGGGTCATCTTCAGGTTCAGGTGGACCGGCGCGCCGTTCGCCATGGCGATGTACGGCTCGTTGATTTCGGTCTGGGCAGCCGACGACAGCTCGATCTTCGCGCGCTCGGCCGAAGCCTTGATGCGCTGCAGGGCGATCGGATCTTTTTTCAGATCCAGGCCGTTGATCTTCATGAACTCGTCGATGATGTAATCGATGATGCGCTGGTCGAAGTCTTCGCCGCCGAGGAAGGTGTCGCCGTTGGTCGACAGCACTTCGAACTGCTTCTCGCCGTCGACGTTGGCGATCTCGATGATCGAGATGTCGAAGGTGCCGCCGCCCAGGTCATACACGGCGATCTTGCGGTCGCCCTTGTCGGTGCGGTCCAGGCCGAACGCCAGCGCGGCCGCGGTCGGCTCGTTGATGATGCGCTTGACGTCCAGGCCCGCGATGCGGCCGGCGTCCTTGGTCGCCTGGCGCTGTGAGTCGTTGAAGTAGGCCGGCACGGTGATGACCGCTTCGGTGACTTCTTCGCCGAGGTAGTCTTCGGCGGTCTTCTTCATCTTGCGCAGCACTTCAGCCGACACCTGCTGAGGCGCCAGCTTCTTGTCGCGCACGCCGATCCAGGCGTCGCCGTTGTCGGCCTTGACGATCTGGTAAGGCATCAGCGCGATGTCCTTCTGGACTTCTTTCTCTTCGTACTTGCGGCCGATCAGGCGCTTGACGGCGAACAGCGTGTTCTTCGGGTTGGTCACAGCCTGGCGCTTGGCCGGCGCCCCAACCAGGATCTCGCCATCGTCCTGATAAGCAATGATCGACGGCGTGGTGCGCGCGCCTTCGGCGTTCTCGATTACCTTTGGCTGACCATTTTCCATGATCGCGACGCAGGAGTTGGTGGTTCCCAGGTCGATTCCGATAATTCTGCCCATGATTTTTTCCTTTTATGTGTTACTCAGTTTTTGATTATTCGAATATGTGGAAGAACCGCGTGCTTTCAAGAGCTTGCGGCGCGGCAGCGTGCTTTTATTTCGCTTGCGCCGCCGTCACGATCGCCGGACGCAGCAGGCGATCGGCAATCATGTAACCTTTTTGCAACACATTGACCACCGTGTTGGCTTCCTGCTCGGCCGGCACCACGGCCACGGCCTGGTGCTTCATCGGGTCGAGCTTGTCGCCGACGGCCGGCATCACCTCGACCAGGCGGTTCTTCTCGAACGCGGCGGTCATCTGCTTGAGCGTCATTTCGACGCCCTCCTTCAGCGACTCGATCGACGGGGTCTCGACCTTCAGGGCCATTTCCAGGCTGTCGCGCACCGGCAGCATCGCCTCGGCAAAACTTTCCACAGCGAATTTATGGGCCTTGCTGACGTCTTCCTGGGCGCGGCGGCGGATGTTCTCGCCTTCGGCCTTGGCGCGCATGAAGGCGTCGTGCATTTCGGCCAGCTTGGCCTCGGTGGCGCTCAGCTGCTGCTCGAGCTCGTTCAGAGCCGGGGTCGGGGTCGCTTCGCCCTCGCCTTCGATCGGCTGGGACACTTCTTGGTTTTCTTGGTCTTGCATCGAAACACTCCTAAAATCAAAGACTTGGCGGTGGACGTGAGATGTCGCTCTCATCACAATGCGCACCAGATGGGGGTATGCCGTACAAATTCAAGGGGTATTCGCGGATTCCGTCGTAACTTTTGTTACAACTTTTACGGAACGGAATCTTTCCTGAACAGACTTCGGCTCTACTATGCGTTTGACAAGGTTTCCGCAGCGAATTGATCGCGCGGCCTTGGCCAGGAGCCCGTCATGAAGCTGCAACTGATTTCCGCCAGCGTCGTCGCCTACTCGCTGCTTGCGATGGCCGTGATCTGCTATTGCGAGTTGGCGTTGTCCTAAGCCCGGCATTGTAACAGGGGTCAGGTTCGTCGAACCTGACACCGGCTTCGACGCTACTGCCCGCCCAGAGCTACCGCCCGCTCCCTGCCGACATCCGCTTCCTTCTTCTCCGCGTCGCGCTGCGCCGCCGTCATCATGGTCGGCCAGCCAATCAGGTGTTGCTCCGCGATCTCCGCCAGCCCGGCGATCCAAGACGGCTCCTCGTTCAGGCACTCAATATAGTGAAACTCCTTGCCGCCGGCGGCAATGAAGTCGTGCTTCACCTCCATCGCGATCTCCTCCAGCGTCTCCAGGCAGTCGCTGGTGAAGCCCGGGCAGATCACGTCCACGCGCTGGAGGCCATCGCGCGCCAGTTGCTGCACGGTCGGCGCCGTGTACGGCTGCAGCCACTCGGCCTTGCCGAAACGCGACTGGAACGTCACCACGTAGTCCCCGGGCTTCAGGCGCAGCTTGGCGGCCAGCAGGCGCGCCGTCTTGTGGCATTCGCAGTGATACGGATCGCCCAGCAGCAGCGTGCGCTTCGGCACGCCGTGGAAGCTCATCACCAGCTTCTGGCCGCGGCCATTGGCCTCCCAGTGCTTCAGCACGGTGTCGGCCAGCGCCTCGATGTAGCTGTCGTGGTCGTGGTAGTGCTTCACCATGCGCAGCTCGGGCAGGTCGCGCACGTCCTTGTAGTGGGCGAACACGGCGTCGTAGATCGAGCCGGTGGTGGTGCCCGAGTACTGCGGGTAGGCCGGCAGGATGACGATGCGTTCGCAGTGCTCGGCCTTGAGCTTGTCCAGCACCTCGGGCAGCGATGGCGAGCCGTAGCGCATCGCCATCGTCACGCGCAGCGCGTCGTGCCCGCGTTCGCCGAGGGCGCCCCGCAGCAGCGTCGCCTGGGCCTGGGTGTGCACCTTCAGCGGCGAGCCGTCGCGGGTCCAGATGCTGGCGTACTTGGCGGCCGACTTCCCGGAGCGGAACGGCAGGATGATCAGGTTGAGGATGAACCACCAGACGGCGCGCGGGATTTCGACCACGCGCGGGTCCGACAGGAACTCCTTCAGGTAGCGGCGGACGGCGGAACGGGTCGGCGCGTCCGGGGTGCCGAGGTTGACCAGCACGATCGCGCTGCGCGCCACGGTGCCGTGGCTGAAGGGAGGTTCTTTGCGGAAGGGCATGGACGACGATCTGGAAATGGCGGCAAGGCCGTCATTATAGATTCGGTCATGCAAAAATCATATTTTTCTAGTGGGGTGGGGGTCAGGTCTGAAGTGCCACCCAAATGTTGGACAGCGAGGATAACTAGCTGATCGCGTACCGAATCCTGTACTTCACAGGACTCAGGCCCTTCAGCCTCGATTTAATGCGCTTGCAATTATAGTATTCGATGTAGCTTGTGATCGCGAGCTGTAACTGGTCGACGCTGCTGAATTTCGTTCGATGAAACATCTCGCTTTTGAGGATGCCAAAGAAGTTCTCCATCACTGCATTGTCATGGCAGTTGC
>NZ_JBFUAC010000013.1:0-92485 GCF_056406475.1 Massilia sp. P1_C10
GGCCGTCACACCCCGTTCTTCAACAACTATCGCCCACAGTTCTACTTCCGTACCACGGACGTGACTGGTTCGATCGAGTTGCCAGCGGACAAAGAAATGGTCATGCCAGGCGATAACGTGTCGATCACCGTCAAGCTGATCAACCCGATCGCGATGGAAGAAGGCCTGCGCTTCGCAATCCGTGAAGGCGGCCGTACCGTCGGCGCCGGCGTCGTTGCCAAGATCCTGAGCGAAGCCAGCAAGTAATACGTCGTTGAGGCCGGGTCCCGCGGATCCGGCCTGACGGTCCGGCATCCTGGCGATGCCGGGCAGGGAAGTCGGTGATTTGCCAGCGGGGCTCCCCTCTGGTACAATCGCTGATTCCACTGAAGTTTTACGTAGGGACGTAGCTCAATTGGCAGAGCGTCGGTCTCCAAAACCGAAGGTTGGGGGTTCGATGCCCTCCGTCCCTGCCACCGATCTGGTGCTAGGCACCGAAAGTTAAAAAGTATGTCTAATCAATCCGTGCAAACCGTCAGCACGTCGAACGACAAGTTTAAGGTGGCGCTGGCAGTAGTTGCCATGATTGCGGGGGTCGTCGGGTTCTTTTACCTGAAAGGCCATAATAAACCAGCTTTGATGTGCGCAGGCGCACTCGTGGCTGGTTTGGCTTTTGCCGTCCTGCTTTTGTGGACTTCCGCCACCGGCCGCGACTTCCTGAACTTCGCCAAAGAATCCGTTCGCGAAACCAAAAAGGTCGTCTGGCCTACGCGCAAGGAGGCGATGCAGATCACCATGGTCGTCTTCGGCTTTGTGCTGGTCATGGCAATCTTCCTTTGGGGCACGGACAAGATCCTGGAATTCGTGCTGTACGACTTGATACTTGGTTGGAAACAATAATGAGCGATATGCAAGATGATGTGTCCGGCGAAGAGTCGCCAGCACCAGAAGCTGCAGCGCCAGTGAGCGTTCCAGTCAGTAACAAGCGCTGGTACGTCGTGCACGCTTACTCCGGCATGGAGAAGAGCGTCATGCGCGCGCTGATGGAGCGCGTCGAGCGCGCCGGCATGCAAGACCAGTTCGGCCAGATCCTGGTGCCGGTCGAAGAAGTCGTTGAAGTCAAGAACGGCGTCAAGTCGGTCTCCGAGCGTCGTTTCTTCCCTGGCTACGTGCTGGTCGAGATGGAAATGACCGACGAAACCTGGCACCTGGTCAAGAACACCAGCAAGGTCACCGGTTTCATCGGCGGCAAGTCGAACAAGCCGACGCCGATCCCGGCGCGCGAGATCGACAAGATCATGCAGCAAATGCAGGAAGGCGTCGAAAAGCCGCGTCCGAAAGTGCTGTACGAAGTGGGCGAGCAAGTCCGCATCAAGGATGGTCCGTTCACCGACTTCAACGGCAACGTCGAAGAAGTCAATTACGAGAAATCCAAAGTGCGCGTCTCGGTCACCATCTTCGGCCGCGCAACGCCAGTCGAACTCGAGTTCGGCCAGGTCGAGAAGGTTTAATACCGTTTAGTCAGGGCGGCGCCGCAAGGCGGAACCTGACAAGAGGAGCCTCGCCAATGAAATACCGGCGGGGCGCTACTACTCAATCCAAGATATGGAGCCATCATGGCAAAGAAAATCATTGGTTTTATCAAGCTGCAAGTGCCAGCTGGTAAAGCAAACCCATCCCCACCGATCGGCCCGGCGCTGGGTCAGCGCGGCCTGAACATCATGGAATTCTGCAAGGCGTTCAACGCCCAGACCCAGGGTGTCGAGCCAGGTATGCCTATCCCTGTCGTGATCACCGCGTTCGCCGACAAGTCCTTCACCTTCGTGATGAAGACGCCTCCTGCGACCTACCTGATCAAGAAGGCCGCCGGCATCACCAAAGGTTCGCCGAAGCCGCATACCGACAAAGTCGGTTCGCTGACCCGCGCCCAAGCTGAAGAAATCGCAAAAACAAAACAGCCAGATCTGACCGCTGCCGACATGGATGCTGCAGTTCGCATCATCGCCGGTTCCGCGCGTTCGATGGGCATCACGGTGGAAGGTGTTTAATCATGGCAAAACTGTCTAAGCGCGTTAAAGCAATCAAGGCCAAGGTCGACCGTAACAAGTCGTATGGCTTCGACAACGCAGTGGCCCTGGTCAAGGAATTCGCCACCGCCAAGTTCAACGAGTCGATCGACGTCTCGGTGCAGCTGGGTGTGGATCCGAAGAAGTCGGACCAGGTCGTTCGCGGTTCCGTCGTGCTGCCAGCCGGCACCGGCAAGACCGTTCGCGTCGCTGTGTTCGCGACCGGCGAAAAAGCCGAGCAGGCGAAAGCCGCCGGCGCCGACATCGTCGGTATGGAAGACCTGGCCGAGCGCGTCAAAGCCGGCGACATGCCTTTCGACATCGTCATCGCTTCGCCTGACACCATGCGTATCGTCGGTACCCTGGGCCAGATCCTGGGACCACGCGGCCTGATGCCTAACCCGAAAGTCGGCACCGTGACCGCCGACGTCGCTACCGCGGTGAAAAACGCGAAAGCCGGCCAGGTTCAGTACCGTACCGACAAGGCAGGTATCATCCACGCCACCATCGGCCGCAAGTCGTTCAGCGACGCCGACCTGAAGACCAACCTGGTCGCCCTGATCGAAGCACTGAACAAGGCCAAGCCAACGTCGTCGAAGGGCGTGTACCTGCGCAAGGTCGCGATCTCGTCGACCATGGGCGCCGGCGTTCGCGTCGACCAGTCGTCCCTGGCAGCTTAAATAAAGAATCAAGCCCTCGCGTTTCGGCGCGAGGCACATCTTTGGGCTGGCCGGGAGTTCCCGGCCAGACAATCAAAGACCGTTGGGCCGAAGCAGCAGTCGGGCAGAGGTTAAAAGAGCTTACCCAACGCAGATGGTGTACCCGAGCAAGTTTTGTAGTCCATGTTGCAGGAATTTATTCCGCTCTTTGTACTTCTTAACTTCGGACGCCGTGTTCGAACCGATGCGAGGCATTTGCCGAGCATCATTTAAGGAGGTTGACCGTGGGTCTCAATCTGAATGACAAAAAGGCCGTCGTCGCCGAAGTTTCCGCAAAAGTAGCATCTGCGCAAACGATCGTCGTGGCCGAATATCGTGGCATCCAGGTTGGTCACTTGACGCAACTTCGTGCCAAAGCGCGTACCCAAGGCGTGTACCTGCGTGTGTTGAAAAATACGCTCGCTCGTCGCTCCGTCGAAGGCACGCCGTTTGCAAGCCTGGCCGATTCCATGACCGGTCCGCTGATCTACTCGATCTCGGACGATGCAGTTGCAGCAGCGCGAGTCATCAACGACTTCGCTAAAACCAACGACAAGCTGGTCATCAAGGCAGGTAACTACGCAGGCAAGTCGCTGGATAAAGCGGCTGTTGCAGCGTTGGCAAGCATTCCTAGCCGTGAAGTTCTCATCTCGCAGTTGTTGGGCGTTATGCTGGCTCCGGTGTCGGGCTTTGCACGTGGTCTGGCTGCCCTGGCAGCGAAAAAAGGCGATGGCGCCGCTCCAGCAGAAGCTGCAGCAGAAGAAGCCCCAGCAGCAGCGTAATCGTTGCACTTTTTTAGTCAATACCAATCTATTAGCAAACGTATTGTGGGACAGATCCTCGCGTAGCGAAGTCTGTCCTCAACAAATTAAATGGAGTTTCAAATGGCAATCAGCAAAGACGACATCCTGGCAGCAGTTAGCGAAATGTCCGTAATGGACCTGAACGACCTGGTCAAGGCATTCGAAGAGAAGTTCGGCGTTTCGGCCGCAGCAATGGCAGCTCCAGCAGCTGGCGGCGCCGCTGCTGGCGCGGCTGCTGAAGAGCAGACCGAATTCAACCTGGTTCTGGCCGATTTCGGCGCGAACAAAGTTGGCGTCATCAAAGCAGTTCGCGAAATCACCGGTCTGGGCCTGAAAGAAGCCAAAGACCTGGTCGATGGCGCACCGAAGACCGTGAAAGAAGCGATTTCGAAAGCAGACGCAGAAGCCGGCAAGAAGAAGCTGGAAGAAGCTGGCGCGAAAGCCGAAATCAAGTAATAGCAGTATTGGGCGGCTGTTCCGCGCCGGAGTCAAAGCTTGCGGTTCCCTTCCGAGAGGAAGGGAATGCGGCTTTGGCTCTTTTGTCGTCCCTGTCGTATATGTAGTAAGGTAGTACCCTTGCAGTTGTTTCGCCTTCTTTTCACCTGACCGAAGCTCGAGACTTGAGGCCTTTCCAGTGCGGCTACCCGCTTCTCGCGGACCCTGGAAATTCCTGAATTCTCATCCTTTAGTCACTCACGGAGTGTCCATGCACTACTCATTTACTGAGAAGAAACGCATTCGCAAATCATTCGCGAAGCGCGCCAACGTTCACAACGTTCCCTTCCTTCTGGCTACCCAGCTTGAATCTTACGAGAATTTCCTGCAAGCGGACGCAGCGCCGTCAATTCGCAAGAACGACGGCCTGCAGTCGGCTTTCACCTCGATTTTCCCTATCGTGTCGCACAATGGTTTTGCGCGCCTCGAGTTCCTGTCGTATGTCCTGGGCGACCCGGCGTTCGACGTCAAGGAATGCCAACAGCGTGGCCTGACGTTCGCGTCGCCGCTGCGCGCCAAGGTTCGCCTGGTGATCCTGGATAAGGAATCGCCGACCAAGCCTGTGGTCAAGGAAATGAAAGAGCAAGAAGTCTACATGGGCGAACTGCCGCTCATGACGACCACCGGCTCGTTCGTCATCAACGGTACCGAGCGCGTCATCGTGTCGCAGCTGCACCGTTCCCCGGGCGTGTTCTTCGAGCACGACCGCGGCAAGACGCACTCGTCGGGCAAGCTGCTGTTCTCGGCACGCATCATCCCTTACCGCGGCTCGTGGCTGGACTTCGAGTTCGACCCGAAAGACATCCTGTTCTTCCGCGTCGACCGCCGCCGCAAGATGCCTGTGACGATCCTGCTGAAAGCCATCGGCATGTCGCACGAGCAGATCCTCGCGAACTTCTTCGTGTTCGACAATTTCAACCTGCGCTCCGAAGGCGCCGAGATGGAATTCGTCGCCGAGCGTCTGCGTGGCGAAGTGGCGCGTTTCGACATCGTCGACAAGTCCGGCAAGACGCTGGTCCTGAAGGACAAGCGCATCAACAGCAAGCACGTGCGCGACATCGAAGCGGCTGGCATCAAGCACATCTCCGTGCCTGAAGACTACCTGCTCGGCCGCGTGCTGGCCAAGAACATCGTCGACGCCGAAACCGGCGAAGTGGTCGCATCGGCCAACGACGAGCTGACCGAAGAGTTGCTCGGCAAGCTGCGCGACGCCAACATCACCGAAATCCAGACGCTGTACACCAACGACCTGGACCAGGGCGGCTACATCTCGCAGACCCTGCGCATCGACGACACCGCCGACCAGATGGCCGCGAAAGTGGCGATCTACCGCATGATGCGTCCTGGCGAGCCGCCGACCGAAGATTCAGTCGAGGCCCTGTTCAACGGCCTGTTCTACAGCCCTGAGCGCTACGACCTGTCGGCCGTCGGCCGCATGAAGTTCAACCGCCGCATCGGCCGTGACGAACTGACCGGTGCCATGACCTTGTCGAACGACGACGTGCTGGCCGTGATCAAGATCCTGGTCGAGCTGCGCAATGGCCGCGGCGAAGTCGACGATATCGATCACCTGGGCAACCGCCGCGTGCGTTGCGTCGGCGAACTGGCGGAAAACCAGTTCCGCGCCGGCCTGGTGCGCGTCGAGCGCGCCGTCAAGGAACGCCTCGGCCAGGCCGAAGCGGACAACCTGATGCCGCACGACCTGATCAACAGCAAGCCGATTTCGGCCGCGATCCGCGAATTCTTCGGCTCCTCGCAGCTGTCGCAGTTCATGGACCAGACCAATCCGCTGTCCGAGATCACCCACAAGCGCCGCGTTTCGGCTCTTGGCCCTGGCGGTCTGACCCGCGAGCGCGCCGGCTTCGAAGTGCGCGACGTGCACCCGACCCACTACGGCCGCGTGTGCCCGATCGAAACGCCTGAGGGACCGAACATCGGTCTGATCAACTCGCTGGCTCTGTTTGCCCGCCTGAACGAGTACGGCTTCCTCGAGACGCCTTACCGCAAGGTCGAAAACAGCGTCGTCACCGACAAGATCGACTACCTGTCGGCGATCGAAGAAGGCCGCTACATCATCGCCCAGGCGAACGCGACCATCGACGGCGTCAACAAGCTGACCGACGAACTGGTCTCGGCCCGTGAAGCCGGCGAAACGATCCTGGTCTCGCCGGAGCGCATCCAGTACATGGACGTGGCCCCAGGCCAGATCGTGTCGGTTGCGGCGTCGCTGATCCCGTTCCTCGAGCACGACGATGCAAACCGCGCGCTGATGGGCGCCAACATGCAGCGCCAGGCCGTTCCTTGCCTGCGTCCTGAAAAGGCCGTGGTCGGCACCGGTATCGAGCGCACCGTTGCGGTCGACTCGGGCACCACCGTGCAGGCTCTGCGCGGCGGCGTGGTGGACTACATCGATGCAGGCCGTGTGGTGATTCGCGTCAACGACGACGAAGCACAGGCGGGCGAAGTCGGCGTCGACATCTACAACCTGATCAAGTACACCCGTTCGAACCAGAACACCAACATCAACCAGCGTCCGATCGTGCAGGTAGGCGACCGCGTGGCCAAGGCCGACGTGATCGCCGACGGCGCATCGACCGACCTGGGCGAGCTGGCCTTGGGCCAGAACATGCTGGTGGCGTTCATGCCGTGGAACGGCCTGAACTTCGAGGATTCGATCCTGATCTCGGAAAACGTCGTCAAGGACGACCGCTACACCTCGATTCACATCGAAGAGCTGTCGGTCGTGGCGCGTGACACCAAGCTGGGCGCGGAAGAAATCACCCGCGACATCTCGAACCTGGCGGAGAACCAGCTGGCTCGCCTGGACGAGTCGGGCATCGTCTACATCGGCGCTGAAGTGCAGGCCGGCGACACTCTGGTCGGCAAGGTCACGCCAAAAGGCGAAACCCAGCTGACCCCGGAAGAGAAGCTGCTGCGCGCGATTTTCGGCGAGAAGGCTTCGGACGTCAAAGACACCTCGCTGCGCGTGCCATCGGGCATGATCGGCACCGTGATCGACGTGCAAGTTTTCACCCGCGAAGGCATCGTCCGCGACAAGCGCGCCCAGCAGATCATCGATGACGAGCTCAAGCGCTTCCGCCTCGACCTGAACGACCAGATGCGTATCGTCGAAGGCGACGCCTTCCAGCGTCTCGAGAAGATGCTGATCGGTAAAGTCGTCAACGGCGGTCCGAAGAAGCTGGCCAAAGGCGCCAAGCTGACCAAGGAATACCTGGACGACCTCGACAAGTACCACTGGTTCGACATCCGCCCAAGCGAAGACGACGCTGCCGCCGCCCTCGAAGCGATCAAGGAATCGATCGCCGAGAAGCGCCACCAGTTCGACCTGGCCTTCGAAGAGAAGCGCAAGAAGCTCACGCAAGGCGACGAGCTGCAGCCAGGCGTGCAAAAGATGGTCAAGGTCTACCTGGCCGTCAAGCGCCGCCTGCAGTCGGGCGACAAGATGGCCGGCCGTCACGGTAACAAGGGTGTGGTTTCCCGTATCGTGCCAGTTGAAGACATGCCGTTCATGGCCGACGGTACGCCGGCCGACGTGGTGCTGAACCCGCTGGGCGTTCCATCGCGAATGAACGTCGGTCAGATCCTCGAAACCCACCTCGGTTGGGCGGCGAAGGGCCTGGGCCTGCGCATCGGCGAAATGCTGAAGTCGCAAGCGAAGGTCGAGGAAATGCGCAAGTTCCTCAACACGATCTACAACGAGACCGGCAAGACGGAAGACCTCGACAGCTTCAGCGACGACGAAATCATGTCGCTGGCGAGCAACCTGAAGAATGGCGTGCCTTTCGCGACGCCAGTGTTCGACGGCGCGCACGAGTCGGAGATCCGCCGCATGCTGGACCTGGCCTACCCTGAGCCGATTGCCACCAAGCTGGGCATGACGCCATCGAAGAACCAGGTCACCATGTACGACGGCCGCACGGGCGAATCGTTCGAGCGCAAGGTTACCGTCGGCTACATGCACATGCTGAAGCTGCACCACCTGGTCGACGACAAGATGCACGCGCGTTCCACCGGTCCTTACTCGCTGGTGACGCAGCAGCCGCTGGGCGGTAAAGCCCAGTTCGGCGGCCAGCGCTTCGGTGAGATGGAAGTGTGGGCGCTGGAAGCCTACGGCGCGTCGTACGTGCTGCAGGAAATGCTGACGGTCAAGTCGGACGATGTGAACGGCCGTACCAAGGTCTACGAGAACCTGGTCAAAGGCGACCATGTGATCGAAGCCGGTATGCCGGAATCGTTCAACGTGCTGGTGAAGGAAATCCGCTCGCTGGGTATCGATATCGACCTCGAGCGCAACTAAGAAGGTTGAGGATGGGGTCAGGTCCGCTGGACCTGACCCTGGATTCGCCGGCTGGTTGGGGACGCAAGTCCCAAGCATAGAAATTTAATCACCTCTGGAGTGATACATGAAAGCACTGCTCGATCTATTCAAGCAAGTTCAAACGAATGAAACCTTCGACGCCATCAAGATTGGCCTGGCGTCGCCTGAAAAAATCCGTTCGTGGTCCTACGGCGAAGTCAAAAAGCCGGAAACCATCAACTACCGCACCTTCAAGCCTGAGCGCGACGGCCTGTTCTGCGCCAAGATCTTTGGTCCTATCAAGGACTACGAGTGCCTGTGCGGCAAGTACAAGCGCCTGAAGCACCGCGGCGTGATCTGCGAAAAGTGCGGCGTCGAAGTCACGCTGGCCAAGGTGCGCCGCGAGCGCATGGGCCACATCGAGCTGGCCTCGCCGACCGCGCACATCTGGTTCCTGAAGTCGCTGCCGTCGCGCCTGGGCATGGTCCTGGACATGACGCTGCGCGACATCGAGCGCGTGCTCTACTTCGAAGCATACGTGGTGACCGATCCCGGCATGACCCCGCTGAAGAAGTGCCAGATCATGTCGGAAGACGACTACGCCGCCAAGTACGAAGAGTACGGCGACGATTTCACCGCATTCATGGGCGCCGAAGGCATCCGTGAGCTGCTGCGTTCGATCGACATCCACCGCGATGCCGAAGCGTTGCGCGTCGAGCTGAAAGAGTCGAAGTCCGAAGCGAAGATCAAGAAATACGCCAAGCGCCTGAAAGTGCTCGAGGCATTCCAGCGTTCGGGCATCAAGCCGGACTGGATGATCATGGAAGTACTGCCGGTGCTGCCGCCGGAACTGCGTCCGCTGGTCCCGCTGGACGGCGGCCGCTTTGCGACCTCCGACCTGAACGACCTGTATCGCCGCGTCATCAACCGTAATAACCGCCTGAAGCGCCTGATGGAACTGCGCGCGCCGGAAATCATTACGCGTAACGAGAAGCGCATGCTCCAGGAAGCGGTCGACTCGCTGCTGGACAACGGCCGTCGCGGCAAAGCGATGACCGGCGCCAACAAGCGTCCGCTGAAGTCGCTGGCTGAGATGATCAAGGGCAAGGGCGGCCGTTTCCGTCAGAACTTGCTGGGCAAGCGCGTCGACTACTCGGGCCGTTCGGTCATCGTGGTCGGTCCGCAGCTCAAGCTGCACCAGTGCGGCCTGCCGAAGCTGATGGCGCTCGAACTGTTCAAGCCGTTCATCTTCAACAAGCTCGAACTGATGGGCCTGGCAACCACGATCAAGGCCGCCAAGAAGCTGGTCGAGATCCAGGAACCGGTGGTCTGGGACATCCTGGAAGACGTGATCCGCGAGCACCCGATCATGCTGAACCGTGCGCCTACGCTGCACCGTCTCGGTATCCAGGCGTTCGAGCCGGTCCTGATTGAAGGCAAGGCGATCCAGCTGCACCCACTCGTCTGCGCGGCGTTCAACGCCGACTTCGACGGTGACCAGATGGCTGTCCACGTCCCGCTGTCGATCGAAGCGCAGATGGAAGCGCGCACGCTGATGCTGGCGTCGAACAACATCCTGTTCCCGTCGAACGGCGAGCCGTCGATCGTTCCTTCGCAGGATATCGTGCTGGGTCTGTACTACGCGACCCGCGAAGCGATCAACGCCCGTAACGAAGGCATGCTGTTCACCGACGTGTCGGAAGTGATCCGCGCCTACGACAACAAGGAAGTCGAGCTGACGACCCGCATCACCGTGCGTATCGTCGAGAACCCGAAGGATGCCGAGACTGGCGAATTCGTGCGCACCGTCACGCGCTACGAAACCACGGTCGGCCGCGCGATCCTGTCCGAGATCCTGCCGAAGGGCCTGCCGTTCAGCGTGCTGAACCGCGCCCTGAAGAAGAAAGAGATCTCGAAGCTGATCAACACGTCGTTCCGCAAGTGCGGCCTGCGCGCTACCGTCGTGTTTGCCGACAAGCTGATGCAGTCGGGCTTCCGCCTGGCGACCCGCGCCGGTATCTCGATCGCGGTCGACGACATGCTGGTGCCGCCGCAGAAGGTCACCCTGATCGCGGCAGCGGAGCAGGAAGTCAAGCAGATCGAGCAGCAGTACGCTTCGGGTCTGGTCACGTCCGGCGAGCGTTACAACAAGGTCGTCGACATCTGGGGCAAGACCTCGGACGAAGTCGGCAAGGCCATGATGGACCAGCTGAAAGTGGAAGACGTCGTCAAGCGCGACGGCACCAAGTCGACCCAGGAATCGTTCAACGCGATTTACATGATGGCCGACTCGGGCGCGCGCGGTTCGGCAGCCCAGATTCGCCAGCTGGCCGGTATGCGAGGCCTGATGGCCAAGCCGGACGGTTCGATTATCGAAACGCCGATTACCGCGAACTTCCGCGAAGGCCTGAACGTGCTTCAGTACTTCATCTCGACCCACGGCGCTCGTAAAGGTCTGGCCGACACCGCGCTGAAGACCGCGAACTCGGGTTACCTGACGCGCCGCCTGGTCGACGTGACCCAGGACCTGGTCGTGATCGAGGACGATTGCAACACCACCAACGGCACCGTCATGAAGGCGCTGGTCGAAGGCGGTGAAGTCATCGAAGCGCTGCGCGACCGTATCCTCGGCCGTGTCAACGTCCATGACATCGTCAACCCTGAGACCCAGGAAACCCTGTACGAAGCCGGCACTTTGCTGGACGAAGACATGGTGGAAGAAGTCGAGCGCCTGTCGATCGACGAAGTCAAGGTGCGTACGCCGCTTACCTGCGACACGCGCTTCGGCCTGTGCGCCAAGTGCTACGGCCGTGACCTCGGCCGCGGCATGCTGGTCAACGCCGGCGAAGCCGTCGGTGTGGTCGCAGCGCAGTCGATCGGTGAGCCAGGTACCCAGCTGACCATGCGTACCTTCCACATCGGTGGTGCGGCATCGCGTGCGGCAGTGGCGTCGTCGGTGGAAGCGAAGTCGAACGGTACCATCCGTTTCACCGCGACCATGCGTTACGTCACCAACGGCAAGGGCGCCCAGATCGTCATTTCGCGTTCCGGCGAAGTGCTGATCACGGACGACCATGGCCGCGAGCGCGAGCGTCACAAGGTGCCGTACGGCGCGACCCTGATCGTCAAGGACGGCATGGTCATCAAGGCCGGCACGGCGCTGGCGACCTGGGATCCGCTGACCCGTCCGATCATTACCGAGTACGCAGGTACCGTGCGCTTCGAGAACGTGGAAGAGGGCGTCACCGTTGCTCGCCAGGTCGACGAAGTCACCGGCCTGTCGACCCTGGTTGCGATCGACGCCAAGCGTCGCGGTTCGCTGACCAAGACCCTGCGTCCACAGGTCAAGCTGCTGAACGAGAACAACGAAGAAGTCAAAATCGCCGGCACCGAACACAGTGTGGCGATCGGCTTCCAGGTTGGCGCGCTGATCATGGTGAAAGATGGTCAGTCGGTATCGGTCGGCGAAGTGCTGGCACGTATCCCGACCGAATCGCAGAAGACGCGCGACATTACCGGTGGTCTGCCGCGGGTTGCCGAGCTGTTCGAAGCGCGTTCGCCGAAAGACGCCGGCATGCTGGCGGAAGTCACGGGTACCGTGGCCTTCGGTAAAGAGACCAAGGGCAAGCAGCGTCTGGAAATCACGGACATGGACGGCAACAAGCACGAGTTCCTGATCACCAAGGACAAGCAAGTGCTGGTACACGACGGCCAGGTAGTGAACAAGGGCGAGATGATCGTGGACGGCCCGGCCGATCCGCAAGACATCCTGCGTCTGCTGGGTATCGAAGCGCTGGCGCGTTACATCGTCGACGAAGTGCAGGACGTGTACCGTCTGCAGGGCGTGAAGATCAACGACAAGCACATCGAAGTGATCGTGCGTCAGATGCTGCGCCGTGTTCAGATCGTCGAAGCTGGCGATGCGAACTACATCGTGGGCGAGCAGGTCGAGCGTTCGGAGCTGCTGGACGAAAACGACCGCGTGATCGCCGCCGGCAAGATCCCTGCGACGTACGAAAACGTACTGCTGGGTATTACCAAGGCATCGCTGTCGACCGATTCGTTCATCTCGGCCGCATCGTTCCAGGAAACCACCCGCGTGCTGACTGAAGCGGCGATCATGGGCAAGCGCGACGGTCTGCGCGGCCTGAAGGAAAACGTCATCGTCGGCCGCCTGATTCCTGGCGGTACCGGCCTGGCCTTCCATCGCGCCAAGAAGGAAAAAGAGCAGTGGGAAGTGGAAGAGCGCGCGGCATTGCTGCAGCAGGAGAAGGCCAACATGGCTTCCGAGCTGCAAGCGATGGAAGACAGCACCGCGGCAGCAGCTGCATCCCATCTGGGCGACGACGCGTAATTAGCTAGTCACTCAAACGAAAACGGCACCGAGGAGAAATCCCGGTGCCGTTTTTATTTGTTTGGCGACTAATAGTGGTGACGACAGCTGTAAATATAGACGGTGTCGGCCTCGGTCAAGTAGACCAATCGGTCCTCACCCGCGTTATGCGCCGCGACCATAATCCGATCAGATCGTGTGCGAGGCGCTCGGGCCGGCCACCTCCGGTGAATGGGTGTCGCCTGCATTCGTCTACCAGGCTGTTAATCAGTTTGACGATTTGAGGAACGTGGTCTTGCCAAAAAAGGTATTCCTGCCATGCACGGCTAGCCCAAGCGATGACGAAAGTCTTGGCCAATCGTTGGTTCTTCACCTTTTGATTCGTCATTTTTTATGAATGGCTCATGCCATACGACATCGCCGGCCTTCATTTGTGCGATCGATTCGCGCAAATTCCGGGCGTTATTTTCGGTTCCGAGGAGATAGAGAGTCTCGGTCAAGCTGCCGAATTCCGAGCGTGTCAACACGACCACATCCTCGCCATGTTCTCGTTTGATTGTTGTCGGTGCATTGTCCTTGCATACGGCGTCGAGCAGCGCACCGAGGTTGGCTTGCGCTTCGGTGAATGAGACGACCTTCATGATATCGATCTCCTTTCAAGCTGACTTGGGTTGCGCCAAAGTCGCGCTGTTCAGTCCCGGTCGGCGCGAAACTAAGACTGGTTTGAAAAGTGTACCAGCGCTTGAATTTCGGTGATGCCGCGCTTCGCAACGGGGCCATCAACCGCAGCGCGTATCGAAAGTCGCCAAACGGCAATAGTCGATATACTCGACCGCTTTCCAATGTTATAAGCCACGATTCGATGAAGCTCCGTACCTCCGCACTGATTTCCACACTACTGATTGCCGTTGCTCCCGCCCATGCCGGCGAAACCGAACAGCACTTGCTCCGTTGCTCCATTCTTGGCGATTCCAGCGCCCGCCTGGGCTGCTTCGATGCGCTGTCCAAGCAAGTGAAGGCGGCCGAAGCTGCCGCGCCTGTCGTGGCCGCGGCGCCAACCGTCGCCGAGCCGCAGATCGCCGCCAAGCCGACCACCAAGGTGAAAGCGCCCGATACCAAGGTGTCGCGCATGAGCCAGGATTGGGAACTCAATGCGGACGCCAAGCGCGGCCTGTATGCGGTGCATCCGCTGCTCGACAATTACCTGTTGGTCGCGAACCAGAGCAACGCCACCAACGACCGGCCATTCCGTGAAACCCGGCCGGATGGTTACGCGTCGAAGCACGTTGAGCTGACTTATCAGCTGAGCTTCAAGGCAAAGGTGTTGGAAGGTATCGGTAACCTGCCGATCGATATTTGGGCGGCGTACACGCAACGGAGTTTCTGGCAGGCATATTCGCGCCAGTATTCGAGCCCGTTCCGCGAAACCAATTACCGGCCCGAGTTGATGGCAGTCGTACCCGTTAATCAGCAGATGGGCCCTGTGAATCTGCGCTTCGTGTCGATCGGCGCGGTGCATGAATCGAATGGTCAGGGCGCGACGTTGTCGCGCAGCTGGAATCGCGTTTACGGCCAGGTCGGCCTGGAGAGCGGGAACCTTGGCGTCATCGCGCGCGTGTGGAAGCGGCTCGATAACGAAAAATCCAACAACGACAATCCCGACATTACAGACTACATGGGGCACGGCGATGTGCGCTTCACCTACCGCGACAAGGGCTTCGAATATACCGCCATGGTGCGAGGCAATTTCGACACGGGGCACGGCGCGGTGCAGGCTGGCGTGGCGTTCCCGCTGGTGAACAATCTGAAAGGATATGTGCAGGGCTTCGCGGGATATGGCCAGAGCCTCATCGATTACAACTATTCGCAGAAGTCGCTGGGCGCCGGGATCCTGATGGATTTCTAAGCGCTGGCCCGCACCCGTCGTACCCGCGAAGGCGGGTACCTATGCTGAGTACGCAGGAACAGCTGAACTAGCTCAGCATGGGTGCCTGCCTGCGCAGGCACGACAAGCGGTCGGACCGTTGCCGGTGGATACCGCACGTTTCCGGGGGCAAATCGGCAGCGTTGGCGCTATGCTAATGGATCGCCGGGCATCGGTGCGCCGGCCACTAACCGTGATCGGAATCCATTGCCATGCGCTACCACCCGCTTGGTCACACCGGCCTGTTCGTCTCCGAGCTTTGCCTCGGCACCATGACCTTCGGCGGCTCCGAAGGCATGTGGGGCAAGATCGGCTCGCTCCAGCAGAACGAAGCCGAGCAGCTGATCGGCAAATCCATCCACGCCGGCATCAACTTCATCGACACGGCCGACGTCTACGCCAGCGGCGCCTCGGAGCAGATCACCGGCCAGGCGCTGAAGAACCTGAAAATTCCGCGCGACGAGATCGTCATCGCCACCAAGGTGTTCGGCGAAACGGGGCACGGCCCCAATGCGCGGGGCCTTTCGCGCACCCATATCACCAACGGCCTCAAAGCCAGCCTGAAGCGCCTGCAGCTCGATTACGTCGACCTGTACCAGGTGCACGGCTTCGACCCCGCCACGCCCATCGAGGAGACCCTGCGCGCGCTCGACCAGATGGTCCGCCACGGCCACGTGCGCCACATCGGCGTGTCCAACTGGGCGGCGTGGCAGATCGTCAAGGCGCTCGGCATCGCCGAACGCCTCGGCCTGGCGCGCTTCGAATCGCTGCAGGCCTACTACAGCGTGGCCGGGCGCGACCTCGAACGCGAACTGATTCCGATGCTGGCCAGCGAGGGCCTGGGCCTGATGGTCTGGAGCCCGCTCGCCGGCGGCCTGTTGAGCGGCAAGTACGGACGCGACAAGCAGGCGGAGGAGGGCAGCCGCCGCGTCGTCTTCGATTTCCCGCCGGTCGACACCGAGCGCGGCTGGAACTGCATCGACGCGATGCATCCGATCGCGCTGCAGCACGGCGTATCGGTCGCGCGCGTCGCGCTGGCGTGGCTGCTGCACCAGCCGCAAGTGACCAGCGTGATCATCGGCGCCAAGCGTCCGGAGCAGCTCGCCGACAACATCGCGGCCACCAGTATGCGTTTGACGTCGTTCGACCTCGAGCGCATCGACAAGGCCAGCCGCCTGCCGCCCGAGTACCCCGGCTGGATGTTCGAGCGGCAGGGCGAGTACCGGCGCAACCAGCTCGCCGCGTCGCGCCGGCCCGAACCATTAACCTGAGAGGAGCGCAGTCATGCTGAATCAAAAAGAGGCGATCGCCATGATCGCCGTGAAGAGCATCCAGGAAGCCGCCAAATTCTACGAAGGCACGCTGGGGCTGACGCGCGATGGGACCGAGGGCGAAGAGGTCATCACATATCGAAGCGGCAGCACGCGCATCAACGTCTACCACTCGCAGTACGCGGGCACCAACAAAGCCACGTCGGTGGTCTGGAACGTCGGCGACGAGATGGAATCGATCGTCGCGTCGCTGAAATCGAAGGGTGTCGCGTTCGAGCATTACGACATGCCCGGTCTGACGCTGCAGGGCGATATCCACGTCGGCGGCGACATGAAAGTCGCGTGGTTCAAGGACCCCGACGGCAACATCCTCAGTCTCGTCACTGGCTAACAAAAGGAGAACAACATGAACAGAAAACTTCTGCTTGGATCGATTGCGTTCGGCGCGTGTGCGCTCGCCTCGTCGCTTGCGATGGCCATGTCGCACACCAAGGACGAGAAAGAGTTCGCGATGATGGACACCGACAAGGACGGCAAGGTCTCGGCGGCGGAATACGCGGCCGGCGCCAAGGCGATGTTCGAGAAGATGGATGCGAACAAGGACGGCAAGGTGACTGCAGAAGAAATGACGGCGTCGCATCAGGCAGTGACGGGCCACAAGGCGAAGAAGGGCGACATGACCTCCGCCGAGAAGATCAAGGTGGTAGATTCGGATGGCGACGGCGTGCTGACGGCGGAGGAGCACGCGAAGGCGTCAGCCGACATGTTCGCGAAAATGGACACCGACAAGGATGGCTTCCTGTCGAAGAAAGAGATGGCTGCGGGCCACGCCAGCATGATGAAAAAGCCCGCGAAGTAAGCAGTTGGGGTCAGGTCCGTTGGACCTGACGCCGCCTTTGTCGCAGCACCGGAAACGATCGCGTTTCCATCGAAACCGCGGTCCAAACCCCGGGGTCAGGTCCGCCGGACCTGACCCCAACTTAGATTACATCCCGCCCGCGCGCACCTTGCCGAACGCGTCGCCCGCTTTCCAGGCCGGCATCTTCGGCGCATCCGCCACCATGCGGCCGAGGTTCAGCGTGTACTGCGCCTGCTCCACCATGCCCGACATATCCCAGCGCGGATCGTATTCGTCCGACACCTGGTGATAGTGCTGTTCGCCATACGTCTTGCGCTTGGCTTTGGCCGCCTCGGCGTCTTTCAGGTAGTCGCCGCCGCCACCGACCGAAAACGCAGGAATGCCCGCCTTCGCAAACGAGAAGTGGTCGCTGCGGAAGTAGCCGCCCGACAGGTCCGGCTTCTGCGGAGCGATCGCCAGTCCCATCGCTTTGGCGGTTGCCGCGGCCATCGCGCCAAGTTCGGTGCGCTCGCTGCCGCCCACGCTGATGTCGCGCGTCGCGCCAACCCAGTTCAAGCTGTCCAGGTTGAGGTTGGCCGCCGTCTTCGCCGCCGGCCACAAAGGCGCCGCAGCATACGCCGCGCTGCCCAGCAGGCCCTGTTCTTCGGCCGCCACCCACAGGAACATCTGGCTGCGCTTCGCCGGCGCCTTCACCGCTTCCTGCGCCATCGCCAGCAACGCTGCCGAACCGGACGCATTGTCCACCGCGCCGTTGTAGATGGTGTCGCCGCTGGCGCCCTGCTTGCCCAGGTGATCCCAGTGCGCGCTGTAGATCACCACTTCGTCCTTCAGCTTCGGATCGGTGCCCGGCACGATGCCGGCGACATTGAACTGCTCCACCACGCGCACCGCGGCGCGCGCCTCGCCCTTGACCTTCGCCGCCAGCACAACCGGCTTGAAGTCCTTGCGCTCGGCCGCCGCGCGCAGCGTGTCGAGATCCTGGCCCGCCGCCTTGAACAGCGCGCGCGCGGTCGACTCGGTCATCCAGCCTTCCATGCCGGTGCCGCCCTTGCCGCTGGCGAGCTGGAAGCGCTCGGCGGTCCAGCTGTTCTGCACCACGCTCCAGCCGTACGAGGCTGACGCGTCGGTGTGAATCAGCAGCACGCCGGCGGCGCCGCGGCGCGCGGCTTCCTCGAACTTGTAGGTCCAGCGGCCGTAGTAGGTCAGGCCCTTACCGTTGAAGCGCTCCGGCTCCTCGGCCGTCGGCATCGGGTCGTTGACCATCATGACCAGCACTTTGCCCTTGACGTCGGTGCCCTTGTAATCGTTCCAGCCGCCTTGCTCCGGCGCCGTGATGCCGTAGCCGACGAACACCATGTCCGCGTCCATCGCGTGCGCCGCCTGGGCGTCGCCCGGCGCCCAGACCCAGTCCTTGCCGAAGGCGAGCGCCTGCGCGTGGCCGCCCGCTTCCAGCGCCACCTTGCTCTCCTGCGGAATCGCCTTGACGCCGGCGATCTTCACGCTCTGGCGATAGCTGTCGCCGTTGGCCGGCTTCAGGCCCGCCGCCAGCGCCTGCGATTCCAGGTAGGCGACGGTCAGGTCGGCGCCGCGCTGGCCGGTGCCGCGGCCTTCGAGCACGTCGCTCGACAGGAACTGCAGGTGGGCGCGCAGCGGCGCTTCATGGACGGTGGGCGCGGGCGCGGCGGCAAACGCCCCGCTGGTGAACAGGGCGCCGGCGATGGCGCACAAAAGCTTTTTTTGCATGGTCGATTCTGGAAGTAGGTGAGTCTGTCCGCTCGATGCGGCGAGCGGACATTGTACCCCTGCTACCTGAACACCAGCCGGTCGGTGCTGATGGTCGTCGCGGTCATCGGCGTCAATGGTGGCAGCGTGCCGGAGGGCCGCTCCGGCGTGCCTGGCTGCGGCAGGCCGGGAACGCGTTCGTGCACGGTCACTACCGCGATCTTGTCCGATTGAAGGTCGAAGCGGAAGTCGAGCTTCTGACCGCCCATGCCATACATGTTCAGCGTCCAGCTGGCGGTGCGGATCTTCGTCAGCGGCCGGCCGTTGACCGACGCGCGGAAGGCGTCCGATCCGGTCAGGCTGACGTCGACGAATGGCACGTCCGGTTTGGCCTGCAAGGTAAATTGCACCTTGCGCAGGTTGCCGTCGTCGTCGTCCTTCACCGTCGCCAATTCGGGAAACGCCACCGGTGTGCGCGGCGCCGGCGCCAGCCACATCTTGGGGCTGTTCCAGCCGAAGGCGTCGACCTGTACGCGCGCCTGCGCCTGCGTCGGGAAGAAGCCGCGCGACCAGCTGTCGAGCGGCCCGGCAGGCATCATCCAGTAAGACTTCCATGTGTAGGCGTCCTTCAGGTAGACCATGCGGTTTGGCTGCGGGATCGGCGCCGTGCCGTACGGCGCCGCGGCGCTCGCCACCGCGAAGCAGGCCGCGCTGGCCGCCGCCATTCCGCGCACGATGAAGCGGCGCTGCGCCGTCAGCAGCACGCTGGCCATCCCCAGCAGCAGCGCGAGCGCGATCATCGGCAGCTCGGTGTGCTCGGGCGACGTCAGCGTGTAGACGTCCTTCACCAGCGGCGCGATCAGCGCGACGGCCGGCGCGGCGCCGGCGAACAGCACAAGCGCGCGGCGCATGCCGGGCCAGCGGTTCGCTCCCGGCGCATACAGCGCGCCATACGCGATCAAGGTGCCGATCAGCGGCCAGGCCAGCACGTAGCTGGCGTGCGGCGTCTTCCAGCTGGCCGCCAGCAGCAGCAATACCGCCACCAGCAGCGGGCCGAGCGAGGCGGCGGCGTTGCCGACGGCGCGCCGGAAGCCGCGTTGCATCAGCACGAACAGCGCCGTGCCGAGCGCCGCGAAGCCGGCCAGGAACCACAGGTCGCGCGTGCCGGCGCCGTAGTTGTACGCATCGTAGCCGCGGTGCAGCGACGGTATGGCGCCCCACACCAGCGCTGCGGCCAGCACCAGGATCGCGGCGATGAACAGGAAGCCGATCGCGGCGTCGGAAATCTCGCGCACCGTCGTGTCGCCGCGATGCAGCGCAACGGCCGTGACGATCACCAGCAGCAGGCAGGCGAGGCGCGTCAGTCCCCACACCATGGAAGCCGAATAACTCACAATGCCAATCGCCGGCACATTGAAGTAAATCGCTTCGCCGCTCGCCGCCGGGGTCCGGTCCTGCGGACCTGACCCCATTGCGCCGGTGCTGTCACCGAAATACCTGGCCAGTGCCGCCATCGTCTCGCCCATGCGCCGCACCGTGTCGGGATCGACCCGGTCGGCGGTATCGCGCGAGCGCAGCCCGCTGCCGTTGCTGCCTTCGAGGTTGGCGATGTGCAGCCGCGCCGTGCCCAGCGCGCCGATCGCGCCCATTTGCAGCTGGCCCGACACGAACGGATAGATCGCCTGCATCGCCGACGACCCGGTGGCGTTGGGGGCGGCGCGCGCAAAGCCGCGGATCGCCGCGCTGTCGTTGCCGCTGGCGCCGATCAGCACCGGCGCGCCGCCGCTGCCGCCGCTGTCGAAGCGGATCGCCAGGCCGATGCGCTTGGCGAGCGGATGCTGGCCGGCGAACGCCAGCGCGCCCAGCCCACCGACCTGCTCGCCGTCGGCGAACAGCACCACCACGTCGTTCGCCAGCGGGGGCAGGGTGCGCAGCGCTTCGAGCATCGCCGCGACGGGTGCGGCGCTGGCCGCGGCGCCGACGCTGCGCTCTGTGGTGTCGTAGCCGGTCGCCATCAGCAGCGCTGGCCGGAGCGCATGGTCGGGCGCCGTGCCGGCCTTGCGCACCACGATGTTGTTGACCATGCCGAGCACGATCTGCGCGTTGCGGCGCCGGTCCAGCGTGTTCTTTTGCGCCATCGCCGTCTGCACCTCCGGCTCGAGCCCCGCTGCCCGCAGCTGCGCCATGATGTATTCGCGCGCCTCGGCGTTCGCCGCGCTGGCGATCGGCCGCGGCTTCGCGGACAGCACGCGCACGTCGGCCAGCGCGCGCTGCGTCGAAAAGCCGGAAGGTGATTGCGCGGCGGGCCGCAGCGCGAGCCAGGCAATCGCCGCGATAACCGCGACGGCGACCAGCGCCGCAACGGAGCGGCGTGCAAAACGTTTACTCAACATGACATCCCCGACTATTTTTATTAGAAAGCGGTGCAGCTTCGGGGTCTGGTCCCGCAGGCCTGACCCCATTTATTGGGTGATTCGGGTGATACGGCCAAAAAAATCCCCGCCCGGCGTATGCGGGGCGGGGAAAGGCTCAACAGGTAATCGTTATTGCTCCAGCGTCCAGACATAGGCGATCTGCGCCCACGCCTGCTCGGCGACGCCGCCGCTCATGGCGGGCTTGAACTTACACATGCTCAGGGCCGAGATCGCGGCGCGATCCAGCTCCTTCGAGCCGCTGGTGCTCTGCACGCGTGCATTGGCGACCTTGCCGTCGGTGCCGACCAGCAGGGCCAGCGTCACGGTGCCGCTCTCGCCGTTGCGTGCCGCGCGGGTCGGGTAGTCCGGCTTCGCGCAACCGTTGGCGTCAGCCAGCACCGCGGTGTGCATCGCGCCGGTGTTCGACGATGGAGGAGCTGCGGGCGCTTCGGGCGCGGCGGTCGGGGTCGAAGGCTGCGGCGCCGATTCGGTGGAGACGACCGCGGCTACCGCATCAGGCGGCGGTGGCTGCTGCACCTCGACTTCGACCGGCGGCGCGATCACCTGCGGCGGCGCCGTTTTCGGCATCGGCTTGGGCGGCTCGGGCGGCGGCGGCGGAGGCGGCGGCGCTTCCGGAGTAAACATCACCACCAGCTCCTCCGGCATTTTCGGCATCTTGATGCCGCGCGAATTGAGGCTGTGGACGAACATGGCGCCAACCGCCACGTGCAATGCGGCGACGACGGCCAGCTTGCTGAACTTGGTGCCACCCTTGTCATTCATTTGAGTGAAATGCATGGTGTTCTCCTTATGTGGCCGAGGTGTTTTTCGGCATTTTGCTGCTGGAAAGAACCTAAACAACTCATCAATGGAATCAATATATGCTATTGCCTAGCAATTGAAAAGCGATTTCGTAGTATTTTTGCTGAGCTCCCGGTCCCGCAGAGTGAAACGGGTTAGTGGACGGGAATAAAATGGCCACTCGCGCGGTGGTTCGATGTATGAAATAATCTCACCATTAAGCTATTTTTTCCGTGGGCTGGCACACATAAGTGCCAGGCAATGGTAAGCAGTTGTAAGCAGGCGCTCGCGCGCCATAGGAGAGCCCGTGCAAGCTGTTACAAAACCGATTCGCGTGATGCTGGCCGACGACCATCCCATCGTCATGACGGGCTTCGCCATGTCGCTCGCCGGCGTGGGGATGGACGTCGTCGGCCAGGCCCGCACGCCCGACGAAGCGGCTGCGATGTACGCCGAAATGAAGCCGGACGTGCTGGTGCTCGACATCCGCTTCGGCACCGAGCTGACCGGGCTCGATGCGGCGCGCGGCCTGCTCGGGACCTACCCGGCCGCGAACATCGTCTTCCTCAGCCAGTTCGACCAGGACAGCCTGATCAAGGAAACCTACCGCCTCGGCGCGCGCGCCTTCGTCACCAAGGACTGCGACCCGGCCGACCTGGCCACCGCGGTGCGTTACGCGAACGACGGCAAGCTGTACTTCCTGCCGCAGATCGCCGAGCGCCTGGCCAACCTGTCGGTGCGCGGCGACGTCTCGCCGCAATCGCAGCTCGACCAGCGCGGCCTCGAGATCTTCAAGCTGATGGCCGAGGGCCTGACCAACGCCGAAATCGCCGACAAGCTGAACCTGTCGACCAAGACCATCAGCAATATCAGCCAGTCGGTCAAGGAGAAGCTGGGCGTGCACCGCCAGGCCTACATCACCAAGCTGGCCGTCAAGCACGGCCTGATCGAGCCTTAGTGCGCTGGATCGGCGCACTGGCGCTGGCCGCGTCGATCGCCTTGCCCGCGCATGCCGCGCATGTGGAAAAGGTCGACGGCTTCCGCTTCCAGATCGTCACCGGCGACGACAGCGCGCAGACGCGCCGCATCGCCGACGATTTGTACAAGCGCCTGGCGCCGCTGGTGGCGCAATACCGCACCGAGCTGGCGCAGCGCCGCCGCCTGGTGTATGTCGCGATCGGCCCGGTGGCGCTGCGCGACGTCGCCCGCCGCGCCGACGACTGCGTGGTGATCTCCGCCTTCACGTCCAGCCAGGTGTGGCGCGCGGTGGCCGCCGCCGCCACGCCGGCGCGCGCCGCCGCGATGACTGCGGTGTACGCCGAGCCGGGGCCGGTGGACCAGCTGCACCTGGTGTCGCTGCTGTATAAACGCCCGGTGCGCGTGGCGGCCATCCTCGGCGCCGAAACCGGCCACCTCAAGCCGCTGCTGCGCGGCGCCGCCCTGATCGAGGAGATGACGGCGGATGACGACATCAACCGGGTGCTGAACCGCATCGGCTCCAACGAAGTGCTGCTGGCGATGCCCGACAGCGGTATCTACAACGCCGACAACATCCGCAACATCCTGCTGTCGACCTACCGCCACAAGCAGGGCGTGATCGGCTTCTCGGCCGACATGGTCAAGGCCGGCGCGCTCGCCACGACGTATTCGGACATCGAGGACATCAACGCCCAGGTCGCGGAGATGACCATGGCCTTTGTGGCCAGCGGCGAGCTGCCGGCGCCGCAGTTCCCGCGCTACTTCAGCACCATCGTCAACGAAGGCGTCGCGCGCTCGCTCGACCTCGACGTCGACGACGCGGCGCGCAAGTTCGCGCGCCGTCCGCCGGCGAGGCCGCGATGAGGTTCCGTTTCTGGGCCGGCTGGAGCATCGGCACGCGGATGATCTTCATCACCATGCTGCCGGTGGTGTTCCTGTTCACGTCCTTCGTCTGGTACTCGTGGTATTCGCATCGCGCGCAGGTGGCCGAGGAGCTGTCCGAGCGCGGCCACATCCTGGCGCGCGCGCTGGCCGAGACCAGCGAGTACAACGTCATTTCCGGCAACCTGTCCGACCTGCGCCTGACCATCAATGGCCTGATCCAGTCGGACAAGAGCATCTACCGCATCGACGTGGTCGACGCCGACCAGAAGGGCGCCATCAGCGTCTCGTCGGCCATCGCCGCCGACGCCGAGGATCACTATTACGAGGCGCCGATCAAGAAACAGGTGATCTGGGTGAACCTGTTCTCCGACAACGGCTCGCCGCACGTGTCCGGGCCGAGCGACACCAAGCCGCCGACCCAGCCGGCCGAGGTGCTCGGCTTCGTGCGCGTGACGATGTCGCCGTCGAGCATGATGGCCGTGCAGGCGCGCCGCTTCCAGGTCGAGGTGGCGATTGCCGCGCTGGCGCTGGCGGTCAGCGCCGCGCTGGCCTACTTCCTGGCGCGCAGCCTGACCGTTCCGCTGCGCTCGTCGATCGGCGCGCTGCGCCAGATTCGCGGTGGCGACTACCGCGTGCAGCTGCCGATCACCACTGGCGGCGAGATCTCCGAACTGCAGGCGTCGATCGGCGAAATGTCGCTGGCGCTCGACCAGTCCAAGCAAGACCTCGAAAACAAGGTGGCCGAGCGCACCCGCGACCTGGTCGAGTCGCGCAACGAGGCGCTCAAGGCCGACGCCGACAAGCGCAAGCTGATTCAGAAAGTGAACTCAATCGTCGAGGACGAGCGCAAGAGCATCGCCATCGAGATCCACGATGAACTGAATGCCTCGCTGATCGCGGTGCGGCTCGAATCGCAAAGCATCCTGCACCTGGCCGAGAAGGCGGGCGAGGGCGCCGAGATCGAGCAGATCGCGCAGAAGTCGCAGGCCATCACCAAGCTCGCGCTCGACCTGTACGCCAGCGGACGGCGCCTGGTGCGGCGCCTGCGTCCCGAGGTGCTCGAGATGCTCGGCCTGCACGGCGCGGTGGAAGAGATGATGCGCCACTACGACCGCGAATCCGGCTGCCGCTTCGAATTCCATTCCGAGGGCGACTTCTCCCGGCTAGGCAACGAGCTGGCGATTTCGGCCTACCGCATCATCCAGGAAGCGCTGTCGAACGTCATGAAGCATTCGACCGCTACCCACGCGCAGGTCGCGCTGACCTTGCCGGAGGGCGCCGGCATGCTGCACATCGAAGTGGCCGACGATGGCGAAGGCTTCGACGTCGGCACCGCGTCGGCCGGCATCGGCATCATCGGCATGCGCGAGCGCGTGCACGCGCTGGGCGGCGCCATCACCTTCACTTCCAGTCCGGACAGCGGAACCGTGGTCGCCATCGCGCTGCCGACTGCTGTATCGTAGCCAAATCCCACTTCAGAGACACCCCATGCAGAACGAACTCCGCACGCCTTACGAAAAGGGCAACAAGAATCAGACCACCACCTGGGCCGAATGCATCGCCTGGTACGAAGACCTGGCAAAGCGCCACCCGTCGGTCCTCAGCTTCGGCGTGGTCGGCATGTCCGACGCGGGCGTGCCGATCCACGCCGGCGTGGTCAGCGCCGACGGCGTGTTCGACCGCGCCCGGATCAAGCGCGAAGGGCGCCCGGTCTTCTTCAACAACAACGGCATCCACCCGGGCGAGCCGGAAGGCGTCGACGCCTGCATGGCGCTGGTGCGCGACTTCTGCACCGATCCGGCGCGCCTGGCCGCGCTGGGCAAGACCGTGTTCCTGTTCGTCCCGGTCTACAACGTCGATGGCAGCCTGAATCGCGCCGACACCTCGCGCGTGAACCAGGACGGCCCCGAGCAGTTCGGCTTTCGCGGCAACAGCCGCCACCTCGATTTGAACCGCGACTTCGTCAAGTGCGACACCCTGACCGCGCGCGTGTTCAACGAACTGTTCACCGCGTGGGACCCGGAGGTGATGGTCGACACCCACACCTCGAACGGCGCCGACTATCCGTACACCATGACCCTGATCCAGACCCAGGCCGACAAGCTGGGCGGAGGACTGGGCGCCTTCCTGCGCGACACCATGCTGCCGAAAATGTTCAGCGACATGGCCGCGCGCGGCTGGCCGACCTGCCCGTACGTCAATCCGGTCAAGGACAGCCCGGACCACGGCATTGCCGATTTCCTCGAGACGCCGCGCTTCTCGACCGGCTATGCGGCCCTGCACCACACGATCGGCTTCATGCCCGAAACGCACATGCTCAAGCCGTTTGCCGACCGCTACGAATCGATGCGCGCGCTGGTCGAGACTGCGCTCGAATTCACGGTGCGGAACGCCGGACAGATCCAGTCGCTGCGCCGCGCCGACCGGGATGCGGGCAAGACGCGCCGCGAATGGCCGGTGCACTGGGCAATGGACGAATCGAAGCCGTCCACCTTCCGCTTCAAGGGTTACGCCGCCAGGTACAGCCCGAGCGTGATCGGCAACTACACGCGCCTGTCCTACGACCGCAACGAGCCGTGGGAGCGCGACATCGCCTACTACAACAGCTTTCCGGCCGACGTCACGGTGAAGGCGCCGCGCGCCTACGTCGTCCCGCAGGAGTGGCGCGAAGCGATCGAGCGCCTGCAGTGGAATGGCGTGCGGATGACGCGCCTGGGCGCCGACGAAACGATGGAAGTCGAGTACTACCAGATCGATTCGGTGAAATCGCGCGCGCATGCGTACGAGGGTCACATGTTCCACGATGAAGTCGTATTGGAACGCCGCAGCGGCAAAGTCGCGCTGCGCAAGGGTGACTACGTCGTGTCGCTGGACCAGGACCAGGCGCGCTACGCGGTCGAGATGCTCGAGCCGCAAGGGCACGACAGCTTCTTCCGCTGGGGCTTTTTCAACAGCGTGCTGGAAAAGAAGGAAGCGTATTCGGATTACGTGTTCGAAGACCACGCCGCCGAACTGCTGCGCGACGAGCCGGAACTGAAAGCCAGGTTCGAAGAATGGAAAGTGGCGAATCCGGCGAAACTGTCGGACCAGGCCGCGGTGCTCGACTTCATCTTCCACCATTGCCGGCGCTACCACGAGCCGGAGTGGAGCCGCTACCCGGTCTTCATGCTCGCGTAAACAAAGAAGGGGTCAGGTCCGCCGGACCTGACCCCAGACCTTGGGCCGCGGCTTATGCCTGATTACTTAGTGGCAGCGATCCAGCGATCCACCTTCGCTTCCAGCAGCGACAGCGGCAAGGTCCCATCCCCCAGAACCACCTCGTGGAACTTCGGCAGCGAGAACTTCGGCCCCAGCGCCGCTTGAGCGCGCGCCCGCAGTTCGGCGATCTTCAGCGCGCCGATCTTGTAGCCCAGCGCCTGCGCCGGCCACACCATGTAGCGCTCGGTCTCGCTCTTGGCCACATCGCTGTAGCCCAGCGTGTCCTTCATGTACTGGATCGACTGCTCGCGCGTCCATCCCTTCGCGTGCATGCCGGTGTCCACCACCAGCCGCACCGCGCGCAGCATCTCGTCGTTCAGATGGCCGAAATAGTCTTCCGGCTTGTCGAACAGGCCCATCTCCTTGCCCAGCGTCTCGGAATACAGCGCCCAGCCTTCCGTGAACGCGTTATTGCCGCCGAACTTGCGGAAGTTCGGCAGCCCCAGTTCCTGCAGCAGCGCGATGTGGAAGTGGTGGCCTGGCTGGCCCTCGTGCAGGAACAGCGTGACCATGCCGGTGCTGCCGTACTGCTTCGGATCGTTCACCACCGACCAGAACACGCCGGGACGCGAACCGTCCGCCGCCGGCGGCGAGTAGTGATCCGACGCCGTCTCGCGGCTCAGCTCCGGCTCCAGGCGCAGGTCCAGCGGCGCCTTCGGCATCAGCGTGAACAGCGCCGGCAGCTTGGTGCGCAGCTGCGCGTCGAGCTTGCGATACACGTCGATCACCTGCTGCTCGGTCGTGAACGGACGATACTTGTCCTGCGCCGCCACCCAGGTCGGCAAGCCGCTGGCGGGCCCGTCGTAGCCCATCTTCGGCCCGACGATGGCGAACTCGCGCTGGATGCGCGCGACCTCTTCGAGGCCCTTTGCGTGGATCTGCTCCGGCGTCATGCTGGTCGTGGTCTGGCTGGCGACGCGCGCCAGGTACCAGTCCATCCCGTTCGGCAGTGCGCTCCAGCCGGTGCTGGTGCGCGCCGCCGGCACGTATTCCTTTTCCAGGAAGGTGGCCAGGCGCGCCAGTGCCGGCGACAGCCGCTTGTCGATCGTCGCGCGGTAGGCGGCGGTCAGGCCGGCCTTGTCGGCGGCGGAAAAGCCGGCCGGCAGGTTGGTGATCGGCGCGTAGAAGATGCTCGCTTCCGCCTTGTCGCTGACCAGCTTCTGGAACTGCGGCAGGGCCGACACCATCGCCGCCTTCGGCTCGGTGATCCCCTGTTTTATCCCTTCGCGCATGTTGGCGATGGCCTGGTCGATCCACGCCGGCAGCTGGTTCAGGCGGTTCAGGTAAGCCTTGTAGTTCTTCACGGTGACCAGCGGCTGCCCGCCCTGTCCGTTGGCGAAATTCGCCAGCGTGACGGGAATGCTGTCCATCTGGTTGATCGGCAGCAGGTGCACCGGGAACTTCTCGAAGCTGAGCTCCGATTTCAGCTCGTAGTCGAGGATGTCGTAGTTGATCTGGCCTTTCGCGTCGAGCGCGTCGCGCGAAATCGCGCGCAGGCGCTGCTGGAAGACGTGGTACAGCGCGAACTGGCGCGCGCGCACCTTCGGCGCGATCGCCATGCCGATCTGGTCGTCGAAGCGGCTGTCGCCGTTCTCGGTCGCGTTCATCGGCTCGAACTTCGCCAGCGCATCGTAGTACTGGTCGGCCAGCACGGACAACTGCTTGCTGGCCTGCGAGGCGCTTGCGGCCGCGACGGGTTTGGCGGCGGTGGCGGCATGGACAGGCGCGCAGGCGATCAGTGCCGCGGCGGCGAGCGGAAGGATTTTTTTCATCGATGACTACCTTGTCTGGTTGATTGCGCGAGAAGGATACGCCAAAACGCGCCTTTAATAAAATGCGCCGCCGCCAAATCGGGGCCTGGTCCTGCGGACGGGACCCGATTTTGTGAGTACTCTAATAGAAGTACGGCGTCTTGCGCGTCCACTCGTTGTCCGGAAAACGTTTGTGCAGCAGTGTGAATGCCTGCTTCGACAGCGCATGGGAATCCGGGTCCAGGCACCCGCCCTTGGTCGACTGCACCACCACGTACAGCAGCCATGGCAGCTCGGGATCGTCCGGATGCGACTGCGCGCGCTGCATCACGTGCTTGCCGATGAAACCGGTCGCCGTCGGCAGCGCATCGAGCGCCGCGAATTCTCTAGCGCGTTGCGCCGGTTCGATCGCTGTTTCAGGCGGCGCCGGCGGCTGCTCGGGATCGTTGGCGCCGTAGCGGTCGGCGACACGCGCGCGGCACCAGTTGGAAGCCGCGGTGTCGTCCACGCTGAATGGCTTGAACGCGCGCGTCAGGTGCGGCTCGTAGTCGTCCAGCGCCGTAGTGATCCGCAGCCGCAGCGCGGCCAGCAGCACGACGTGGCGCCGCGCTTCCGGCGTCGCGGCCGCCCGGTAAGCACGCGCGGCGTCGGTGAATTCGCCGCTCGGCTCGAGAATGGCCGCCGCGCGCAGAGCGGCATCACCCTGGCCGAGCAGGTCGGCGCGCAACCAGGCCATCGCGGCGATGGCGTTGCGCAGCGGCTGGTCGAGCGCGCGCTCCTGCGCCAGCTCCAGCAGGTCGGACACCGCGAGCGCGGAGTTGATCCATTTCCGGCCATCCGACGCCGGCGTGCGCGCGGCGGTCGCCTTGCCGCTTTCGCCGGTATCGCCGTCGCGCTCGCGCACCACCTTGCGCATCAGGTATTGCGCCGCTTCGGCGTTCGACGTGGCCAGCGCGAAGCGCTCCTGCAAAAACAGGTTGCGCATGCTGGGCGACTCGATCGGCACGGCCAGCATGGCGTCGTCGATCGCGCGCGCCGTGGCCGCTTGTCCGCTCAAGCGGTAGCTGCGCGCCAGGCGGTAGCGCACCGTCGGATACTCCGGCGCACCGGGCGCCACGCGCAGGGCGGCAAGTTCGAGCGAGGCGGACAGGGTTTCGGAGGTCATCAGCGCAGCCACCATCCAGGTGCGCGCGCCGGTCGCTTCCCATTTCTGCAGCGCGTGCGCGCGGTCCTCGGCGCACTTGCCGGGGCCGAAGAAGTCGCAGCCGTTCAGGGTCATGATCCAGTCGATGAAATCATGGCGTTGCACCAGGTCGGCGCTTCGCCCGCGGCTGAACATATTCAACTGCTCCGCCGCCAGTACGCGCCAGTCGCCCAGGTAGTCCAGCTGATAAGGATCGTTGCGCGGATTATCCAGGCTCGCGCTGATCTGCTCGAAGCGCGCGCGCGGCGTGATCCGCGCCAGCATCGCCCGCACAGCTGCGCGCGTCGCTTCGTGCAGCGGCGCCAGCGACGGATCGTCGAGGATGCGCTGCGCCTGCGCCCGCAGCGCTTCGGCGCGTTCGGTCATGTCGGGCGTGTCGATCTTGACTTGCCGACCCGCGTCGCGTGCCTGCGCGCGCAGCGCCAGGTAGGCGCCCCACTCGCGCATCGGATGGCCCGGCGTCGCGCCGATCGCACCGAATCGCCGAGCGCTTTCGGGATAGTCGCCGTTGTAGAAGTGCGCCGCCGCCACCTGGTAGCCGCGCAACTGCGCCCATGCGCCTTCGGACGACGGCAGTTCGGCTGGAATCGGCAACACCTCCTGGCGCCTCTGGAACCAGCTTGGCAGGGCCGCACTGCAGGAGGAAAACACGGCCTCCTGCGCCTCGACCCATGCCTGCAGCCGCGCGGGCGTCGCGTCGGGCCGCTGCGCCAGTTGCGTCAGCGTGCGCGTGGCGAACACATAGGTCTCGTGCGGACAATCGATGAACGGGAAGGGCTTGTCGGCGGCTGGCGCGGCGCGCTTCAACGCCTGCGCCGCGGCGTTCGTCCACGCCAGCTGGATCGCGCGCTCCTGGCCATAGTCGTCCCATCCGGAATACGCCGCGCCGGTCGCGCGCAGGATGCCGCCCGGCGGATTCGGCGCCGCCTTCAGGCCGCCGGCGCCGAGTGCGATCGCGCGCCAGGCGGCATACAGGTAGACCCGCTCGTAATGCGGCTGCAGCACGCCGAGCTGGCCAGCCTGGAAGCGTTCCGGCGCAAGATCGGGTGTGGTGTGGTTGACGAAGCGGTCGTATGGCATGAACCCGCTTGCGCCGGCGGCGCCTGCCAAAAGCAGGATGCAGGCAGCGATCAGTATCTTCTTCATCGGGAAGTCCTCGGAGCGGCGCCCTCGCGCCAGGCGTGATAGTCGAACCAGTAGGTGCGCCGATAGCGCCCGGTGGCCTGTTCGGAAAACGGTTCTTGCGGCGAAAATCCCGCGCTGCCGCCGCGGCAGCGCGGATGCAGCGATTGCGGCGCGCGCTCGACCAGCTCGCGCAGAGCGGCGCCGTCCTTCCCCATCCTGAAAAACATTGGGACCACCTCGTCGGCGGCCAGTCCGTCCAGCCACGCCGGCGCGCGGCACCACCAGCCCAGCGCCGTGACGCTCAGCGCGACTTCGGCCGGCAGCGCGGCGCGCACGTCGCGCACCAGCGAGCGGTAGAACTCGCGCTGCGAAGGCTTCGCTTCCATGTCCAGCTGGACCCGGCCCGACGTGCTGTGCGCGGCGGCACGCAGCATCGCGCCGACGATCGCCGCGCGGCTCGCCTCGATGTTCGCGGGAGGATGGATGGTGCTCACTTCGACGTGCAGCACCGGCGTGACGCGGGTGGAGGAGGGCACCGCAAGATGATTGCCGGCGCGCGTGCGGATCGCATCGGCGGTGAGCAGGATATGCCGGTCCAGCAGCGCCGCATGCCGCGCCGACCACGCCGGCATCTCCGCCTTGTCCCACATCCACGCCACGCGTTCTCCCGCGCCGGCGGGAACTGCCGCGAGCAGGGCGATCGCCAGCGCGGCGTGATTCACTTGGCCAGCGGGACCGGCGCGCCGTCCTTGAAGGTGTACATCGTCACCGTGGACGCCTTCAGGTTGCCGGCCGCATCGTAGGCATAGGTGCCGACGACGCCCTTGTGGCTCATGGTGTGCAGCGCCGCCGCCACCACCGACGGGTCGAGCGAATTGGATGCGCGGATCGCTTCGGCGATGAACATGGTCTGGTCGTAGAACGGCGCCGCGTACACGTCCGGATTCTGCTTGAAGCGCTGCTTGTATTTCGCCTGGAACGCCGGCCCGCTGGCCTGCTTGTCGAGGATCGCGCCGGCCTGCGCGCACAGCACGTTGGCGCCCACCGCGTCGCCGCCAAGCTTGCCCATCTCCGGGCTGCACAGCGTATCGCCGCCAAGCAGTTTGGCGGAGAGGCCCAGCTGCTTCATCTGGCGCGCCATCGGAGCGCCCTGCGGCGCATAGCCGCCGAAGAAGATCGCATCGACCTTCTTCGCCTTCAGCGCGGTCAGGATGGCCGCGAAGTCGGTCGCCTTGTCGGTGGTGAACTCGCGGCCGGCGACGGTCATGCCGGAGGCCTTGGCCTGGCGGATGAATTCATCGGCGATGCCCTGGCCGAAGGCGGTACGGTCGTCGATCACGCCGACCGTCTTCACCTTCAGCGACCTGGCCGCGTACTGCGCCACCGCCGCGCCGACCTGGGTGTCGCTGGCGACGATGCGGAATACCGCCTTGTAGCCGCCCTGGGTGATCTTCGGATTGGTGCCGACCGTCGACATCACGATGCCCGCATCGTTGTAGACCCGCGAGGCCGGAATCGCCACGCCCGAGTTGTACGGCCCGAGCACGAACCTGACGCCGGCGTCGGCAAATTTCTGCGCCACGTTCACGCCGGCCTTCGGATCGCCCTGGTCGTCTTCCGACATCAGCTCGAACCTGAGCGTCTTGCCGGCCACCGCCGGGCCCTTCTTCGCTTTCAATTCCTCGATCGCCAGTCGCACGCCGTTCTCGTTGTCCTTGCCGGCAAACGCGTTCGCGCCCGACAGCGGCCCTGACAGGCCGATCTTCACCACCTGGTCGTCGGCCATCGCCGATGCGCACAGCAGCGCCGCCAGCGTCAGCGGGATGATTTTCTTGTTGGTCATGCGGGTGTTCTCCTCGTGATAATCAGGCGGGCAGGTCGCGCGCGATCAGTTCCAGCGGCAGCGCGGTGGAGTACTTGATCTGCTCCATCGAAAACGCCGACGACACCCCGGTCAGGTGCGCGGTGCTGGCGATCAGCTTCTTGTAGAACCGGTCGTAGCCGTCGATGTCGGTGGTGACCACCTTCAGCAGGTAGTCGACGTCGCCGCTCATGCGGTGAAATTCCAGCACCTCGGGCAGCGCGATCACCGCGGCGGCGAAGCGCTCCAGCCACTTCTCGTCGTGCTCGGAAGTGCGGATGCTGACGAACACCGTCACCGGCAGCCCCACCTTGTGGCGGTTGATCAGCGTGACGCGGCTCTGGATATAGCCTTCTTCCTCGAGCCGCTTGACGCGCTTCCAGCATGGGGTGCTCGACAGCCCGACCTTCTCGCTGAGCGCGGCGATCGACAGCGTTGCATCGGACTGCAGTGCGGAAAGTATTGCGCAATCAAACTTGTCTAGTGAATTCATTATATTTTTGGTCTATTTTTAGAATGAACGTACTTCATTGGGAAAAATTGCGACAGTTTTTAGTATGTATTCTACGTTGCAACGCCGTAACATATTAACCAACTCTGCATGTTCCGCCAGCCTTTTTTTGTTGCCCCCGATGACCACCGAAATTTACCTCGACGCCAACGCCACTTCGCCCACCCTGCCGGCCGCCATCGCCGCCGCCGAGGACGCGCTGCGCGAGCGCTTCGGCAATCCGAGCAGCAGCCATTGCGCCGGCCTGAAAGCGAAGGCGATGCTCGATGCGGTGCGGGCGCGCGCGCGCCGCCTGCTCGGCGCCGGCGCCGGCCGCCTGATGTTCACCAGCGGCGCCACCGAAGGCATCCAGACCGCCGTGCTGTCGGCGCTGTGCGCGGTCCGTGAGCGCCAGCTGCAAGGCGAGCCGGCCGGCGAACTGCTGCTGTACGGCGCCACCGAGCACAAGGCCGTGCCCGAGAGCCTGGCGCACTGGAACCGCGTGCTGGGCACCGGCCTGGCGCTGCACGCGCTGCCGGTCGACGGCGCCGGCCGCCACCGCCTCGACCTGCTGCGCCAGCTGGCGCCGCGCGCCGCGCTGGTCTGCACCATGGCCGCCAACAACGAGACCGGCGTCGTCTCCGACCTGGCCGGCATCGAGGCCGTGCTGGCCGACTGCGCGCCGGACGCGCTGTGGATGGTCGACAGCGTCCAGGCGCTCGGCAAGTTGCGCCTCGACCTGGCCGCCACCCGCATCGACTACGCGCCGTTCTCCGGCCACAAGCTGTACGCGCCGAAGGGCGTCGGCATGCTGTACGTACGCGAGGGCGCGCCCTTCACGCCGCTGATGATGGGCGGCGGCCAGGAAGCCGGCCAGCGCTCCGGCACCGAAAACATGAGCGGCATCGCCGCGCTGGGCGCCGTGCTCGAAGCGCTCGAAGACGGCGTGGCGTTCCGCACGCACCAGCAGCTGCGCGGCTTTCGCGACCAGCTGGCCGGCGCCTTGCGCGGCGCCTTCCCGGCGATCGTCTTCAACATGGCGTTCGAGCACTCGCTGCCGACCACCCTCAACTTCTCGGTGCCGGGACTGGCCGCCAAGGAGCTGCTCGACCTGTTCGACGCCGCCGGCGTGCGCGTCAGCGCGGGCTCCGCCTGTTCCGCCGCCAAGGCCGCGCCGAGCTACGTGCTCGAGGCGATGGGACTGTCCGCCGAACGAGCGAGCGCCGCGATCCGCATGTCGTTCGGCCCGATGGCCGACCAGGATTTCATCGACGCCGCCTGCGAGCGCATTGCGCGCTGCGGCGCCGCGTTGCGCGCGCACGCGCCATGCGCTGCCGCCGACCTGCCGGCCGCGGCGCCGGTCGACCCTGGCCGCGAGATCGCCCCGTCGGCGCTGGCCGCCTTCCTCGATGACCATCCCGGCGCGGTGCTGGTCGACGTGCGCGAAGCCTACGAGCAGGCCGCGTGCGCGGCGCAGCTTTGGCGTGGCCGCGCGATCGAATGCGTGCCGCTGTCGGCCCTGCGCCAGCGCGCCGCCGAATGGCTGCAGGGCGAACAGCGCCCCCTGGTGTTCTTCTGCCGCAGCGGCAACCGCAGCGCGCGCGCCATGCAGTGCCTGCGCCTGCTCGGCTACGACAACGCCTGGCACCTCGCCGGCGGCCTCGCCCTCGCCAGCTGATTTTTCCCCGAGCAAAGAACCTCCCGTCAGAGCGTAAACACAGCCCCCGCGCCCTGCGTCCGCTCAATGGCGCGCGGGGTGTTCTGTACGTTGGCGCACAGTCACCGAAACCTCCCCGTTTTACTATGGAGGCAGCCGTTCGCTCATGCTTCCCGCCTTGAACCGACCCGGTCGCAACCCGTAGTTATTCGTGCGGATTGGCATTTCACGCCTAATGCGAGGTCACCTTTGAATCAAGAAAAAATCATCCTGTCGGATACGCTTTACTCATGGCAAAACGCCATCCGCAACAATCTCGACGGCAGCACCAGTCCCGAGGATGAATTGCCGCTGCGCTCCGAGCTGTTCAGCGCGGCCCAGATGGCCACCCACGGCAAGCACCTTGCCGCGCATCACCAGCTCAGCAAGAAGGGCGGCCCCGACCGCCTGCTGGCCCGCCTCACCGAAAACGCCGAAGTGATCGCCGGCACCTGCGGCGAACTGACGGCCGCCATCAAGGCCAGCCGCCAGATCACCCCCGCGTCCGAGTGGCTGCTCGACAACTTCTACCTGATCGAAGAACAGATCCGCACCGCGCGCCGGCACTTGCCGAAGGACTACAGCAAAGAGCTGCCGCGGCTGGCCAACGAAGAAGTCGAAGGCAATCCCCGCGTCTACCAAATCGCGCTGGAAATCATTTCCCACGGCGACGGCCGGGTCGACCCGGAAAGCCTGTCGCGCTTCGTCGACGCCTACCAGGAAATCGCCCCGCTGAAACTGGGCGAACTGTGGGCGATCCCGATCATGCTGCGCCTCGCGCTGATCGAAAACCTGCGCCGCGTCGCCGCGCGCGTGTACGAAAACCGCACCCAGCGCGACCGCGCCAACACCTGGGCCGACCAGATGAGCGAGACGGCCGAGAAGAACCCGTCCGACCTGATCCTGCTGGTGGCCGATATGGCGCGCTCGCGCCAGCCGATGACCAGCGGCTTCGTCGCCGAACTGGCGCGCCGCCTGCAGGGACAAAGCTCGGCGCTGACGCTGGCGCTGCAATGGGTCACCACCCGCCTGGCCGACGTCGGCCTGACCATCGAACAGCAGATCCAGGCCGAAATCCAGCAGCAGGCCGCCGACCAGGTCACCATCAGCAACAGCATCGGCAGCCTGCGCTTCCTCGGCACCATGGACTGGCAGGAGTTCGTCGAGACCATGAGCGCGGTCGAACAGACCTTGCGCTGCGACCCGGCCGACACCTACGGCAAGATGGACTTCGCCACGCGCGACAATTACCGTCACGTGGTCGAGCAGCTGGCCAAGCGCTGTGACTACACCGAAGTGCAGGTGGCGACCCAGGCGCTCGAACTGGCGCAGGAAAACCGCGAGCCGTCCAAGGGCGGCCTCGACATGCGCACCCGCCACATCGGCTACTACCTGGTCGGCAAAGGCCTGCCGGCGCTGGAAAAGCGCCTCGCGGTGCGCACCGCATTTGGTGAAGCCCTCGCCAGAATCGGCCGCTCCGCGCCGCTTGCCTCCTACCTCGGCGCCATCCTCGTCTTCACCGTGCTGTTTACGGCCAGCGTCACCCTGCACGCGTACCGCAACGGCCTCGAAGGCGGCCTGCTGATCCTGCTCGGCGTGCTGTCGGCGATCGGCGCCAGCCAGCTCGCGCTGGCGCTGGTCAACTTCATGGCGACCCAGCTGACCCGACCGCACCCGCTGCCGCGCATGGACTTCAAGGAAGGCCTGCCCGACGACGCCCGCACCATCGTCGCGGTGCCGTCGCTGCTGTACAGCCCCGACAACGTCGCCGCGCTGGTCGAAGCGCTCGAAGTGCGCTACCTGGCCAACCGCGATCCCGGCCTGCGCTTTTGCCTGCTGACCGATTTCGCCGACGCGCCCAGCGAAACGATGCCGGACGACGCCGAACTGCTGGCGCAGGCCACGCGCCTGATCCAGCAGCTCAATCTGAAGTACCAGGACCCCGAAGGCCCGAGCCCGGTCGGCGTGCCGATGCTCGACGGCGTGCCCGACATCGACGCCCCGGTCGAACCCTTCCTGCTGCTGCACCGCCCGCGCCGCTGGAACGAAAGCGAGCGCGCCTGGATCGGCTTCGAGCGCAAGCGCGGCAAGCTGTCCGACCTCAACGCCTTCCTGCGCGGCGGCGCGCGCGACAAGTTCTCGCTGGTGGTCGGCGACACCTGCGGCCTGGAGAACGTGCGCTACGTGATCACGCTCGACTCCGACACCCAGCTGCCGCGCGACTCCGCGCGCCAGTTCATCGCCACCATGGCGCACCCGCTGAACCAGCCGCGCCTCGACAAGGACGGCACCCGCGTGGTCGAAGGCTACGGCATCCTGCAGCCGCGCGTGACCGCCTCGCTGCCGAGCGAGGAAGCCTCGCGCTACGAGCACCTGTGCGGCGGCGAGCCGGGCATCGACCCCTACACCCGCACCGTCTCCGACGTCTACCAGGATGTGTTCTACGAAGGCTCGTTCATCGGCAAGGGCATCTACGACGTCGACGTGTTCGAGCGCCTGCTGGCCAACCGCCTGCCCGACAACCAGATCCTCAGCCACGACCTGCTCGAAGGCTGCTACCTGCGCGCCGGCCTGCTTTCCGACGCCCAGCTCTACGAAAACTACCCGTCGCGCTACAGCGACGACGTCAGCCGCCGCCACCGCTGGATCCGCGGCGACTGGCAGCTGGCCGGCTGGCTGTTCCCGCGCGTGCCCGCCCACGGCGGCAAGCGCGAGCCCAATCCGCTGTCGGCGCTGTCGCGCTGGAAGCTGTTCGACAACCTGCGCCGCAGCGTCGTCGCCCCGGTGCTCACCGCGCTGCTGCTGGTGACCTGGGCGCTGCTGCCCTCGCCGTGGTTCTGGAGCGCCGCCATCCTCGCGGTGATCTTCCTGCCGACGTTTGTGAACGCCCTGTTCGGCCTGATCGAAAAGCCGCACGACATGCGCTGGGGCCAGCACATGGCCAGCGGCACCTCCAGCCTCAAGCTGATGTTCGGCCACGCCGTGCTGCAGGCCGCCTTCCTGCCGTACGAAGCCTGGTTCAGCCTGGACGCCATCGTGCGCACCGGCTGGCGCATGCTGGTCACGCGCCGCAACCTGCTCGAATGGCGCCCGTCATCGCTGGCACGCTCGTCGACCAACATGGAAACCAACTGGCGGCGCATGTGGTTCGCGCCGGCGCTGGCCATCGGCGCCGCGGTGATGCTGTCCTTCCTCAACCCGGTGGCGCTGTTCGCCGCCGCGCCGATCCTGCTGCTGTGGTTCATGTCGCCCGTGATCGCCTGGTGGATCAGCCTTCCGCTCGAGCGCGAAGCGGCCGAACTCTCCACGCACCAGTCGGCATTCCTGCGCACGCTGGCGCGCCGCACCTGGGGCTTCTTCGAAGACTTCGTCGGCGCCGAGGACAACTGGCTCCCGCCCGACAACATGCAGGAGCATCCGACCTGGGTGGTCGCGCACCGCACCTCGCCCACCAACATGGGCATGTCGCTGCTGGCCAACCTGACCGCCTGGGACTTCGGCTTCGCCACGCTCGACCAGGTGCTCTCGCGCACCAGCGCAGCGTTCGCGACGATGGACAAGATGGAGCGCTACCACGGCCACTTCTACAACTGGTACGACACCATCTCGCTCACGCCGCTGCAGCCGATGTACGTGTCCTCGGTCGACAGCGGCAACCTGGCCGGACATCTGCTGACGCTGGCCCCAGGCCTGAGCGCGCTGGCCGACCACCCGATCGTCAGCCCGCGCACGCTGGACGGGATTTCGATTACCTTGCAGCTGGTGCAGGAACACGCCAATGACGCCGGCCCGGCGGTCGCCGACGCCATCCTCGCGATGCGCGGCGTGCTGGCCGAAGCCGAGCGCGACGCCGCCACCTTGCCCGGCCTGACCCATGGCACCGCCGGCCTGCTGCGCGCCGCCGACGCCATCGTCGCCGCGCTGGCGCCGGACGCCGAGCCGCACCTGCAGTCGTGGTGCGAGAAGCTCGCTGCCCAGTGCCGCAACGCCCACGCCGAGCTGCTGGAACTGGCGCCGTGGATGCGCGCCGCGCAGGAATACGTGGTCGACTCCAGCCTGACCCGCATCCCGACCCTGCGCGAACTGGCCTTCTTCACCATGAGCGGCGGCGCCGGCAGCGACCTGGCCCCGGCCGAGCGCGCGCGCCAGCACACTTTGACGCAGCTGGTGGCCGAAGGGGCCGCCGCGGCGCAGCGCCGCCTGGTCCAGATCGACGAACTGGCCGCCCGTGCGCGCGCCTTCGCCGACATGGACTTCAGCTTCCTCTACAACACCACCACCAACCTGCTGGCGATCGGCTACAACGTCACCGACCGCCGGCTTGACGCCAGCTGCTACGACCTGCTCGCCTCCGAGGTGCGGCTGGCCAGTTTCGTCGGCATCGCCCAGGGCCAGTTCCCGCAGGAGCACTGGTTCGCGCTGGGCCGCCAGCTGTGCATCGTCGGCGGCGAACAGCTGCTGCTGTCATGGAGCGGCTCGATGTTCGAGTACCTGATGCCGCTCTTGGTCATGCCGACTTACGAGAACACACTGCTCGACCAGACCTACCGCGCCATCATCAAGGCGCAGGTCGACTACTCCAAGCAGCGCGGGGTCCCGTGGGGCATCTCCGAGTCAGGCTACAACACGGTCGACGCCAACCTCAATTACCAGTACCGCGCGTTCGGCGTGCCGGGCACCGGCATGAAGCGCGGCCTGGCCGACGACCTGGTCATCGCGCCTTACGCCACCATGATGGGCCTGATGGTCGATGCCGAGGCGTCGTGCGAGAACCTGCAGCGCATGGCCGGCCTGGGCTTCATGGGCAAGTACGGCTTCTACGAGGCGATCGACTACACCCAGACCCGCCTGCCGCGCGGCCAGGACTACGCCGTGGTCCGCTCCTTCATGGCGCACCACCAGGGCATGGGCTTCCTGTCGCTGTCCTACCTGCTGCACGACCGGCCGATGCAGCGCCGCTTCGAATCGGACCCGCTGTTCCAGGCCACCATGCTGGTGCTGCAGGAGCGCGTGCCGAAGACCGGCGCCTTCCATTCGCACACCGCCGACCTGGCCGCGATGCGCGCTCCGGTCACCGAAGTGTCGATGCCGATGCGGATCATCAGCACCACCAGCACGCCGCAGCCGGAAGTGCAGCTGCTGTCGAACGGCCGCTACCACGTGATGGTCACCTCCGCCGGCGGCAGCTACAGCCGCTGGAAGGACCTGGCCGTGACGCGCTGGCGCGAGGACGCCACCGAAGACGACTGGGGCAATTTCTGCTACGTGCGCGACGTCGACAGCGGCGCCTTCTGGTCGACCACCTTCCAGCCGACCCTGGTCGAGCCGAAGAAGTACGAAGTGATCTTCTCCGAAGGCCGCGCCGAATTCCGCCGCAGCGACAAGGGGATCGACCTGTACACCGAAATGGTGGTGTCGCCGGAAGACGACATCGAACTGCGCCGCACCCGCATCACCAACAAGTCGCCGACGCGCCGCACCATCGAATTCACCAGCTACGCCGAAGTGGTGATGGCGCCGGCCGCCGCCGACAACGCCCATCCGGCGTTCTCCAAGTTGTTCGTGCAGACCGAAATCCTGCGCAACGAGAACGCCATCCTGTGCACCCGCCGTCCGCGCGCCAAGGACGAGCACATGCCATGGTTGCTGAACCTGATGACGGTGCACGACGGCGTGCTGCTCGACGCCAGCTTCGAGACCAGCCGTCCCGAATTCATCGGCCGCGCCAACAGCACCGTCGCCCCGCGCGCGATGCTCGAAGCCGAGCCGCTGGGCGGCGGCGAAGGCTCGGTGCTCGACCCGGTCGTCGCGATCCGCTACAAGGTCACGCTCGAACCCGACCAGGTCATCACCCTCGACGTCGTCACCGGCATGACCGAAACGCGCGAGCAGGCCATGCACCTGATCGACAAATACCAGGACCGCCACCTGGCCGACCGCGTGTTCGAACTGGCCTGGACCCACAGCCAGGTCGTGCTGCGCCAGCTCAACGCCAGCGAGTCCGACGCGCAGCTGTACAGCCGCCTGGCCAGCTCGATCATCTACCCGAACGCCGGCCTGCGCGCCGACGCCCAGACCCTGATCCGCAACCACCGCGGCCAGTCCGGCCTGTGGGCGTACGCAATCTCGGGCGACCTGCCGATCGTCCTCATGCAGATCAAGGATCCGGCCAACATCGACCTAGCGCGCCAGATGGTGCAGGCGCACGCCTACTGGCGCCTCAAGGGCCTGACGGTCGACCTGGTGATCTGGTACGAGGACCAGTCCGGCTACCGCCAGGCGCTGCACGACCAGATCATGGGCCTGATCGCCTCCGGCATCGACGCCCAGGCGATCGACCGTCCGGGCGGCATCTTCGTGCGCCTGCTCGACCAGATCTCCAACGAAGACCGGGTGCTGATGCAGTCGGTCGCGCGCGCCATCCTGAGCGATGCGCGCGGCAGCCTGGCCGACCAGATCAAGCGCGCCGCGCCGACCTTCCCGAAACTGCCGCTGGCGGCGTTCGAGCCGCGCCCCGAGCCTTACCAGAAGCTGTCGATGGCGCCCGCGCCGAAGCGCGAGCTGGTGCTGGAAAACGGCATCGGCGGCTTTACGCCGGACGGCCGCGAGTACGTGATCCACACCGATTCCACGCACCGCACGCCGGCGCCGTGGGTCAACGTGCTGGCCAACCAGACCTTCGGTTCGGTGGTGTCGGAATCGGGCCAGGCCTACACCTGGAGCGAGAACGCCCACGAATTCCGCCTCACGCCATGGGACAACGACCCTGTGGCCGACAGCGGCGGCGAAGCGTTCTACATCCGCGACGAACATACTGGCAGGTTCTGGTCGCCGACCGCGCTGCCGGTGCGCTCGAACCACGGCTACACCACGCGCCACGGCTTCGGCTACAGCGTGTTCGAGCACGACGAGGAATCGATCCACAGCGAGATGACCACCTTCGTCGCGCTCGACGCGCCGATCAAGTATTCGGTCATTAAACTGCGCAACGACAGCACGATTCCGCGCAAGCTGTCCGTCACCGGCTACGTCGAGTGGGTGCTGGGCGACCTGCGGCCGAAGCAGTCGATGCACGTCGTGACCGAGCTCGATCCGCTGTCCGGCGCCCTGTTCGCGCGCAACGCCTACAACACCGAGTTCACCGGCCGCGTCGGCTTCTTCCAGGTCGAGGCGCAGAACCGCAGCGTCACCTGCGACCGCAACGAATTCATCGGCCGCAACCGCAACCTGGGCAATCCGGCGGCGATGATGCGCGCGCGCCTGTCCGGCAAGGTCGGCGCCGGCCTCGATCCGTGCGCCGCGATCCAGGTCGCGATCGAACTGCAGCCTGGCCAGGAGCGCGAGCTGGTGTTCATGCTCGGCGTAGGCGGCCGCCGCAMCGCCGACGCCAGCGGCATGGTGCAGCGCTATAACGGCAGCACCGCGGCGGCAGCGGCCTTCGACATGGTGCGCGACCACTGGGACACCGTGCTCGGCGCGGTGCGCATCGAAACGCCCGAGCCGATGCTCGACGTGATCGCCAACGGCTGGCTGATGTACCAGACCATCGCCTGCCGCATGTGGGCGCGCAGCGGCTACTACCAGTCCGGCGGCGCGTTCGGCTTCCGCGACCAGCTGCAAGACGCGATGTCGATGATCCACACGCAACCGCAAATCCTGCGCGAGCACCTGCTGCTGTGCGCGGCGCACCAGTTCGTCGAAGGCGACGTCCAGCACTGGTGGCATCCGCCGTCGGACCGCGGCGTGCGCACCCATTGTTCCGACGACTACCTGTGGCTGCCGCTGGCGGCGCACCGCTACGTGATCGGCACCGGCGACACCGGGGTGCTGAGCGAGCCGGCGCCCTTCCTCGAAGGCCGCATGCTGGCGCCGGAAGAAGAGTCCTACTACGACATGCCGGGCCACTCGCACCAGAACGCGGATTTGTACGAGCACTGCGTGCGCGCCATCAAGCGCGGCCTGCGCTTCGGCGAACACGGCCTGCCGCTGATCGGCACCTGCGACTGGAACGACGGCATGGACCGCGTCGGCAACGAAGGCAAGGGCGAGTCGGTGTGGCTGGCCTGGTTCCTGTACGACGTGCTGGTCAAGTTCGCCGAAGTCGCCGTGCTGCACGACGACCAGGCCTTCGCCGACACCTGCCGCAACGAAGCGAAGCAGCTGGCGGCCAACGTCGAGAAGAACGCATGGGACGGCAAGTGGTATCGCCGCGCCTACTTCGACGACGGCACGCCGCTCGGCTCGCACACCAACGACGAATGCCAGATCGACTCGATCTCGCAAAGCTGGGGCGTGCTGTCCGGCGCCGCCGATCCCGAGCGCACCGCCAGCGCGATGGAGCAGGTCGACCAGCGCCTGGTGCGGCGCGACTTCGGCCTGATCCAGCTGCTCGATCCGCCGTTCGACAAGGGCGTGCTCAATCCGGGCTACATCCGCGGCTACGTGCCGGGCGTGCGCGAGAACGGCGGCCAGTACACCCACGCCGCGATCTGGACCGCGATGGCGTTTGCCAAGATGGGGCAGGGCGACAAGGCCTGGGAGCTGCTGCGCATGATCAATCCGGTGCAGCACGGCGGCACGCCGGAAGGCGCGGCGCTGTACAAGGTCGAGCCTTACGTGGTGGCGGCCGACGTCTACGCGGTGTCGCCGCACATCGGCCGCGGCGGCTGGAGCTGGTACACAGGTTCGTCGGGCTGGATGTATCGCCTGATCGTCGAATCGCTGCTCGGCTTGTCGCTGGCCGCCGACAAACTGACCATCACGCCGCACCTGCCTTCGGGTTGGGAAACGTTCAAGTTGCACTATCGTTATCGCACCTCGAACTACGAAATTACCGTGGTCGCCGGCGTCGATGGATGGATGAAAGTGGACGGCCGTGATGTGGAAGACAACACAGTGTCGCTTGCTGACGACGGAAGGACGCATGAGGTGCGTTTGCAGGTAGCCCGACAGGGTTGATGCGCTGTAACATGCCCGCTCCCTCAATGAACACCGGGCTTACTTCGGTGTCGAAAGCTCATCATGTCACTTAAATCATCCCTCATCGTCGCCGCCCTGGCGCTCGTTTCCTCCACCTCCGCCACCGCGGCGGAGTGGAGCGACACCTCCATCAGCTATCGCGTCGGCACCAAATTCGCCGAGCCGTTCAACCCGGTTGACGTGCGCAAGAACATCTTCGCGCTGACCCACGCCAGCGGCTACCAATACGGCAGCAACTTCTTCAACGTCGACCTGCTGCAGTCGGACTCCAGCGATCCCGGTTCGCTGACCCAGCGCTCGGGCGCGCAGGAAGTCTACGCGCTCTACCGCAACACACTCGACATCGGCAAGGTGCGCGGCGTCGACATGGGCTTCGGTCCGGTATCGGGCGTCGGCATCACCGGCGGCTTCGACTGGAATTCCAAGAACGACGTCGGCTACAACTCGCGCAAGCGCATGCTGGTGCTGGGCCCGACGCTGATGTGGAAAGTGCCTGGCTTCCTGAATACCAGCCTGCTGGTTCTGCACGAGAGCAATGCGCCGAGCGGCGCCTTCGCGCCGATCTCGACCCTGACCGGGCGCTACACCTACAAGATCCATCCGATGCTGACCGCGGCGTGGGGCATCCCGGTCGCCGACCGCATCAAGTTCGAAGGTTTCGCCAACCTGATCGCGCCGAAGGGCCGCGATGAAGTCGGCAACCAGACCGGCACCGAGACCAACATCGACATGCAGCTGATGATGGACGTGGGCGACTATGTCGGCGCGAAGAAAAACACCTTCCGCATCGGCGTCGAGTACCAGTACTGGAACAACAAGTTCGGCAACACCGCGGCGACCACCGGCGGCAAAGGCCAGCGCGCGAGCACGCCGATGCTGCGGGCCGAAGCGCACTTCTAAGCTTTCGGGCGGCGGCGACAAACCCGGGTCAGGTCCGATGGACCTGACCCCGCCCTTGGTCCGCGCCGCGGATTGGTATCCAGAAATTCCTTCTGCTTTCCAATTAATCAATATCAACTAGGCATCAACGGCACTCGACTATTGCCGTTCTCGCATCAACTTGCCGATTTGCCAGCTTGCGATCATCAAATTGCCGATCGCAACCAGCAAACGGGGCAAGCATGTTCTCCACTCTCCGCATCCCCTTCCTTTTTTTGCTCTTGTGCGCCGGCGCCTCTGCGTCCGAAGCCGACCACCGCGAATTCGGCGCGACCCTCAACGCGCCGTACCACGGCGAAGCCGCCCCCGGCGAGCCGCGTACCTTCAGCCTCGCATTCGACTACCCGCTGGTTGCCGCGCCGCAGACCGTCGCGTGGACGCTCGAGCTGATTGCGCCCGAGGGCCGCACCGCGCGCGAATGGCATGGCGAGCAGTCGCTGTATCGCGACCCGGTTGGCGTCGACGTGCGCTGGGATGGCCGCATCGGCAGCGCCGCCGCGCCGGCCGGCATCTACCGCGTGCGCCTGCGCGCCGCGGCCCGCGCGGCCGGCGCGAGCGAGGGCGTCGAGCAAAGCTGGGAGATAGCGGTCGGCCGCGCCGCCGTGCCGGCGATGCCCGCCTTTAGCGCGCTGGCGCGACGTCCAGGGGCGCTTTCGATGGCGCCGGCGCCGGGCAGCCTGCCGTTCGACGTCTACCTCGGCAACCTGCACAGCCAGACCTCGCACAGCGATGGCGGCGGCGACCTCGCCACTTGCACCGGCGCGCAGGAGCCGCAAAGCTCGACGCACGGCCCGGCTGAAGCCTTCGCCTACGCGCGCGATCACGGCCTCGACCTGCTGGTCGCCTCGGAGCACAACCACATGTACGACGGTTCGGCCGGCACCAATCCCGCGGCCACGCCCTCCGCGGCGAAGGCGCTGTTTCGCGCGGGCCTGAACGCGGCGAAGGATTTCAATTCCGCGCACTCGGGCTTCCTCGCGGTGTACGCGCTCGAATGGGGCGTGATCGCCAACGGGGGCCACCTCAACATCTTCAACAGCAACCGCCTGCTTGGCTGGGAACGCAACGGCGCCGGCAAGCTGCTGGCCGAATCGCTGACGCCCAGGAGCGACTACGCAAAGCTGTACACCCTGATGCGCCAGCGCGGCCTGGTCGGCCAGTTCAATCACCCCTCGCAGTCCGGCCAGTTTCTGGTGAACGGCGTCCCGTTTGGCTACACGCGGGACGGCGACGCCGCGATGGCCTTGTGCGAGGTCGTCAACAGCAACGCCTTTTCGACCAGCACCACCGAATCGGAAACCCGCCGCAGCAATTTCGAATTCGCTTGCAACAAGGCGCTCGAAGCGGGCTTCCACGTCGCCTTCAGCACCAACCAGGACAACCACTGCGCCAACTGGGGCATGTCGTTCACCAACCGCACCGGCGTGCTGCTGCCGACGGGCGCCCCGTTGACGCACGCCGCCTTCCTCGACGCGCTCAAGGCGCGCCGCGTGTTCGCGACGATGGACAAGGGATCGCAGCTGGTGCTGACCGCCAACGGCCACGTGATGGGCGAGCGGTTCGTCAACAGCGGGCCGCTGTCGCTGGTCGCGCATTTCGCCAGCACGCAGGGCAAGGCCGTGTCGTCAGTGGTGATGTTCGAGGGCGTCCCGGGTCGCAACGGCACGGTTGGTGAACTGTCGCGCACGCCGGTGACGACCATCGCGCCGGCCGCCGGCGAGCACTTCTACTACGTCCGCTTGACCCAGGACGACGGCAACATGCTGTGGTCCGCACCGGTGTGGGTCACCCAGCAATAACGCGGAGAAGCGCGAATTTTTAGACATTACGCCGATTTTTGTCCAGAAATTGACATTTTCATCATTTTTGCCACAGCATTTTCTAATGTCATTGGAATGTCATGACAAAGACACGATTGCCGCTCAACATTGCTTGGCTTCACCCATCTCACATAACAATTTACAGATACGGGGAAATCCAATGCGTCGTGCCATCACCACCAAGTTGTTGCCGCGGTTTGCCATCCTGCTCGCCCTGAGCGCCGCCAGTGCCGTCATCGCGTCCGAAGCGGACCACCGCGAATTCGAAGCTACCCTGCACGCGCCGTACACCGGCAACGGCGCCACCGACGGCCGCACCTTCACGCTTCAGTTCGAGTATCCGCACGTGGCGACGGCGCAGGACGTGGTGTGGCGCCTCGAGATCGTGGCGCCGTCGGGCGAGGTGGTGCAGCGCTGGCACGGCGTCGAGGCCTTGTCGAACAAGGCGGTCAAGGTGCCGGTGCGCTGGGCCGGCCGCGACGACAGCCGCGCGATGCGCGACGGCGTCTACCAGGTGCGCCTGGCCGCGGTGTCGCAGGATGCCGCCATCAAGGGCAAGGTGACGGAGGCGCAGGTCGATGCGATGCTGGCGGCCGGCGGCGACGAGCGCGTCGACCAGGAGTGGGATATCGCAGTGGGCCAGCTCGATGCGCCGGTGATGCCCGCGTTCCAGGCGCTGCCGGCGCCGTCGATCAAGCCGGCCAGGGCGGACGCCAAGGCTGCGAGCCAGGTCAACGGTTTCGCGCCGGCGCCGGCCTCGCTGCCGTACACGGTCTACTTCGGCAACCTGCACAGCCAGACCAACCACAGCGACGGCGGCGGCGCGCTGTCGTCCTGCGTCGGCGCCCAGAATCCCCAGTCCGGCACCGCCGGCGGACCGGCCGAAGCCTACACCTACGCGATGAACAAGGGCCTCGACATCCTGATGACGTCGGAGCACAACCACATGTACGACGGCTCGGACAACACCAACGCGTCGGCCGATCCGGCCGTCGCCAAGGCGCTGTACCAGTCCGGCTTGAGCGCCGCGGCCAGCTTCAACGCCGCCAATCCGAACTTCCTGGGCGTGTACGGCATGGAGTGGGGCGTCATCACCAATGGCGGTCATATGAACGTCTTCAACAGCAATGAGCTGCTGGGATGGGAGTACAACAGCGGCGGCCAGCTGATCGCCGACACCTTCACCACCAAGAACGACTATGCCGGCATGTACACCCTGATGCGCCAGCGCGGCTGGATCGGCCAGTTCAACCACCCGTCCGGCACCGGCCAGTTCCTCGTCAACGCCGTCCCGTTCGGCTACACCGCCGACGGCGACCAGGCAATGGCGATGTGCGAGGTGCTCAACACCTCGGCCTTCTCGACCAACACCACCGAGACCGAGACCAGCAACAGCACCTACGAGGGCGCCTGCAAGAAGGCGCTCGAAGCGGGCTACCATATCGCCTTCACCACCAACCAGGACAACCACTGCGCCAACTGGGGCGCCTCGTACACCAACCGCACCGGCGTGCTGATCCCGAACGGCACCGCGCTGACGCAGGCCAGCTTCATCGCCGCGCTCCAGGCGCGCCGCGTGTTCGCGACGATGGACAAGGGCTCGCAGCTGGTGCTGACCGCGAACGGCCACATCATGGGCGAGCGCTTCACCAACAGCGGCGCGCTGAACCTGGTGGCCAACTTCGCCAGCAGCGGCGGCAAGACCGTCACCACCTCGCTGATCTACGAGGGCGTCCCGGGCCGCAACGGCACCGTGACCCAGCTGTCGACGAGCGCCAACACCACCATCACCCCGGCCAACGGCGAGCACTTCTACTACGCCAAGGTCACGCAGAACGACGGCAAGATCCTGTGGTCGGCGCCGATCTGGGTCACCCAGACCTCGTCGAGCGACACCGTGGCGCCGACCGTGTCGTCCAGCGAAACCGGCAGCAGCGGTACCATCACCTTGTCGGCTTCGGCCAGCGACAACGTCGGCGTTACCAGCGTCGAGTTCTATGTCGACGGCGTGTTGAAGGGCGCCGACAACACCGCGCCGTATTCGATGACGCTCAATTCGACTACGCTGACCAACGGCGGCCATGGCCTGGTCGCCAAGGCCTACGACGCGGCCGGCAACGTCGGCACTTCCACGACGACGACATTCAGCGTCAGCAACGGCACGCCCGACACCACGGCGCCGACCGTCAGCGCAAGCGAGAGCGGCGCCAGCGGCACCATCACCTTGTCGGCTACGGCCAGCGACAACGTGGGCGTGACCAACGTCGAGTTCTACGTCGACGGCGTGTTGAAAGGCGCCGACAACACCTCGCCGTATTCGATGACGCTCGATTCGACCACGCTGACCAACGGCAGCCATTCGCTGACCGCGAAAGCCTACGACGCCGCCGGCAACGTCGCCACGTCGAGCGCGGCCAGCTTCAGCGTCAGCAATGCGGCCACGCAGCTGATCGTCAACGGCGGCTTCGAATCGGGCGCCTCATCGTGGACCGCCTCGAGCGGCGTGATCACTTCGGATGCGACGCAGCCGGCGCACGCCGGAACCTGGAAGGCATGGCTCGACGGCTACGGCGCGGTGCATACCGACACAGCGTACCAGCAGGTCGCGATTCCATCGACGGTGACGTCTGCGTCGCTCAGCTTCTGGCTGAAGGTAGTATCGAGCGAGACCACCACGACCAGCGCCTACGACACCCTGAAGGTCCAGGTGCGCAGCAGCACCGGCGCCGTGCTCGCGACCCTGGCGACCTACTCGAACCTGAACAAAGGCGCGTCATACCTGCAGAAGACGTTTGACCTGACCGCGTATAAAGGCCAGACGGTGCGGATCTACTTCGAAGGCATCGAAGACTCCACGCTGGACACCTCGTTCATCATCGACGACGTCAGCCTGACCACGCAGTAAGCAGAGGAGGAGTCAGGTCCTGCGGACCTGGAAGGAGTCGAGCCCTGCAGGGCTCGACCGTTCCGCAGGAGCGAAGCTTCGCTTCACTAAACCCCTGCTCCACCTCCATCTCAGAATCCGAGACTGGCGCCCGCTCCCAGCAGCGTCGCGACACCGAGCGCCGCAAAAATCAGCGCCGCAATCCCGTGCACCACGCGCAGCGGCACCCGGTTCGCGATGCGCTCGCCGAAGTACACCGCCGGCACATTCGCCAGCATCATCCCGAACGTCGTCCCAGCCACCACTGCAATGGTGGACGAATAGCGCGCCGCCAGCGCCACGGTGGCGATCTGCGTCTTGTCCCCCATCTCCGCCAGGAAGAACGCGATCAGCGTGGTCAGGAACACGCCGTACTTGGCCAGCTTGGCCTCGTCCTCGTCGATTTTGTCCGGCACCATGATCCAGGCCGCCATGCCGAGGAAGGACAGGCCCAGCACCCAGCGCATCACGTCCGGCCCGAGCGCGCTGCTGACCCAGGCGCCGGCGGCCGCGGCGAACGCGTGGTTGACGATGGTCGCCGCGAAGATGCCCAGCACGATCGGCACCGGGCGGCGGAATTTGGCGGCCAGCAGGAAGGCCAGCAACTGCGTCTTGTCGCCGATTTCAGCCAGCGCGACGATGCCGGTCGATACGAGGAATGCGTCCATGCAATGATCCAGGAAAGGGGAGGCCGATCATAGCAGAGCTAAAATACTTGCGTAGTCAAGTATCCCCGCTTTCGCCCGCCGGACGAAAGTGCTATTCTGCTCGCGCCCGTTTCAAACTAAGGAAGACATGGTCCCGATGAATCGCCTCGCCGCAGCGCTGCTGCTGGCCTTCTCCAGCTTCGGCGCCTTCGCCGAAGCACCTGCGGCCGCCGCCAGTGCTGCCATCGCCGCTCCCGCATTCAATCTCGAAGCCGACGTGCTGCGCTCGATGAAAACCTTCGACGTGCCAGGCATGGCGATCGCCATCGTCAAGGACGGCAAGGTCATTGCGGCGCAAGGCTTCGGCGTGCGCAAGCTGGGAAGGCCGGAGCCGGTCGACGGCAAGACCCTGTTCGAGATCGCCTCCAACTCCAAGGCATTCACCGCCGTGGCGCTGGCCATGCTGGTCGACGAAGGCAAGCTCGCGTGGGACGACCCGGTGACCAGGCACCTGCCCGACTTCCAGATGTATGATGCCTACGTCACGCACGAAATGACGGTGCGCGACCTGCTCACGCACCGCAGCGGACTGGGACTGGGCGCCGGCGACCTGCTGTGGTGGCCGACGACGACGTTCACGTCCGACGAGATCATCCAGAAGCTGCGCTACATCCGTCCGGCGACCAGCTTCCGCAACAGCTACGCCTACGACAACCTGCTGTACATCGTGGCCGGCAAGATCATCGCCCAGAAGTCCGGCAAGTCGTGGGGCGAGACGGTGCGCGAGAAAATCCTGGCGCCGGTCGGCATGACCTCGACCACCACCAGCCTGGCGCAAAACGCCGGCGTGGCCAACCAGGCCAACGCGCACGCCAAGGTCGACGACAAGATCACCGCTGTCAAATCGATGCCGGTGCCGAACGGCGAGGGCGCGGTCGGCATCAACACCAACGCCGAGGACATCGCGCGCTGGATGACGGTGCTGCTGAACGAAGGCAAGCTCGAAGGCTCGGACAAGCGCCTGTACACCCAGGCGCGCAGCCGCGAGATGTGGACCGCGCAGACGCCGATCAAGATCAACGAGCCGAAGCCGGCCCTGGCCGCGACGCGTCCGAACTTCAGCGCCTATGGACTGGGCTTCCAGCTCAAGGACTACAAGGGCATGAAGATCGCGATGCACGGCGGCGCGCTGCAGGGCTTCTATTCGCAGGTCACGCTGGTGCCGGAAGCGAAGCTGGGCATCGCGATCCTGACCAATGCCGAGAGCAGCCCGGCGATGGCGTCGCTGCAGTACCGGATGCTGGATCACTATCTGGGCGTGACGCCGACCGACTGGATCGGCCGCTACGGCGACGTCACGCGCGAAGCGCACGAGAAGGAGCTGGCGCGCGTGAAGGGCGCGGCCGGCAAGCGCGCCGGCAAGTCGCAGCCGTCGCTGGCGCTGGCCGCCTATGACGGCGAATACCAGGACGCGTGGTACGGCAAGGTGACGATCAAGCCAGAGGGCGGCAAGCACGTGCTGAGCTTCTCGCGCACGCCGGACCTGACGGGGGCGCTGGAGCACTTCCAGCACGACACCTTCATCGTCCGCTGGAAGGAGCGCAACTTCAACGCCGACGCCTACGTCACGTTCTCGCTCAATCCCGATGGCAGCATCGAGCGCATGAAGATGGCGCCGGTGTCGACCGAGACCGACTTCAGCTTCGACTTCGCCGACCTGACCTTCGTCCCGGTCAAGCCGCCCGCAAAAGACCTGTAATAGTCGAAGCGCGCCGATAAAAACCGGGTCAGGTCCGCCGGACCTGACCCAGTCCTTGGTTCGCGGCGCGGACAGAATCTACTTCTTCGACCCAACCGGGCTGCAATGCGAGTCGATCGCAATACGCCTGTCTCCGAGTAACAGGGAGCGCGGCGCGATGTCTAGCTTCCCCGAAAACGCTGCACTCTGCCAGCGTATTTTGCAGGCTTGCAAATCCACCAGGAACAATCGCCGTACGCTGCCGGAAAAGGTTGGCACGTAAAGCATCCTGGCATTCGCCATCATCAGCGGTCCCTCGATAATCCCGAGATCGAGCGTGCATGCATCGGCCATCAGAGGCCCCTGCCAGGCAACAGGACGGATTGCGTCGTCAGCGACGCCCAATTGAATGGTTTGCCCGTTGGCCTGGGCTGTGCTTCCCACAGGCGTCACCGGACGAAGCCTGCATTCGGCATTCGCTGCACTCGCCGCCACAGCGCACAATGCGAGCGCGCTCCCCCATCTTACGGATATGGAAGCGGCCATCACAACACTGCGGCGAAATAATGAACGAGCGCGAGGTCGCGCCGATTCCAGCTCCAGTTCACGGTCGTATTCTTTCTGCCTACGGCCCCTAATCGTCCCCAATACCCCACCGGATAGTTTAGTGGCGCCGACTTCACCACAATCACGACGTGGCCATTTGGCCGCTGCTTCAAGCCGCCTATTACCAGTGAGCCGCTGACCGCACGCGCTGTCGCGGTAGCGGCATCCGCACCGAGGTTCTCCCACCGGTTCGACGTCCCAAGGAAGTCGATGATCTGATTTGCTCGGCCAAATAATGATTCGCCCGCTCGAGTGCTGACAGCCTTTACGAATCCGCTACAGTCGCTCTTCCACCTGTCCCACTCTTCCTCGCACCATTGCAAGATCTGATCCGCATCGTTCGCCATCATCAACTCCTTGCTGAGAAGAATCATTGGTGAAGTTACGCGATGGCAAAAAATCGATTTTGAGTTCCGTTAAGTTGTATTCAGGTTTACGAGCGGGCAATTACAGTTCGTGACGCCGACAGTCCAGGGGGCTCGCCTCGCGGACCTGACCCCATCTTCATTCGGCAACGCGGCTGCGCGCCATCGCCACCTGGTTGCGCCCCTGGTCCTTGGCCCGGTACATCGCCTGGTCGGCCAGCCGCAGGATCTGCCCCGCGCTGGTTGCTTCGTCCGGCACCAGCGACACCACACCGATGCTCACCGTGAGGAACCCGAGCGGCGATCGCGCATGCTCCAGCTGCAGCGCTTCGACCGCGGCGCGGATGGTTTCGGCCAGCGCCATCGCCGTGGCGCCGTCGGTCTCGGCCGCGATCATCACGAACTCCTCGCCGCCGTAACGCGCGGCCAGGTCGCTCGCCCGCCTTGCATGCGATTGCAGCAGTTCGCCCACGCGGCGCAGGCAGGCGTCGCCTTCCTGGTGGCCGTAATGATCGTTGTAAGCCTTGAAGAAATCCACGTCCAGCATCAGCAGCGCCAGCGGCGCCTTGGCCCGCGTCGAGCGCAGCAGCTCCTGAGCGAATACCTCGTCGAAGCGGCGCCGGTTGGCGATGCCGGTCAGGCTGTCCGTCATCGACAGCGCCGCCAGCTTGTCGTTGGCCGCCGCCAGGTCGCGCGTGCGCTCGCTGACGCGTTCCTCGAGCTCTTCGTGCTGGCGCGCGACCGTGCCGGCCATCTCGTTGAACTGGCGCGTCAGCACTGTCAGCTCGTCGCTGCCCTCGGGCGTCAGCGGGCGCGCGTAGTTGCCGCGCTCCGTGTCGCGCATGCTCTGCATCAGCCGCTCCAGCGGCGCCGAGATGCTGCGCGCCAGGATCGCCGCGAACACGATCGAAATCACGAAGCCGGCCAGGCCGATCAGGATGCTCTTGTCGCGCACTTCCTGCGCTTCGATCGTCAGTTTGCTTTGCGGGATGGTGGCGACCACGAACCAGCCGGTTTCAGCCACCTGCGAGTAGGCCGCCAGCTGGCGCCCGCCACGCGTGCTGTCGTAGCCGGCGAAGCCGCTGCGCTGACCGCGCTGCATGCTGCGCCGCAGTTCGTCGGTCAGCGCCGCATCGGGCGTTCCGCTTGTGCCGCCCACCACCACTTTTCCGCCTTCGGAGTCGAGCACGAAGATGTCGCTGCCGCTGCCCAGGTTGACGTCCTCGAAAATCGACGAGAAGTGGCTCGGGCGCACCCCGAGGAACAGGTTCCCCGCCAGCTGGTTGTTTGCCTTGTTGTGGATCGCGCGCAGCAGCACCATGCTTTTCTGCCCGGATGCGTTGTCGTAGATGCCCCAGTAAGGTCGCCCCAGCAGCTTGGGTGCGCGCTCCACGTACTGCACCACGCCGCGCGACAGCGTGGAAAACACCTGCGTGTCGATGATCCGGTTGTCGCGGTCGAGCAGGTACTTCTGGTTGATGAAATCGTAGGAGCCATAGCGGTCGAGCAGCGCGCGCATCAGTTCGCGCCGCGCCGCCGTCATCGCCAGTTCGTCGCCGCCGGCATACTGCGCCAGCGCATCCTGCACCCGGTCCGACAGCACCAGCGTTTCGGTGTCCGACTCCAGCTTGGCCATCTCCAGCTGGATGTTTTTCGACACCTGCTTGACCACTTCGGTCGACAGCACCCGCGTGCGCTCGGCGATCGCGGCGGTCGATTCGGCGTAGGAGATGACGCCGGCGATCACCAGCGGCAGCAGCGACAACATCACGAATGCCCCGATCAGGCGCGGCCGGATGCCGATTTTGCGCAGGAGGCGCAGCGACAGGTAGTCGGCGGTCTTGTTCATGCCCGCCTACTTGAAATGCTTTTTTGCTTCGTCGCGAATCGACGCATCGAGCCGGCGCGCCGCCTGCTGCGGCGTGGCCTTGCCCACCAGGACCTCCTGGATCAGCGGATGCAGCATGTCGATCGTATTCGCCGGCAGCATCGAGTAATACGGACTGCCCGTGACCGGCGCCCGGCCGGCCGCTTCGAGATAGGCGACCATCCGCGGATCGCCGGTCGCCGCGCCGGGCGCTTGCGCGAATGGGGAGATGTTCTGGCGCTTGGCCTGCTGCAGCGCGAAGCCTTCGCCGGTAATGAACTCGAGGAAGCGGATCGCCGCTTCTTTCTTCGGCGTCTCGCACACGGCGAAGCCCGTCTCGCTGCCGATCACCGGCACCGCCGCGGCGCCCTTGTCGTTCCATGGCGGCAGGAATACCCCGGTCTGGAAGCCTTTGCCGTGCAACAGGCTGCCGGCCGCCCAGGTGCCCTGGAACGCCATCGCGGTCTTCCCTTCGACGAAGGAGCGGATGCCCTCGTCGTAGGTCGAGCGCATTAGGTTCTGCTGCGCATAGCCGCGCTGCGCCACGGTGCGGATCTTCGCGAAAATGTCGGCGCCGGCAGGCGTGTCCAGCCTCAGCGTGCCGTCGGCGATGCGCGCCTTCCAGTCGGGGGTGCGCGCCGCGACATTGTTCGCGAAGCCGAAGCTGAAGGCGCCGTTGCCGATGATGTTGGGGAAGCCGCCGTTCCAGAAAATCGGCGTGAAGCCGGCCTTCTTGAGGCGCGCGCACACGTCGAGGAATTCGGCGAAATTGGTCGGCAGCTTGTCGATGCCGGCCTTCGCGAACATGTCCTTGTTGTAGTAGATGACGGTGGCGGCGACCCCGCCGGCGATGCCGAAGCGCTTGCCGTCCTGCGTGATCCAGTCCGATTTCAGGCTTGGCAGCATGCGGCTCCAGGCCGCGGTGTGGCCGACGTCGGCCAGCACGCCCTGGTCGGCCAGCGCGGCCGCGTACGGATTCGGATTGACCGACATCAGGTCCGGCAGGTTGCGCGAGGCGACCTTCGGCTTGATGTTCTCTTCGACCGAATTGCCCACCATGAACTGCACGTTGACCCGCACGTCGGGGTTCTGGCGCATGAACTGCCTGGCCACCTCGTGCATCTCTTCCGGCCAGTCGGGCGCCCACACCAGCGCGTTGATGGTGATTGGCGTCGCCGCGGCCGCCGGCGTAGCGGCGCGCTCCTCGCGATGACAGCCGCCCAGTACGAGCAGGCTGGCCACAGCCAGCCACCCGCGGGCCCTCTTGATGAATCCTGCCTTGACCACAAAAAATCCCTGTTGCGTGCGCTTCAAATAACTAGCGTTTCAGAATAACACCAATCAGTTTCCGAAAGACAAGTATTTGACGCCGGCCGGGCGCCTCTGTTGCGTGCCAGCCGCTCCGGTCCGGCGGCGCCGCTTAGGGCTTGACGAACTTGAGCGTCATGCGGTCGCTTTCGCCGATCGCCAGGTAGTCGGCGCGCTTGTCGTCCTTGTTGGCCAGCGTCGGCGGCAGCGCCCACACGCCCTTCGGATGATTCGCGTTGTCCTTCGGGTTGGCGTTAATCTCGGATTTCGCCACCAGCTTGAAGCCTGCCGCTTCGACCTGCTTGATGACCCACGCTTCGGAAACGTAGCCGGTGCTGGCAGTGGCGTCCTGTTTCATCGACGCCGGCAGGCGATGGTCGGTCAGGCCGAACACGCCGCCCGGCTTGAGCACCGTGTAGACGCTTTTCAGCGCTTCCTGCAGCTTGTCGTCGCCCAGCTCGACCCAGTTGTGCATGTTGCGGAAGGTGAGCACCATGTCGACGCTGTTGGCCGGGGCGATCGCATACTTCACCGGCGGCTGGAAGATCCCGATCCGCACCTTGTCGTAGACCGGGTTCGAGTTGACCTTCTTCATGAACATCATGCCGTACCGGTTTTCCGGCTTGACTTCGTCGCCGGCGCCGATCAGCACACCGTGCTCGCGCAGGTAGGGCGCCAGGATCTCGGTGTACCAGCCGCCCTCCGGCACCAGCTCGACCACCGTCATGTTCGGCTTGATGCCGAAGAAGGACAGGGTCTCGTACGGATGGCGCGCGCCGTCGCGGGCCACGTTGGCCGGCAGGCGGGTGCTGCTGGCGATCGCGGCCTTGAGCGCGTCGTCGGCTGCCTGCGCGCCGCCGCACAGGCCAGCTGCCAGCATGGCGGCCAGGATGATTCGTTTCATGGTGTCTCCGTGTTGTTGTTCGAGGTGGCCAGATCATCAACCAAGCCGCCGCCGCGGTCAAGCGAAGCGTTGGGAGGCGCCATATATATGCATGTCGCGCCGTCCGCGCCGGACACCCGCGGACACCCCCGGACACACTTGACGGACGCACGCCATTTCAAAATCAAGCACTTAGCCAGTGGCACAACATTTGCCTATTCAAACTGTTTCGTAACTGTTATGGTTGCCCGAGATTTTCGCCGGACCCGATTCAGGTTGTGCCGTACCAGCTGCCGCAGCGCCGCTGCCCCCGTCATCGATTTGTCAGGAGATACCATGGAACGTCGTACTTTTCTCAACATCAGCGGCCTGGCGATGGGCAGCTTGCTGGTGCCGGTGTTCGGCAACGCGGTGGCGGCCGAAGAGCTGCTCACCCCCCTCGCCGAAAAATACAAGAAGACCCTGGCCGACGTCGCGCTCAACGCCGCCACCAGGGCCGGTGCCAGCTACTGCGACGTGCGGGTCGGCCGCTACCTGAACCAGTTCATCAACACCCGCGACCTGAACGTCGAAAACGTCACCAACACCGAATCGGCCGGCGTCGGCGTTCGCGTTCTGTGCAACGGCGCTTACGGCTTCGCCGCCACTTCCGACATGTCGCCCGACAGCGTGGCCAACGCCGCGCGCCAGGCCGTGGCGATCGCCAAGGCCAACTCGAAGCTGCAGGCCGAACCTGTGCGCCTCGCTCCGGTCAAGGGCGTCGGCGAAGTGGCCTGGGCCACCCCGATCAAAAAGGACTGGCGCGCGGTCCCGGTCAAGGAGAAGGCCGAACTGCTGATAGCGGCCAACAAGGCCGGCATGGACAGCGGCGCGAGCTTCATGAACTCGGTGATGTTCCAGGTGAACCAGCAGAAGTACTTCGCTTCCACCGACGGCTCCTATATCGACCAGGACATCCATCGCATCTGGGTGCCGCTGACCGCCACCGCGGTCGACAAGTCCACCAACAAGTTCCGCTCGCGCCAGGGACTGTCCTCGCCGGTCGGCATGGGCTACGAATACCTCGACGCCCGTGCCGCCGACAAGGTGCAGGCCGCGGGCGGCGTCGCCACGCTGTACAAGGGTTCGTACGACCTGATCGAGGACGCCCGCGCCGCCGGCCGCCAGGCCAGGGAAAAGCTGACCGCCAAGTCGGTCGCGCCGGGCAAATACGATATGGTGCTCTCGCCCGAGCACCTGTGGCTGACGATCCACGAGTCGGTCGGCCACCCGACCGAACTCGATCGCGTGCTCGGCTACGAGGCCAACTACGCCGGCACCAGCTTCGCCACGCTCGACAAGTGGCAGTCGAAGAAATTCAAGTACGGCTCCGACCGCGTCAACATCATCGCCGACAAGACCATTCCGGGTTCGCTCGGCGCGGTCGGCTACGACGACGAAGGCGTCAAGTGCAAGCACTGGGACATCATCAAGGACGGCGTGCTGGTGAACTACCAGGCCACGCGCGACCAGGCCCACATCATCGGCGAGAAGGAGTCGCACGGCTGTTCGTACGCCGACTCGTGGAGCAGCGTGCAGTTCCAGCGCATGCCGAATATTTCGCTCGCGGCGGGAACGAAGAAGCTCACGCCGGATCAAATGATCAAGGACGTCAAGAAGGGCATCTACATCGTTGGCGCCGGCTCGTTCTCGATCGATCAGCAGCGCTACAACTTCCAGTTCGGCGGCCAGCTGTTCTTCGAAATCGTCAACGGCAAGATCGGCGCACAGCTCGAAGACGTGGCCTACCAGTCGAACACCCAGGAATTCTGGAACGCCTGCAGCGCCATCTGCGACGACAGCGACTGGCGCATGGGCGGCTCCTTCTTCGACGGCAAAGGCCAGCCGGGGCAGGTCAGCACCGTGTCGCACGGCGCCAGCACCACGCGCTTCAATGGCATCAACGTGATCAACACCGCTCGCAAGATCGGCTAAGCCGGGGACCGCAATGAAGATTCTGACCCAGGACGAAACCCTCCGCATCACCGACCGCGTGATGGCTTTGACCAAGGCCGACGAGTGCACCGTCACCATCACCGGCGACCGCACCGGCAACATCCGCTACGCCCGCAACAACGTCTCCACCGCCGGCCTGGTCGAAAACACCCAGCTGTCGGTGTCGGTCGCCTACGGCAAGAAGCAGGGCACCGCCACGATCAACGAGTTCGACGACAAGTCGCTGGAAAAAGTCGTGCGCCGCGCCGAAGACCTGGCGCGCCTGGCGCCGGAAAATCCCGAGTTCATGCCAGCCGTCGGCAAGCAGGCCTTCAAGCCCAGCGCCACCTTCAGCGCCAAAACCGCCGCCATCGACCCCGAGTTCCGCGCCCAGGCGGCGGCCTACAGCATCGAGGCGAGCCGCAAGAACAAGCTGGTTTGCGCCGGCTTCTTCACCGACCGCACTTCGTTCGAAACCATCGCCAATTCCAACGGCGTGTTCGGCCACCAGCAGGCCACGTCGGTGGACTTCACCTGCACCGTGCGCACGGAAGACGGCCGCGGCTCCGGCTGGGTCAAGCGCTCGGCCGGCGACATCGCCCTGTTCGACCCGCGCGAAGCGTCCGACGTCGCCATCGAAAAAGCCCTGCGCTCGGTCGACGCCAGGGCGCTCGAGCCGGGCCGCTACACCGTCATCCTCGAGCCGGCCGCGACGTCCGACCTGATCGGCTACATGCTGTCCGGCTTCGATGCGCGCCAGGCCGACGAAGGCCGCAGCTTCCTGTCGAAAAAGGGCGGCGGCAACCGCCTCGGTGAAAAGCTGTTCGACCAGCAGGTCAACATCTGGGCCGATCCGTGGGACAAGGACGTGCCGGTCCTGCCGTGGGATAACGGCACCATGCTGCCGCGCGAGCGCATGGCGATGATCAAGGACGGCCGCGTCGCCTCGCTCGACTACTCGCGCTACTGGGCCAAAAAAATGGACAAGCGCGCCATCGGCTCGCCGGGCAACATGATCATGGCCGGCACCGGCAAGTCCACCGCGGAGCTGATCGCCAATACCAAAAAGGGCGTGCTGGTCACGCGCACCTGGTACATCCGCCTGGTCGATCCGCAGTCGGTGCTGCTGACGGGCCTCACGCGCGACGGCACTTTCTACATCGAGAACGGCAAGATCAAGCACCCGATCAAGAACTTCCGCTTCAACGAGAGCCCGGTCACGATGCTCAACAACATCGAGGAAATCGGCAAGCCGCAAATCATCGCGGGCGACGAAGTGCAGTACGCGATGCTGATCCCGCCGATGAAAGTGCGCGACTTTAATTTCACGTCCCTGTCGGACGCTGTGTAACGGAGAGTTTGTGGAACGACGTACCTTTCTTAAAATCGGCGGTGGCGCCGCCGGCGCCATGCTGGTGCCGGTGTTCGGCAACGCCATCGCCGCGGAAGAACTGCTCAACCCCGTGGCGCTGTCGTTCAAGAAGGCGCTGGCCGACGCCGGGCTGAACGCAGCCACCAAGGCCGGCGCCAGCTACTGCGACGTGCGCATCGGCCGCTACCTGAACCAGTTCATCACCACGCGCGACCTGAACGTCGAAAACGTCGTCAACACCGAGTCCTACGGTGTCGGCGTGCGCGTGATCGCCGGCGGCGCCTACGGCTTCGCCTCGACCAACGACGTCTCGCCGGACGGCGTGGCCGGCGCCGCGCGCCAGGCCGTGGCCATCGCGCGCGCCAACGCCAAGCTGCAAACCGAACCGCTGAAAATGGCGCCGGTCAAGGGCGTCGGCGAAGTCAGCTGGGCCACGCCGATGACGCGCGACTGGCGCACGGTGCCGGTCAAGGACAAGGCCGACATGCTGGTCGTCGCCAGCAAGGCCGGCCTCGACGCCGGCGCCACCTTCATGACGGCCAGCCTGTTCCAGGTCAACCAGCAGAAGTACTTCGCTTCCACCGACGGGTCCTACATCGACCAGGACATCCATCGCCTGTGGGCGCCGGTGGCGGCCACCGCGGTGGACAAGGCCAACAACCGCTTCCGCACCTGCAACAGCATGGCTTCGCCGGTCGGCATGGGCTTCGAGTATTTCGACGGTCGTCCGGCCGACAAGGTGCAGGCCGCCGGCGGCGTCGCCACGCTGTACACGCGCTCGACCGACCTGGTCGAGGATGCGCGCGCGGCCGGCCGCAACGCCAAGGTCAAGCTCACAGCCAAGTCGGTAGAGCCGGGCAAGTACGACCTCGTGCTCAGTCCCGAACACCTGTTCCTGACCATCCACGAATCGGTTGGCCACCCGACGGAGCTGGACCGCGTGCTCGGCTACGAAGCCAACTACGCCGGCACCAGCTTCGCCACGCTGGACAAATGGCAGACCAAAAAATTCAAGTTTGGCTCCGAGCGCGTCAACTTCATCGCCGACAAGACCACGCCCGGTTCGCTCGGCGCTGTCGCGTACGACGACGAAGGCGTCAAGTGCAAGCGCTGGGACATCATCAAGGACGGCATCCTGGTGAACTACCAGGCCACGCGCGACCAGGCCCACGTCATCGGCGAGAAGGAGTCGCACGGCTGTTCGTACGCCGACTCGTGGAGCAGCGTGCAGTTCCAGCGCATGCCCAACGTCTCGCTGGCCGCCGGCAAGGACAAGCTCACGCCCGACGAGATGGTCGCCGACGTCAGGAAGGGCATCTACATCCTTGGCCGCGGCTCGTACTCGATCGACCAGCAGCGCTACAACTTCCAGTTCGGCGGCCAGATGTACTTCGAGATCAAGAACGGCAAGATCGTCGGTCCACTGGAGGACGTCGCCTACCAGTCGAACACCCAGGAATTCTGGAATGCCTGCAGTGCGATCTGCGACCAGCGCGACTGGCGCATGGGCGGCTCCTTCTTCGACGGCAAGGGCCAGCCGAGCCAGGTCAGCGCCGTATCGCACGGATCAAGCACCACCCGCTTCAACGGCATCAACGTGATCAACACCGCTCGCAAGATCGGCTAAGGAGACTTCAGGATGAAACAGCTGAACCAGGAAGAAGCAAAGCGCATCTGCGACCGCGTGCTGGGATTTTCCAAGGCCGATGAGTGCCGCGTCAACATCGCCGGCAGCCGCAAGGGCAATATCCGCTACGCGCAGAATAGCGTCAGCACCGCGGGCCTGACCGAAAACACCCAGCTGACCGTCAGCGTCGCCTTCGGCAAGCGCCAGGGCACCGCGTCGATCAACGAATTCGACGACAAGTCGCTCGAACGCGCGGTGCGCCGCGCCGAGGAGATCGCCCGCCTCGCGCCCGAGAACCCGCAGTTCATGCCGGCCGTCGGCAAGCAGGTGTTCAAGCCCTCCAACACCTACACCGCCGCCACCGCCGCCATCGACCCCGAGTACCGCGCCGAAGTCGCTTCGCACAGCATCCTGGCAGGCCGCAAGAACAAGCTGGTCACCGCCGGCTTCTTCGTCGACACCACCGGCTTCCAGGCGATCGCCAACTCCAACGGACTGTTCGGCTTCCAGGAATACACCGATCTCGATTTCACCGTCACCGCGCGCACCGAAGACGGGCGCGGCTCCGGCTGGGTCACCCGCTCGGTCGGCGACGTGCGCAATTTCGACGCGCGCGCCGCTTCGGAAGTGGCAATCGAAAAGGCGCTGCGCTCGGTCGACGCCAAGGCGCTGGAGCCCGGCCGCTACACCGTCATCCTGGAGCCGGCCGCGACGTCGGAGCTGATCGGCCGCATGTTCAACTCCTTCGATGCGCGCCGCGCCGACGAGGGCCGCAGCTTCCTGTCGAAGAAGGGCGGCGGCAACCGCCTCGGCGAAAAGCTGTTCGACGAGCAGGTCAACATCTGGGCCGACCCGTGGGACAAGGACGTGCCGGTGCTGCCATGGGATGCCGGCTCGATGCTGCCGCGCCAGCGCACCGACGTCGTCAAGAATGGCAAGATCGTCTCGCTCGACTACTCGCAGTACTGGGCGCAAAAGCAGGGCGTCAAGCCGACCGCGCGGCACGGCAACATGATCATGGCCGGCGGCTCGAAGTCGCTCGAGGAACTGGTCGCATCGACCAAGAAGGGCGTCATCGTCACCCGCACCTGGTACATCCGCGAAGTCGATCCGCAGTCGCTGCTGCTGACGGGCCTCACGCGCGACGGCACCTTCTACGTCGAAAACGGCAAGATCAAGCACCCGATCAAGAACTTCCGCTTCAACGAAAGCCCGGTCTCGATGCTCAACAACGTCGAAGAGCTGGGCCGCCCGCAGATTATCGGCGGCGACGAAGTGCAGTACTCGATGCTGATCCCGCCGATGAAGCTGCGCGACTTCAACTTCACGTCGCTGTCGGACGCGGTGTAAGCGGGGCGGGACATGCGGCCGGTCGATTTCTATTTCACGCGCCTGATGTACGACTCGGGCGACTGGGACGTCGACATCCGCATGCCCAGCAACGTGCTCAATTCGCTGGTCGAATACACCACCTTGCGGGTCGATCCGGCCGAACGGGTGGTCAACCTGTCCGACCCGAAGATGCTGGAGGCGCCGTTCTGCTACCTGGCCGGCCACAAGCTGGTGCAGTTCACGCCCGCCGAGCGCAAGAACTTCGAGCGCTACGTGCGCGGCGGCGGCTTCGTCTTCGTCGACGACTGCAACCACGACATCGACGGCCTGTTCGCCAAGTCCTTCGAAGCCGAGCTGGCGCGCATGTTCGGCCCGAAGGCGCTGAAGAAAATCCCGAACACGCATCCGATCTATTCGAGCTTCTTCCATTTCGACGGGCCTCCGAATACCGGCAACGAACTCAATGGCTGGGGCGACGACCTGGTGCACGACTACCTCAAGGCGATCGAGATCGGCGGCCGCATCCGCGTGCTGTACTCGAACAAGGATTACGGCTGCGAGTGGGACTACGATTTTCGCAACAAGCGCTGGCTGGTGATCGACAACACCCGCTTCGCGGTCAACATCATTCAATATGCACTGGGAGCCTGACGTGTCGGAACGTGATGCAGTAGTAGCGTGGAACGAAAACGAGATTGCCGGCCTGACGGCAAAAGTGGGCGCGCTGAAGGCGAGCATGGCGCGCGTGATCATCGGCCAGGACGACGTGGTCGAGTCGCTGATCATCTGCCTGCTGGCCGGCGGCCATGCGCTGGTCGAGGGCGTGCCGGGACTGGGCAAGACGCTGCTGGTCAAGTCGCTGGCGCAGGCCACCGACATGCAGTTCCGCCGGGTGCAGTTCACGCCCGACCTGATGCCGTCCGATATCGTCGGCACCGAGATCCTCGAGGAAGACACCGTGACGCGCCAGCGCGTGTTTCGCTTCCAGCAGGGTCCCGTGTTCACCCAGGTCCTGCTCGCGGACGAAATCAACCGCGCGCCGCCGAAGACCCAGTCGGCACTGCTCGAAGCGATGCAGGAGCGCGCCGTGACGTTCGCCGGCCAGACGCACAAGCTGCCGCAGCCGTTCTTCGTGCTGGCGACGCAGAATCCGATCGAGCAGGCCGGCACCTATCCGCTGCCCGAGGCGCAGCTCGACCGCTTCCTGCTGCGCATCGACGTCGGCTATCCGAGCGAAGACGAGGAAATGGCGATGGTTTCGCGCACCACCCACGCCGGCCTGCAGGACGCGACCCCTGCGCTGGACGCGGCTAGCCTGCTGCGCCTGCAGATGCTGGTGCGCGACATCGAAATCGGCGAACATTTGCTGCGCTACGCCACGCGGCTGGTGCGGGCGACGCGCCCGCACGACAGCAAGGTGCCGAGTGTGCTGAAACACGTCGGCTGGGGCGCCGGTCCGCGCGCCGGGCAGGCGCTGGTGCTGGCATCCAAGGCGCGCGCGCTGATGCACGGACGGCTGGCGGTCACGCGCGACGACATCGGCGCCATGCTGCTGCCGGTTCTGGCGCATCGCGTGCTGCGCAATTTCGAAGCCGAAGCCGACGGCGTCGCCATCGCCGACATCCTGCTGGCGCTGCGCGGCGAGATCCGCGTCGACTGACAATGCTGGCGACACCCGCGCTGCTGGCGCACACCACCGATCTCAATCTCGTCATCCGCCACGTGCTGGCTGGCCTCGGCCACGGCATCCACGCGGGTCGCGAGCACGGGGCCGGCGTGGAATTCTCCGAGTACCGGGCCTACGCGCCGGGCGACGAGTGGCGCCGCGTGGACTGGAAGCTGCTGGCGCGCGCCGACCGCTACTACGTGCGCGAGGCCGAGCGCGACAGCCACGTCGCGGTCTGGCTGTGGCTCGACGCCAGCGCATCGATGGCGGAGCCGAGCCGCAGCGTCCACGGGCTCGACAAACTTCAATACGCGCGCGCCTTGCTGGCCTGCGTGGCGGCGATCGCCCAGCGCCAAGGCGACGCGTTCGGCCTGATCGTGTGCGGCGCAGGGCGGGTGAAATTCACGCCGGCCGCGCGCGGCCCGCGGCAGATGCAGCGCGTGCTTGCCCAGTTGTCGCGCACCGTGGCCGAAGGCGACTTGCCGCCGGCCGAGACCCTGCGCGCCAGCCTGCACTTCGCGCGTTCGCCCAGCCTGATCTTCGCCGTCAGCGATTTCCTCGACTGGCCCTCGCCTCAGTCCGAGGCCCTGTTGCGGCTGCGCCACATGCGGCACGATGTGCGCGCGCTGTGCCTGCAGACCGAAGCCGAGCGCGACGCCGATTTCGCCGACGGCAGCGCCTGGCGCGATCCCGAGCAGGGCGCGGGATTGTTCCGCTTCGATGCGCAGGCGCGCGCCAGCTACATTAAGGCGCGCGGCGAGCACTTCGCGGCCATGACCGCCGATTGCCGGCGCAGCGATGTCCGTAGTCTTGAAGCGCGCATCGAGCAGCCGATCCAGGGCGTGCTGCGCGCATGGCTGCGCCAGGCGGGTGGCGCATGAGCATGTGGTGGCTGGCGCTGGCCGTCGTGCTGCTGCCCATCTGGTGGCATCGGCAGAAGCGCGAGCGCACTGCGGCGGCGCCGCTCGCCACCGCGCGCTTCCTGCCGCGCGCCGACCCGCAACAGCTGCGCGTGTGGCGCTGGACCGAACGACTCCTGCTGCTGGCGCGCTGCCTGCTTCTGGCGGCAGCCATCGCACTGCTTGCCGGTGTGGCGATTCCGTGGCGCGGCGACACAGTGCTGGCAGTGCCGGGGACCGACGCCGCCTGGCTGGAGCGCCAGGTCGCGGATGCGCGCTTCGCCGGTGCGGCCAGGCTTGTCGTTTCCGACCCTTTCGCCTATCTCGCCGCGCATGAAGGCGAGTGGAAGTCCGGCGCGCGCCTGCTGGTGGCCGGTGCGGCGCCGATGCCCGCTGTCCAGCCGAAGCTGCGTCATCAGGTCGAACTGCGCACGGAAGTGAAGCCCTTCGCGCAGTCTGAACGCCGGGTCGCCGTCGTCAGCAAGCGCGCACACCAGTGGCGCGCCTTGTTTGCCGCTCTCGACGGCCCGCAGCGGTATGCCGTGACCGATACGCCCGACGCCAGGACCGAATTGATTGTGTGGGATGTCGCGGAAGCGCCGCCGGCAACCATGCATGCGCCGTTGTGGTGGGTGGGCGACGCCAGTGCTTTTCCGGAGCTGCGCACCGCGCCATCGGTCGACGGCATACGCTACGCGAATAGCCCCCGCGGCCGCGTCTGGGCGTCGAAGGACTGGCCGGTCGCCAGCGCCGACGCCGCGCGCGCCTTGTTCGAGTCCTGGCAGCGCCTGCATTACGCCCCAGTCGCATTTACGCCGCCATCGCAGGTGCTGGCGCCCACGCCTTCCGCGTCCACGGCTCACGACGGCGGAGCGTGGCGCGAACGGATACTTTCCCTGATTGCCGTGGTGTTCGCCATTGAAAGGATTCTCGTCCATGCACGCCGGCGCTGAAATCGTTGCACGCCTTTGGCGCGCTGTCCTGCGCCGGCGCTGGCCGCTGTGGCTGGGCGTTCTGCTGCCATGGTTACTGCGGCGGTCGGGGTGGGGACTGCTTGCTGCCTTGATTTTCGTTCTGACCGACGCTTTCCTGCTGCGCCGGCGCGTCGCAGCCAACTGGTCGCGCTGGCTGGACGGCGCGTTGCCGGAGCTCGAGGACAGCAGCGCCTTGCTGGAGAATGCGGCCACTCCGCTGGCCGTTCTGCAGCGCGAACGCCTTGTTGGCCGGCTGCGCGACAAGGACCTGGCGGCGGTAGCGCGGGCCCGCGTGCGCGGCAGCTATCACTGGATCGCTGTCAGCCTTCTTGCCGCCGCCGCGGTATGGATTCCGCATCCAGGCGAATGGGCGCCGCCGGCGGCTGCGAAGGCGCCGATGCCGGCTGCCGCCCCCGCCGTTATCCTCATGCGCATCGCGCCGCCTCGTTACACCGGCATGGCGCCGTTCGAATCCGCGCCGCGCGACCTGCTCGTGCCGGAGCGCAGCGAGGTGCGTTGGTGCGGCCAGGGCGCAATCGAACTGAGCGACGGCCAGCATCTCGAGGCGGGCGCCGAATGCGCGCGCTGGACCGCCACCGAATCGGTGTTCTGGCGCTGGCGCGGCGCGCGCTACAACCTGCGCGTCAAACCCGACCTGCCGCCGCAGGTCACCATTTCCAAGCCGTCCGACATGGTCCAGGTGCTTGCTGCCGGCACCGGCAGTGTTGCGATTGCCGTGTCGGTGCGCGACGACTATGCGGTCACGCGCGCCACCATGCACCTGACCTTGGCGCGTGGCAGCGGCGAGAACATCCGCTTCAGCGACCGCGAGGTGCCGCTGCCTGCCGCGAACGATCCGCGCGCGCGGGACTGGTCGAAGCAGTGGAGCCTCTCCGAACTCGGCATGGAGCCCGGCGACGAGCTGTATTTCTTCGTGCGCGCCAGCGACAACGCCGAGCCGCCGCACGCCGTCCAGTCGCCCACCTACACCTTGCGGCTGCCTGGCCTGGTGACCGCCGACGACGAAACATCCGCGCTGCCGATGCTGGTCAAGCCGGAGAACCTGCGCAGCCAGCGCCAGGTGATCATCGACACCGAGCAGCTGCTGGCGGATATCAAGGCGCAGCCGAATCTGGCCGCGGCAACGGTGCGCAGCCGCAGCGAATCGATCGCCGCCGACCAGGCCCAGTTGCGGCGCAGGTATGGGCAGTTCCTCGGCGAGGAATCCACGCTGTTCGGCGGCGACGAGCACGAAGCCCATGAGAAGAACGAGAAACAGGACGTGCTGCACGAGTTCGGCCACGCGCATGACCAGGCCGAGAACGCGACGCTGTTCGACGAAGGAACGAAGAAGGTTCTGCGGCGCGCGCTGTCGGCGATGTGGGATGCCGAGAAGGCCCTGCGCGCGATCAAGCCGTCAAGCGCGCTGGCGCCGGAGCACAAGGCGCTGGAGGCGATCAAGCAACTGCAGCAGGCCGACCGCATCTATCTGCACAAGACGGCGTTCGCGCCGCCGCCGATCAAGGAAGAATTGCGCATGACGGGCGACGTGGTGGGCGCCAAGGGCTATCGCCGCGAGCAGGGCGCCGCGCATGACGCGGTGCCGGCCGAAGTGCGGGAACTGCTGCGCGCACTGGGCGGCGATGGCGCGCTGCCGGCGCTGTGGAGCCGCACCGCGCACGACTGGATCCGCGCGCACGTCACCGCCGACGAGCAACGGCTGCAGGCGCAGCGCGCGGTGCAGGACGTGGGCGATGGCTGCATGCCATGCCGGCCGGTGCTGCGCGCGTGGCTGCGCGGCGCGATCGCCGATGCGCCAGTACTGCTGCAAGCGGCGCCGGCGTCCGCCACGCCGTTCGAGCGCGCATGGCGCAAGGCGGCGCGATGATGATGATCGCAATCGCACTGATCGGCGCTGCCAGCGCCGGTATCTACGCCTGGCGGCGTCGCTGGATCGACGCGCTGCTGGTGGCGCTGGCCGCCGTCGCGCTGGCCGGCCTCGCGGGCAATTTCCAGCTGCCGGGTCAAGCCGCGACGCCGATGAAGGTAAACGGCGATGGGCTGCGCGAATCCGAATGGCGCGACCTGCCGGCGCGGGCTTTGAGCTGGGCGCGACCCGTTGAAGGCGAGATGCGCCTCGACTTCCCGCGCCGCCTGTCGCTGGGCCGTATGTTCACGCTGACAGCCACACTCGCCGGCGCAACCCGCGTGCAGCTCCTGGCCGAGAACGGCCAGGTCCTTGCGGAGGGTACCGGCAGCGCAAACAGGGTCAGCGTGCAGTGGCTGCCGCCGGCGGCGGAACTGCTGGTGCTGCGCGCGCGCCTGTTCGATGCGGCCGGGAAGATTCTGGCGGAGGGGCCGGTGCCGGTGCAGGTGGTCGATACGCCGCCGCTGCAGGTGCAGGGCCACTTCGGCGCGCCGTCGTTCGACGTGCGCGTGCTGAACGACCTGCTGACCAACAGCGGCGCGCTGCTCGACTGGCAGGTCGCGCTGGGCAAGACCGTCACGCGCAACGAAACCGCGCGATCGGCGGCGGCGCCGAACCTCCTTCTGGTCGATGCGGCCTGGTTCGAGCACGCCGCCGACAGCGCGCGCGGCGCCTTGCTGGCGCAGGTCGCGCAAGGCACTCCGCTGGTGATCCTGGGCGCCAACGCGGCCGATCCAAAGCTGTGGCAGCGCGCCGTGCAGCTCGACCTGAAACCGCAGCCGGAAAACCGCACGGCGGGTCCGCTGGCCATGCCGGTGGCGCCGTTCAATCCAGCCGGACCGAATGAAGGCGCCTGGTCCGGCGATGGCGCGGTGTGGTCGCGCCAGTGGCAAGGCGGCCGGATCGCCTGGGTCGGCGTGGGCGACTGGCACCGGCATGCGATCGCGCAGCCGCAGCAGCTTGGGATTTGGTGGCAGGGCGTGCTGGACGCGGCCGGCGTGCGCCGCGAAGAAGAAGTCGTATGGGAGCTGCCGCGCGAGATGCCGCTGCCGGGCCAGCGCGTCGAACTGTGCGCGCGCGGTGTGCGCGGCGACGCCGTGTTCCCGGCATTGAATCAGAAGGCGACATGGCAGCGACGTCCCGACAAGGCCGACGCTTCATGCGTTGCGGTTTGGCCGCGCCAGACGGGATGGCTGAAGGTCGAGGGGCAGCAGCCGCAGTATGTCTACGTCTTTGCGTCAGGCGATTGGCCGCTGTGGCAGGCCGCAGAAAGACGGGACGCGACGGCGCGCTTTGCCGCGCGTACGCCCGTGGGATCACAGGCTATAAGTGAGCGCATGCCGGACTGGCCGTTCGCTCTGGTGTTTGCGCTGGCGATGCTGATGCTGTGGTGGCGCGAAAAAAATGGGATCAGGTCCGTTGTACCTGACCCCGATGCGGCTTAGAACGCGTAGTCTACTTTTGCATACCCGGAGCGGCCGTTAATGCCGATCGGGCAGGTCTCCCAGCAATGCGTGAATCCCAGCTGCGGGAACGGGAAGGCCTTGGTCTTGTCCCACTCGGTCGGGTAGGTATTGAAGATGTTGTTCGATCCGACCGACAGGCTGAGGCGCTTGGTGAAGGCGTAGCGCAGCGACAGGTCGACCAGCCACTTCGCTTCCCAGGTCTGGATGAACGGCGCGGTGAATCCCTGGCCCTGGACTTCGCCGTAGTAGTTGGCGCGGGTGTTCAGGTTCCATGGGCCGACCGTGTAATCTGCGGCGATCACGTGGTGCTGGCGCGGCTGGCCGCGTTCGATCAGGGTCACCTGCGAATCGTCGAACAGCTGGGCGCCGGTTAGCACGGGCGACTGCGAATGGCGGTTCTTGACCTTGGTCTGGTTGAACCCGAGCTGGCCGGAGAGCACCAGCGTCGAACCGGTCCACCTGGTGGTGTGCTCGGCCTTAAGGTCGAAGCCGTCGGTGGTGGTGTCGATCGCGTTGGTGAAGAACTGCGCCTGGCCGACCTTCAACGGATCGAGGATCGCCTTGATCGGGCATGCCGCGGCGGTCGCGCAAGGGCCTGACTCCGGCGCGATATTACTCGAGAAGACAATCCGGTCGTCGATGTTGGTGCGGTACAGGTCCGCGGTGACCGAGAAGTTGGTCATCGGGCGCAGAATCATGCCGATGCTGGCGCTCTTCGAGGTTTCCTGTTTCAACGGGGCGATGCCGAACGCCTTGGTGACGGCGCTGCCTTCGCGCGCGGTCAGGGTTTCGGTCAGCACGCCGGCCGAATTCAGGTTGGTCGACACCGAGCTGTAAAACTTCTGCTGCACGCTGGGTGCGCGGAAGCCGGTCGAAACGCTGCCGCGGAAGCCGATCGCCTTCGACGGATCGAAGCGGGCGCTCAGTTTTCCGGTGGTCGTGTTGCCGAAGTCGGAATACTTCTCGTGGCGTACCGCGGCGGCGACCAGCAGCTGCTGGGTGAGATTGTGTTCCAGGTCGAGGTACACGGCGATGTTATGGCGTCCCGCGTCGACCGCGGTGCCCGGCGTGTAGCCCGGGAATCCCTGGGCGCCGGAGGCGGCGATGCCCCCGGTCTGGTCGAAAATCTTGATCGCCGGGTTGTTCGTGCGCCCATACTGGTAGGAGACCGGATCGCCCGCCTCGATCGCGTAGTTGTCGCGCCGGTACTCGAAGCCGGCGGCGACGAACACCTTCGATGCGCCGAACTCCATCGGGCCGCGCACGTCGGCGTTGAAGGTGGTCTGGTCGAATTTCAGCTTGCCGGTGTCGGCTTCGAGCGGCGATTCCGCATAGATGCCGCCGCCCGGTTTCGGCTCGTACCAGTAGCTCACGTTGATCGAATTACGCTCGTGGAAACCGAGTTCGCTGTGGCCCTGGTTGACGCTGATGTCGAACTTCCAGTCGTTGGCCAGGTCGCGCTTGAAGCCGACCGCCAGCGACGCGTCCTTCACGGTGGTCATGATGTTCGGCAGGAAGCCGTTCGGGTACACGGCCGGCACGGTGCGGCCATCGCCCTTGGAGCGGAAGAAGCCGGCCGAGTCGCCAGTGCGCTTGGAGACGCCGCCGAACGCATAGAACTCGCCCGCCTTGTCGAACGGGAGGCCGGCGTTCCACCACAGGTAGGCGTCCTTGGCCAGGCTGTCGCCGATGCGCTGGGTCACGCGCGGCGGATCGACGCGCAGTGTGTCGAGGCCGGCGCGGTTGGTTTCGCCGCGATGGCGTCCTTCCAGGGTCAGGTTCAGGAAGCCGCCGTCCGAGCCCAGCGCGAAGCCGGTATTGGCGCTGCCGGACACCAGGTCGCCGTCGCCCTTGGAGGTGGTGCCCACGGTGCCGCTCAACTGGGTTTCGTTGGTCTGCGACTTGAGCACGATGTTGATCACGCCGGCGATCGCGTCGGAGCCGTATTGGGCGGCGGCGCCGTCGCGCAGCACCTCGATGTGATGGATCGCCGATAGCGGGATCGCGTTGATGTCGGTGCCGGCCGAACCGCGTCCGATGGTTTGCTGTACGTTGACCAGCGCCTGCTGGTGGCGGCGCTTGCCGTTGACCAGCACGAGGAGCTGGTCGGGCCCGAGGCCGCGCAGGGTGGCCGGCCGGATGATGTCGGTGCCGTCGCTGATGAAGGTGGAGGTGAAATTGAATGACGGGTCGAGCGTTTGCAGCAGCTTGCCCAGTTCGAGCGGGCCCGCGGCCTGCAGGTCCTTGGCGCTGATCAGGCCCACCGGCACTGCGGTATCGAGCGCGGTCTTGGCGGGCGAGCGCGAACCGAGCACCACCACCGATGGCGTGGTGTCGTCCGATGCGCGCACTTGCGGGCTGCTCGCTGGCTCCTGCGCGCCGGCGTGGTTCAGGGCTGCCAGCATCGCCGTGGCGAGCAGGGTGCGGTTCAGGTTGACTGTTGCGATGCGTCTCGTCATTGCGTCTCTCTTTTCATAGTATTTCCGGGGATGCCCACACGGGTTCGGCCCGTGTTGCCCCAAAGATACTATAGGACGCAAGTCGTATGTACAACCGCGATTCGCCAGCTGTTGTTTTTTATAAATTTTTAAGCAACATTGCAGCCGGGATAGCTATAAAACGGGTGGTATTTACGTCCCTTGCCGCCGCTATTCCTGCTGGTCGTGCATCCACTCCTTGAGACCTGTTACCCAGCCCTTGGCCGGCAGGTTCATGCCGCGCTTGATCGCGTTAGCCCGTTCGTACAGCACGCTGAAGTCGATCTGCGGCGCGCGCTTGAAGGCGATCACCACAATGTTCGCGTCGTGCACCTCGGGCAGCCAAACCACCGCGTCGAACACCTGCTCCATCGCCTGCAGGTTGATGTCGTAGTTGGCGAAGTCGCCAAACACGTTGGCGGTCATGATGCCGTCGTCGGTCAGGCAGTCGAAGCAGCCCCGGTAGAATTCGGGCGAGTCGAGCACCGGCCCGCGCGCTTCCTCGTCGTACAGGTCCACCTGCAGCACATCCACCGTATTCCGGTTGGCCGGGTCGAGCACGAAGTCGAGGGCGTTCATCTCGCGCACAGTCAGGCGCGCGTCGTCGGGCGGCAGCTCGAACAGCGCGCGGCAGATCGCGATCACGTTCGGATTGAGTTCCACTGCCGTGACGCGGGCGCCGGGCAGGCGCCGGTAGCAGAACTTGGTCAGCGCCGCACTGCCGAGGCCCAGCTGGACGATGTGGCGCGGCTGTTCGAGGAACAGCATCCACATCATCATCATCTGGATGTATTCGAGCTCGATCGCATCCGGCTTGTCGATCCGCATCGCGCCCTGCACCCAGGAGGTGCCGAGGTGCAGGAATCGCACGCCGCGAAATTCGGTGACGGTGGCGGGGGGGTGACCGGGCTGCTCGAAGCGGGCGTCGACGATGTGACTTGTGGAAGGCATGGCGGAGGGAGTTGAAGCGCAGGCCCATCTTACCAGAATGGCCGCCGTGCCACCCCGGGGTCAGGTCCGGCGGACCTGATCCCATCTCTCGACGCCGGCGCTGAAAGAACCACCCCAGGTTCGATACCTTGGCTTAAACGATATTACCCTCAGGCCCGCCAGGCCGCGACATACTCGGGCTCGTCGACGGCGCACGTTTCGTGCGGCACCGGCGCCGCGCGCAGGTGCGCGAACGGCAGCTCGCCCACCCAGGCCGCGATGTCCATGTCCTCCGCATCGTCCTTCGGCCCGCCGCTGCGCACCTTGCACGCCGCTTCGTCAAGCGCGATGCGCATCACCGTGGTCGCCGCGAACTCCTTGTCGTTCCCGGGCCGCACATCGGCCGCGCGGCCCGGCGAGATCTTGTCCATGAACGCATCCATCGAGGCGCGCTTGGCGGCGTCGCCGTCGACCCGCTCGAACTGGCCGTAGATCATCGCCGAGCGATAGTTCATCGAGTGGTTGAAGGCGGCGCGCGCCAGCACCAGGCCGTCGAGATGGGTGATCGTCACGCACGCCTGCACGCCTTGCGACAGCAGCTTGAGCAGGCGCCCGCCGTTGGAGCCGTGGATGTACAGGTGCTCGCCTTCGCGCCAGCACGCGGTGGGGATGCAGTGGCTGCCGCTGTCGTCGTAGAACGCAATGTGGCACAGCCAGGCGGCGTCGATGATCGCGTGCAGCGTGGATGGCTGGTAGTCGGCGTTGTTGGCGATACGGCGGATGCGGGTGCGTTCGGTCGGTGCGGCGGTCATGGCAATCCTGTCAAATTGATCTGGCTCCAATATAATGCGTTGCTGGCTCTGACAAAAGATCCATCGATAGACTATTTTTTAGCGCCACGAAAATGGATTACGCGCTGCTGGTCGCGAACTTCTCCGCCACCCATGACACTGCCGGCTGGCCGCGCCAGCGCCTGCTGCACGAGTGCCTTCGCGCGGCGATCCGCCGCGGACAGCTGGCCCCGGGCACGCGGCTGGCCGCGAGCCGCGCGCTGGCGGCAGAACTCGGCGTCGCGCGCAACACGGTGCTGTATGCCTACGACCAGCTGGCGACCGAGGGCTACGTGGCGCCGGACCGGCGCGGCACGGTGGTGGCGCCGCTGCGCATCGCGGGCGCCGCGCGGCCGGCCGCGGCGCCCGCGAGCCTGTCGCGCCGTTCGCAGCGCCTGCGCCCGGCCGCGCCGCAATCGAGCCTGCAGGGTGGCTTTGCGCCGGGCGTTCCGGCGCTGGACGAGTTTCCCGTGACCTTGTGGCGCCGCCTGCTCGACCGCGCGTGGCGCGGGGTCGTTGCCGCCGCCCTCAATTACGGCGACCCCGCCGGCGAGCCGGAACTGCGCAAGGCCATCGCCGACCATTTGCGCGCGGCCCGCGGCGCCGACTGCGTGCCTGGCCAGGTCTTCATCACCACCGGCACCCAGAATGGCCTCGACCTGTGCGCGCGCGCTTTTGCAGATTCCGGCGACAAGGCGTGGATCGAGAATCCGGGCTACGGCGGCGCGCTGGCGGCATTCCGCGCGGCGCAGCTCAATGTCATTGGCATACCGACCGACGAAGGCGGCATCGCGCCGCAGGCGGCCGACTGGCGCCGCCATCGCCCGCGGCTGATTTACACGACGCCGTCGCACCAGTATCCGACCGGCTGCGTGCTCGGGCTGCAGCGGCGCGTGGCGCTGATCGAGCATGCGCGCGCGGCCGGCGCCCTGATCGTCGAGGACGACTACGACAGCGAATTCCGCCACGACGGGCCGCCGCTGCCGGCGATGCAGGGGCTGGCGCAGGACGCGCCGGTGGTCTACCTGGGCACCTTCAGCAAGACGATGTTCCCTGCGCTGCGGATCGGCTTCATGGTGGTGCCGGCGGCGCTGGCTGACCCCCTCGGTGCGCTGCTGGCCGGGTCGGCGCCGCAGGGACGGATCGCGGAACAGCGTGCGCTAGCCGAATTCCTGCGCGGCGGCCACTTCGCGCTGCACCTGCGGCGCATGCGGCGCCTGTACCGGCAGCGGCGCGACGCGATGGTCGCCGCGCTGTCGAATCACTTTGGAGATCGGGCTACCATTCATGGCGGTTCGGCCGGGATGCACCTGGCGCTGCAGTTCAGCGATCCGTCGGTTGACGATGCGCGGATCGCCGCGCTGGCGCTGGAGCGCGGGATTGTCGCGCACGCGCTGAGCATGCATGCGACGAGTGCGCGCGCGAACGGCTGGAACGGACTGCTGCTTGGCTATGCGCAGGTGCCGGCGGATGAAATCGACGCGAAAATAAAACAGCTCGCGGCGCTGGTGTAGCTCTATGCGGGCAAGATCAAGGTGACGGTCAGCCCGCCGCCTTCGCGATTGCCCAGCGTGATACGCCCGCCGTGCGCCTCGGCGATCTCGCGCGCCAGCGCCAGTCCGAGCCCGGTGCCGCTGCGCTTGGTCGAGTAGAACGGCACCAGCGCATTGGTCAGCACCGCTTCGTTCATGCCCTGGCCGCGGTCCATCACTTCGATCCGCAGCATGTCCAGCACGCGCGCAATGCGCAGCTCCACCTGCTCCGGCGGCGAGCCGGATTCGTGCGCGTTCTTGAGCAAATTGAGCAGCGCCTGCTCCATCTGCGCCGGGTCGATCGACGCAGGTTCCGGTGGCGCTTCTCCGATCAGCTGGAACTGCACCTGCGAGGCCAGATTGGCGATGAAGTCGTCCCACGAACAGGCTTCGATGCGCGGCGTCGGCAGTTTGGCGAAGCGCGCGTAGCCGAGGATGAAGCTCTCCAGGTGGCGCGTGCGTTCCTCGATGGTGGCAAGGATCTGCGGCAGGCGCTCGGTCTGGCCGCGCCGCACCAGCTCCGCGCCGGAGTGGGCGAGGGAGGTCAGCGGCGCCAGCGAATTATTCAGTTCATGGCTGATCACGCGGATCACCTTTTTCCAGGTCTGCACTTCCTGGCGCCGCAGTTCGGTGGTCAGCTGGCGCAGCAGCAACAGTTCGTGGCGCCGGCCGTTCAGGCTGAAATTGCGGCGCGCCAGGTGGTACACCTCTTCGTCCTCGCTGTCGCCGCTGGTGAACAGGCCGTCGCCGCCGCGCGCAACCGCTTCGCGCAAGGCGATACTTGACTGCTCAAGTATCTCGTGCAGCTGATGGCCTTCCAGTTTGCGGCCCTGGTTCAGCAGCTGGCGCGCGGCCACGTTGGCGTACACGATGATGCGCGTGTCCGCCACGCTTTCGGCCACCAGCAGCATCGCCACGGGGGTGTTCTGCACCATCGTGTCCAGCAACAGCTCGCGTTGCATCAGGTCGAGCCGCTGCTCGCGCAGCACGTGGCCAAGCGCGTTGTGGGCCGCGATCAGGTCGGACAGTTCGTCGTTCTGCGGCCAGTGAAGGCTGAAGGAAAAATCGCCGTCCTTGTAGCTGGTGACGGTGCCCTCCAGCGCGCGGAACAGCGACAGGATCGGCTGGATCTGCGCGCGGATCGTGATGATCGCGATCGGCACCACGCATACGGCGGACAGCACGAACACCAGCGCCGGACGTCCCGGCAGCAGCTGGTCGAGGCCCAGCGCAATCAGGATTCCCATCGCCGACAGCGTGCCGACCAGCGCCGACCAGCGGGTGACCAGCGAAAGCCGCAAGCCGGGTTTCATCCCGGACGGGCGATGCCGAGGCGTTCCATGCGCCGGTACAGCGCCTGGCGCGACAGCCCGAGGTCGGCGGCGGCCTGCGCCACCACGCCGTTCGCGCGCGCCAGCGCCTGCGCGATGGCGTCGCGGTCCGGCTCCGCCTCGATGGCCGGCGCGGCGTTCGCCGGCAGCCCGAGGTCGGCGGCGTCGATCGTCGGCCCTGTGGCCAGCAGGCTGGCACGCGCCATGACGTTTTTCAGCTCGCGCACATTGCCCGGCCAGCCGTGCGCCAGCAGCGCCGCTTCCGCGCGCGGCGTGAGCTGCTTGCGGCCGGCGAGGAAGCTGTTCGCCAGCGGCAGGATGTCGCCCGGCCGCGCGGCCAGCGGCGCCAGCCGCAGCTCGATCAGGTTGAGGCGGTAGAACAGGTCTTCGCGGAAGGTGCCGGCGCGGATCATCGCCGCCAGGTCGGCGTTGGTCGCGCTGATCACGCGCACCTTGACCTGGCGCTCGCGGTTCGATCCGAGCCGTTCGAAGCGCCCGGTTTCGAGCACCCGCAGCAGTTTCATTTGTCCGGCCAGCGGCAGGTTGCCGATCTCGTCGAGGAACAGGGTGCCACCGTCGGCCGCTTCGAACTTGCCCTCGCGCGCTTTCGAGGCGCCGGTGTAGGCGCCGGCTTCCGCGCCGAACAGTTCGGCCTCGATCAGTTCGGACGGCAGGGCGCCGCAATTGAGCACCACGAAGGGCCCGTCGCGCACCGCCGAATTGGCCTGGATGATTTCGGCGATGCGTTCCTTGCCGGTGCCGTTGGGACCGGAGATCAGCACAGGCACGTCGGCGCGCGCGACCTGGCAGGCCAGGTGCAGCACGCGCTCGGTGGCGGGATCGCTCCACACCATGCCGCGCAGGTCGAAGTTGTCTTCGAGCTCGTGGCGCTGGCGCCGTTCCCGCTGCACGCGCTGGGCCAGCGCGCGATTGGCCTGTCCCAGTTCGATCAGGTTGGTGACGGTGGCGATCAGGCGGTTGTCGTTCCACGGCTTGGACAGATAGTCGGCCGCGCCGGATTTGACCAGGTCCACCGCGGCGTCGAGGTGGGTCCAGGCGGTCAGCAGGATCACCGGCAGGTCCGGATAGCGCTGGCGGATGTCGCGGAACAGCTGCTCGCCTTCCTCGCCGGACGTGGTGTCGGCGCTGAAGTTCATGTCCTGGATCACCAGGTCGACCTGCGCGCGCTGCAGCACCGCCAGCCCTTCCTCCGGCGAAGCGGCGCGCAGCGCGTCGATGTCATGCAGCGAGAACAGCACTTCGAGTGCGATTGCTACCGCGGCGTTGTCGTCAATGATCAGGACTGTAGGCATGGCCGATAGCATAACATCGCAAAGAAGGCGTCAGGCACTCCGGGTTGCGGTCGCCGGCGAAATCGTCGCCGCGCGCCAGGCCGGCCCGTACACCGCCAGCGCCCCCAGCGCCCAGAACACGCCGGCGCCCACCAGCAGGTATTCCAGCGGCAGCTTGGCCATCTCGAGCTTCGTCACCAGCAGCTGGTTCAGGCCGATCGCCATCAGCACGCCGGCCGCCACGCCGGCGCTGGTGATCATGAAGTTCTCGGTCAGGAAGTAGCGCAGGATGTCGACCCGCCGCGCGCCCAGTGCGCGCCGCACGCCGATCTGCTTGCGCCGCTGCGTGACCCACAGGCTGGCCATGCCGACGATGCCGCTGGCCGTGATCAGCAGCAGCAGCACGCTTACCGTGATCAGCATCCACGACAGCGCGTTGTCGGCGCGGTAGCGTTCCTTGCGGTCGTTGGCATTGGTCTTCACGCGCAGGATCACCGGATCCTTGGCGTTGCGCAGCAGCGCCGCTTCCGCTTCCTTCATCACGCGGTCCAGCTGGCCGGTTTCGGCGCGCATCGCGTAGACGTCGCCGAAACCGTGCGACAGGCGCATCGGCACGATCGTCGAAAATTCGCCGCGTTCGGATACTTCCGCCCCCTGCGTTTGCAGGCGCTCGACCACGCCGACCACCGGCCCGCCGATGGCTTCCGCGCCGGTGCCGAAAAACAGCGTCTTGCCGACATAGCTGTCGGCAGTCGGCCACACCTTCTTGCCCAGCGCGCGCGTGATGATGATCGCTTTCGGCGCCGACGCCTCGTCGGTGGTCGTGTCGTTGTCGACTTCGATCACTTCGTCGGGCCGGAAGTCGCGCCCTTCGACAAGGTTCAGGCCCCAGGTCTTGACGAGCGAGTCGGGCGAGAAGTAATACGACGAGTCGGCGCTCGGGCGCAGCTGCTTGCGGTCGGCGGCGACGCTGTTGGTACTGCCGTTGCGCGTCAACGGGATCTGGTTGACGTAGGCCACCGACGTGACGCCGCTGACCGCGGCCAGCGTCGCCGTCTCCGACTTCTGGTTGGCGATCTGCTGGTTATGGTCGCCCGGGCGCAGGTGCCGGACCTGGATGTAGAACAGCGAGTTCTCGCCGGCCAGGCCGGAAGGGCGCGCCGCCACGGCCTGGCGCAGGTTCACGATGTGCAGCGCGTTGGCCAGGATGGCCAGGCTGAGGGCCACCTGCAGCGCCACCAGGATGGCGCCGGTTTTACTGCGCAACAGCGCCGACAGGATAGGACGAATTTCCATGATGTCTCCCTATTGCGATTTGAGTTGGATGGCCGGCGTGACCTGGCAGGCGCGCCAGGTCGGCAGCAGGCCGGCCAGCATCGCGGCGGCCAGCGACAGCACGAACGTCAGGGCCAGCATCGGGATGTCCATGTGCGCGACGACGCCCATCTGCTTCGATTGCATCGCGATCAGCGCCAGCGCGCCGAACGACAGCAGCAATCCGAGCAGGCCGCCGGCCAGGCCGACCACCGCGGTCTCGGTCAGGAACTGGCGGAAGATCTCCTTGCGCGAGGCGCCCAGCGCGCGGCGAATGCCCACTTCCGAGGCGCGCACCGAGAACTTTGCCAGCAGCAGGCCGATGGTGTTGACCAGGCAAAGCAGCAGGAAGCCGAACGCCAGCCACGCCGCCAGCTTGCTGTCGTTGCCGACCACCTTGCGGTGCTCGAGCCACTCCATTACGTCGAACAGCTTGTTCGGCGCCTTGCGCTTGAGGCGTCCCAGCTTGCGCTGGTCGTCGGCGTAGTTGTCCAGGTAGCTTTGCAGCTCGGCGCGGTCGGCGCCGCTGCGGGTCTCGAAGAAGAACTGGATCCAGGTGCACTCGGAATTAAGGAGGCCCTGCCAGCCAGGCTCGCGGCGCGAGCTGCAGCTCATGCTGCCGTTGTGGCCCGTTTCGTGGCGGATCGCGGTAGCGAACGGGATCATCACTTCATCTTCCTGGCCGAAGGCGCCCGGCCCGCCGATCAGGCGGTAGAACTTGGGCAGCGGCTGGTAGTTGTCGAGTACGCCGACGACCTGGAAGTCCTGGCCCATCATGCGGATGCGCTGACCCACCGGATTGATCGCGCCGAATACTTTTTCGGCGATTGCGCGGCTCAGCACGACGACGTCGGCGCCGCCCTTTTCGTCCGCCTCGCTCCACGGCTGGCCGTACAGGAAGGGCACATCGAACATCGCGAAGAAGTCCCGTGTGGGCGCGATGCCCTGCGTCGAAATTACCGGCAGATCCTTGCGGGCCGGCTCGATCGGCGCGGCGATCCCGTAGATCGCGGTGCGGCGCTCGCCATGTCCGCCCTTGAGCAGGTTGGCCGCGTCGATGTAGCTCATCTGATCGTTGGAGCCGTTGGAGTCCGGATTGGCAGGGTTGTAGCCTTCCAGCTGGCCGTTGTCGATCAGCGGCACGAACAGGCGCTCGCTCTTTTGCGGAATCGGATTGCTCGACATGACGTGCAGGATGGTGATGGTCGACACGCTGGCCGCCACGCCGACCGCCAGCGTCAATATCATCAGCGCGGTCAGCGCCGGATTGCGGCGCAGGCTGCGCACGCCCAGTTTGAAGTAGTAGGAAAACATCGCCGCTCCTTATGCGCTGTGGACCGCAGCCTTGGCGTCGAACAGCGACGGCGCCTTGCGCACCAGGTCCGACACCTGGCCGTCGATGATGTGCACGTTGCGCTGCGAGCGCACCGCAAGTTCCGGGTCGTGGGTCACCATCAGGATGGTGGTGCCCTGGGCGTTGATTTCTTCCAGCAGCTCCATGACGCCGCGCGCCATCTGGGTGTCGAGGTTACCGGTCGGCTCGTCGGCCAGCAGCAGCTTCGGGCTGCCGGCCAGCGCGCGCGCGATCGCCACGCGCTGCTGCTGGCCGCCCGACAGCTCGGCCGGGTAGTGCTTCATGCGCGAAGCCAGGCCGACTTTCGCCAGCGCGTCCTCGATGCGCTCCTTGCGCTCGCGCGCGTTGAAGCCGCGGTAGCGCAGCGGCACGTCGACATTATCGAACAGCGACAGGTCGGGGATCAGGTTGAAGCCCTGGAAGATGAAACCCAGCTTCTCGTTGCGCAGGCGCGAGCGCGCGTTGTCGTCCATCCCCTTGACGTTGACGCCATCGAGCACGTATTCGCCGTCGGTGAATTCCTCGAGCAGGCCGGCGATGTTCAGGAAGCTGGTCTTGCCCGAGCCGGACGGGCCGGTCACCGTGACGAATTCGCCCTGGTTGACCTGGATTTCGAAGCCGCGCAGCGCATGGGTTTCGATCATGTGGGTGCGGTACACCTTGGAGAGATTGGTCATGCGCAGCATGGGACTTCCTTTCAGTGTGAAGTTTGTTGTTACTTGTTGATGGAGACGCGCGCGGCGTTGGCAAACGTGTCGGTGCCGGCGATGACGACCTTGTCGCCCGGCTTCACGCCGGACAGGATTTCGACCGCGGAGATGCTGGTGGCGCCAATCCGGATCGGCGTGCGCACCGCGATCCCGTCGTGCATGACATATGCGAAGCGGCCGCCTTCGCTCTCGACGAACGGGCCGCGCGGCAGCATCACCACGTTCGGCTTCTCTTCGATCAGCAGGCGCGCGGACACGCGCTGGTTCTGGCGCAGGCCCTTCGGCTGCTCGCCGTCGAAGCGCACCCGCGCCAGCACCTGGTTCTTCACCACTTCCGGCGACAGCGCCGACAGCTTGCCGGTGGCGCGCGTGTCGCCCAGCTGGATCTCGGCGTTCATGCCCAACCCGATGTCGGCCATGAACGTTTCCGGCACTTCGACTTCGACTTCGAGCTTGGACAGGTCGACCAGTGTCATGAGCGGCGTGTTCGGCGCCACCACGCTGCGGTTCTGCACATTGAGCGTGCCGACGAAGCCGTCGACCGGCGCGCGCACGGTCAGCTCGTCGAAGCGGCGCTGCGCGTTGGCCAGCGACAGGCGCTGGCGATCGAGTTCGTTGACCTTGGTTTTCAGCGCGAGCGCGACGTCGTCGCTTTCGAGGCCGGCCGCCTTGGCCGCGTGGCTGGCGCGGATCTGCGCCGAGTTCAGCGCGTCCTTGGCCTTCTGGTAGTCGATCTTGGCGATGATGCCGACGTTGGCCACGCTCTCGTAGCGCTCCAGCGTGCGCTGGGCCGACAGGCGGTCGATTTCGGCGGTGTCGGCCTCGCGCTGGGCCAGCAGCTTCTGCTTCTTCGCGAGGATCTGCTGGCGCGCGACTTCCGCTTCCAGCTGCGAATACGAGGACTGCTCGCGCTTCAAAGCGTCGGCTAGGTCGGGCGATTCGAGCACGGCCAGCACGTCGCCTTTCTTGACGGTGTCGCCGGCATGGGTCTTGAGCGTGACGGTCGACTGCGCGGTGGAGTACAGGGTCGGGCTGATCGCGGCGACCACGCGGCCGTTGACCGATGCGTCGCGCACGATGGTGCCGACGGCGACGTCGGCGATGCGCAGGCGCGCCACGCTGACCGACTGTTCGCTGCCGCGCCAGGCCGACAGCATCATCGCGGCGCCGCCGGTGATCGCGATGGCGACGGCTGCCCAGATGGCGCGGCGCTTGTAAGTCTGCGCCGGCGCGGGAGCGATGACGGCGTCTTGGTGTGAGGTGTCGCGGATCATGGGAGCAATGGTGTTTGGCAAATGCCATTCATCATGCAGGATCCGTGCCAGTGCTTAAGTCATTGATAACTAAGCGAAATGCTGCGCTAGCGCCGTGTCCGCGGGCGTCCGGCGCGGACACTGTCCGCCGCTTAGCCCGGGGCGGCGGCCAGTTGCGGAGCGCCGCGGGCGCGCCAGCGCAGCCACAGGATGGTCAGGCCGGCCATCAGCGCGATCACGCCGATCCAGGCCGCGTACACCACCAGCAGCGACGGCTCGTAGCCGGCGGGCAGCTTGGGCCCGTTGTTGTCGAACTGCGGCACGGCGCCGAAGCGCAGGGTGTAATACACGTTGCCGAGGAAGTGAGCCAGCGCGATGTGGATCACGTAGAAGAACATGGGCGTGCGGCCGAACAGCGTCAGCAGCTTCACTTCGCGGATGCGCTCGAACCACGCCAGCAGTGCCAGGCCGATGCTGCCGGTGACGCACAGGTACAGCAGCGACGGCGGGTATTTGTGCACGCGCATGAAGGACATGAAGTCGAACATCGCCCCGCGGCCTTGCGGCGACCACGGGTCGGGGTCGCCGTAGAAATTACCGGAGCGGAGGACGACGAAGGCAATCATCAGCACCGCGGCCGCGCCGAGCAGGAAGCGCTGGCGGCGCGCCTGGTCCCACAGGAACACGGGTCCGAGCGCGTAGCCGGCCGCGATCAGGCCAAGCCACGGCATCAGCGGATACATGAACATCACGCCGAAGTTGTCGCCGATCGGCTGGAAGCGCTGGTCGTGCCAGGCTTTCCACAGCCAGCCGGCCGGGTGGTAGTTGTCGAGCAGGTTGTGCGGCAGGATCAGCAGCGCGGCGACCAGCGCGATCGCGGGGCGCGGCAGCCACACCAACAGCGCCAGGAAGATCATGCCGGCGCCCAGCGCCCACAGCACCTGCATGATCACGACTTCGTAGCCGAGTTGCCAGCTAAAGCTGATCCAGGTCGCTTCGAGCGCCAGCAGCATCGCGCCGCGGGTGGCGAGGTAGCGCGACAGGGCGGGGATGCCGGACCCTTGGCCGCGCAGGAAGGCCGAGCTGCCGGCGAGCAGGACAAAGGAGGTGGCGCAAAGGTGGGTGATCCATCGCGTCCAGAACCAGGCCGGTGTGGTGTGGGCCAGGTCTTCCGGCTGGAACGGCGTGAAGCCGAAGAAGTCGCGCACGTGGTCGAGCGCCATCAGGACGATAACGAAACCGCGCAGCATGTCGATCGCGGTCAGTCTGGACGTTTTTTGCATGGATAGCTCCATTGTCGTTGTGACAGCAGAGTATCATGCGCGACGAGTCAAATGAAGGCTTGTCCTGTCGGTCCGGCCGCAGCTCCGGTATCATGCTCGGATGAATCAGATTCCTTTCCAACCGTTTATTATCGGCGTCGCTGGCGGCAGCGGCAGTGGCAAATCGACGGTGTCCCAGCAAGTGCTGTCGTCGTTCGGCGCGAATATGGTTTCGGTCGTCATGCAGGACGACTACTACCGCGATCAAACCGATCTCACCCCTGAAGTGCGCCGCAGGCAGAACTACGACCATCCGCAGGCGTTCGACTGGCCGCTGATGGTGCAGCACGTCCAGGCCTTGCGCAATGGTGAAGCGATCGAGATGCCGGAGTACGACTTCACGATCGACAACCGCTCCAGCAAGACCATTCCAGTCAAGCCCGCACCGGTCATCGTGATCGAGGGCCTGTTTGCCTTGTATGACGCCGACCTGCGCAAGATGATGTCGCTGAAGATCTTTGTCGACACCGCCCCCGACGTGCGCTTCATCCGCCGCATGCAAAGGGATATCAACGAACGCGGCCGCACGGTCGAGAGCATCGTCGGCCAATACCTCGAAACGGTGCGCCCGATGCACAAGCAGTTCATCGAGCCGACCAAGCGCCACGCCGATGTCATTTTGCCGCACGGCGCGAATGGCCCGGCGGTCGATGTCATTACGACCAAGGTGGCGAGCGTCATCGGCCAGATGAAGCTGCTCTGATACCAGAGACAGCGAATTGCACGCCTGGCCCCGTCGATCCCGTCGGCGGTTACTTCGTCACGGGAGACGGCACGGATCCGTCAATGATCACCACACGCATGCCGAGCACTTTCACCGAGTTGAGCCGGGATTGGCATAACGACAGTTCCTGTTGGACTAATGCCGGCCGCGTGCCAGTTCTGGCGGCGAGGCGGCTCATCCTCAGTCAGTAGCTGGCTATACGAAAACGTTACTCCCGTTCGGCGCCTTCAATTTGCGTCCGCCTACGTTCGGGCCTGGGGTCTGTTTCGTGGAATGCCGCCACAAACATCATCAGTACGTCGGGTTCGATCTGGGTGTGCCCCAACTCCAGCACCTCTGCTGCAATTTTCGACAGGTCCAACGGCTGCTGACCCTCGGTCGCCTGGTACATCGCCTGGCGGGTTATGCGGCCCAGCTTGAACGCCATTTCCGCCATCGTCGTCTTCTCTTGATCGTGCATCATTTCTCCTGTGTTGACCGAGTATACCGATTGGTTGGCATTACTGGCCACGCGCATGCGCAACAAGGTGGGAGACGGGCGGCACGCTACTTTTCCTGCTTGAGCGGCTTGTCCTTGTCGATCACTTCGCGGCAATCGCCCTTGAAGGTGGCGTTGTCGTAGTTGGCCCAGCCGTAGCTGTCGACCAGCCGCTTGTGCTGCTTGAACTGCGCGCTGAGGAAGCTCCACTCCAGCGTCTCCGCCGGATACCGAATGTCCGCCATGTCCAGCAGGGTGTGGAACATGTTCTCGGTCGCCAGCCGGGCGCTCTTGTGCCGCGCCAGCTGCTCGACCTTGCCGGGATAGCGCGCCTGGTACTGGTCCGAATACCAGACAAACGCCGGCACGTGGAAATCGTATTGCGTGTTGTGGCCGTGGAAGGCCAGCCGGCAGCTGTCATCGTACAGCGACTGCCCATGGTCAGACACGTACAGCATCGCGGCGCGCTGCTGCGACTCCTTCATCCGGCCCACCAGCTGCGCCAGGAACCAGTCAGTATACAAGATGCTGCTGTCGTAACTGTTATTCAGCTGCGGCTTGACCTTGATGTCGGTGTAGACCGGCTTGTCGATGCCGAACAGCGATGGCTGCCACTTGTCGAACTGCTTCGGATAGCGCTGGCTGTAGTTCCAGTGGCTGCCCAGCGAATGGACCACGATCAGCTTTTTCTGCGCCTTGTCGGCCAGCGCGTTCCTGAACGGATCGAACAGCACCGAGTCGAAGTTCGAGCTGTTGGTGAAACCGCCCAGGTTGAGGAACTCGATCACGTCCGCTTCCTTGGCGAACACGGACACCGGCGTGTCGAACTTGCCGAACGAGATCTGGTTCGACAGCCAGAAAGTCTTGAAGCCGGCCTCTTTATAAGCGGTGATGAAGGACTTCTCGGAGAAGCCGTCCTTCAGGCTTTGCGTGGCGCGCTTGCGTGAAATGATCACCGGCACCGACAGGCGCGTGGCCGACACCGCGGTCACGACGTCGGGCAGCGCCACGAGGTTGGCTTCCTGGCGCAGCAGCGGATTGGTGTCGCGCGCGTAGCCGTTCAGGCTCCAGCGGTCGAAGCGCGACGACTCGCCGAGCACCAGCACCACGGTTTCCGGCTCGGCGTCGGGCGACTGCTGGTGCGCGCCGAAGCGGAAGCTGGCGCTGCGCCGCCCCAGTTCGGCCAGGTAGACGCGCTCCTTATAGAACTCGACGCCGCGCGAGGCCAGGCCGAACGGCCAGGACTGCGCGAAGGCGTCGAATTCGACCGGCATGCCGGCCCAGCGCGGCAGCGGCGGCATTTTCAGGCCGGTCCGCGCGGCCGGCTTCGGCGCGGCGGCCTTGGCGCTGGCGGCGGCCGCCTTGGGCACGATGCCGAATTCGTCGCCGTAGGCCCACACCGCGGCGCCGAGCGCGAGCGCCGCCAGCGCGACCCAGCGCGAGCTGTCGGCCCAGTCCAGCGCGCGCGTCTTGCGCGCGACGCGGAAGCTGACGATGAACCAGGCGACGGCGCCGAGCATGACGGCGGCCATCAGCCAGACTTTTTGGCCGAGGAATTCGAGCGCTTCCTTCGGGCTGGTCTCGGCGATGATGCCGAGGTGGTGGGTGGAGATGCCCTGGCCGTAGTAGGTAATCAGGTACAGCTCGGTGGGCAGCGCGATGAAGGCGGGCGCCAGCAGCCAGTGGAAGTACGCCGGGCGCTTGAACGCGGCCCACACGGCGACCCAGGCGATCGTCTCGATGCCGAGCAGCTGCCACGGACGCTCCACGGGCTGGCCGAGCAGCAGCGGCACGAACGGCACCGCCGACAGCGCACTATAAGTAAGCAGCAGGAACAGGTGGGCGGGACGCAGCAGGGATCGCATGAATTGGCGGAATCGGGAAAAGGCGCCTATTATCTGACACATTGCCTTGCTTGGGGTCTGGTCCTGCGGAGCCACGCGGACGCCGGGTCCCCATCTTCGCGGTGCGGCGTGCAAGCAACAAATGGGGTCAGGTCCGCAGGACCATACCCCGGTGGCACGTTGTCAGCCGGTAAACCTGTTGACCCGTCCCGCGAACGGGCTTATACTCGCGAGTTCTCGAATTTATTCTGCACATCGAACGCATTGACGGCCGCTCCCTTGCTGAGTGGCTATTCGCGCCTCCCTTGTCAGTCGGTACGGGACTAGGTTTTAGTCCCCGGGCGTCAGCCCGGGTTATTCATGTTGTATCTTTGTTGGATTTATAACGATGCCAACCATCAATCAACTGATTCGCAATCCACGTGTCGCCTTGACCGTGAAAAGCAAATCGCCGGCGCTGGAAAACAGCCCGCAAAAACGTGGTGTCTGCACCCGTGTGTACACGACGACTCCAAAGAAGCCAAACTCGGCTCTGCGTAAAGTCGCCAAAGTTCGCCTGACCAACGGTTTCGAAGTCATTTCGTACATCGGCGGTGAAGGCCACAACCTGCAAGAACACAGTGTCGTGCTGCTGCGCGGCGGCCGTGTGAAGGACTTGCCGGGTGTGCGTTACCACATGGTTCGCGGTGCACTGGATACCCAGGGCGTGAAAGACCGTAAGCAAGCTCGTTCCAAGTACGGTACGAAGCGCGCTAAAGCTGGTAAGAAGTAATTTTCTTACCCATTAATTGAGTTGAACCGATCGTAATGGTCGAGTAAGTGGAGGCTATGATGGCCTACCGCGAGTGCTGCCTCAGCGCGCTCAACTGAAGACTGAAAGGAATTGAAATGCCACGTCGTCGTGAAGTCCCCAAGCGCGATATCCTGCCGGATCCAAAATTCGGCAATACGGATGTCGCCAAATTCGTCAACGTTCTGATGTTGTCCGGCAAGAAGTCGGTCGCTGAAAACATCATCTACGGTGCTTTCGAGCACATCAAGCAAAAGTCGGGCAAAGATCCGCTCGAAGTGTTCGCGCTGGCAATCAACAACGCCAAGCCGATGGTCGAAGTCAAGTCGCGCCGCGTCGGCGGCGCCAACTACCAGGTGCCGGTCGAAGTGCGTCCAGTCCGTCGTATGGCCCTGTCCATGCGCTGGCTGCGCGAAGCTGCCAACAAGCGCAGCGAGAAGTCCATGCCACAGCGCCTCGGTGGCGAGCTGATGGAAGCCGCTGAAATGCGTGGCGGCGCAATGAAGAAGCGTGACGAAGTTCACCGCATGGCTGAAGCGAACAAGGCGTTCTCGCACTTCCGCTTCTAATCAATTGGCCAACCCCTTTCGGGGGCGCGGCCATGTATCTGTTGTTCGAGGCCGGGCTCATTTTGTTCACAAAATGCCGCTCGGTTTTGTCCATTCAAAGATTTAGGAATATTTATGGCACGCAAGACCCCCATTGAGCGCTACCGCAATATCGGTATCTCCGCTCACATCGATGCTGGCAAGACCACCACGACCGAGCGCGTCCTGTTCTACACGGGCGTGAACCACAAGATTGGCGAAGTGCATGATGGCGCGGCCACCATGGACTGGATGGAGCAAGAGCAGGAACGCGGCATCACCATTACCTCGGCTGCGACGACCTGCTTCTGGAAAGGGATGGCTAACAACTTCCCTGAGCACCACATCAACATCATCGACACCCCGGGCCACGTCGACTTCACCATTGAAGTCGAGCGCTCGATGCGCGTGCTCGACGGCGCCTGCATGGTTTACTGTGCAGTCGGCGGCGTGCAGCCACAGTCGGAAACCGTATGGCGCCAGGCCAACAAGTACAAAGTGCCGCGTCTGGCCTTCGTCAACAAGATGGACCGTACCGGTGCGAACTTCTTCAAGGTCTACGACCAGATGCGCGCGCGCCTGAAGGCCAACCCGATTCCGCTGCAGATCCCGATCGGCGCCGAAGAGAACTTCCTCGGCGTGGTCGACCTGGTCAAGATGAAAGCCATCTTCTGGGACGACGCGTCGCAGGGCATGAAGTTCGACTACCGCGACATCCCGGCCGAGTTGAAAGACCAGGCTGACGAGTGGCGTCTGAAAATGGTCGAGGCAGCTGCCGAGTCCAGCGACGAACTGATGAACAAGTATCTGGAAGAAGGCGACCTGACCGAAGCCGAGATCAAGGCTGCCTTGCGTGCGCGCACGCTGGCGTCGGAAATCGTTCCAATGATGTGCGGCACCGCGTTCAAGAACAAGGGCGTGCAAGCCATGCTCGACGGTGTGATCGAATACCTGCCGTCGCCACTGGACATCAAGCCGGTCGAAGGCATGGATGAAGATGACCAGCCAGTCACCCGCAAGGCTGACGACAACGAGAAATTCGCTGCGCTGGCATTCAAGATCATGACCGACCCGTTCGTCGGCCAGCTTATCTTCTTCCGCGTCTACTCGGGCACGATCAAGTCGGGCGACACCGTCTTCAATCCGATCAAGAACAAGAAAGAGCGTCTTGGCCGTATTCTGCAGATGCACGCTAACCAGCGCGAAGAGATCAAGGAAGTCCACGCCGGCGATATCGCCGCCGCGGTCGGCCTGAAAGATGCGACCACCGGCGAAACCCTGTGCGATCCATCGTCGATCATCACCCTGGAAAAGATGGTGTTCCCTGAGCCGGTGATTCAGCAGGCAGTCGAGCCGAAGACCAAGGCCGACCAGGAAAAAATGGGCCTGGCGCTGAACCGCCTGGCACAGGAAGATCCTTCGTTCCGCGTCAAGACCGACGAAGAGTCGGGCCAGACCATCATCGGTGGTATGGGTGAGCTGCACCTGGAAATTATCGTTGACCGCATGAAGCGCGAATTCGGCGTCGAAGCGACCGTCGGCAAGCCACAGGTTGCTTACCGCGAAACGATCCGCAAGACCTGCGAAGAGTCCGAAGGCAAGTTCGTCAAGCAGTCGGGCGGTCGTGGTCAGTACGGTCACGTGGTTCTGAAGATCGAGCCGCAAGAGCCGGGCAAGGGCTTCGAATTCGTCGACGCGATCAAGGGCGGTACGGTTCCACGCGAATACATCCCTGCGGTCGAAAAAGGTGTGCGCGGTACGCTCAACACCGGCGTGCTGGCCGGCTACCCAGTGGTCGACGTCAAGGTCACGCTGTTCTTCGGTTCGTACCACGATGTGGACTCGAACGAAAACGCGTTCCAGATGGCCGCTTCGATGGCATTCAAAGATGGCTGCCGCAAAGCATCGCCAGTCATCCTCGAGCCAATGATGGCCGTGGAAGTGGAAACGCCGGAAGACTACGCCGGTACCGTGATGGGCGACCTGTCGTCCCGCCGCGGTATGGTGCAGGGCATGGACGAGATCCCAGGCGGCGGTGGCAAGATCATCAAAGCCGAAGTGCCGCTGTCCGAAATGTTTGGTTACTCGACCTCGCTGCGTTCCGCAACGCAGGGCCGCGCAACCTACACGATGGAATTCAAGCACTACGCTGAAGCGCCTAAGCACGTGACCGACGCAATCGTTACGGCCAAGGCTAAGTAATTCATATGGGCCGGGGGTGTCCCCGGCCTGTAATCAACAAATAAACGTCTTTTAAGGAAGAACAAAATGGCAAAAGGTAAATTCGAACGGACCAAGCCGCACGTCAACGTCGGCACCATCGGCCACGTCGACCACGGCAAGACCACCCTGACCGCTGCAATCGCGACCGTTCTGTCGAAGAAATTCGGCGGCGAAGCTAAAGCTTACGACCAGATCGATGCTGCACCAGAAGAGAAGGCACGCGGCATCACCATCAACACCGCGCACGTCGAGTACGAGACCGCAACGCGTCACTACGCGCACGTCGACTGCCCAGGCCACGCCGACTACATCAAGAACATGATTACCGGTGCTGCCCAGATGGACGGCGCGATCCTGGTTTGCTCGGCAGCTGACGGCCCAATGCCACAGACCCGCGAGCACATCCTGCTGGCGCGCCAGGTTGGCGTTCCATACATCATCGTGTTCCTGAACAAGTGCGATCTGGTCGACGACGCCGAGCTGCTCGAGCTGGTCGAAATGGAAGTGCGCGAGTTGCTGTCGAAGTATGAGTTCCCAGGCGACGACCTGCCGATCGTCAAAGGTTCGGCACGTATGGCGCTGGACGGCGACACTGGCCCAATGGGCGAGCAGGCGATCATGCAACTGGCCGACGCGCTGGACAGCTACATCCCTACGCCAGAGCGCGCKGTTGACGGCGCCTTCCTGATGCCRGTGGAAGACGTGTTCTCGATCTCGGGTCGCGGCACCGTCGTTACCGGTCGTATCGAGCGCGGCATCATCAAGGTCGGCGAAGAGATCGAAATCGTCGGCATCAAGGATACCGTCAAGACCACCTGCACCGGCGTGGAAATGTTCCGCAAGCTGCTGGACCAGGGCATGGCTGGCGACAACGTCGGTCTGCTGCTGCGCGGCACCAAGCGTGAAGACGTCGAGCGTGGCCAGGTTCTGGCCAAGCCGAACTCGATCAAGCCGCACAACCACTTCACCGGTGAGATCTACGTCCTGTCGAAAGACGAAGGCGGCCGTCACACCCCGTTCTTCAACAACTATCGCCCACAGTTCTACTTCCGTACCACGGACGTGACTGGTTCGATCGAGTTGCCAGCGGACAAAGAAATGGTCATGCCAGGCGATAACGTGTCGATCACCGTCAAGCTGATCAACCCGATCGCGATGGAAGAAGGCCTGCGCTTCGCAATCCGTGAAGGCGGCCGTACCGTCGGCGCCGGCGTCGTTGCCAAGATCCTGAGCGAAGCCAGCAAGTAATAC
>NZ_JBFUAC010000014.1:0-81282 GCF_056406475.1 Massilia sp. P1_C10
GTGCGGCGCCTGCGCCAGGCACGGCGATTGCGGCGGCGGGCCCGGGCGCCACGGCGGCGGGAGCGGCCGGCGCGGCCACGCTGGGCACCGGCTGGGCCGGCTCGATGATGATGACGGTGGCGGGCACGGTGAGTTCGGGCGGCGCCAGCTCCTGCACCGCTGGTGGGGGCGCCGGCTCCGGCGGCGGCGGCGGGGCTTCAAGCAGAGTGACCATCACCGCGGCGGGGATCGCATGCTGGACCACGCGATGCAGCAGGCCGCTGTAAATGCCGTACACCGCCAGCGCGTGGACGGCGGCGATCAGGAAGAGCGGAGTGAACTGGCCGCGCAGGCGGCCGATTGCGGCGCCCGGGGCGCCGATGGGAGGGTAGGGCGAGAAGCTATGCGCGCTCACCGGTGTCAGGCAGCCTGGCTAGCGCGAAACGACAGTTCGGTAATGGTGGTGGTGCTGGTGCGTTCGACGTGCTCGTTGAACACCTGTTCGGCGTAGTCGGCGCACTTGCCGCAGCAGGTGGCGATGCCGAGGTCGCGGCGCAGCTCGTCCATGGTGGACAGGCCCAGATCGACCGCCTGGCGGATTTCACGGTCGGAGATGTTGTTGCAGACACAAACGATCATTCTGACACCTTCTAATATGTGGACAATTCAGCAGTTGGCGATTTGTCCAGAAATGCGAATCATTATCATTACGTGTTCAATTTTGTCCCAACTCGTCGGTCAATGCAAGCCTTTTTTTTGAGCAGGGGCAGCTTCCGCAACGATATTTCGCGGAGGCCGTGCCTGTTTTTGTTGCAGCCGGGTGCAATTGTCGAGCACGGTGGTAGAATCGTAAATAGAAATAATTCGCATTACCGTTTATGATGCTAGTATCTGCTTCATCAACCGACCAAAGCTCATCATGACCTTAGCTTCGACACTGACCACACTCGACACCCTCGCCGCAGGGCAGGGCGGCACCGTGATCCATCTCGCGCCGACCGCCGGGGACGTGGACGTATCGCGCCGACTGATGGAGCTCGGTTTCGTGCCGGGCGAGCGCATTCGCATGCTGCGCCGCGGCCTGCAGGGCGGCCCGCTGGCGATCAAGGTCGGCGAATCGACCTTCGCGCTGCGCCGCTTCGAAGCCGCGCTGGTATCGATCAAGCCGGAATAAGCATGGGTGCTGCAGAACGGCGGGTCCAGGCCGACCCGCGCACGCCGCTGATTGCCCTGCTGGGTAACCCGAACTGCGGCAAGACCGCCCTGTTCAACCGCCTGACCGGCGCGCGCCAGAAAGTGGCCAACTACGCCGGCGTCACCATCGAACGCAAGGAAGGCAGCTTTACTTCCCCGGAAGGGCGCGCGTTCCGCCTGCTCGACCTGCCCGGCGCCTACAGCCTGTCCGCCCAGACGCCCGACGAAGCGATCACGCGCGACGTCGTGGCCGGCCTGCGCGCCGGCGAACAGGCGCCCGACGCCATCGTCTGCGTCGTCAACGCCACCAACCTGCGCCTGAACCTGCGCCTGGTCCTCGAGATCAAGCGCCTCGGCCTGCCGATGGTGCTGGCGCTGAACATGGTCGACGTCGCGCAAAAGCGCGGCATCACCATCGACGCCGACAAGCTGGCCGAGGAACTGGACATGCCGGTGGTGGAGACCGTCGCGGTGCAAAGCGGCGGCGAAAAGTCGCTGCTGCGCGCGCTCGACCTGATGCCGCACGACGCGGCGGCGACGGCCAAGCCGTTGTCGGCGATCGACGCGGTGTCGGTCGAGGACACCCAGCGCGAAGTGCGGCGCATCCTCGCCGCCTGCACCAGCCACGCCAACGACACCGGCAACCTGTCGGAAAAGATCGACCAGGTCGTGCTGCATCCGGTGATCGGCCCGATCCTGCTGGCCGCGCTGATGTTCCTGGTGTTCCAGGCCGTATTCAGCTGGGCCACGCCGCCGATGGACATGATCAAGGCCGGCGTCGACCAGGTCGGCCAGTGGGTCGGCGCCCACATGGCCGACGGCATGCTGCGCAGCCTGCTGGTCGAGGGCATCCTCGGCGGCGTCGGCAGCGTGCTGGTGTTCCTGCCGCAGATCCTGATCCTGTTCTTCTTCATCCTCGCGCTCGAGGACTGCGGCTACCTGCCGCGCGCCGCCTTCCTGCTCGACCGCCTGATGGGCGGCGTCGGGCTGTCGGGGCGCGCCTTCATCCCGCTGCTCTCCAGCTTCGCCTGCGCGATCCCCGGCATCATGGCCGCGCGCACCATTCAGAATCCGCGCGACCGGCTGGTGACGATCATGATCGCGCCGCTGATGACGTGCTCGGCGCGCCTGCCGGTGTACGCCCTGATCATCGCCGCCTTCATCCCCAACCGCGACGTCGGCGGCATCGTCAGCCTGCAGGGGCTGGTGCTGTTCATTCTTTACTTCGCCGGCATCGTCAGCGCGATGGCGGTGGCGTGGGTATTCAAGCGCAGCATGGGCGCCGGCGGCCAGCAGCCGCTGATGCTCGAACTGCCAAGCTACCACTGGCCGCACCTGCAGAACCTGGCACTGGGCCTGTGGGAGCGCGCGAAAATCTTCCTGTCGCGCGTCGGCACGATCATCCTGACCCTGATGGTGCTGGTGTGGTTCCTCTCCAGCTTCCCCGGCGCGCCGGAAGGCGCCACCCATCCGGCCATCTACTACAGCATCGCCGGCATGATCGGCCGCGGCATGTCAGTCATTTTCGAGCCGATCGGCTTCGGCTGGCAGATCTGCATCGCGCTGGTGCCGGGCATGGCCGCGCGCGAAGTGGCGGTGGGCGCGCTCGGCACCGTGTACGCGCTGTCGCAAAGCGGCGAGGCGCTGGCCACGTCGCTTACGCCGATCATCGCGCAGTCGTGGACCATGGCCACGGCGCTGTCGCTGCTGGCGTGGTACGTGTTCGCGCCGCAGTGCCTGTCGACGCTGTCGGTGGTCAAGCGCGAAACCGGCGGCATGCGCTGGCCGCTGATCATGGCGGGCTACATGTTCGCGCTGGCGTATGTGGCGTCGTTCATCACCTACCGCGCCGCGCTGGCGCTGGGGAGCTGACGTGATCCAGAACCTGATCGTCGCGCTGATCGTCGGGTTTGCCGCGCTGTACGTGGCGCGCAAGTACCTGCCGGCGAGCTGGCGTACCCGGCTCGTTTATCTGCTGACCAGGCGCGGCGCAAACCAGTCGAAGGTGGCGAGCTGGCTCAATACCGAATCGAGCTGCGGCAGCGGCTGCGACAAATGCACGGCGTGCGAAGCGCCGAAAGAGCACGTCATCAAGATCGTGCGCCGCTAAGCCTTCTTCGGCTGCGCAGCAACCCCGGGGTCAGGTCCGGCGGGCCCGACCCCAAGCTTCTCTATCAGCCGCTGGGCATCGAATGGCGCCCGCACCTTGACATCGTTGTCGAAGTAGCAGAACACATCCCGGCTCGCGCGCTTGGGCGGCGCTTTGGCCGAAACGAGGTGCGCGTCGTCCGGCTGCCCTCCTGAAGACCACGCAGTGATCCGCTCCGCCCACCGATCCAGCGCCTTTTCGGTGTAGCCGCTCGCATACAGCTCCTTGTCGCCATGCAGCCGCAGGTACATGAAATCCGCCGTCACATCCTCGATATACGGCCACTTGCCGGCGGTGTCGGCCACCACCACCGCCACCTTGTACTTGCGCAGCAGTGCGATGAAGCCCTCGTCGATGAAGGTCTCGTGGCGGATTTCGATCGCATGGCGCAGCTTGCCCTTCTTGCCCACCTCCAGCGCGGTGCGCCCGTTCATGCGCGCCTCATGCTTGCGCGCCAGCTCCAGGCCCGCGTCGGTATCGTGCGGCAGCAGGCTGAGGAAATGCTCCATCGACTCGGGATCGAAATGGAAATTGGGCGGGAACTGCCACAGGAAGGGGCCCAGCTTTTCGCCGAGCTCGAACACGCCGGACGCCAGCACGTTGGCCAGCGGCCCGTCGATGTTCTTGAGTCGCAGGATATGCGTCAGGAAGCGATTGCCCTTAACGCTGAAGACGAAGCCCGGCGGCGTCTCGTCATGCCAGGCGGCGTAGCTTTCCGGCCGCTGCAGCGAATAGAACGAGCCATTCAATTCGATCGACGACACCGCGCGCGAGGCGAATTCGAGCTCGCGGTGCTGGGCCAGGCCATCGGGATAGAACGTGCCGCGCCACGGCGGATAGCGCCAGCCCGACATCCCGATGTAGATCTTGCCCATGCATCGACTCTACCCGTTACAGCGCCGCCTTTCCAACCACCGGCAGTTCAATCGTGCTCTCCATGCCAGGCGCGTGATAGATGCGCTGGGTCGCCTTGCGATAGTCGCCCGGCTTGGCGTAGAAGATGTTCGGCACGAAGGTCTGCGGATTGCGGTCGTACAGCGGGAACCAGCTGGACTGGATCTGCACCATCACGCGGTGGCCCGGCAGGAACACGTGGTCGGCGTTGGGCAGCGCAAAGCGGTACTTCTCCACCTTGCCCGCCGGGATGGCCATCGGCTTGTCGAAGCCCTGGCGATAGCGCCCGCGGAAGATCTCCATCGAGATGCCCAGCTGGTAGCCGCCCATTTCCGGCTGCGCCGCCACTTCGTCCGGATACACGTCGATCAGCTTGACCACCCAGTCGGCGTCGGTGCCGCTGGTCGAGGCGAACAGATTGACCATCGGCTCGCCGGAGATCTGCAGCGGGGCGCTCAAAGGCTCGCTCACGTAGGACAGCACGTCGGTGCGGTCGGAGAAGCCGCGCTGGTCGGCCACCAGCCATGGCTGCCATACGTTGCGTTCGCCCATGCGCACCGGGCGATGCACGAACGGCACCGGCTTGGCCGGATCGGACACGTACTCGTCGAACTGGGCGCCGCCGGCCGGCTTGCCGAAGCCGAGGCGCAAGCCGTCCTTCAAATAGATCGGCGCGGCCGCAGGCGCCTGCGGCCACTGGTTCAGGCGCTGCCACTTGTTGGTGCCGGTCTGGTACGAGAACACCGGCGGCGTGCCGGCAACCGGGGCGCCGTCCTTCAGGTACTGGTTGAAGAAAGGGAGCATCACGTCGCGGCGAAATTCGGCGGCGGTGTCGCCCGTGAACTGCAGCGCACCCAGGCCCGAGCCGTTGTAATTGACGCCGCTGTGGCGCCACGGCCCGACCACCAGGTGATTCATGTCGTTGCGGCTGTCCTTGGGCTCCATGGCGGCGTAGGTCGCGTAGGCGCCGTAGATGTCTTCCTGGTCCCAGCGGCCCACCACGGTCATGGTCGGCACCTTCAACGGGCGCGCGCCCAGGATGCGGTCGAGCGCCTGGCCCTGCCAGTAGCTGTCGTAGGCCGGGTGCTCGAAGATCTTTTTGGTGAAGTTCAGGTTCTCCGCGCCGAACTGCCTTGCGTAGTCGGCCACCGAGCCGGCACGCAGCCAGGCATCGTAATCGTCGTACACGCCGGTCGACAGGCGCGCGCCCTCGCCGCGGGCGGCGGTCTGGCCGCCGATGTAATCGAGGTTGGTGGTGCGGAAGGCGCCGTTGTGGAACCAGTCGTCGCCGCGCCAGCCGTCGACCATCGGGCTCATTGGCACCGCGGCCTTGAGCGCCGGGTGCGGATCGGCCAGCGCCATCAGCACGGTGAAGCCTTCGTACGACGAGCCGACCATGCCGACCTTGCCGTTACTTTGCGGGACGTTCTTCACCAGCCATTCGATCGTGTCGTACGCATCGGTCGCATGGTCGACCGGCGTGTCGTTGAGCGGGCCGCGGATCGGGCGCGTCATCACGTAGTCGCCTTCCGAGCCGTATTTGCCGCGCACGTCCTGGAACACGCGGATGTAGCCGTTGGCGATGAAGCCGTCGTCGCCCTCGGGCAGCATCGACGCCATGTGCGGGCTGATATTGCGCTCGGCGCGCTTGGCCGCGTTGTACGGCGTACGGGTCAGCATCATCGGCGCATGGACGGCGCCTTTCGGGACCACGATCACCGTGTACAGCTTGACGCCGTCGCGCATCGGGATCATCACCACCTGCTTGACGTAGTCGGCGCCGGGGATCTGCGCAATGAATTTGGTGCTCGGGACGTCCGGCGCCATCGCGGGCGTCTGGGCCAGGGCGGGCGCGTGCAGCGCGGCCAGGATCAGGGACAGGGCGGAAAGTTCAAACGTGACTCGGCGGGGCATCTGTTCTCCATGGGAAACATTCAATTCACTGCATAGTATCGGACGCCGCCACTGCGTGCAATCGGCGCTCCGTCATCGGCGCGGCGGTCAGCGGCTGGAACGAGCCGGCCTGCGCGACCGGCCAGTACAAACCAAACACCGGCGGCAGCCGATGCAGCTGTTCCGGGTCGAGCAGTTCGCCGCGGGCCAGGTAGGGCAGCAGGGCGGAGGCCAGCTTGACCTGGTTGGGCGAGACGCGCCGCACGATGTGGTGCGGCTTCAGTTGCGACGGGTGCGTCAGGCCGGCCGCGGCGATCAGTTCGGACAGCGCCTTCATCGTGTTCTGGTGGAAGTGCGCCACGCGCGCCGTCTTGTCGGGCACGTCGAGCGCCTTCTGGCGCTGCAGGTCCTGGGTGGCCACGCCGGTCGGGCAGCGGTCGGTGTGGCAGGTTTGCGACTGCACGCAGCCGAGCGCGAACATGAAGCCGCGCGCCGAGTTGCACCAGTCGGCGCCCAGCGCGATGGTGCGCGCGACATCGAAGGCGGTGACGATCTTGCCGGACGCGCCAATTTTGACGCGCTCGCGCAGGCCGGCGCCGACCAGCGTGTTATGCACCAGCAGCAGCGCTTCCTGCAAGGGCGTGCCGACGTGGTCGGAGAACTCCACCGGCGCCGCGCCGGTGCCGCCTTCTCCGCCGTCGACGACGATGAAGTCGGGCGTGATGCCGGTTTCCAGCATCGCCTTGACGATGGCGAAGAACTCCCACGGGTGGCCGATCGCCAGCTTGAAGCCGGTGGGCTTGCCGCCTGATAGGTTGCGCAGCCGTTCGACGAAATTGAGCAGGCCGATGGGCGTCGAAAACGCCGAATGGCTGGCCGGCGAGAGGCAGTCGCGTCCCGGCGGCACGCCGCGCGCGGCGGCGATCTCGATCGTCACCTTGGCGCCGGGCAGGATGCCGCCCTGGCCCGGCTTGGCGCCTTGGGACAGCTTCACCTCGATCATCTTCACTTGCGCGCTGGCCGCGTTGGCGACGAAGCGCTCCTCCGAAAAGCTGCCGTCGTCGTTGCGGCAGCCGAAGTAGCCGGAGCCGATTTCCCACACGAGGTCGCCGCCGTGCTCGCGGTGGTACTGGCTGATGCTGCCTTCGCCGGTGTCGTGCATGAATCCGCCGGCCTTGGCGCCGGCGTTCAGCGCCAGGATCGCGTTGGCGGACAGCGAGCCGAAGCTCATCGCCGAGATGTTGAAGACGCTGGCCAGGTAGGGCTGGGCGCGCGGGCAGTCCGGATGGTTGCCGATCTCGATGCGGAAGTTGTGGCCGGCGTTGTCGGCGGGGCGGATCGAATGGTTGATCCAGTCGTAGCCGGCCTGGTACACATCGAGCTGGGTGCCGAACGGGCGCTTGTCGGTTTCGACCTTGGCGCGCTGGTAGACGATGCTGCGCTGGTTGCGCGAGAACGGCTTGGCGTCGGTGTCGTCCTCGAGGAAGTACTGGCGGATCTCCGGCCGGATCGATTCGAAGAAGTAGCGGAAGTGCGCGAGGATAGGATAATTGCGGCGCAGCGCCTGGCGCTTCTGCAGCAGGTCGGTCACGCCGACCAGCACCAGCGCGCCGCTCGGCACCGCCAGCCACCAGCCCCTTTCGCCCTTGAGTCCCATCCACAGCGACAGCAGGAACACGAAGGCGGCGATCAGCAAGGCCATGTATCGGCCGGATAAAAACGACATGCGCACACTCCAGGAATCAAGGCGGGTCGAGTGTACTCTGTTTCCTTCTGGAAGCTAACTGGCCGGGCGAAAACCTGTCAACAATGCTAAGCTGACGGCCATTTCCACCTGGCCGAAAGCTTGCGATGATCGTCGTCCACCACTTGAACAACTCGCGCTCGCAGCGCATCCTCTGGCTGCTCGAGGAGCTGGGGCTGGACTACGAGATCAGGAAGTACCAGCGCGACCCGAAGACCATGCTGGCGCCGCCCGAGCTGCGCGCGATCCACCCGCTCGGCAAGTCGCCGGTGATCACCGACGGCGACGTCACGGTGGCCGAATCGGGCGCGATCATCGAGTACCTGCTGGAGCGCTACGGCAACGGGCGCTTCGTGCCGCCGGCCGGCACCGCGGACAAGCGCCGCTTCACCTATTTCCTGCACTACGCCGAGGGATCGGCGATGACGCCGCTGCTGCTGAAGCTCGTGTTCGACCGCGTCGAGACCAGCCCGATGCCGTTCTTCGCCAAGCCGATCGCGCGCGGCATCGCTCAGAAAGTCAAGAGCTCCTACGTGATGCCGCAGATCGTGCAGCACCTGGACTACCTCGAAGCGGAGCTGGGCAAGTCGACCTGGTTCGCCGGCGAGGAGTTCACCGCCGCCGACATCCAGCTCAGTTTCATGCTGGAGGCGGCCGCCTCGCGCGGCGGCTTGGGCGAGAAGTACCCGAAGCTGATGGCCTTCCTGGCGCGCATTCACGCGCGTCCCGCGTACCAGCGCGCCCTCGAACGGGGCGGCAAGTACGATTATGCAAAATAATGCATAAATGATGGGCAAGCTGCTCGCCATCGACGGACTCAATATCGTGCGGCGCGTGTACGAAGCGAGCCAGGAGCCCGACTCGCCCGAAAAGGCGTCGATCGCGCTGCGCCACGCGCTGTCGTCGTTCCGCCGGCTGCTCGAGGCGCACGACCCGACCCACGTGCTGGCGGCGTTCGACTTCGGCGGCCCGACCTGGCGCCACGAACTCTATCCGCGCTACCGCGAACAGCGCGCGCCGATGCCGTCGTATCTGCGCGACGCGCTGCCGGGTTTCCACGACAAGCTGCGCGACGCCGGCCTGCACGTGCTGATGCTGCCCGGGGTCGAGGCCGACGACGTGATCGGCACCGGCGTGCTGCGCTGGCTGTCCGAAGGCCGCGGCGACGCCATCATCGCCACCACCGACAAGGACCTGCACGGCCTGATCGCCGACGGCGCGCTGGTCTGGGACCATTTCAAGGGCGAGTGGCACGACGACGCCTGGGTGCGCAACAAATTCGGCGTGGCGCCCGAGCGGCTGGTCGACCTGCTGGCGCTGATGGGCGACGTCACCGACGGCGTGCCGGGCGTGTCGAAGGTCGGCATGAAGACGGCGGCCAGGCTGCTCAATGCCTACGGCGACATCGATGCGGTGATCGCCGGCGCCGGCATCCTCAAGACGCCGATCGGCGAACGCCTGCGCGCCGAGCGTGCGATACTCGACATGTCGCGCCAGCTGGTGCGGCTCAAGACCGACGTGCCGCTGGGCGTGACGTGGAAGATGCTGGCGTACGAAACGTTTTAGGAAGGATGCGATGCTGAAGGCGGTGATCATCGACGCGAACGCGATTTCGCGCGGCCTGTTGAATACGGTGCTGACCGAGGGCGGCTACGGCGTGGCCGGGCAGGCGCACACCGCCGGCCTGGGGTTCGCGCTGGTGCAGAAATTCCGGCCGCACTTCGTCTGCATCGCGCGCGACCAGGTCGAGGACGGCGAGGACATCGTCGAGCAGATTCGCGCCGCGCTGCCGAAGACCATTATCTTCATGGTCGCCGGCGCGATCGACGCGCCGACCCTGCAGGCGTCGCTGGCGCGCGGCGTGAACGGCTTCATCATCAAGCCGTTCAAGGCCGATGCCGTGCTCAAGACCGTCCGCAACACCGTGCTGGCGCTGGTGCGCAAGCAGCAGGATCAGGCCACCTGACGCGTGCGCCATAGCCGGAGCCGATCGAACTTTTTCATGCGGAGGCGACAGAACCGGGGTGGGGTCCGGCGGACCTGACCCCATCTTCATCGCGGCCGCGTGAGGATCACGACAGCCATGCCCCCGATGATAGCGGCGAAGGCGCCGGCCAGCAGCCAGGTGAACGGCTCGGCCAGCAGCAGCACGCCGCCCAGCGCGGCGATGGCGGGCACGCTCAGTTGCACGGTCGCGGCGGTCGCGGGCCGGAGGTTCTGCAAGGCGGCGTACCAGATCGCGTAACCTAGGCCCGAGGTGATGGCGCCAGACGCCAGCGCGTACAGCACGCCGGCGGCATCCATTTGGGCAGAGGCGAGGAAGGGCAGGTACAGCGGCACGGCGAGCACTGCGGCGCGTACGAAATTGCCCGCGGTGGCGCTGGTCGGATCGCCAGCGCCCTTGGCGCGCAGCGAGTAGACGCCCCACGCGGCGCCGGCGGCGATCATCATGGCCGCGCGCGACAGTGGCGGCGCCTCGAGGCCGGGCAGCAGCAAGGCGACCAGGCCGGCCATCGCGCACAGCATGCCGAGCATCTGCCACGGGCCGAGGCGCTCGCCGCGCCAAATGCCGACGGCGATCATGGTCGCCTGCACGGCGCCGAACAGCAGCAGCGCGCCGGTGGCGGTGGTCAGGCCGACGTAGGCGAACGAGAAGAGGGCGGCGTAGGCGAACAGCGCCGCCGCGGAGCGCCAGTTGCCGGCGGCCGCGGGACGGGCGCCGCGCAGCACGACGATCAGGGCGAGCACCAGCGCGCCGGAGACGAGGCGGATGGCGATGAAGCTGGCGGGGTCGATGTGCGCTTGTTTCAGCGCAATGCGGCAAAGGACGGAGTTGCCGGCGAAGGCGAGCAGGGCGAGGAGGGTGAGAAGGGCGGTGCGCATGGCGCAGATCATACCGTGCGCAGGAGCATACGGCGGCGACAAGTTCGGGGTCAGGTCCGGTGGACCTGACCCCAGCTTTTGGGCCGCGGCGTCAGACGGGGGTGGAGCCGTTGATGATGCCGCCGCCCAGGCACACGTCGCCGTCGTACAGCACCGCCGACTGCCCCGGCGTTACCGCCCATTGCGGATCGGTGAAATTGAGCGTGAAACGGTCGTCGCCATTCGGCACGACGCCGCATTCGACATCGGCCTGGCGGTAGCGCGTCTTGGCCGCCATGATGCGCGCCTCGGGCGCCGCGCCGGCCACCCAGCTTGCCTGCGCCGCCACCAGCGACGACGACAGCAGCCACGGATGGTCGTGGCCCTGCACGATGTACAGGGTGTTGGTCTCGATGTCCTTGCGCGCGACGAACCAAGGCTCGCTGGTGCCGTCGGCGTTGCGGTGCGCTTTCAGTCCCCCGATGCCGATGCCCTTGCGCTGGCCGAGCGTATAGAACGACAGGCCGACGTGCTCGCCAACGGTCTTGCCGTCGTCAGTCTTCATCGGGCCCGGCTTGTACGACAGGTAGCGGTTCAGGAAGTCGCGGAACGGCCGCTCGCCGATGAAGCAGATGCCGGTCGAATCCTTCTTGGCCGCATTCGGCAGCGCCAGCTTCTCGGCCAGCTTGCGCACTTCGGTCTTCGGGATCTCGCCCAGCGGGAACAGGGTCTTGGACAACTGCGCCTGGTTAAGGCGGTGCAGGAAGTAGCTCTGGTCCTTGGTCGCGTCGACCGCCTTGAGCAGCTCGAACTTGCCGGCGTTCTCGCGCACCCGCGCGTAGTGGCCGGTCGCGATCAGGTCGGCGCCCAGGTGCATCGCGTGGTCGAGGAAAGCCTTGAACTTGATTTCGGCGTTGCACAGCACGTCCGGATTGGGCGTGCGGCCGGCCTGGTACTCGCGCAGGAATTCGGCAAACACGCGGTCCTTGTACTCGGAGGCGAAGTTGACCGCCTCGATGTCGACCCCGACCACGTCCGCCACGCTGGCCGCGTCGATCCAGTCCTGGCGCGACGAGCAGAACTCGGAGTCGTCGTCGTCTTCCCAGTTTTTCATGAACAGGCCGACCACGTCGTAGCCCTGTTCCTTCAGCATCCACGCCGCCACCGAGGAGTCGACACCGCCCGACATCCCGATCACGACTTTTTTCTTGCTCATGTTACGTCCGTCTTTAAAGTAAGCCCGCCTTCGAACACCGAAAGGTGTGTGTGCAGCAGATCCAGGTCGGCGCGCTTGCCCGCCAGGTAATCGTCGACGCAGCGCAGAACGATCGGGCTGCGGTGGCGCTCCTGGCACGCCGCGATCTCCTCGCGCGTCATCCACATCGTGCGCAGTATGCCGTGGTCCAGTGGCTGATCGTATTCCTTGCCGGCCGTGCCGCAGAAGGTGAAGCGCAGGTAGGTCACGTCGGTGCCGCGCCGCTTGGAGGTGTAGCGCGACATGTACATGCCCACCAGCGCGGTCGGCGTGAAGTCGTGCGCGGTTTCCTCCAGCACTTCGCGAACCACCGCCTGCTCCAGAGATTCGTGCGGGTCGAGGTGGCCCGCCGGCTGGTTCAGCCGCACGCCTTCGCTCGTTTCCTCTTCGATCAGCAGGAAGCGGCCATCGCGCTCGATGACGGCGGCGACGGTGACGGACGGTTTCCAGGTATTGGGCATGGGCGCCTTTCAAAATGAGCCGACATTCTACCTTGGCCCCGCCCGCCGCGCGCGCCGCCCCGTTCCGGGCACGCCGAAACAGGCCGATTTTTCATTGACCTGAGACAGGTATCCGACACTTTGTGAACCCTTGGATCGAAGACGACACATTCGGGGGTAATCAGAGGGGTAAGGATGACGTTGCTGCAATTTACGTGGTAGATTCTAGACAGTTTATCAATCAGGAGGCATTCATGAGAATAGGCATACCGGCCGAAACACGGCCGGGGGAAACCCGCGTCGCTGCCACGCCCGAAACAGTCAAGAAGCTGGCCGCGAAGCACCAGGTCATTGTGCAATCCGGGGCGGGCGTGACGGCCGCCGCGGTCGACGAGGCTTACGTGGCCGCCGGCGCGACCATCGGCAGCGCCGCAGATGCTTTCGGCGCCGACGTGGTGCTGAAGGTGCGCGCCCCCGACGCGGGCGAGCGCGCGCTGATGAAGCCCGACGCGGTGCTGATCGGGATGCTCAATCCCTTCGACGCCGAGAACATCGCGGCGATGGCCGGCGCCCGGCTGCGCGCGTTCGCGCTCGAAGCGGTGCCGCGCATCACCCGCGCGCAGTCGATGGACGTGCTGTCCTCGCAGGCCAACATCGCCGGCTACAAGGCCGTGATGGTGGCGGCGAACACCTACCAGCGCTTCATGCCGATGCTGATGACCGCGGCCGGCACCGTGAAAGCGGCGCGCGTGCTGATCATGGGCGTCGGCGTGGCCGGCCTGCAGGCGATCGCTACCGCCAAGCGCCTCGGCGCCGTGATCGAGGCGTCCGACGTGCGCCCGCCGGTAAAGGAGCAGGTCGAGTCGCTGGGCGCCAAGTTCATCGACGTGCCGTTCCTGACCGACGAAGAGAAGGAAATCGCCAAGGGTTCCGGCGGCTACGCGCGCGCCATGCCGCCCGACTGGATGGCGCGCCAGGCCGCGCTGGTGCACGAGCGCGCCAAGCTGGCCGACATCGTCATCACCACCGCCTTGATCCCCGGCCGCCCGGCGCCGGTGCTGATCTCGGAGGAGACGGTCAAGGCCATGAAACCCGGCTCGGTGATCGTCGACCTGGCGGTTTCGCAGGGCGGCAACTGCCCGCTGTCGGAATTGAACAAGACGGTCGTCAAGCACGGCGTCTACATCGTGGGCGAGCCGGACCTGGCCACCCTGGTGGCGGCCGACGCCTCGGCGCTCTACGCGCGCAACGTGCTCGATTTCCTCAAGCTGATCATCGACAAGGATGAACAGCTGGTGATCGATCGCGAAGACGAGATCCTGAAGGCGTCGCTGGTCTGCGCCGACGGCGAAGTGCTGCGCAAATAATTCAAAATCAGGGAGGCATCATGGAAATCAGTCATACCATCATCAATCTCATCATCTTCGTGCTGGCCATTTATGTCGGCTACCACGTGGTGTGGACCGTCACCCCCGCGCTGCATACGCCGCTGATGGCGGTGACCAACGCGATCTCGGCGATCATCATCGTCGGCGCGATGCTCGCCGCCGGCCTGACCGAGGGCATGGTCGGCCAGGTCGCCGGCACCGTCGCCGTCGCGCTGGCCGCGGTCAACGTGTTCGGCGGCTTCCTGGTTACCCAGCGCATGCTGGAGATGTTCAAGAAGAAGGAACCGAAGGCCAAGCCGGTCGCGGTCGCGGCAGGGGAGCAAGCATGATGCAATACGTCAGCATGAATCTCGTGACGATGATGTACCTGATCGCCTCGGTGTGCTTCATCCAGGCGCTCAAGGGGTTGTCGTCGCCTGGCACGGCGCGCACCGGCAACGCGTTCGGCATGACCGGCATGGCGATCGCCGCGGTCACCACCATCGCCTTGATCTTCAAGATGAAGGAGCAGCTGGGTACTGGCGGCATCGGCTTCCCGCTGGTGATCGTCGGCCTGGTTGTCGGGGGAGCGATCGGCGCCTTCGCGGCGAAAAAGGTCGAAATGACCAAGATGCCGGAGCTGGTCGCGGCGATGCATTCGCTGATCGGCCTGGCGGCGGTGTGCATCGCGGTCGCCGCGGTGTCCGAGCCGTGGGCGTTCCAGATCGCCGGCCGCGGCATGGCGCTGCCGTTCGGTAACCGACTGGAGCTGTTCATCGGTACTTTTGTCGGCGCCGTGACCTTCTCCGGTTCGGTGATCGCGTTCGGCAAACTGGCCGGCAAGTACAAGTTCCGCCTGTTCCAGGGCGCGCCGGTCAGCTTCCCGGGCCAGCACATGATCAACCTGGGTGTGGCGATCGCCATCATCGCGCTCGGCCTCGTGTTCTGCTTCGCCGAGGGCGCGCAGCCTGCGTGGACGCCGTTCGTCATCATGGCCGCGCTGTCGTTCATCCTGGGCGTCTTGATCATCATCCCGATCGGCGGCGCCGACATGCCGGTGGTGGTGTCGATGCTGAACTCCTACTCGGGATGGGCGGCGGCGGGCATCGGCTTCTCGCTGAATAACTCGATGCTGATTATCGCCGGTTCGCTGGTGGGATCCTCGGGCGCGATCCTGTCGTACATCATGTGCAAGGCGATGAACCGCTCGTTCTTCAACGTGATCCTGGGCGGCTTCGGCGGCGCGCCGGCAGACGTTGCCGGCGGCGCGCAGGAACAGCGTCCGCACAAGGCCGGTTCGGCCGAGGACGCGGCCTTCATCATGGCCAACGCCGAAAGCGTGATCATCGTGCCGGGCTACGGCCTGGCGGTGGCGCGCGCCCAGCACGCGCTGAAGGAGCTGGTCGAGAAGCTGACCCACAAGGGCGTGATCGTGAAGTACGCGATCCACCCGGTGGCCGGCCGCATGCCGGGCCACATGAACGTGCTGCTGGCAGAAGCCGAGGTGCCGTACGACCAGGTGTTCGAGATGGAAGACATCAACGGCGAATTCGGCCAGACCGACGTGGTGCTGGTGCTGGGCGCGAACGACGTGGTCAACCCGGCCGCCAAGGATCCGAAGTCGGCGATCGCCGGCATGCCGATCCTGGAGGCGTACAAGGCCAAGAGCATCATCGTCAACAAGCGTTCGATGGCCTCGGGCTACGCGGGCCTGGACAACGACCTGTTCTACCAGCCGAACACGATGATGGTGTTCGGCGACGCCAAGAAGGTGATCGAGTCGATGGTCAAGGCAGTGGAGTAAGCGCCGCTGCCCAAAGGCTGGGGTCAGGTCCGACGGACCTGGCCCCTTTTTTTACGCCGGCGGCTGCGCAGCCTCAACCCGATTCCGGCCGCCTTCCTTGGCCAGGTAGAGCGCGGCGTCCGCGCGGGCCTCGGCCTCTTCCGGAGCGCCGCCCGGCGCCAGCGCGGCCAATCCAATGCTGATGGTGACCCGGATGCAGTCGCCGTCCGGCGTCGTCACGCTGCACGCTTCGACCGCTTCGCGCATGCGCTCGGCGACCTTGCGCGCCATGTCGACCGAGGTGTCGGGGAACAGCATGCCGAATTCCTCGCCGCCGGTGCGCGCGACGAAGTCGGTGCCGCGCGCGGCCTGCTCGAGCGCCTTGCCGACTTCGACCAGCACCAGGTCGCCGACCGGGTGGCCGTAGGTGTCGTTGACATGCTTGAACAGGTCGATGTCGGACACGCCGACCGCGATCGGCGCCTTGTTGCGCCGGCTGCGCGCGGTCACGCGCGCCATCTCCGCATCGTAAGCGCGGCGGTTCGGCAGCGTCGTCAGCTGGTCGGTGAGCGCCTGCTGCTCCAGCTGCGCCATCAGCGCCGCGGTCTGCGCCTCCTCGCGCCGGCGCGCGCGCATGTCGGCCAGGAAGGCGCCGAAGAAACGCACGCCGTCGTGGACGCCGAGGTCGATCGCCTTCAGCTCGATCGGGATCATCTCGCCGCTCTTGTGGCGGATCGCGAACTCGCGCACGTGCCCCAACACGGTGGAACTGCCGCCGCGCGCGATGTAGCCCGAGACATAGCCGTGGTGCTTTTCGGCCACCTCTTCCGGCAGCAGGATGTCGATTGGCTGGCCCAGCACGTCGGCGGCCGCATGGCCGGACAGCGCGTCCATCGCCGCATTCTGGTAGCGGATATTGCTGTCCTGGTCGATCACGACCACAGCGTCGATCGAGTCGTCGAGCACGCAGGCATACAGCTGGGATGGTAGCGGCGGGGCCATGATGGTTTATTGTCGCATCGCTACGCCTTATTTGCTATCCTGCGCACTCCTGAATTGTGGACACGCCATGAAAAAAACCCGCTTGCTCGCCGTCCCCCTGCTGTTCCTTGCGGCCGGTATTTACATTGTCGTCGCCGGCCGGGCGGAGTCGAAGCGGATCGCCGAGCCGCTGCCGGCCGCGGCGACGGCGGACGTCCGGGTCGACAGCGCGCAGCTGCTGGGCGACGTGCGTACGCTGGCGTCGCCCGAATACGGCGGGCGCCGCACCGGCACCGAGGGCAGCCGCAAGGCCCAGGCCTTCCTGCAGGCGCGCTTTCAGGAACTGGGACTGCGGCCGTTCGGCGCCACCTTCGCCGAGCCGTTCGCCTTCACCCACAAGAGCATCAAGGGACTGGTCACACCGGGCAAACCTTACAAGACCGAGTACCCGAATTCGGTCAACGTCATCGGCTTCATCCCCGGCAGCGCGAAAGACGCGCGCTACATCGTGGTCTCCGCGCATTACGACCACCTGGGCGAGAAGGGCGGCAAGCTGTATCCGGGAGCGGACGACAACGCCTCGGGCGTGGCGGCGATGCTGGCGATCGCCAAGTGGTTCAAGGCGCACCCGCCGCGCCACACGATCGTGTTCGCCGCGTTCGATGGCGAGGAGCTTGGCCTGCAGGGCGCCCGCGCCTTCCTCGCCGCGCTGCCATTCCCGAAAGCGCAGCTGGCGCTGAACATCAATCTCGACATGGTCGCGCACAACGACAACAACGAGATCTATGCGGCCGGTACCAGCTACACGCCGGCGTTGACGCCGCTGGTGGCGCGGGCCGCGGCGCGCAACACGGTCAAGGTGAAGCTGGGCCACGACCGCTCGCAGCTGGTGGCGGGCAGCGTCGAGGACTGGACCGGCAGTTCGGACCACGGGCCGTTCCACGAGGCCGGCGTGCCGTTCCTGTATTTCGGCGTCGAGGACCACGCCGACTACCACGCGCCGACCGACACCTTCGAGCATATCAACCAGAAGTTCTTCGTCGACGTGGCCAATCTGCTAGTCGATGTGGCGGAGACGGCTGACCGCGAGTTTCGCTAGGTTCTAAACAGCCTAGGGTCGACCAGCCATTTGCGGATGGTGGCCGCGCGGATCTTGCGGGCGTGCGGATGGTCAGGGTTGACGAGGACGTTGCTTTCCTCCGGCACGACGACCGACGGAACAACCAGCAAGGGCGAGCGCATGCTCCGGCGCCAGGCGTCTCCCGTCCGAATGCTCGTCACGCCGGGGGGAACCGCGTCCCAGCCAGCGGGGGCATGCAGCACCTCGCGCATCTCCCACACCGCTTCCGGAATGTCGACGCGCACCAGAAACCGGTTGGAGGATCTGACGGATTTGGTGAGGTGGCAGAGGGTCTCGAGGACCGCCAGGGAAATATTGGTGGAGCAGTACACCACGCTGGTGCCGCGGCTGGCCCAGCGGCTGTCAGCGTGACTGCGCGCTGCGCCGCTCACGTCGTCGGCCGGGTATCGGTCGGTTTCGAGCGCGATTCGCCATAACGCGACGCTCACCAATACGCTCCGCTGAAAGCTGCGTCCAACAAGCCAGAAAGCAACTTCTGTCCCTCAATGGTGTCCATGTAAAACGATGGATTTCTGCCGAGGGCGGGATGGTATTCGTCCAGCCAGTCGCCGAAAAACTCGGCGGGAGGGATTCCCTGAATCTCTCCGGCGTCCATACCCTGGTCCTCCAGCTGGCCGATCAGGAATTGCACTCCGAACACGCGCTCGGATTCGTCCACCGAAAGTGGCGTGTGGGTGTGCTCTTTGCGGCTGATGGTGGCGCGCGACATACCGAGTATGCCGATGAGCCATTGTTTTGGGACATCCATGATTTTCGCCAGGTGGCCAACCAGTTCCGGTGGCGCGCCGCGCTTGATCATTTCGATGCGTTCCTGCCTGTCGAGCATGAATATACGATAACACTCGGCGTCCCAGTCGGCGGGCATCGGCCGGCGGCCGCGACGGACTTCCGGGACGGCGTTGTGCGCGGGCTTCATGGAATGTCTCCTTTGAGCCTTCACATTAGCTCAAATGAGACAGACCGCAAGCGAACAGATCAATGGATCAGCGGCGCCCGAACATCATCAGCTCGGCCAGCAGCGAGCGCGCCGGCGCGACGACGTCGAGCACGCCGAGCGACAGGCCGAGCAGCGCCTGCGCCGGGCCCCGGTCGGCGAACACGCGCGCCATGGTGTCGGTCAGCGTCACCGTGGTGGCGCGGTCCTTCTCGCGCGCGGCACTGAACGCGGTCAGCGCCGCCGGGCTGGTTTCCCTTGCCAGCAGGCGCGCCAGCACGGCGGCGTCGCGCAGGCCCAGGTTCAGTCCCTGGCCGGCCACCGGATGCAGCGTCTGCGCCGCATTGCCGATGGCGACCGTGCGATTCGTTGCGCGCGACTCGGCGTTCAGCCCGAGCGGAAACGCCGCCCGGCTTGAAGCGCGGGTGAAGCGGCCCAGCCGGCTGCCGAACGCGTCGCCCAGATGCGCGAGAAAGGCGTCGTCATCGAGCGCCAGCATGGCCTGCGCGCGCTCGGGGCGCATGCACCACACCAGCGCGTACTGCAGGCCGTCCGCGCCGTCCTGCGGCAGCAGCGCCAGCGGGCCTTCGTCGGTGAAGCGCTCGTAGGCGCGGTGCGCGATCGGCGTGCTGGCCGCCACCCGCGCGATGACGGCGCTCTGCTGATAGTCGCGCTGCACTGACCGCCGCTCCTGCTGGCCGAATACGCCGCCCTCGGCCTGCACCGCCAGCGCGGCATGCAGTTCCTGCCCATCGTCGAGCCGCAGCACGACGCCCTCGGCGTTTTCTTCGACGGCGCTGGCGCGCGCCGGCCGGATCGATTCGATGCCGAAGCGCTCGCAGGCCGCGGCCAGCGCCGACACCAGTTCGCCGTAGCGCGTGACGTAGCCGAGCGCCGGCAGCTTGTGCTCGTCGCGGTCCATCATGCTGCGGCCGAAATGGCCGCGCCGCGATACGTGGATCTGGTGGATCGGCGTCGACGGCAGCGGCCAGGCGCCAATTTCTTCGAGCAGCATGCGGCTGCCATACGACAGCGCGATCGAGCGCGGATCGGTAATCGCGGCGGACAGCGGCCTGGCGTCGATCAGCGCGATCTGCGCCGGCGCCATGCCGCGCCTGGCCAGCAGCGCGGCCAGCGCCATGCCGACCGGGCCGGCGCCGCAGATGGCGACATCGAACTGGCGCTTCCTCATTGCCGGCGCATCGCTTCTTCGATGTCGGCGACAGTGCGCGGCGCGCCTTCCGACAGGATTTCGTAGCCGCCCGGGGTGACCAGCACGTCGTCCTCGATACGGATGCCGATGTTCCAGAACTGCTCCGGTACGCCGGCGGCCGGGCGCACGTAAATGCCCGGTTCGACCGTCAGCACCATGCCCGCTTGCAGGGGACGCGACGGCTTGCCTTCCGCATGCACGTCGCGGTAGGCGCCGGTATCGTGCACGTCGAGTCCCAGCCAGTGGCCGGTGCCGTGCATGTAGAACTGCAGGTGGGCGCGTTCGGCGATGGCGTTTTCGGCGTTGCCGTAGACCGCCTTGTCGAGCAGGCCGGCGTCGAGCATCCCCTGCGCCAGCACCTTGACCGCGCTGTCGTGGATGTCGCTGTAGCGCCTTCCCGGCACGACCGCGGCCAGCGCCGCCGACTGCGCGGCCAGCACCAGTTCGTACAGCAGCTTCTGCGGCGCCGAGAAGCGTCCGTTGACCGGAAAGGTGCGCGTGATGTCGGCGGCGTAGCTGTCGAATTCGCAGCCGGCGTCGATCAGCACCAGGTCGCCGTCGCGGCTTTGCGCGCTGTTGCTGTTGTAGTGCAGGACGCAGGCGTTGGCGCCGGCGGCGACGATCGGCGTGTATGCCGGATACTGGGCGCCGCTGCGGCGGAACTCATGCAGCAGTTCCGCCTCGATTTCGTACTCGAACATGCCGGGACGGGCGGCGCGCATCGCGCGCAGGTGGGCGCGCGCCGAAATCTCTCCGGCGCGGCGCATGGTGGCCTGCTCGCTGTCGTCCTTGAACAGGCGCATTTCGTCGAGCATGGCCAGCAGGTCGTGCGCGACGGCCGGCGCGGTGACGCCGGTGCGCGCCTGGCGCCGCACGTTCTGCAGCCAGGTCTTCATCTGCAGGTCGAGCGCGGCGCTGTGGCCGAGCGCGTAGTAGGCCGCCGGCGCGTTGGCCAGCAGGCGCGTCATCTCGCCGTCCAGGTCTTCGATCGGAAATGCCGCATCGAAGCCGAACGCTTCGCGCGCGCCGTCCGGGCCGTGGCGGAAGCCGTCCCAGATTTCGCGCTCGACGTTTTTCTGGCGGCAGAACAGGATCGCCTGCGCCGGCTTGTCGGCGAGGGCCGCGACCAGCACCAGCACGCTGTCCGGTTCCGTGAAGCCGGTCAGGTAATAGAAGTAGCTGTCGTGGCGATACGGATAATCGCTGTCGGCGTTGCGCGGCGCTTCCGGCGCGGTCGCGAGGATCGCCACCGCGCCCGGCTGCATCTGCGCGAGCAGGCGCGCGCGGCGCGCGGCGAACGGGCTCACGATGCGGCCTTCTGCGCCAACGGCGCGTTCAGTTCCTCCAGCTGTTCGATGGTGCCGACGTTGACCCACTGGCCGTCGTAGATCTCGCCGCCGACCTGTTTCAGATCGATGAACTTGCGCATCAGCGGGCCGAAGCGGGCGTGCTCACCTGGCTGGATACCGGCGAACATCTCGGGCCGGTACACGCCGATGCCGGCGAAGTTCCACTTCGGCGCGCCCTCGTTCGACAGCGTGTACATGTCGATGGCGAAGTCGCCGTCGGGGTTGTGCCACGGGTTCGGCGTCAGGTACAGCCAGGCCACGTCGCGCTTGTCAAGCGGGTGCGGATTGCCCCAGATGTCCTTGTCGTGCAGGACGTCCTTGACCTGGCTGAAGTCGAAGTAGGGGCAGTAGATGTCGCCCGACACCGCGACGAAGGGCTCGTCGCCGAGCAGGTGCAGCGCGTTGGCGATGCCGCCCGCGGTCTCGAGCGCGGTTTCCTCGCGCGAGTACACGATCTTCGCGCCGTACTTGCTGCCGTCGCCCAGTTCTTCCTCGATCATGTGGCCGAGGTGCGCGTGGTTGATGACGATCTCGGTGATCCCGGCGCGCACCAGGTTGAGCACCTGCCAGGCGATCAGCGGCCGGCCGCGCACTTTGAGCAGCGGCTTCGGGCAGGCGTCGGTCAGCGGACGCATGCGCTCGCCGCGCCCGGCGGCAAAAATCATGGCTTTCATGGGAGTCCGATCAGAAGGTGTAGCCGACCTGCGGCATCTTGTTTTCGAGCTCGTCGAGCAGGCGCACCAGCGGCTTGAGGGCCGAGTAGCGGTTCGCCGTCTTGCGCACGTAATCCATCACGGTTGGCAGGTCGCCCATGTAGATGGCCTTGCCGTCGCGGTAGTTCAGGCGGCAGAAGATGCCGAGGATTTTCAGGTGGCGCTGCAGGGCCATGAATTCGAAGTCGCGGTAGAACGCGTCGATGTCCGGATTGACCGGCAGGCCGACCTGCTTGGCGCGCTGCCAGTAGCGCACCACCCAGTCCAGCACGACCTCTTCGTCCCACTGGATGTAGGCGTCGCGCAGCAGCGAGCCGAGGTCGTAGGTGACCGGCCCGTAGACCGCATCCTGGAAATCGAGCACGCCCGGATTGTTCTGGTCCATGAACATCAGGTTGCGCGAGTGGTAGTCGCGGTGCATGAACACCTGCTGCTGCGCCAGCACGTTGGAGCAGATCGCCTCGAACACGGCGTCGAGCTGGGCCTGCTGCGCCGGCTTCAGCTCGAGGCCGAGGTGCTTGCCGATGAACCATTCGGGGAACAGGTTCATCTCGCGCATCACGAAGGCGCGGTCGAAGTCGGGCAGCACGCCGGGCTGGCTGGTGAGCTGGAACTTGATCAGCGCGTCGACCGCGTCCGAATACATGAAGGCGGCGTTGTCGACATCCAGGCGCGCCAGGTAAGTGGTGGTGCCCAGGTCCGACAGCAGCAGGAAGCCGTTCGGCACGTCGCGCGCGACGATGGCCGGCACGTTGACGCCCGCCTCCATCAGCAGGCCGGCGACGTGGATGAAGGCCGGGACGTTCTCGCGTTCCGGCGGCGCGTCCATGGCGATCAGGGTCGCGCCCAGCCTGTCCTGCAATTCGGGCAGCACGTCGAGCCGGAAGTAGCGCCGGAAGCTGGCGTCGGACGAGGCAGGGCGACGGCTGTCGACCCGCACCAGCCCGAGCGTATCGAGCCAGCCGTTCAGTTGAACCAGACGGGCGTCGGGCGAGGTCGGTGCGGTGGAAGGTGATGACATTAAAGACATGAAGCGACCTGTAGAATCCGGAGGAATGTGGCAATTCCCATATAATAAGGGATTAGCCCTAAAAAATCGCCCTTCAATGGTGTTTGTACCCGTCTCATGAGCTGGTTCTCAGCCCCCCAACCCTCGCAACGCTGGGTCTACGCCCTCAGTGCGCTCGCCACCGTCACGGCGGGGCCGCTGCATGCGCAGACGGTGCCGAGGCCACCGCGGGTGGACGATCCGAACGCGCCGACCGTGATGCAGGCGGAACAGGTCACCGGCCGACCGGACCGCGAAATCAACCTGGTGCGCGATGCGGAACTGGTCAAGGGGAAGACCCGCCTGACCGCGGACACAGCTTGTTACAAAGTGGTCGAGGACGAGGTCACGGCCCAGGGGCATGTGCAGATGTGGCGCTTCGGCGACCGCTACAAGGGCGACGCGCTGCAGATGGCGCTCGATTCCGGGCGCGGCTGGGTGCTGCATCCGGAATACCGGCTGGAGATGAACAACGCGCAGGGCCGCGCCAACCGCATCGACTTCATCAGCGAGGACGAGGCGGTGGTGGCCGACGGCACCTACAGCACCTGCGAAGGGCCGAATCCGGACTGGTACCTGAAGGCCGACACCTTGCGCCTCGACAGCGGGCGCGACGTCGGCACGGCCGGCAAGACCATCGTCTACTTCAAGGGCGTGCCGATCATCGGCACCCCGGCGATGTCGTTCTCGCTGTCCGGCTCGCGCCGCTCCGGCTGGCTGCCGCCGTCGATCGGCTTCGGCTCGAAGGGTTCGGGCGAAGTGATGGTGCCCTACTATTTCAACATCGCGCCGAACCGCGACCTGACGCTGTATCCGCGCCTGATCCTGCGCCGCGGCCTGCAGATGGGCGCAACCGCGCGCTACATCGGCGAGACCGGCGCCGGCCCGTATTCGGGCGAGACGCACGCCGAACTGCTGGTGCACGACCGCGTCACCGACACCGACCGCTGGCTGATCAACTCGCAGCACTCGCAGGCGATCGCGCCGGGGTTGTCGTACGGCTGGTTCATCCACGCGGCGTCCGACGACCAGTATCCCTCCGACTTTTCGAAATCGATCGCCAACAGCGCCGAGCGCCAGCTGCTGCGCGAACTGCGCACCGACTACCAGCAGCCGTTCTGGAGCCTGACCGCGCGCGTGCAGAACTACCAGGTGCTGCAGGATCCGGCCGCGGCGACCAATCCGAGCCTGGCGGTGCCGCGCCCGTACGACCGGCTGCCGCAGATTAACTTCCACACCGGCCGCTACGACGTTGCCGGCTTCGACTGGGCGGTCGACGCCGAGCTGACCCGTTTCTCGCATCCGACCCAGGTCAACGGCAACCGCGCGGTGGTGGTGCCGCAGCTGTCGTATCCGTGGGTGCGCCCCGGGTACTTCATCACGCCGAAGCTGATGCTCAACGCCGCCAAGTACGACCTGGACGGCAACAGCTTCAATCCGGGCGCGGCCGGCACCTCGCTCTCGCGCGCGCTGCCCACCTTCTCGCTCGACAGCGGCATGGTGTTCGAGCGCGACGGCAAGCTGTTCGGCCGCGCGGTCACCCAGACGCTCGAGCCGCGCCTGTTCTATGTGCGCACGCCGTACAAGGACCAGAGCCAGTTCCCGAATTTCGACAGCGCCGAGGCGGGCTTCAATTTCGCCCAGATCTTCACCGAGAACCGCTTCATCGGCTCGGACCGGATCGCCGACGCCAACCAGCTGACCGCGGCGCTGGTGTCGCGCTACATCGAGAGCAACGGCGCCGAGCGCCTGCGCCTGGCGATGGGGCAGCGCTTCTACTTCAGCCAGCAGCGCGTGCAGCTCGATCCGAACGCGAAGCTGAACCAGAGCCGCTCGGACGTGCTGCTGGCCGCCGCCGGCCGCATCGCCGACGATTGGAGCTTCGACAGCGCGATACAATACAATGCGAGCGCACGCAGCGTGTTCAGCTCGAACTACGGCGTGCAATGGCGCCCGGCGCCGAAGAAGGTGGTCAACGCCGAATACCGCTACGTGCGCGACAGCTTCAAGAACATCGACCTGTCGAGCCAGTGGCCCTTGTCGGCGCGCTGGTACGGCGTGGGCCGGGTCAGCTATGAGCTGCGCGACCGCAAGGTGCTCGAGAGCCTGGTGGGACTCGAGTACAAGGCCGATTGCTGGGTGTTCCGGATGGGCGCGCAGCGCTTCGTGACGGCGGCCCAGACCACCTCGACGCCGATCTTCTTCCAGCTCGAACTGAACGGCCTGTCGAAACTCGGACTTGGCAATCCGCTGGAGTCGTTTTACAAGAGCATCCCCGGCTATGCCCGGCTCAATCCGGAGACCGGCCGCTAGGCGCGCCGATGTCGGTTTTTTTTCATTCACCTGAATATGAGTGCCACTTTCGATTATGCGTAATATCCGTCTGCACCAACTGAACATCGCCGCCGTCCTGCTGTGCACCCTGGCCGCCGGCCAGGCCGCCGCCCAGACCGCGCCCGGCGCCAAGCCGGCCGCGCCCGCCGTCAAGCCGACCAGCGGCTTCCTGCCGCCGGCGTCCAGTTCGGCCCACGTGATCGATTCGATCGCGGTGGTGGTCAACGACGACGTGATCACGACCAACGAGATCGCCGCGCGGGTGAAAAGCATCGAAGCGCGCATGAAGGCCGGCAACGCGCCGATGCCCGATGCGGCCGACCTGCGCCGCCAGGTGGTGGAGGCGATGATCGTCGAACGCGCGCAGCAGCAGCTGGCCAAGGAAATGGGCGTGAAGGTCAGCGACCTGGAACTCGACCGCGCGATCGCGCGCATCGCCGAAGGCCAGAAAATGACCCTGCAGGAGATGCGCAACCAGATGGAGAAGGAAGGCATGACCTATGCCACCTTCCGCGAAGAGATCCGCAACGAGATCATGATGCAGCGTCTGCGCGAGCACGAAGTCGACAACAAGATCCAGATCTCGGACGCCGAGGTGGACACCTACCTGGCCACCGAAAAGGCCGCCGCCGCCGAGCAGGTCGAGATCAACATCTCGCAGATCCTGGTGGGCATCCCGCAAAACGCGACGCCCGAGCAGATCGCCGCCCGCAAGGCGCGTGCCGATGAAGTGGCGCGCCAGCTGCGCACCGGCGCCGATTTCGCCAAGATCGCCGCCACCTATTCGGACGCGCCGGACGCGCTCAAGGGCGGCGAAGTGGGCTGGCGCGACGCCAACCGCCTGCCGCCGCTGTTCGCGACCGAACTGCTGAAGCTGGCGCCGGGCCAGATCACGCCTGTGATCCGCAGCAACACCGGCTTCCACGTGCTCAAGCTGGTCGGCAAACGCAGCGCCGCCGCCGCGCAGCAGGCCGCCGCGGTCCAGACCCAGAGCCACGTGCGCCACATCCTGCTGAAGGTCACCCCGACCATGACGGCGGTGGAAGCGAAGCGCAAGCTGACCGAACTGAAGGAGCGCCTCGACAACAAGGCCGCCAAGTTCGAAGATCTGGCGCGCCTGTTCTCGAACGACGCCTCGGCGGCCAAGGGCGGCGACCTGGGCTGGATGGCGCCGGGCGATTCGGTGCCGGAATTCGAATCGGTGGTCAATTCGCTCAAGCCGGGCGAAGTGAGCGCCCCGGTCGAGACGCCGTTCGGCGTGCACCTGATCGAGGTGATCGAGCGCAAGAGCGACGACCAGTCGAAGATCAAGGAGCGCGACATCGCGCGCAACGTGATCCGCGAGCGCAAGATGCAGGAAGCGACCGAAGACTGGGCGCGCCAGGTGCGCGACCGCGCCTACGTCGAGTTCCGCGAGGACAAGTAAGGCATGACCGGCAGCCGTCCCGCGATCGCCGTCACCACCGGCGAGCCGGCCGGGATCGGCCCGGAAATCTCGCTGCGCGCGGCGTGGGCGCTGCGGCGCGAGGTCAACTGCGTGCTGCTGGGCGACGCCGCCTTCCTGGCGATGATCGCCGCCGACGTCGACCCGGAGATCCGGATCGCTGCCTTGTCGACGCAGGCGCTGCGCAACGGCGGCCTGCCGCATTTCGGCCCTGACCGCCTGACCGTAATCGACGTGCCCCTGGCGGCCCACGTCACGCCCGGCACGCTCGATCCCGCCAACGGACGCGCCGTGCTGGCCACGCTCGACCTGGCCGTCGAAGGCATCGGGGCCGGCTGGTTCGCGGCCATGGTCACCGCGCCGCTGCAAAAGAGCACCATCAACGACGCCGGCGTTGCGTTTTCCGGCCACACCGAATACCTGGCCGGGAAGACCGGCACGCCGCTGGTGGTGATGATGCTGGCGGGCGCCACCGCGGCCGGCGGCGCGCCCTTGCGGGTGGCGCTGGCCACCACCCATTTGCCGCTGCGCGCGGTGGCCGACGCGATCAGCCAGGACAGCCTGGCGCGCGTGCTCGACATCGTCGACGCCGACTTGAAGGGCAAGTTCGGCATCGCCGCGCCGCGCATCCTGGTGGCCGGCCTGAACCCGCACGCGGGCGAGAACGGCTACCTTGGGCGCGAAGAGATCGACACCATCATCCCGGCATTGGAAGCGGCGCGCGCGCGCGGCATCGATGCGCGCGGCCCGTATCCGGCCGACACGCTGTTCCAGCCGAAATACCTGCAGGACGCCGACTGCGTGCTGGCGATGTACCACGACCAGGGCTTGCCGGTGCTCAAGCACGCCACCTTCGGGCGCGGCGTCAACATCACGCTCGGGCTGCCGCTGATCCGCACCTCGGTCGACCACGGCACCGCGCTCGACCTGGCCGCGCTGGGCCCCGGCCACGCCGATAGCGCCAGCATGGAAGAAGCGATCCGCAGCGCGCTGCTGATGGCCGCCGCCCGGCGCCGCGCCCTTTAATTCACGAAAAGAACACCAATGAAACACGTCGCCCGCAAACGCTTCGGCCAGAATTTCCTGACCGACAAAATGGTCCTTTCCGAGATCATCGACGCGATCGACCCGGAACCGGGCCAGGCGATGGTCGAAATCGGGCCGGGCCTGGCCGCGATGACGGCGCTGATCCTCAAGCGCCTGCCGCACATGCACGTCGTCGAGCTGGACCGCGACCTGGTCGCGCGGCTGGAAAAATCCTTCCCGCGCGACAAACTGACGATCCACTCGGGCGATGCGCTCAAGTTCGACTTCGGCAGCATTCCCGTGCCGGAAGGGCAGAAGCTGCGCGTGGTCGGCAACCTGCCGTACAACATCTCGAGCCCGCTGCTGTTCCACCTGGCCGAGTTCGCGCACCTGATCGAAGACCAGCACTTCATGCTGCAGAAGGAAGTGGTCGAGCGCATGGTGGCCGAGCCGGGCGGCAAGGCCTACGGGCGGCTGTCGGTGATGCTGCAGTGGCGCTACGACATGTCGCTGCTGTTCATCGTGCCGCCGACCGCCTTCGATCCGCCGCCGCAGGTGGAATCGGCGATCGTGCGCATGGTGCCGGTGCGCGAACAGCTCGCCTGCGACGGCGCGACGCTGTCGGCGGTGGTGCTGAAGGCGTTCTCGCAGCGCCGCAAGGTGATCCGCAACTGCCTGTCGGGCATGTTTACCGAGGCGCAGATCGTCGCGGCAGGGATCAATCCGACCGATCGTCCCGAGGCGGTGGGGCTGGCGCAGTATGTCGCGCTGGCCAACCTGCTCAAGCCGGCGGCTTAGGCGCTTTTTCCTCCAGCATGGCCAGGGCGACCTTGTGCGCCTCGGCCTCGGCCTCGGCTTCGGTGTCGAACACGTGCTCGACGGAGACGCGCTGCGCCGGCACGATGCTGTTCAGGTGCATCGGATTGGTCGACGGGCCGTAGATGGTCACCCAGGCGGCCCAGCCCTCGACGTCGGTCATCCTGACCGCGGAATACTCGATCTCGTAGTCTCCCAGTTGCTCGGTCGGCACATTACGCTCCTCACGGTGGTGTCGCGCCCATGATGCCACTTTTGCACGGATCGGGATGCCCGGCTGCGCGCCGGCGTCGCGTCATGCCCGCCGCCGCACGCGCTCGACCCGGCAGCAAACGCGAACGCAACATCGATTGCCGCCTCAGCCGCCCCCGGTGTTGATTTGCCCAACCCCGGTATCGGGCGAAAAAAAAGCCCGCTGTTGAGCGGGCTTGAAATCCAATTCTTTTTAAGGAGAGTTGGAGGAGACAGGTGCATTATGCTGCGCCACGGCATATTTCGCCAATTTATCTTTTGGATATCAGATATGTTCGGCGGAAATATCTCATCAGGCCGCTGGTTTCGGCGAGCACTGGACCACGATGTTGGTCACAGCCGCGTCGCCCATCACGCCGCTGCCGTTCTGGGTGACGGTGCAGACATTGTTGGCGGGCTGGGTCAGCACCGACACGCCGTAGGTCGAGCCGAACGCCGCTGCCGGCAGGGTGAAGGTGGTAGCGCCGGTGTTGAGTGTGACGCTGCCCCCCAGGGTGCCGTTGGTCAGCACCAGGCCGTCGGAACTGAGGCCGCTGATGGTGCCGCCGACGGTGTAGCTGTTGAGCGAGCACAGTACCCCGACATCGATCGAAACGAGCCGGCCGGCCGTATCCTTGGCGCCGCCGGTCAGCTTGCCGTTGGGGTCGGTGAACGCGCCGACTGTGCAGGCCTGATGGGCCGGCTGGGTTTTGATCGTCACTTCATACGTTTCGCCGTAGGAAATCGAGTTCGGGAAGGCGAAATTGACCAGGGGGACCGGCGTGGCGGCAGTCGGGGTGCCGGGAGCCACGTTCAGGTCCATGCCGTTGCTGTTGAGCACGAGGCCCGGGTACTGCAGGCCGGCAACCTCGCCGCCGATGGTGAAGCTCGCCTTGCCGCCGCAGGCGCCGAGCGTCAACGCCAGCGCGATCGCCAGCGCCGGGCGCAGGAATTTGAAAGTCATAGGGTTCTCCAGAAAGTAGGGGCGATCAGACGCAGGTGACGGCGATGTTCGTCACTTTTGACGATCCCATCGTGCCGACGCCGTTGGCGACGGAGCAGGTGCGGCCGGTCGGCTGGGTCAGCACGGTGACGCCGTAGGGCGCGCCGTCGGCGACCTTGGCGAAGGCGACAGTGGTCGCGCCCGCCGGCACGGCGACCTTGTCCGGACCGTTCACCAGCACCAGGCCGGTCACGTCCAGGCCGCTGACCGTTCCGCCGAGGTCGTAGGTGTTGGTGACGCAGCTAACGACCACCGACGTCACGTTGTAGGCACCGGTGCGGCCCTTGCCATTGATCACGGTGCAGACCGCGCCTTGCGGCTGGGTCTTGACCAGGACCTCGAAGTCCTCGTCGCTGCGCAGCAGTTCGGCGAAGGAGAAGATGCTCGAGCCCGCGGGGACCGACAAGGCCGGTCCGGTGGTCTTGTTTTGCAGTTCCAGGCCGGGCTTGGTCAGGCCGACAACCGAGCCGCCGAGCAGCAGGTTGCCGCTGCCGCCACCGCATGCGGCGAGGCTCAGCGCGCAGGCGAGCGCGACGCTCGAACGCAGGATCAGACTTTTCATGGTTTCTCCAAATACGACAGGGTAAGGCGGGGAAGGCTGGCGCCGTACCGCGGAACAGACAAATTGGTCGTCATTTTAGTGCATTTGGCAATGCGAAGCGCCATTCCTGATGTATCACCGTGTAACTAATGTGCGCGATTTGATTTTCCGGGCCCGTCTCGCTATGCTGATTCGCCGCCACCACCACCGACGCCAATGACCGCAACCCGCCGCCCCGCCTGGCCCAAAGCCGTGCTGTTCGACCTCGACGACACGCTGTGGCCGATCGCCCCGGTGATCGCCCAGGCCGAGCTGTCCCTGTACGCCTGGCTGCAGCGCCATGCGGCGCCGGTGGCCGCGGCGCACACCATCGACAGCCTGCGCGCGGCGCGCCTGGCGCTGCTCGAGCGCGAGCCCGGCTACCGCCTCGACCTGGGCGCGCTGCGCCGCGCCGGCCTGCTGCTGGCGTTTGCCGAAGCGGGCGAGGACAGCGCCAAGGTCGACCTGGCGATGGAGCACTTTTTTGCTGCCCGCAATACCGTCGCGCCCTATGCCGACGTGCTGCACGGGCTCGAGCGGCTGGGCCGGCGCGTGCTGGTCGGCTCGATCTCGAACGGCAACGCCGACCTGCGCGCGATCGGCATCGCCCACCACTTCAAGGTGTCGGTCGCGGCGCACGAATTCGGCGTCGCCAAGCCGGACCCGGCCATCTTCCTGGCCGCCTGCCGTGAGCTGGGCGTGGCGCCGCACGAAGCCGTGTATGTCGGCGACGACGTGCTGCTCGACGTGCGCGGCGCCCAGCAGGCCGGCCTGCGCGCGGTGTGGCTCAACCGCACCGGCAGCACCGGCCACCTCGAGCACGGCGTCGAGCCGGACGCGATCTGCGCCGATTTCGACCAGCTGCTGGACTGGCTGGAGCGCCATCACGACTGAGCGATTGCCGCTCGGCACTGCACATGGCGGCGGCGAACGTGCATAATGAGGGTGTACCCGGCCGACTGAAACCCACCACCATGCAACTCGATACCCGCGCACAAACCCTGCTCAAGGCCCTGGTCGAGCGCTATATCGCCGACGGCCAGCCGGTCGGTTCGCGCGCGCTGTCGAAAATTTCCGGGCTCGACCTGTCGCCGGCGACCATCCGCAACATCATGGCCGACCTCGAGGAGATGGGCTACGTGGCCAGCCCGCACACCTCGGCCGGCCGCATCCCGACCCCGCGCGGCTACCGCATCTTCGTCGACACCCTGCTGACGGTGCAGCACATCGACGAGCACGCGGTCGAGTCGCGCATGCGCCTGCAGGCGCCGCAGCCGCAGAAGATCATCTCGAACGCGGCGCAGATGCTGTCGTCGCTGTCGCAGTTCGCCGGCGTGGTGATGAGCCCGCGGCGCGAGTCGGTGTTCCAGCAGATCGAATTTCTGCGCCTGTCGGAAAAGCGCATCCTGCTGGTGATCGTCGACCCGCGCGGCGACGTCCAGAACCGCCTGCTGCTGACCGACGTCGACTACACGCCCGCGCAGCTGATCCAGTCGGCCAACTACATCAACCAGAATTACGGCGGGCTGTCGTTCGACCAGGTGCGCGCGCGCGTCACGGGCGAGCTGCGCCAGCTGCGCGACGACATGAGCCGGCTGATGCAGGCCGCGGTCGAAGCGGGCAGCGAGGCGATGGCCGACCACTCCGACGACATGGTCATCTCCGGCGAGCGCAACCTGCTGTCGGTGTCGGACCTGTCGTCGAACATGACGTCGCTGCGCCAGATGTTCGACATGTTCGAGCAGAAGACCGGATTGATGCAATTACTTGACGTGTCAAGTAAAGCCACGGGCGTGCAGATCTTCATCGGCGGCGAGTCGAATCTGGTGCCGATGGACGAGATGAGCGTGGTGACGGCGCCGTACGAGGTCAACGGCAAGATTGTCGGCACGCTGGGGGTGATCGGCCCGACCCGCATGGCCTACGAGCGGGTGATTCCGATCGTCGACATCACGGCCAAGCTGCTGTCGAACGCGCTGAGCCACGGCTAGCTGCCGGCGAAAGGATCTGACCCCAGGAGGGTCAGACCCTGGTGTAACTCTTAGTGCTTATGCGGGCACGCCGGCTTGACGCAGTTGCCGTAAATCGCCAGCGCATGCTCGGCAATGCTGAACCCGCGCTCGGCGGCGATCTTGTTCTGGCGCGACTCGATTTCCTCGTCGAAGAACTCTTCCACGCGGCCGCAATCGAGACAAACCAGGTGGTCATGGTGCGAGCCGGCGTTCAGCTCGAAAATCGCCTTGCCGGTCTCGAAGTGGTTGCGGTTCAGCAGGCCGGCCTGTTCGAACTGGGTCAATACGCGGTACACCGTGGCCAGGCCCACGTCGAGATTCTCGGTCAGCAGCTGCTTGTAGACGTCTTCCGCGCTCAGGTGGCGCACGTCGCTGTTTTGAAAAATCTCGAGGATTTTCAGGCGGGGCAGGGTCGCTTTCAGGCCGCTGGCCTTCAGGTCGGAGGGGTTGTTGCTCATGTTTGTTGCTCGGATATTGGCAGAGTGCTTTATGATATAGCGTTTTGGAGCTAGCGCTCAAACGTTTTGAGGTCACCCATGCGCGTCAAGAATGTTGTTTTGCACCGTTTTAACACCCGGGCCCCGCTCGCGGCGGCTGCCGCCTGCGCGCTGCTGACCTTGTCCGGCTGCGCTTCGCGCCAGACCCAGCCCGCCCCGCCGGTCTCGACCGCACCGGCCTCGGTCGCCGCCGACGCCAGCAAATCGGCCGCCGCGGCCAACGCCGGCGCCCAGACGACGACCGCGACCCAGCTGCAAAAATTCTTCTGGATTTTCTCGCCTTACCGTCCGGACATCCAGCAGGGCAACTTCGTGTCCCAGGAAATGCTGGCCCAGCTGAAAGTCGGCCAGACCCGCGACCAGGTCAAGTTCCTGCTCGGCACGCCGCTGATGACCGACGTGTTCCACGCCGACCGCTGGGATTATCCGTTCTACCTGGCGCGCGGCAACGGCGAGCTGACCAAGGCGCGCGTGACGGTCTACTTCAAGGACGACAAGGTCGAAAAATTCGACGGCGGCAACCTGCCGACCGAGCGCGAATACATCGCCCGCATCGCCGGCCCGGCCAAGGCCGCCGCCAAGGAAGCGCCGAAGAAGGAAGAGGCCGGCTCGGCCAGCATCAACATCAAGAAATAAGCGCCATCATGACGTCAATGAAAATTGCGGTAGCCGGCGCCAGCGGGCGCATGGGCAAGATGCTGATCGAGGCGATCGCCAGGGCGCCCGACGCCGAGCTGGCGGGCGCGCTGGACGTCGCCGGTTCGCCGGCGCTGGGCAATGACGCCGCGGCCTTCCTGGGCCAGCCGGCCGGCGTGCCGATCGAATCGGACCTGGCGCGCGGCCTCGACGGCGCGCGCGTGCTGATCGACTTCACCCGTCCCGAAGGCACGCTGCAGCACCTGGCCTACTGCGCCGAGCACGGCATCGCGATGGTCATCGGCACCACCGGGTTCGATGACGCCGGCAAAGCCGCGATCCGCGCAGCCGCCGAAAAGACCGCGATCGTGTTCGCGCCCAACATGAGCGTGGGCGTCAACGTCACCCTCAAGCTGCTGGAAATGGCGGCGAAAAGCTTCGCCGAAGGCTACGACATCGAAATTATCGAAGCGCACCATCGCCACAAGGTCGATGCGCCGTCCGGCACCGCGCTGAAGATGGGAGAAGTGATCGCCGACGCGCTCGGCCGCGACCTGAAGCAGTGCGCCGTCTACGGCCGCGAAGGCGTCACCGGCGAGCGCGATCCGTCCACCATCGGCTTCGCCACCATCCGCGGCGGCGACATCGTGGGCGACCACACGGTGCTGTTTGCCGGCGACGGCGAGCGCATCGAAATCAGCCACAAGTCGGGCAGCCGCGTCACCTACGCACACGGCGCCCTGCGTGCGGCGCGCTTCCTGGCCGACAAGACCACCGGCCTGTACGACATGCAGGACGTGCTGGCGCTCAAGCGCTGATCGAGGAGCAAGGACATGGCAACGGCTGAACTGAACGGCGCGGCAATCGACGGCTTGGACAGCTTCCACGCCGCCTCGAAGGCCGCGTTCGGCTTTCCCGACACCTACGGCCACACGATGGACGCCTGGGTCGATTGCCTGAGCTACCTGCGCGACGAAGACGGCATGAGCAAATTTCGCCTGAAGCCGAATGAAGTGCTGGAAATCGTCGTCAAGGACGCCGCCGCCATGCGCGAGCAGGCGCCGGACGTGCTGGAAGAGATCACCTTCTGCGTCGCCGGCATCAACGAGCGCTACGAAGACTACGGCGAGAAGCCGGCGCTGAGGCTGGTCCTGCGCTGAGGTTGGCGTCAGGGGAAATACAGTTTCACGATCACCGCAATGAACATGGAGGTATTGGTCGCGAACATCCAGAAGAAAAGCTTCTTGGCGCTTCTGATTTCTTGCTCTAACGCGTCAAAGCGGCTGTCGAATTTCTGTTCCATCGAGTCCATGCGGCTGGTCAGCGCCTGCTTCATCGCGTCGATACGGCTGCTTAGTTCCTGCTTCACCGCGTCGATGCGGCAGTTTAACTTTTCTCCGGACGCAGCCAGGTCCGCTCGCGACGCCGCGCAACTTACCAGAGCAAGCGCCAGCATTTTGGCGTGAACCTCCGCTTGTGCCTGTGGCACTCCGGCAGCCTCTAGCTGCTGCGCATAATCAATCGCGTTAAATTGGGCGTTCATAAGAGTTAGACCGGATCTTCGTCCAATGGTTCGGATCTTCCGAGCCGATTCCGCGCTCGGCAGCACGGGCGCCGCCCCGAAGCAATATGTACCAGTATAATGTTCGGTTCAAACCAACTTTCCTGCCCGCAGAACATCATGCAAGATAAATATAGTCCCGCCGACGTCGAACAAGCCGCCCAATCGCACTGGAAGGCGATCGATGCCTACAAGGCGGTCGAGAACGACCCGCGTTTCCCGAAGGGCAAGTACTACGCTTGCTCGATGCTGCCTTACCCGTCGGGCAAGCTGCACATGGGACACGTGCGCAACTATACGATCAACGACGTGATGTACCGCTACCTGCGCATGAACGGCTACAACGTGCTCATGCCGATGGGCTGGGACGCGTTCGGCATGCCGGCCGAGAATGCCGCGATGGCCAACAACGTGCCGCCGGCGCAGTGGACCTACGCCAACATCGCCCACATGCGCGAGCAGATGGAGTCGATGGGCCTGGCGATCGACTGGTCGCGCGAGATGACCGCGTGCAAGCCGGAATACTACAAGTGGAACCAGTGGATGTTCCTCAAGATGCTCGAGAAGGGCATCATCTACAAGAAGACCGGCACCGTGAACTGGGACCCGGTGGACCAGACCGTGTTGGCCAACGAGCAGGTGGTCGATGGCCGCGGCTGGCGTTCCGGCGCGCTGATCGAAAAGCGCGAAATCCCGATGTACTACGCCCGCATCACCGACTACGCCGACGAACTGCTCGATTACGTCGACAGCAAGCTGCCCGGCTGGCCGGAGCGCGTGCGCGTGATGCAGGCCAACTGGATCGGCAAGTCGGTCGGCGTGCGCTTCGCCTTCCCGCACCACATCAAGGACAGCGACGGTGAGCTGATCAACGGCGGCCGCCTGTACGTCTTCACCACCCGCGCCGACACCATCATGGGCGTGACCTTCTGTGCCGTCGCGCCGGAACACGCGCTGGCCACGCACGCCGCGAAGAACAACCCCGAGCTGGCCGCCTTCATCGCCGAGTGCAAGCTGGGCTCCGTGATCGAAGCCGACATGGCGACGATGGAGAAGAAGGGCATGCCGACCGGCCTGTTCGTTGATCATCCGCTGACCGGCGAGAAGGTCGAAGTCTGGGTCGGCAACTACGTGCTGATCACCTACGGCGACGGCGCCGTGATGGGCGTGCCGGCCCACGACGAGCGCGACTTCGCATTCGCCACCAAGTATCAGCTGCCGATCAAGCAGGTGGTCGCGGTAGAAGGCGAAGAGTTCTCGCTGGACGGCTGGCAGGAATCGTACGGCGACAAGGAGCGCGGCCTGCTGGTCAACTCCGGCAAGTACGATGGCCTCGACTACAACGCCGCCGTCAACGCGATCGCCGGCGACCTGTCCGGCATGGGCCTGGGCGAGAAGAAGATCACCTTCCGCCTGCGCGACTGGGGCATCTCGCGCCAGCGCTACTGGGGCACGCCAATCCCGATGATCCACTGCGCCGACTGCGGCACCGTGCCGGTCCCAGAGAAGGACCTGCCGGTCGTGCTGCCCGAGCACCTGGTCCCGGACGGCAGCGGCAATCCGCTGAACAAGGACGAAGCCTTCCTCAAGTGCGATTGCCCGCAGTGCGGCAAGCCGGCGCGCCGCGAGACCGACACCATGGACACCTTCGTCGACTCGTCGTGGTACTACATGCGCTATACCTCGCCTGGTTCGAACGACGCCATGGTCGACGCCCGCAACGACTACTGGATGCCGATGGACCAGTACATCGGCGGCATCGAGCACGCCGTCATGCACCTGCTGTATGCGCGCTTCTGGACCAAGATCATGCGCGACCTCGGCCTGGTCAAGTTCGACGAGCCGTTCGTCAACCTGCTCACGCAAGGCATGGTGCTGAACGAGACCTACTATCGCGAAGACGACGCGGGCAAGAAGACCTGGTTCAACCCGGCCGACATCGACCTGTCGCTCGACGACAAGGGCCGCCCGCAAGGCGCGCTGCTCAAGGCCGACGGCCAGAAGGTCGAGATCGGCGGCACCGAGAAGATGTCGAAATCGAAAAACAACGGCATCGACCCGGCCGCGCAGATCGGCCAGTACGGCGCCGACACCGCGCGACTGTTCACCATGTTCGCCTCCCCGCCGGAGCAAACGCTCGAGTGGTCCGACAGCGGCGTCGAAGGCGCCAGCCGCTTCCTGCGCCGCGTGTGGGCCTACGCGTACGCGCAGGCGCCGCGCGTCGCCGCCGAACTGGCCAATCCCTCGAAGGATGGCCTGAACGACGTACAGAAAACGCTGCGCCGCGAAATCCACAAGATCCTGCAGCAGGCCGACTATGACCTCAAGCGCATTCAGTACAACACCGTGGTATCGGCCTGCATGAAGATGCTGAACCTGATGGAGTCGGCCAAGCTGGAGGCGGGGGCCGCTTCCGACGCGGTGATCGCCGAAGGCCTGTCGATCTTCCTGCGCGTGCTCAACCCGGTCGCGCCGCACATCACCCACGTGCTGTGGCAGGAACTGGGCTACGCCGGCGACATCCTCGACGCGCAATGGCCGCAGGTCGATCCCGCTGCGCTGGAACAGTCGGAGATCGAGATGATGATCCAGGTGAACGGCAAGCTGCGCGGCTCGATCATGGTCGCCAAGGGCGCCGACAAGGCGGCGATCGAAGCGGCCGCGCTGGCCTGCGAGGCGGCACAGAAATACATCGAGTCGCCGCCGAAGAAGGTGATCGTCGTGCCGGGCAAGCTGGTCAACATCGTGGTATGACGATGACCCGCCGCTCCCTCGCCCTTCGCGCCGGCGCCGCCCTGATGCTGGCGCTGGCCCTCTCCGCCTGCGGCTTCCAGCTGCGCGGGTCGAACGGCCAGTACCACATGCCGTTCCAGAGCATCTACCTGGGCTTTTCCGACACCTCCGCGCTCGGCATCGAACTGCGCCGCAACCTGCGCGGCGCCGACGCGGTGGTGGTGGTGACCGATCCGGCCAAGGCCGAGGCCAGGCTCGACGTCGTGACCGAAACGCGCGGCAAGACCATCCTGTCGCTGAACAGCCAGGGCCGCGTGCGCGAATACCTGCTGACGTACACGCTGGTGTTCCGCGTGCGCGACGCCAGGGACGCCGAGCTGCTGCCGAATACCGAAATCTCGCTGAAACGCAGCATCGCCTTCAACGAGAACCAGACGCTGGCCAAGGAATCGGAAGAAGCGCTGCTGTATCGCGACATGCAGTCCGACCTGGTGCAGCAGATCCTGCGCCGCCTCGCGGCGATCAAACGGGCATAAGCGATGCAACTGCGCATTGACGCTCTCGAAGGCCACCTCGCCAAGTCGGTCGCGCCGCTGTATGTGATCAGCAGCGACGAACACCTGCTGGCGCTGGAGGCGGCCGACCGGATCCGCCAGGCCGCGCGCAGGAACGGCTATTCCGAGCGCGACGTGCTCACGGTCGAACGCAACTTCAAGTGGGGCGAGCTGCTGGCGGCGAACCAGGAGATGTCGCTGTTCGGAGACAAGAAGCTGATCGAGCTGCGCATCCCGACCGGCAAACCAGGGAAGGATGGCGGCGCCGCGCTGCAGGCCTACGCCAAGGCCCTCAGCCCCGACAACCTGACGCTGATCACACTGCCCAAGCTGGACTGGCAGACCGCAAAGGCGGCCTGGGTGGCCAGCCTGCAGCAGGCTGCCGTGTACATCGAGATCCCGATCATCGAGCGTCCCGCGCTGCCGGGCTGGATCGGCACGCGCCTGGCCGCGCAGGGGCAGTCGGCCGACCGCCAGAGCCTCGACTTCATTGCCGAGCGGGTCGAAGGCAATCTGCTCGCCGCGCACCAGGAAATCCAGAAACTGGGCCTGCTGCACGAGCCGGGCAAGCTGACCTTCGAACAGGTCCACGACGCGGTGCTGAACGTGGCGCGCTACGACGTCTTCAAGCTGTCCGAGGCGATGCTGGCCGGCGACCCGGCGCGCCTGGTGCGCATGCTCGAAGGCCTGAAGGGCGAGGGCGAGGCGCTGCCGCTGGTTTTATGGGCGGTCGCCGAAGAAATCCGTACGCTGCTAAAATTGAAAGCGGCGATGGCGCAGGGGCGCCCACTAGGCGCCCTGCTGAAGGAATACCGGATCTGGGGTCCGCGCGAACGCATGATGGAACCGGCGCTGCGGCGCGTGTCGCTGGCGGTGCTGGAACAGGCGCTGCAGGACGCGGCGCAGGTCGACAAGATGATCAAGGGATTGCGCGCCAGGGCATTTGCCGGCGACGCATGGGACGCAATGCTGCAGCTGGCCTTGAAAGTAGCGCGCTGACAGGCCCGCTCGAATCAACCAGAAGAGCACACAGATGAACATCCCCGAGTACATGGAACAGGTAGGCCGCCAGGCGCGCGCCGCATCGCGCGCGATGGCCCGCGCCGACAGCGCCACCCGCAACCGCGCGCTGCTGCTGATCGCCGATGCGATCGTGCGCGACGCCGGCAAACTGCGCGCCGCCAACGGCCGCGACCTCGAAGCGGCGCGTGCCGCCGGCCTGGCGCCGGCCATGGTCGACCGCCTCGAACTGTCCGACAAGGCGATCGCCACGATGGTCGAAGGACTGCGCCAGATGGTGGCGCTGCCCGACCCGATCGGCGAAATCTCCAACATGAAGTTCCGGCCGAGCGGCATCCAGGTCGGCCAGATGCGCGTGCCGCTGGGCGTGATCGGCATCATCTACGAAGCGCGCCCGAACGTGACGGTCGACGCGGCAGGCCTGTGCATCAAGAGCGGCAATGCCACCATCCTGCGCGGCGGCTCCGAAGCGATCGAATGCAACCGCGCGCTGGCCGCCATCGTCGCCGAAGGCCTGGCCGGCGCAGGCCTGCCTCAGCACGGCGTGCAGGTGGTCGACACCACCGACCGCGCCGCCGTCGGCGCCTTGATCACCATGCCCCAGCACGTCGACGTCATCGTCCCGCGCGGCGGCAAGGGCCTGATCGAACGCTTGATGGCCGAGGCCACGGTCCCGATGATCAAGCACCTGGACGGCATCTGCCACGTGTACATCGACGCCAAGGCGGACCTGGCCAAGGCGCTGCCGATCGCCTTCAACGCCAAGTGCCACCGCTACGGCACCTGCAACACGATGGAGACGCTGCTGGTCGACCGCGCCACCGCCGCCACCGTGCTGCCGCAACTGGCCGCGCTGTACGCCGAGGAGCAGATCGAGCTGCGCGCCGACCCGGAATCGATGGCGATCCTGGCAGGCTACCCGCACCTGGTCGCGGCGACTGAACAAGACTGGCGCACCGAATACGTCGCGCCCATCCTGTCGGTCAAGGTGGTCGGCGGGATCGACGAAGCGATCGACCATATCAACGAATATTCGTCGCACCACACCGACGCCATCATCACTGAAGACTACAGCGACGCGCTGCGCTTCCTGCGCGAAGTCGATTCCGCCTCGGTGATGGTCAACGCCTCGACCCGCTTCGCCGACGGCTTCGAATACGGCCTGGGCGCCGAAATCGGCATCTCCAACGACAAGCTGCACGCGCGCGGCCCGGTCGGACTGGAAGGCCTGACCTCGTTGAAGTACGTCGTGTTCGGACACGGCGAAGTCCGCAGTTGACCCTCACCTGGAACCTTATGCTCTGGATCAAAGCCTTTCACATCGTCTTCGTCGCCTCCTGGTTCGCCGGCCTTTTCTACCTGCCGCGCATCTTCGTCAACCTCGCCATGGAAACCGAAACGGTCGCCACCGCGCGGCTGCTGCTGATGGCGCGCAAGCTGTACCGCTTCAGCTCCATGCTGATGATTCCCGCGCTGATTCTTGGCGTATGGATGTGGCTCGGCTACGGCTTCAAGGGCGGCTGGCTGCATGCGAAGCTGGCGCTCGTGATCCTCGCAATCGGCTACCATCATGCATGTGGGTCGCTGCTGAAAAAATTCGAAAAAGGCCAAAACCTGCGCTCGCACGCGTGGTACCGCTGGTTCAACGAAGTGCCGGTGCTGCTGCTGTTGGCCATTACGATCCTCGTTGTCGTCAAACCCTTCTGACGGAGCTGCGATGAGCAAGACCATCCAGTACTTCCTGGCCCCGCAATCGCCGTGGACCTACCTCGGGCACGAGCGCTTCGTCGCGATCGCCAGGGCGGCCGGCGCGCGGGTCGACGTCAAGCCCTTCGACGTCGGCCGCGTGTTCGCCGCGTCGGGCGGCCTGCCGCTGGCCAAGCGCGCGCCGCAGCGCCAGGCGTATCGGCTGGTGGAACTGGCGCGCTGGTCCGAGCACCTGAACATCCCGCTCAAGCCGCAGCCGGCGTTTTTCCCGGTGCCGGCCGATCCTTCCGCCAAACTGATCGTCGCCGCGCGCACCGCGCTGGGCGCCGACGCGGCGCTCGAACTGGCGGGCGCCGTGATGCGCGCGCAGTGGGCCGAGGACAAGAACATCTCCGACGACGCCGTGCTGGCGCAGATCGCCAACGGCTGCGGCTTCGACGGCGCCATGCTGGTCAAGGCGTCGCAGACCGCCGGCGTGCAAACGGAGTACGACAACAACACCAACGAAGCGCTGGCCGCCAACGTGTTCGGCGCGCCGTGGTACGTGGTCGACGGCGAAGGCTTCTGGGGCCAGGACCGTCTCGACTTTGTAGAACGGGCGTTGCAGAAGCCTTGATGAAAAAATGGGGGCAGGTCCGCCGGACCTGACCCCGACTCGGGACGGCGGCGGCGCTGTCTTCACACATTCACTTTTAACGGATAAAGGGTACACCTTATGGCTTCATTTTTCTGTCCTTGCCCGCGCGGCATGGAAGCGGCGCTGGCCGAAGAACTCGGCGAAATCGCCCTGCAAAGCACCACCATGAAGGTGCACAACCAGGTGCCGGGCGGCGTGCATTGCTCCGGCCACCTGCACGACTCCTACCGCATCAACCTGCATTCGCGCATCGCCTCGCGCGTGCTGATGCGCATGGGCCACTCCAGCTACGACAACGAAAACGACATCTACGACCTGACCCTGCAGCAGCCGTGGGAAGACTGGTTCGGCGTCGATCACACGATCCGCGTCGACGTCACCGCGATCAAGTCGCCATTGCGCAGCCTCGAATTCACCACGCTCAAGATCAAGGACGCCGTGTGCGACCGCTTCCGCGACCAGTTCCACAAGCGCCCGTCGGTCAACACGCAGGAGCCGGACATCCGCATCGTCGGCTTCCTCGACCAGCGCAACTTCACGATCTACCTCGACACCTCGGGCGAAGCGCTGTTCAAGCGCGGCTGGCGCGAAGAGACGGGCGACGCGCCGCTGCGCGAGAACCTCGCCGCCGGCATGCTGCGCGTATCCGGATGGAAGCCGGGCACCGTGCTGTTCGACCCGATGTGCGGCTCCGGCACCATCCTGGTCGAAGCGGCGCAAATGGTGCAGGGCATCCCGCCCGGCGCGCGCCGCCAGTTCGCCTTCGAAAAATTCAACAGCTTCGTGCGCGAGCCGTGGCAGGCGCTGAAAAACGAGATCAAGCCGAACCCGCTGCCCGCGGAACCAACCATTTTCGGCAGCGACATCTCGGGCGACATGATCGCGATGACGCGCCATAACCTGAAGGTGGCCGGCATCATGTTCGACGTGCCGCTCAAGCAGATCGAGGCGCAGGAAGTCAAGCCGCCGACCGAGCAGCCGGGCATCCTCCTGACCAACCCTCCGTACGGCGAACGTATCGGCGTGCGCGGCGACAGCACCGTGCCGGCCGACGAAATGTCGGTGGCCTTCTACTCGGCGCTCGGCACCACGCTCAAGCAGCGCTTCGCCGGCTGGACCGTGTTCCTGTTCACCGCCGACCTGTCGCTGCCCAAGCTGCTGCGCCTGAAAGAAGCGCGCAAGACGCCGTTCTTCAACGGCGCGCTGGAATGCCGGCTGTTCCGCTTCGACATGGTGGCCGGCTATAACCGCCGCGAGGAAGCAAAGCCGAAGCAGGGCTGACCGATGCTGCCGACTTCGACCCCGCCGAGCGTTCCGAAGGATCCTGTCGTCCCGGTGCCGCTGCCGCCCGCCCATCGGCGGCCGATGCTCGGCGCCGGCGCGCTGGCGGCGCTGCTGGCGGCGCTGTCGATGCTCGGTCCGTTCGCGATCGACGCCTACCTGCCGGCCTTCCCGAACATCCAGGCCGACCTGCACGCCAACGCGATCGAGGTGCAGCAGACGCTGTCGGCATACCTGCTGGCGTTCGCCGCGATGGTGCTGTGGCACGGCGCGCTGTCGGACGCGTTCGGACGCCGCAACGTGATCCTGGTGGCGATGCTGGTGTTCGCGGTCGGCACCTTCGGCTGCGCCGCCTCGCACTCGGTGCACTACCTGTGGGTATTCCGCATCATGCAGGGCGTGTCGGCGGGCGCCGGCGTGGTGGTCGGCCGCGCCATCATCCGCGACCTGTATTCGGACGCGCCGGCCGCGCGACTGCTGTCGATGGTGACGATGATCTTCTCGATCGCGCCGGCGGTCGCGCCGGTGCTGGGCGGCCTGATCGTCAAGTACCTCGACTGGCGCGTGATCTTCCTGTTCCTGCTGGTGTATTCGCTGCTGCTGTTCGCGGTCTGCTGGCGTTACCTGCCCGAGACGCTGCCGCCCGAACAGCGCCAGCCTTTCAATCCCGGCTACATCGCAAAGAACTACGGCGCCATCTTCCGCTCGCCGCTGTTCCACATGAAGTCGGGCGTGGTCGCCTTCAATTTCTGCGGGCTGTTCCTGTTCATCACCGCGGCGCCGGTGATGCTGCCGGTGCACCTGCACCTCGGTCCCGACCAATTCGCGTGGCTGTTCGTGCCCAGCGTGTCCGGCATCTTCCTCGGCGCGCTGGTGGCCAACCGGGTGGCAGGACGCATGACGTTCGCGCGCCAGATCGGCATCGGCTTCTGCTTCCTGATCGCGGCTGCCGCGGCCAACGTCGGCTACCACCTGTTCTTTCCGCCGGCCTTGCCGTGGTCGGTGCTGCCGATGTTCTTCTACACTTTCGGCATGTCGATCGTCGCCCCGGGCGCCACCTTGCTCACGCTGGACTTGTTCCCGCACATCCGCGGCACGGTCGCGTCCTGCCAGTCGTTCGCCGTGACGCTGGCCGGCGCCCTGGTGGCGGGCGTGATCGCGCCCTTCCTGTCGCATTCCGTGCTGTGGCTGGCGCTCGGCCAGCTGGGCTTCGGGCTCGCCGCGTTGGCGTTATGGTTGACGTCGCGGCAATACCGGCGCATGATCTCCGCCCAAGTTGTCCGGTAAATACTGAACAACTGTGGCAAGTGTGAATTTTTTTTTGGAATTTAAAATTCCCAAATGGAATTTTCGTGTATATATGTTAAGATCGTTGCATTAAATACCCGAGTAGGGCTTGAAACATTGCCTGGTTCGATGTTTCGACGATAATAAACGCTGTGGCTGCTTTTGCAAAAAGCGCCACTTGGACACCTAAGACATTGGCGGCTGTGCTGAGATAATGCATCAATCAGACCATGATATTCGCAATCGGCTATTGATTGCCCGTCTGCCGGCGATGCCGCAGATACTCATCAAGTTGATCGAGCACTTGCAGGCCGACGACCTGGGCATGGCCGAACTGGCGTCGCTGATTGCCAACGACGCCGGCATGACCAGCAAGATCCTCGCGGTCGCCAACAGTTCGGCCTACCATCGCGCCAGCCGCGCGGTCGGCCTCGAGCAGTCGCTGATCGCGCTCGGCACCGACATGATCAAGACGCTGGTGATCAGCGAATCGGTGTTCCAGACCTTTAACAACTTCCCGCATTCCGGCAGCACCGACCTGCGCGGCTTCTGGAAAAACTCGCTGTCCGCGGCCGTGATCGCGCGCGACCTGGCCGAGCGCATGGCCTACCCGCACGTCGAGGAAGCCTACCTGGCCGGCCTGCTGCACAATGTCGGCCGCTTGGCGCTGCTTGCCACGGCGCCGAAAGAATACGCCTTCAACTTCACCGCGCGCGACGACGAAGACCTGTGCGCGGTGGAGCAGCGCACTTTGCAGATCACCCACTCGGAAGCGGGCGCCTGGCTGATCGAACGCTGGCACCTCGACTCCTTCCTGGCCGACTCCGTGCTGTACCACCACGAGCCGAGCGCGCGCCTCGAATCGGCGCATCCGCTGATCCGCATCGTGCGCCTGGCGCACCTGATGGCCACCCACGGGCCGGACGACGAGGCGATCGCCGACGGCGCGCGCCTGTGCGGCCTCGAACAGGATGACGTCGACGCGATCGGCGCCGCCGCCGCGCGCCAGGTCCAGCAAGCGGCCGACCAGCTGGGCATCGACCTCGAAGGCGCCGACGACATCCCGACCCCGCCGGCGTTCGCGCCGTCGACGCCGATGGACCCGGTGCGCCAGCGCCTGTCCGAAGAAGTGCGCAACCTGGTGCTGGTGTCGGAAGTGGGGCAGTCGTTCGCCCGCCAGCAGGGCGAAGATGGCCTGCTCGAATCGATGACGCGCTCGGCGCGCATCCTGTTCGACTTCGACAACACCGTGGTCCTGCTGGAAAATCCGACGGGCCACGCGCTGGTCGGCATGCCGACTGGCGAGCAGCAGCGCATCGCCGAATTCTCGATTCCGCTGCAGCGCGGCGGCGTCGTCGCCGAAGCCGCGCTCGAGCGCCGCACCGCCTTCGTCAAGCGCGACGCGCAGTCGCTCGGCCTGGCCGAAGAACAGCTGTTCCGCATGCTCGGCACCGACAGCCTGGTGTGCCTGCCGCTGGTGTCGGGCGGGCGCTGCCTCGGCGTGATGATCGGCGGGCTGGCCTCGTGGCAGGTGCCGAACTGTCAGAAGCGCGAACGCTTCATGCAGGCCTTCGGCAGCCAGGCCGCCAGCGCGCTCGAAACCGCGCTGTCCGAGCGCGGCCAGGCGCGCCGCCAGATCGCCCACGTCGCCGAGGAATACCGCGAGGCGTCGCGCCGCGTGGTGCATGAAGTGAACAACCCGCTGTCGATCATCAAGAACTACCTCAGCGTATTGGATGGAAAGCTTGCCAAGCGCGAGCCGGTGGTCGGCGAGATGTCGATCCTGAACGAAGAGATCGACCGCGTCGGCCAGCTGATCAACGGCCTGGCCGACCTGAAGCCGAGCGAAGTCGCGCGCGCCACCAACGTCGCCAGCGTGGTCGACGACGTGCTGCGCCTGTTCCGCGCCACCGAGTTCGTGCCGGCCGGCGTGCAGATTTCGGCCAGCATGGCCGACGAAGCGGCCGAAATCGAAGGCGACGCCGATGTGCTCAAGCAGATCCTGGTCAACCTGGTCAAGAACGCCGTCGAGGCGCTCGGCGCCCACGGCCGCATCGAGATCGCCAACCGCGGCCACGTGAACCGCGAGCGCGCGCTGTACGTCGAGCTGGTCGTCTCCGACAACGGCCCCGGCCTGTCGCAGGACGTGCTGGCCAATTTGTTCTCGGCGGTGCGCAGCACCAAGGACGGCGCCCACCACGGCCTCGGGCTGTCGATCGTCCATGGCCTGGTCAAGAAGATCGGCGGCCTGATTTCCTGCCGCAGCAGCCGCGCCGGCACCACATTCGAAATTCTGCTGCCGGCCCACGGCGCACACTCGCTCGCCGGCGCCAAGCCGCGGGCGATGGACTCAGTTTAAGGTGATGATGAACGCGACCGCTGCCAGCGCAGACCAGGCAATCGACCCAGTCCAGGACGCTCCCGTCGTTCCACCCCATTTCGAACACGATCCGATGCCGCGGCTGCTGCTGGTCGACGACGAGCCGCGCCTGCTGTCGTCGCTGTACGAGCTGCTGCGCGACCGCGACTACCAGCTGGTGACGGCGTCCTGCGGCAAGGAAGCGCTGGCGCACCTGTCGCGCGTGCGCTTCGACCTGGTGCTGCTCGACCTGCGCCTGCCCGACATGAGCGGCCATGACGTCATGGACTTCATCAACGACCGCGGCATCGACGCCGACGTCATCGTGATGAGCGGCGAAGTGGGCATCGAGGCGGCCATCGGCGCCCTGAAGCGCGGCGCCTACGACTACCTGCGCAAGCCGTACAGCCGCGAGGAACTGCTCAAGACCGTCGCCAACGCGCTGCAGCAGCGTGCCCTGGCCGAAGCCAACCTGCGCATCGCCTCGCAGCTGGAGAACTCCGAAAAGCTGTACCGCTACCTGGTCGACAGCTCGCCCGATTTCATCTACACCCTGAACCACGAAGGCAAGTTCACCTTCGTGAACGACCGCGCCTACCAGCTGCTCGGCTTTGCGCGCGAAGACCTGATCGGCAAGCACTACTCGGTGCTGGTGCACGAGGAAGACCTGGAGCGCGCGCGCTATGTATTCAACGAGCGCCGCGTCGACGAGCGCGCCTCGCGCAACGTCGAACTGCGCCTGAAGTGCTACGCCGGCGGCAGCCAGGACCGCACCTTCAACAACACCCTGATGACGATCTCGCTCAATTCGATCGGCATGCACGTGCCCGACCACGAGGTCAAGAAGCTCGAGTTCTTCGGCACCTACGGCGTCGCGCGCGACATCACCGACCGCAAGCGCGCCGAGGAAGTGATCTCCTACCAGGCCTATCACGACATCCTGACCGACCTGCCGAACCGCATGCTGTTCAAGGACCGCCTGGGCCTGGCCGTGATCCAGGCCAAGCGCAAGATGACCGAGCTGGCGGTGATGTTCATCGACCTCGACCGCTTCAAGCTGGTCAACGACACGCTCGGCCACGTCAAGGGCGACGAGCTGCTGCAGCAGGTCTCGGTGCGCCTGAAGGACTGCCTGCGCCGCGGCGACACCCTGGCGCGCCAGGGCGGCGACGAATTCACCATCGTGCTGCCCGAACTGCGCGACCGCGAGGACGCCAAGCGCATCGCCGACAAGTTCCTCGAATGCCTGCACCTGCCATTCGACCTCGATGGCCACGAAGTGCACATCTCGGCCAGTATCGGCATCGCCATCTATCCGGGCGACGGCGAGTCGATCGACGAGCTGCTGCGCCACGCCGACATCGCGATGTACCAGGTCAAGGCGCTCGGCAAGAACGGCCACAGCTTCTATCACAACTCGATGCTGGACGTGTCGCACCAGAAGATCGCGCTCGAACAGAGCCTGCGCAAGGCGCTCGAGCAGAACGAGCTGGAGATGTATTACCAGCCGCAGATGGACGTGATCACCGGCCGCATCATCGGCGCCGAAGGCCTGATGCGCTGGAACCATCCGACCCGCGGCCTCCTGACCGCCGGCGAGTTCCTGCCGTTCGCCGAAGAGAACGGCCTGATGCTGCCGATCTCGGACTGGATGATCGGCGCCTTGTGCCGCGATATGCTGCAATGGAACGCGCAGGGCGGCGAATCGATCCGCCTGTCGCTCAACCTGTCGCCGCAATACCTCGACCGCGGCGACTTCTTCGAGAAAATGCGCGGCGCGCTGGTGCGCTACGGGATTTCGCCGGCGCAGATCGAGGTCGAGATCACCGAGAACATCTGCATCCGCAATCCGCAGTACGCGATCGATCAGCTCAACAAACTCTGCCAGCTCGGCGTGTCGGTGGCGATCGACGACTTCGGCACCGGCTACTCGTCGCTGTCCTACCTGCACCGCTTCCCGATCCACACCATCAAGATCGACCAGTCCTTCGTCAAGGAGATCCACGACGAGCATGGCCACTATCCGGTGATCCTGGCGATCATTTCGATCGCGCGCGGCCTCGGCCTGCACCTGATCGCCGAAGGCGTCGAGACCGACGTCCAGGCGCGCTACCTGAAGGCCAACGGCTGCCTGACCATGCAGGGCTACCTGTACCACCGCCCGATCGCCCTGTCGAACTTCATGGACCTGCTGCTTGTGCAGGACGCCGGCGCCTCGTCGCATCCGGCGCCGCACCTCGTCTCCAGCCAGTCCTGACCACGCGCGCGGCCATGTACAAGGATCCGGCCCCCGCGCGCACGCCGAACAGGCACACCGCCGAATTCCTGCGCGTGAAAGCGCTGGCCGAACGTGGCGTCGCCAACGCCCAGCACAGCCTGGGCTTCATGTACGTCAATGGCCAGGGCGTCCCGCAGAACTTCGAGCTGGCCGTCGCCTGGTACCGCATGGCGGCCACCTCCGGCCTCGAACAGGCCCAGTACAACCTCGGCGTGATGTACCAGAAGGGCCAGGGCGTCGGCCAGGATTACCAGATGGCGGTGCAGTGGTACCAGCGCGCCGCCGAGCAAGGCTACGCCGCGGCCCAGTACAACCTGGGCTGGCTGTACGCCAAGGGGCAGGGCGTGGCGCAGGATCCGCAGAAAGCGATGCACTGGTTCAGCAAGGCCGCCGACCAGGGCGACCCGGGCGCGCAGAACAACCTGGGCATGATGTACGAGACCGGCAAGGGCGTGCCGCAGGACCTGAAGCAGGCCATCGCGTGGTACCGCAAGGCCGCCGAGCAGGGCTATGCGCGCGCCCAGTTCAACCTGGGCCTGCGCTACGATAACGGCCAGGGCGTCCAGCGCGACGGCTACCAGGCGCTGTCGTGGTACCGCAAGGCCGCCGAACAAGGCTACGCGCCGGCCCAGTTCAACCTCGCGCTGCGCTACGAGCAGGGACAGGACGTGGCGCAGGACGTGCAGAAGGCGATCGGCTTCTACCGCCGCGCGGCCGAACAGGGCCACGCCAGTTCGCAGTTCAACCTCGGCCTGATCTACGACAACGGCCAGGGCGTCGAGCGCGATGCCGCGCTGGCGCTGGTCTGGTTCCGCGAGGCCGCCGAGCAGGGACACGCAGGCGCCCAGGACAACCTCGGCCTGCGCCACGAATTCGGCCAAGGCGTCGCCCAGGACTTCGCGCAAGCCGCGCGCTGGTACCGCAAGGCCGCCGAGCAGGGATTCGCCAGCGCCCAGTACCACCTGGCGCAGCTGCACGACAGCGGCAGCGGCGTCGAGGCCGACCGCGCCGAAGCGTTCGCGTGGTATCGCAAGGCCGCCGAACAGGGCCACCTGCGCGCCCAGTTCGACCTCGCGCTGTGCTTCGAGAACGGCTTGGGCGTGGCGCAGGACGTCCAGGCAGCGCTGAAATGGTACCTGCGCGCCGCCGAACAGGATTATTCCGCGGCCCAGTTCAAGGTCGGCACCATGTTCGACCTCGATGATGCCGAAGACGGCCAGGCCTATGGCTGGTACCTGAAGGCGGCCGAACGGGGCCACGCGCTGGCGCAGTTCGCGCTCGGCCTGCGCCACGACAACGGCCAGGGCGTGCCGCGCGATTACGCCGCAGCCCATTACTGGTACCTGTGCGCCGCCCGCCAGGGCCACGCGCGCGCCCAGTTCAATGTCGGCCTGATGTACCTGACCGGCCAGGGCGTGCCGGCCGACGCGCTGCAAGCGTCGGAGTGGCTGCAGCGCGCCGCGCTGGGCGGCATCGAGGCCGCCGAACGTTACGCCAAGCAGGCCGCCGCTCGCATGGACGCCGCGCAGCGCGCCCAATTCGAACTCGAACACGAGCAGCCGCGCGCGGCCTGACTTCCGCAATTTTTTTGACCTCACCAAGCACACTCATGAAACTCAAACTCCTGGTTGCCCTCGCGTTCGGATTCTCCGTGGCCGCGCAGGCCGCGGCGCCGCTGCACGCCGCGCCGGCTTCGTTCGACCGCGCCCCGTACACCATCGCCTATAAAAAATTCGTGCTGTCGAACGGCCTGACCTTGATCGTCCACGAAGACCACAACGTGCCGGTGGTCGGCGTGAACATGTGGTACCACGTCGGATCGCGCAACGAGAAGCGCGGCAAGACCGGCTTCGCGCATTTGTTCGAACACTTCTTCTTCAACGGCTCCGAGAATTATCCGCACGGCTTCCGCGAGGCGATGGACGACCTGGGCGCCAACAACCGCAACGGCACCACCAACACCGACCGCACCAACTTCTTCGAGGACGTGCCGGTGTCGGCGCTCGAGCGCACGCTGTATCTCGAGTCGGACCGCATGGGCTTCCTGGCGAACTACATCTCGAAGGAGATGCTCGAGCGCGAGCGCGGCGTGGTGCAGAACGAAAAGCGCCAGGGCGAGAACCAGCCATACGGGCGCGTGCGCAACGAAATCAGCGCCAAGATGTATCCGTATTCGCACCCGTATTCGTGGTCGACGATCGGCAGCATGGACGACCTGAACGCCGCTTCGCTGGACGACATCAAGGAGTGGTACCGCACCTACTACGGCCCGAACAACGCCGTGATTTCGCTGGCCGGCGACATCACCCCCGAGCGCGCGCTGGAACTGGTGAACAAATACTTCGGCGCGATCCCTCCGGGCCCGCCGCTGCCGCGTACCGAGACCTGGATCCCCACGCTCGACCGCAATATCCGCGACGAGATGGAAGACCAGGTGCCGCAGGTGCGCGTGACGCGCAGCTGGCACGCGGCCGCATGGAAGGACCCGGACGTGCAGCGCCTCGAACTGTTCGCCAATGTGCTGGCCGGCTCGAAGAACGCGCGCCTCGACCGCCGCCTGGTGTACGAGAAGGCGCTGGCCACATCGGTGAACGCATCGGTCAACGACAGCGAGCTGGGAAGCACCTTCAACATCTCGGTGATGGTCAAGCCGGGCGTCGATCCGCAACTGGTCGAGCGCGAAGTCGACGCGGTGCTGGCCGAACTGCTGGACAAGGGGCCGACCGCCGCCGAACTGGCGCGCGTGAAGACCCGCAACCTGGCCGATTTCTCGCGCAGCATCGAGCGCCTGGGCGGCTTCGGCGGGCGTTCCGACGTGCTGGCCGAAAGCATGACCTACGGCGGCGCGCCGGACGCTTACCTGACCCGACTCGAGCGCATGGCCAACGCCAATCCTGCGGAAGTGAAGACCGCCGCCAACAAGTGGCTGCGCGCGAACTACTACACGATGACCGTGCGTCCGTTCGCCAAGCTGGCAGCGGCCAAGCCGGCGGTCGACCGCAAGCTGCTGCCGGCGCTGGGCAATCCGCCTGAGGTGAAGTTTCCGGCGATCGTGCGCGGCCAGCTGAAAAACGGCCTGAAGGTGATGGTGCTCGAACGGCACTCCGCGCCGATCGTCCACGTCGCGCTGGCCGTCGATGCCGGATCCACCTCCGACACGGCGGCCAGGGCCGGCGCCGCGTCGCTGGCGCTCGACTTGCTCGACAAGGGCAGCAAGACCCGCGACACCTTCCAGATGTCGGACGCGCTCGAGTCGCTCGGCGCGCGCATGTCCGCCGGCACCACGCCGGAGCTGTCGATCGTGCGCCTGCAGTCGACCAGCGCCAACCTGGCGCCGTCGCTGGCGATCATGGCCGACGCCGCGCTCAATCCGGCCTTCGCCCCCGATCAGTTCGCGCTGCAGAAGCAGCGCCGCCTGGCGCAGATCGCGCAGGAACGCGCGCAGCCGACCGGCCTGGCGCAGCGCCTGATGCCTGGCCTGCTGTACGGTCCTGACAACGCCTACGGACGCACCCCGATCGGCACCGAGAAGACCATCGCCGCTATTGGCCGCGACGACCTCGCGGCCTGGCACGCGGCTTGGTTCAAGCCGGGCAACGCCACCATCGTCGTAACCGGCGACACCACGCTGGAGAAGGTGATGCCGGCGCTTGAAGCGAGCTTCGGCGCCTGGCGCGCCGGCAGTGCCCCGGTCCGCGAAGGCATGGCCGCCGCGCGCACCGCGCCTGCAAAAATCTACCTGGTCGACAAGCCGGACGCGCCACAATCGATCATCGTCGCCGGCGAACTGTCGCAGACCCAGGGCCAGCCGGAGGATCTCGCGATGGAGCCGGTGATGCAGAATTTCGGCGGCATGGCCACCTCGCGCCTGAACCGCAACCTGCGCCTCGACAAGCACTGGAGCTACGGCACCTCGGGCGGCCTGACCAACCCGCGCGGCCAGCGCGCGCTGATGATCATCGCGCCGGTGCAGACCGACAAGACGCGCGAATCGATGGTCGAAGTGGCCAAGGAGATTCGCGGCGTGGCCGGCGAGCGTCCGCTGGCGGGCGAGGAGTACGCCAGCATCATGCGCAACATGGGATCGCGCCTGGCTGGCCGCTTCGAGACCGTGGCGGCGCTGGAGTCGGCGGCGCTGACCTCGATCAACCTGAAGCTGCCGGACAACTACTGGGCTGATTACGCCGGCAATATCCGCGGCCTCACCGAGCCGCAACTGGCCGCCGCCGCGCGCAAGTTCATCCGCCCCGAGCAGGTGACGTGGCTGGTGATCGGCGACCTGCGCAAGATCGAAAAAGGCGTGCGCGAGCTGGGCTGGGGCGACGTCGTCGTCCTGGACGCCGAAGGCAATTCTTTGCCGCGGTAGTCATTTGGGGTCAGACCCCACGTGTGTGGCTTTTTTAGTCGTCCTGGACATGAAGCCGCGCAATCGCGCGCCATTCCATCGTCTTCGGTGTAAAATACTGTATAAACATACAGTTAGAGCCGAAGCCGATGGAACTCACCGACAAGCTGGAAATCCTCGCTGACGCAGCGAAATACGACGCCTCCTGCGCCAGCAGCGGGGCGCCCAAGCGCTCGTCCGAGGGCAAGGACGGCATCGGCGCCACCAACGGCATGGGCATCTGCCACAGCTACACGCCGGACGGCCGCTGCGTCTCGCTGCTCAAGATCCTGCTCACCAACTTCTGCATCTACGACTGCCAGTACTGCGTCAACCGGCGCACCTCCAACGTGCCGCGCGCGCGTTTTTCGGTCGACGAGGTGGTCAAGCTCACCGTCGATTTCTACCTGCGCAATTACATCGACGGCCTGTTCCTCAGCTCCGGCATCATTCGTTCGGCCGACTACACGATGGAGCAGCTGGTCCACATCGCGCGCCAGCTGCGCGAGGTGCACAACTTCCGCGGCTATATCCACCTCAAGACCATCCCGGACGCCGACCCGGCGCTGATCGCCGCGGCCGGCAAATACGCCGACCGCCTCAGCGTCAACATCGAACTGCCGACCCAGGCCAGCGTGGAAAAGCTCGCCCCCGAAAAAAGCGTGCACACCATCAAACTGGCGATGGGCTCGATCCGGCGCCGGCTCGATGAAAAAGCCGAGGAGCCCAAGTCGCCCAAGTTCGCGCCGGCCGGGCAGAGCACCCAGATGATCGTCGGCGCCGACGCCAGCGACGACCAGACCATCCTGGCGACCGCGGAAACGCTGTACACCAGCTACAAGCTCAAGCGCGTCTATTACTCCGCCTTCAGCCCCATCCCGCAAAGTCCCGGCAGCGTGCCGCTGGCGCCGCCGCCGATGCTGCGCGAGCACCGGCTCTACCAGGCCGACTTCCTGCTGCGCAGTTACGGCTTCGTCGCCAGCGAACTGCTGCCCGCCAGCGGCGGCAACCTGGCGCTCGACATCGACCCCAAGCTGGCGTGGGCGCTGGCCAACCGCGAGCATTTTCCGATGGACCTGAACATGGCCGACGCCAGCATGATCGCGCGCGTGCCGGGCATCGGCCTGCGCAACGCCAAGCGCATCGTCGAACTGCGGCGGCTGCGCCGGATCCGCTATGTCGATCTCACGCGGCTACGCTGCAGCATGAAAAAAATTGCGCCCTTCATCGTCACCGCCGATTATTCGCCGGCGGCCGGAGCGGCATCGTCGGAGGTGCTGCGGCGTTCGCTGGCCGATTCGTCGCAGCAGATGAACTTATGGCCGGAATTGCGGGCAGCATAAACGCGGCGGTCGCCGCCAGCGCCGGCCAGCCTTTGCAAGTGGCCGGATTCGGCGAATGGCGTGAGGCGGCGCGCGAACTGCTCGCGTTCGACATCGCGCCGCACGCCGTCACCTGGGTCGGGCACGGCGCCGAGGCCGACCTGTTTGGCGCGGCTGCGGCGGCGCCGGCACCGGCTGCGGCGCCGCTCGCGATCGACCTCAGCCAGGCAAGGCCCGTGATGCACCTGCCGCGCAAGCTGATGGACATGCTGCAAAGCGCCGCATGCTGCCGCGTGCCGGACCGCTGGGCCTTCCTGTACCGGGTGGTCTGGCGCTGGCAGCATGGCGAGCAGGTGGTGCTGTCGCCGGCAGATGAAGACGGCAGCCGGCTGCATGCGATGGTCAAGGCGGTGCACCGCGAGGAGCACGACATGCATGCCTACATCCGCTTTCGCGAGCGTCCCGAAGCAGCCGGCGCGCCGCGTTTCGTCGCCTGGTTCGAGCCGGCCCACGACGTGCTGCCGCAAGTGGCGCAGCACTTCGTCAGCCGCATGGGCCGCATCAGCTGGATGATCGCCACGCCGGACGCCAGCGTGCTGTGGGACGGCGAAACGCTGCACAACACCGGGCCGCTGGTCAACAGCGCGGCCGACCTCGACGACGCCGGCGAAGCGCTGTGGCTCACCTACTACCGCAGCATCTTCAATCCGGCGCGGCTGAACGCGGGACTGATGCGCAGCCACATCCCGTCGCGCTTCTGGAAGCACCTGCCGGAAGGCAGCGTGGTGCCGCAGATGGTGACGCAGGCGGCGGCCGGCGCGCGCCGCACCGGCCAGGCCGAGGCGGTGGGGCAGCGGCGCGGCACCACCATCCCGATCGCCGCCGACAAGGCGCAGCCGCAGCGCCAGGCTCCGTCCACGCTGGACCAGTGCCGGCGCTGCGAGCTGTGGCGGCACGCCACGCAGGCGGTGGGCGGCGCCGGTCCGGCGCATGCGCGCATCATGCTGGTCGGCGAACAGCCGGGCGACCAGGAAGACCTGGCCGGAGAACCGTTCGTCGGCCCGGCCGGCCAGCTGCTGGACCAGGTCCTGCGCGATGCCGGCCTGGACCGGCGCACGGTCTACCTGACCAACGCGGTCAAGCACTTCAAGTGGGAGCCGCGCGGCAAGCGCCGGCTGCACAAGACGCCGGCGCAGCGCGAGATCGAGGCGTGCAGCTACTGGCTCGACCAGGAACTAGCCCACGTGAAGCCGGACGTGATCGTCGCCCTCGGCAGCACCGCGCTCAAGTCGGTGCTGGGTACCGCCAACGTCACGCTGAAGGACACGATCGGCAAACCGATGCGCCACGGCGGACGCTGGGTGGTGACGGTGTACCACCCGTCGTACGTGCTGCGGGTGCCGGACGAGGCGGCAAAACAGCACGCGCTGGCGGCGATGGTGGAGGGATTGAAGCAGGCGCAGCGCTTGTTGACGCAACCGGATGGCGGCTGACGTGGCGCCGCACGCGCCCTCAACATTCCTCCCGCCTACCCCATTGGACGCAATGGAGGTTCAGAGAGACATTTAACAATCTCAGCAGCGAGTTTGTCGACCGCTTCAGTCGAGAAAGCGCAATCAATTCTTATCAAAAAAAACACGTGCATGGGCTCGATTGGCGACTATATTTAACATTAGTGAGATCGAGAAGAACATGGTCGCACCGTGGATCGGCACAGGCTGCCGGTCGATTGTTGAGTGCACAGAATAGGAGCTTATGATGAGACGCCTGCTGATTTCTAGTTTCCTGGGAATGCTCGCGCTGGGAGCGACGGCGCAGACCGAACCAGAGCAATCCGTCCGGATTACCGGATACCAGATTGTGCTGCCAGAGCACAGGTATACGGTGTTCCCGGGGGATCTTGACGCGTACAAGGGCATGTACGATCTATCGAACGGACAGACGATGCGTCTGAAAGTGTTCGGCAGCCGCATGTATGCGACGGTGAATGACGGTCCGAGCAAGTCACTGGTGGCCGCATCGGCGAACACTTTCGTCGCCACCGACAGGTCTTTGAAGATGACGCTCAACCGCAGCGACCTCGACGAGGTCACGGGCGAAATGCTGATGGTGGTGCCGCGCCAGACGGCGCAGGCCGGTGAATCCGCAACGGAAGTCGTGCGGCTGCTCTCCAGCCGGTAACGATGACGCCGGCACGGTGGCGGCGCTCAGATACGGGCGCCAGCCTCCGGGTTCGGCCGGCACATCCGCTGCGCCGCTTCTTCGCTTCGTCGGCGGCGGCGACAAACTTCTGGCCCAATTCGCAGTCCCGGAACCCGGCCTGCTGGCTGCAGTGCGCGTGCCTCGTGCACATTCAAATCAATCGCTGAACAATTCCCGATACCCGCGCCGGCGCAGCGATACGTTCGGCCCCAGCCCAGCTGGTCGTTGCGGCCGCCGGTGGGCGGTCGCGCCTGTCATTGGAAAGGACCAGGTGCAACGCCGGCAGGCGGCCCGATGATTGTCAAAGGCGCCAGAACCCGCGTAGAATGCGGGCAACGCGGGTGTAGCTCAATGGTAGAGCAGAAGCTTCCCAAGCTTACGACGAGGGTTCGATTCCCTTCACCCGCTCCAGCCGCGGCGATCCTCCGCGCTCGCCCTCCGCCCGTCCCCCGTCCCGATTTTTCAGTGCCGCCACGTTCTCCGCCGCGCGCGCGTCGAGGCATGCGCATTTCGCCTCGGCTTCCATTGGGACGAATTCATCTCCGCAGGAACCATTGTTGCAGCAGAAATGTTCCTCAGAAATTGTTGTAAATATGTTGAATTCTGGGAACATGACGTATGCATAAATTGACAGTTTTCTACCGCATGTGATCAGATCATTACGCAAATTCTCCAAGGGCAATTTTTGACGAAGGGAGTTGGCAGAGCAGCGCCGTTGCGGCCCACTTTCTTCAGAAGAGCGAGTTGGCCAACGATCAAAAATTAGGGAGAAACCACGTAATGATTCAAGAAAAAGTCATGTCGCGTACCGTGCGGCTGTTATTTTCCAGCGGCGTCATGCTGGGCCTCGCCGTCGCGGCGCAGCCAGCATTCGCGCAGGAAAAGATGGAAGTCGTGCAGGTCACCGGTACCCGCATCACCACGCCGGGCACCAGCTCGAACAGCCCGATCTCGTCGATCACCGCTGAGGAAATCAAGTCCTCGCAGCCGGTCGCGGTCGAAGAGTTTTTCAAGGGTCTGCCTGCAGCGGTGCCTTCCATCGGCCCGGGCACCAACAACGGCACCGGCGGCGCCGCCACCATCGATCTGCGCGGCCTCGGCAGCAACCGCTCGCTGGTGCTGGTCAACGGCCGCCGCCTGGTTCCTTACAGCCTCGGCGGCGTGGTCGACACCAACTCGATTCCTATCGCATTGCTCAGCCGCGTTGACATCTTCACCGGCGGCGCATCGGTTGCCTACGGCGCCGACGCCGTCTCCGGCGTGGCCAACTTCCTGCTGAAGAAAAACTTCACCGGCGTCGACCTGACCACTTCCTACGGCGGCACCACCGACGACCACGACGCCAAGCGTCGCCGCACCGACCTGACCATCGGCGCCAACCTGGCCGACAACCGCGGCAACGTGGTGCTGTCCGTCGGCAAGACCGTCGCCGATCCGCTGACCCAGGGCTCGCGCCCGTACGGCATCACCAACCTGAATTCGGTCACCGGTGCCGGCACCGGCTCGGGCACCACCGTGCCGTCGGCGTTTTCGACCAGCAAAGGCACGGGCGGCACCGACACCCTGTCCGGCGCCTGGCAGATCGACCCTGCGACCGGCAAACTGATTTCGCCAGTGGTGCCATACAACACCAATCCGCTGAACTACTACGTCACCGGTCTCGAGCGCACCCAGGCTACCTCGCTGGGCAACTTCAAGATCAACGAGCACGCCGAAGCCTACGCCGAACTGTTCTACACCAACAGCAAGGTCGCCTCCACGCTGGCCGAGTCCGGCACCTTCGGCAATACCTTCAACGTGCCTATCGGTAACCCGTTCATTCCGCAGGCCGCCCGCGATCAGCTGTGCGCACGCCGCGGCATCCCGGCCGCCAGCTGCGTCGAAGGCAATGCGACCATCGTGCCGCTGCTGGTCAACCGCCGCTTCGTCGAGCTGGGCCCGCGCTACAACAACTTCGACAACAAGACCCTGCAGTACACGATCGGCCTGAAAGGCGAGATCGCTTACGACTGGACTTACGATGGTTACTGGAGCCGCGGCAACGCCGACCAGACCCAGACCCGCCGCAACTGGGGTTCGCTGGCGAAAGTCGGCCAGGCCCTGAACGCGCTGAACAAGACCACCTGCGTCAACACCGCCAACGGTTGCGTACCGCTGAACGTGTTCGGCGCCGCCGGTTCGATCACGCCTGAACAGCTGGCCTTCATCAACCAGAGCGCCCTGTTGCTGCAATCGGTGCAGCAGGACGTCGGCTCGCTGTCGTTCTCGGGCGACCTGGGCGAGAAAGTGGTCAGCCCTTGGGCCAAGCAGCCGGTCAACATGGCAATCTCGTTCGAGCAGCGCAAGGTGTCGGCCAACACGGCATCGGACGCGGCTTCGCAGCTGCAGGGTGAAGTGCTCGGCACCGGCGCGCCGACGCCTGACCGTTCGGGCGACTTCAAGCTGCGCGAAGCAGCCGTCGAGTGGGCGATCCCGCTGGTCAAGGACCTGCCATTCGCGCGCGCCATCAACGCCGAGCTGGGCTATCGCCAGACCGAGTTCAGCACCGCCGGCAAGTCGCAGGACTACGGCAGCTGGAAGGCCGGCGGCGAGTGGCAGCCAATCCAGTCGCTGCGTTTCCGCGGCATGGTGCAGAAGGCGACCCGCGCCCCGAACGTGAACGAACTGTTCGCGCCAGTGGTGACCGGCCTGTCGAACCTGGCGATCGATCCATGCCAGGGCACCCGCATCAACCAGGGCCAGGCCAACACCGCCGGCACCCTGTCGAACCTGTGCCGCCTGACCGGCGTGCCTCAGTCGGAAATCGGCTCGTTGCCAGCCCCATCCTCGGGCCAGATCAACAACCAGAGCGGTGGCAACCCTGCGCTGGGACCTGAGGAAGCGAAGACCAAGACCATCGGCTTCGTGTGGGAACCAATCCCGAAACTGGCGGTGACGGTCGATTACTACAAGATCGACATCAACAAGGCCGTCTCGAGCCCGACCACCACCGACATCCTGGACGGCTGCTACAGCACCGCGTTCAATCCAACGCTGGCGCTGAACGCGTCGTGCGGCATGATTGGCCGTAACACCATCAACGGTACCTTCAACGGTAACGAGTCGAAGGGCGTGCTGACTGCGCTGTCGAACCTGGGCACGCAGAACACCAGCGGTATCGACCTGAACGTGGCGTACCGGATGAACGTCAACATGCTGGGCCTGGACTCGAAGTACGGCAACCTGGACATGAGCCTCGGCCTGAACCAGGTAAACAGCTACAAGTTCCGTCCTACGCCAGCGTCGATCGAGCGTGACTGCCTCGGCTACTACAGCGTCGCTTGCGGCGCGCCGAACTACAAGCGCAAGTTCAACCAGCGTACCAACTGGACCGTCGGTCAGTTCGTCGTCGGCTACAACTGGCGTTATGTCAGCGGCGTGATCGAAGAACCGGGCGGCACCGACTTCCTGCCGGCATTCGCCAAGATCGACGCGTACAACTACGTCGACGTGAGCGCCATCTGGAACGTCAGCAAAATGCTGCGCCTGAACGTCAGCGTCAACAACCTGGCCAACAAGAAACCGCCTATCGTCGGCGGCACCATCGGCACCACCGGTACCGACAGTGGCAACACCTTCCCGCAGAACTACGATGCGGTCGGCCGCTACATTACTTTCGGCGCTACGCTGAAGTTCTGATCGCTGGCGCTTGAATGAAATGGCGGGCTTCGGCCCGCCATTTTTTTTGTTCATCGCGTTTGACAATCATTCGATACTTCCATTATTATGGAAGTATAATGAATTCGATGGAGAACGGTATGGACAACAAGGAAGTCATCGCGGCCCTGAATGCGCTGGCGCAGGAATCGCGCCTGGCGGTGTTTCGCTTGCTGGTGCAGGCCGGGCCGCAAGGAATGGCCGCGACCCGCATCGCCGAGCAGCTCGGCATTCCGCCCTCGTCGCTGTCGTTTCACCTGAAAGAATTGGCGCACGCAGGCCTGGTGGCGCCAACCAAGGCCGGCCGCTCGCTGATCTACGCGGCCAGTTTCGGCACCATGAACGGGCTGATCGATTTTCTCACGGAAAACTGCTGCGGCGGCAGCGCCTGTGCCCCTGCCGCCAACCCCACTTGCTCAACCAAAGAAGGAGTTTGCTGATGAAACGCTTGCACGTTCACGTATCGGTTCCCGACCTTGCCGACAGCATCCGGTTCTACTCCGGCATGTTTGCCGCGCCGCCTACCGTGGTCAAGCCCGATTACGCCAAGTGGGCGCTCGACGATCCGCGCGTCAATTTCGCCATTTCCCAGCGCGGCGCGCCGGTCGGCGTAAATCATTTGGGCATCCAGGTGGAATCGGCCGAGGAGCTGGGCGAGATGCACGGCCGCCTGCAACAGCTGCAGGGCGAGGTCGAAACGGAGGAGGGCGCGGCATGCTGCTACGCCAGGTCCGACAAGTACTGGGTCAACGACCCCGCCGGCATGGCCTGGGAGACCTTCCACACGCTCGACACGATTCCGGTGTTCGGCGCGGCGGCCGAAACTGCGGCGGCCGGGGCCTGCTGCATGCCGGCCGCAAAAGAGCAGGCGGCGACTTCCTGCTGCGCGCCGGCGAGCCAATGCTGCTGATGCGGCCCGCCACCGAAACGGACTTCGAGGCCGTCGTCGCGCTGCTCGGCGCCTGCAAGCTGCCGCATCGGGACCTGGGACCCCGCAGCATGCGGGAGTTCATCGTGGCCGGCGAAAGCGGGCCTGCGGCAGGTGTGATCGGCCTGGAGCGCTTCGGCGACGCCGGCCTGTTACGCTCGCTCGCCGTGACGCCGGAACGGCGCGGCTCCGGGCTCGGCGGGGAACTGGTCGACGCCCTCGAAGGCGCCGCGCGCGCCGCGGGTGTGCGCGAGCTGTTCCTGCTCACGACCAGCGCGACCGACTTCTTCGCGCGTCGCGGTTACGCCGTCGTGCCGCGCGCGCAGGCGCCGGCGTCCATCCAGTCCACACAGGAGTTCTCCACCCTGTGCCCGTCGCAGGCGGTTTGCCTGCGCAAGATCCTCGATTAAACCATCAGCGAAAATCATGAACGAGAAAATCTACAACGTGCTGTTCCTCTGCACCGGCAATTCGGCGCGCAGCATCATGGCCGAAGCCCTGGCGACGACCCTGGGCGCGGGGCGCTTGCGCGGCTTCAGCGCCGGCAGCAAGCCGGGCGGCGTGGTCAACCCGTTCGCCATCGAGCAGGTGAAAAAACTCGGCTATCCGGTCGACCATCTGCGCAGCAAAAGCTGGAACGAATTCGCCGCGCCGGATGCGCCGGCGATGGACTTCATCATCACCGTATGCGACAACGCGGCGGGCGAGGCGTGCCCGGTATGGCCCGGCCATCCGGCCAGCGCGCACTGGGGCTTCGAGGATCCGGCCGCGGTGGAAGGAACGGATGAACAAAAGCGCGCGGCCTTCGAGGCGATCTGCGCGCAGATCCGCAACAAGGTCGAGGCATTCGCCGGCTTGCCGCCGCAGCTGTTCGGCACGCCGGCGATCAAGGATGCGATCCGCGCGATCGGGGAGCAGCCGGTATGACGTTCGCCAAGCGACTCGTGGCCGAAGGCCTGGGCAGCGCGATGCTGCTGGCGATCGTGGTGGGCTCCGGGATCATGGCCGAGCGCCTGTCCGGCGGCAGCGTCGCGCTGGCCCTGCTGGCCAACGCGCTGGCCACCGGCGCCGGGCTGGTCGCGCTGATCCTGATGTTCGGCACCATCTCGGGCGCGCATTTCAACCCGGTCGTCACCTTGTCCGAGGCGTGGCAGAAAAACATTCCGGCGCGCGAAGCGGCGCCGTACATCGGCGTTCAGCTGATTGGCGCCTTCGCCGGCGTCGCCGCGGCGCACCTGATGTTCGAGCTGCCCTTGTTCTTCGCGTCCGCCCACGTGCGCACCGGCGGCGCGCAGTGGTGGAGCGAATTCGTCGCCACCTTCGGCCTGGTCGGTGTGATTGTCGGCTGCTCGCGCAGCCGCCCGGCCGTCACGCCGTTCGCCGTCGCGGCCTACATCACATCGGCATACTGGTTCACCTCGTCGACCTCGTTCGCCAATCCGGCTGTCACTTTGGCGCGCGCGGCCAGCGACACCTTCGCCGGCATCCGTCCGGCCGATGCGGCGGGCTTCATTGCAGCGCAACTGGCAGGCGGCGCCGCCGCCACGCTGCTGTTCGGATGGCTGTATCCGCGTGCGCCGGACGGCGCCACCGTCGGCGGGACCGTGGCGCCGGGCGATTTCGACGCGCGCTAAGGCTTCGACAGGCGGACCTGGCTCAGCTCCGCGGTCAGGTAGCCGACCGCGGCGCCGAACTTGTCCTTGTAATTGGCGCGGATCAACGGATCGAGCGTCGGCTTGACGATGCCATGGATGCCGCCCCAGTCGCCCGCGTGCTGGAAATTGCTCATGATGTAGGTCCAGCCATTGATCTCGTCTACGGCATGCAGCCCGGTCGACTCGCCGCCCGCCGGAATCGACATCACCCGCGCCAGCACTTTGGTGTCGACGTTGTACGCCCACAGGAAGTTATTCACGTGCTGGCTGCTGTCCTCGCCAATGAACAGCGTGCGCATCTTCTCCGAAAACTTCAGGTTGTCCGGATTGGCGACCTTGTCGGGATTGGCGGTGTTGCCCAGCGCGTCGGCCTTGATGTCCTCGCCCGCCAGCAGCGCCCTGGTGTCGACCGGCATCCACGCGCTGTTGATGGACGCGCCGGCGCTGTCGTTCACGCCGCCTTCAGGTTCAGCATCATCACGGCGCCCGCATCGAGCGCCTTCGGAATCGACACGCCGTTGCCCGGCACATTCTGCGCGTGCCCCGCCACCATCGAGCTTTGGCAGTTTTGCAGCGCGGAGTAGGCGATCTTGTCCTTGATGTTGACCGTGGTGCCTTCCATTTTCGTGAATCCCATCGACGCTCCCACCAGCGCCGCGTAGCGATGGGTTTCGAGGAAGGCCGCGGCCTTCGCCATGCCCGCCGCCAGTTTGACCCACTCGATGCGGCCGTTCGCCGCGATCCTGGTGTAACCGGCATCCAGCGGATCGGCGCTGCGCACGTCCATGATGTCGGTGGGGCGCAGCGACGCCGCCATCGCCTGGATCTCGGCGCTGGTGGCGGATCCGAGCTTGATCCAGGTGAGTGGCGCCGCGGCGGCGGCAGGATCGAGCGAGAAGCCCGCGCCGACCTTGGCCACATACAGGCTGCCGGCCGACAGGTCCTTCTCCTTGTCGGCGACGAACACGAAGTAGCCGCTGTTGGTGGCGTCGTCGCCCATGAAGACGGTGCGGTTGTCCGGCATGACCTGCACCAGTTCGTGCGAGATGCGGCCCAGGCAATAGTGTTTTTTGATCGACGCCGTGCCGTCCGCATTGACCGTCACTTCCGGCAGGTGCCCGTAATGGTAGGGATTGGCCGCGGTCTCGCTGCCGTACAGGTTCTTGCTGAAGGCGCGGAACTGCGGGTCGGCCGCCGCGGTGAAGGCGTTCGGCTCGTACTCTTCGCTCGACAGGTGGGTGCCCCACGGCGACAGGCTGGCGCCGCAAGTGATCCACAAGCCGTTCGCGGCCGAGGTGTCGACGTTGTGGTACTTCACCAGCGCCAGCTTGCCGGTGGCGGGATCCTGGTCGAGCGTCAGCACGGCGATCGGCGAGGGCAGGCGGCCGTACATGCTGGTCGTTCCGTCCTGCGCCCAGGTGGCGTACTCGAACTGCACCACGGCGAACACGGTATTGCCCTTGACGCCGGCCGCTTTCGCGTTCGGCACGGTCAGCAGCGAGGTGCCGTCCGGGGAGTCGGAGAAGAACTGGCGCTCCTTGCCCGCCACCGTGGCGTCGACGATCGGCTTGCCGTGAATGTCGTAGTAGCCGCCGGCGAGGATCTTGCCGCCGCTGCCGTCGGCGACCAGGTCGCCGGTGATGAAGAACGGCTGGTAAGCGAGCTTGAAGTCGATCTTGCTGCTGTCGCTGAAGTTCGCGGTCATTACCGAGGCGGTGGTGGCGGTCGCCATCGCCGCGGCGTTGGCCAGCGTCGGCGCGGCCATGGAACTGAAAGTGACGCTGGCCAGGGTTGCGGCGGCGGGCGGCGCGACCGTCGCGGTCACGCCGGCATTCGCGCCGCAGCCGGACAGCAGACTGACGGCGGACCACGAAGACAAGGGCAGCAACGGGGCGGCGCCGAACAGTTTCAGCAGGCGGCGACGCGGCATCTCGGGAACAGGATTCATTTGCTTGGGACTCCAGGTTGGCGAAGGGGGTGCTGGCCTGAAGCTTAGCGAGCTATTGTTTCAACACGATGACGCCGGTTCAGCGGAGGTGGCCCTGGCGCGCGCCCGGCAAGGGGCTGGTCCGCATCCGGCGCCCGCAAGCTCGCGCGCCGCCTGAACGCCACTGGAGCGTCCATGTCACCCGCTCCAGTGGTGCAGTCCGAAGGACGCCGCGAGCACCGTGCCCACAATGGTGATCAAAGTGGCGACCATCCACGTCTTAATCTCGCCGATTGCCTTGTACATTTCCGCGCGCAAATCGTACAGGTCAGCCTTGGTGGCGGTTTGTTCCAGGTTGGCTTCGATGCGACATAGGCGACCTTCAATGACGCGTTGGCCATTTCTCAATTCCGCGAATTGAGTTTCCAGGTTATCGATGCGGGTCTCGTCCATATTGGTTTGACTTCACGGGGCGCCGGCAGTTCCGCTTTTCGGCAAAGGCGGTGCGATATAATGGCGCCCGTACCTTATTCTCTGCCTTCGCATCCCATGTCATCTGAAACCCCTCCAAGCGGCAGCGGCCGCCCGATGCTGTACGACCCCACCGAACACCGCATCCGCAGCTTCGTCACCCGCGCCGGGCGCCTGTCGATCGCGCAGGCGCGCGCGCTGGAAGAACTGGGCCCCAAATTCCTGATCGAGTACGCCAAGGCGCCGCTCGATTTCGAGCAGGCCTTCGGCCGCAAGGCCCCGGTGATCCTGGAGATCGGCTTCGGCATGGGCGACACCACCGCGCACATCGCCAAGGGCATGCCGGAGAAGGACTTCATCGGCGTCGAAGTGCACACGCCTGGCGTCGGCAGCCTGCTCAAGCAGATCGGCGAGCAGGGTCTCACCAACCTGCGCCTGATCCAGCATGACGCGGTCGAAGTGCTGAACCAGATGATCCCGGACGGTTCGCTGGCCGGCGTGCACGTGTTCTTCCCGGACCCGTGGCACAAGGCGCGCCACAACAAGCGCCGCCTGCTGCAGGCGCCGTTCGTCAAGCTGCTGGCCGAGAAGCTGGCGCCGGGCGGCTACCTGCACTGCGCGACCGACTGGGAAGACTACGCGGTGCAGATGCTCGAGGTGCTGGGCGGCGAGCCGCTGCTGAAGAATACCGCCGAAGGCTACGCGCCGCAGCCGGCGTACCGTCCGCTGACCAAGTTCGAAAACCGCGGCATCAAGCTCGGTCACGGGGTCTGGGACCTGGTGTTCGAGAAGAAGTGATGCCGGCGGCCGGGGCGAATCGTATTTCGTCCCCGCCGATTCGTCGCTCGTCGCCTGGCGCTTCCCGAGGCGACGCCCTTCGATTAGCCTGTACTCCATGACGAACATCGGGAGAACGCCATGTGGCGCGCAATCGTGAATTGGTATCGGGATTGGGAAGAGGAGCAGTACAAGGTGCTGGCGGATCCCGCATTCGCGGAGCAGACCGCGCCTGGCTACCGCAGGCATTTCGCCACCCAGCTGGCGCGCCTGTCCGACATCGAGCGCGAACAGCTGCTGGAATTTTCGCTCAAATACCGCGGCTGGCGGCTGGTCGGCGCGGTCGCGAAGCTCGCTGCGTTGTTTGCGCTGGTCGGCACGATGCTGCATCTCGCCCGGCCGGGCCTGGGCCTGTGGCAGGCAATCGGCGTGGTCAATGTGCTGGGATTTTCGGTCGCTGCCGCCTTGGTGGCGGTGTGGTTCAACTACCGGCGCAGCAACTGCCGCAGCCGGTACGGCGTGGCGATGATTTTGCTGTTGGTCGGCGCGGCGCTCGCGATGGTCGGCTTTCTTATCAAATTCCAGCACCTTTCGGTCAGCGAGGCCCTGTTCGATACCTTCCCTGGCGGGATGCTGATCGGCGCGCTCGTCGCGGCGCTCCTGGTCGGCGTCCCGCTGCGGCTGATCGTCGTCATGCGCAATCGCCAGCACGAGGCGCGCACCGTGCAGCTGCGGCAGGACGCGGAGCGCGACCGGCTGGCGCGCGAATTGAGCGAGTCGCAATTGCGGCTGCTGCGCGCCCAGATCGAACCGCACTTCCTGTTCAATACCCTCGGCGCGGTGCAGCAACTGGCCGAGAAAGACGCCCCGCGCGCCGCCGAACTGACCGCGAGCCTGATCACCTTCCTGCGCGCCAGCCTGAGCGAGATGCGCAGCGACCAGGCCACGCTGAAGAAGGAGTTCGCGCTGGTCGAGGCCTACCTGACCGTGATGAAGGCGCGCCTTGGCGAGCGGCTTCGCTTCACGCTCGACCTGCCGGAATCTCTGGAAGGCCTGGCCGTGCCGAGCATGATCGTGCTGACCCTGGCCGAAAACGCCATCAAGCACGGCATCGAGCCGTCGCTGCGCGGCGGCGACCTTGCGGTGCGGGCGCAGCGGCGCGACGGCGTGGTGAGCATCGCGGTGGAAGACTCCGGCATCGGCCTTGGCATCCAGCCTGGCGCCGGCCTTGGCCTTGAAAACGCGCGCAACCGCCTGCTGCTGGTACATGGCGCCGCGGCCAGCGTGACGCTGCACGAAGCGGCGCAGGGCGTGGTGGCCGAGATCATCATCCCGACCGACAAGGCCACAGGATGACCAAAGTCCTGATCGCGGAAGACGAGCCGCTGATGCGCGAGCGCCTGCTGGCGATGCTGCCCGCGGTGTGGCCCGAGGCCGACATCGTGCTGGTGGCCGAAAATGGTAACGACGCGTGGGACGGCTTCCTGGAGCACGAACCGGAGGTCGCCTTCCTCGACATCCGCATGCCCGGCCTGTCCGGCCTCGAGGTGGCGGAGCGCATCGGCAAGCTGGCGCACGTGGTGTTCGTCACCGCCTACGACCAGTACGCGGTCGACGCCTTCGACGCCGGGGCGGTGGACTATTTGCTCAAGCCGGTCGAAGCCGACCGGCTGCAGAAGGCGGTCGCGCGGATCAGGGAAAAGCTCAGCGCGCGGCCGGCCGACCTGGGCGACATCCTGCATCACCTGAAGGCCACCTTGCCCGGTCCGGCGCGCGAGCCGCTGAAGTGGATCAAGGCCAGCATCGGCCGGCAGATCCGCCTGATCGACGTCGACCAGGTGCTGTTCTTCCAGTCCGACACCAAGTACACGCGCGTGGTGCTGGCCGAATTCGAGGCGCTGGTGCGCATTCCGCTGAAGGACCTGCTGGGCGGGCTGGACCCGGCGCGCTTCTGGCAGATCCATCGCGGCACCATGGTCAACGTGAACGCCATCGAGGCGGTGGAGAAAGTCGATGCGGAGCGGCTGCAGGTGCTCTTGCGAGGGAGCGAGGAGCGGCTGACGGTCAGCCGCACTTTCGCGCACCTGTTCAGGGACTGAGCCCCGGTTACAGCATCTCGCTGATCAAGGAGACGATCTCGTCGCCGTAGGACACAAGCTTTTTCTCGCCGACGCCGGTGACGCCGCGCAGGTCGTCGAGCGAGGTCGGCTTGACCTTGGCGATCTCGCGCAGCGTGGCGTCCTGGAACACCACATACGCCGGCACGCCATGCGCGCGCGCGGTCTCAACGCGCCACCAGCGCAGCTTCTCGAAAATCTCCTGTTCCGACTTCGACAGCTCCATCTCGACGTGGCCCTTGGATGTGCTGGGCGCGCGCTTCGGCTTGACCGGCTTCTGGTACTGGCGCAGCTGGACCTTCTGGCCGCCCTTGAGCACAGGGCGCGCGGCGTCGGTCAGCTTCAGCGAGCTGTAGACCTCGTGGTCGACGGTGACCAGGCCGAGCGCGATGGCCTGGCGCAGGATCGCGCGCCATTCGGCTTCGGTGCGCTCGGCGCCGATGCCGTACACCGACAGCGAGTCGTGGTGCCATTGCGTGATGCGCTCGGACGACACGCCGCGCAGCACGTCGATCACGTGGCCGGCGGCGAAGCGCTGGTCGACCCGGTAAATGGTCGACAGCAGTTTCTGCACCGGCACCGTGCCGTCGAACGACACCGGCGGAATCAGGCAGGTGTCGCAATTGCCGCAAGGGCCGGAGCGTTCGCCGAAATAATCGAGCAGGCGGGTGCGCCGGCACGACAGCGTCTCGCACAAGCCGAGCATCGAATCGAGCTTCACCGACAGCACGCGCTTGAAGGTTTCGTCGGCTTCGGACTCGTCGATCATCCGGCGCTGCAGCACCACGTCCTGCAGGCCGTACGCCATCCAGGCCGACGCGGGCAGGCCGTCGCGGCCCGCGCGCCCGGTCTCCTGGTAGTAGCCCTCGATGCTTTTCGGGAGGTCGAGGTGGCAGACGAAGCGCACGTCCGGCTTGTCGATGCCCATGCCGAAGGCGATCGTCGCGCACATCACGATCGAGTCTTCGCGCAGGAAGCGCGACTGGTTGGCGGCGCGCTTCGGATGCTCCATGCCGGCGTGGTAAGGCAGCGCGCGGATGCCGTTCTCGTTGAGAAACTCGGCGGTCTCTTCGACCTTCTTGCGCGACAGGCAGTAGACGATGCCGGCGTCGCCGCCGTGTTCGGCGGTGATGAAATCGAGCAGCTGCTTGCGGCCGTTGGTTTTCTCGACGATCTGGTAGCGTATGTTCGGGCGGTCGAACGACGACACGAACTGGCGCGCGTCCTCCAGCTGCAGGCGCAGCGCGATTTCGGCGCGGGTCTGGTGATCGGCGGTCGCGGTCAGCGCGATGCGCGGCACGTCGGGGAAGCGCTCGTGCAGGATCGACAGCTTGATGTATTCGGGCCGGAAATCGTGGCCCCATTGCGAGACGCAGTGCGCCTCGTCGATCGCGAACAGCGCGATCTTCGAGGCCTCGAACAGGTCGAGGCAGCGCTGCGTCATCAGGCGCTCCGGCGCGACGTAGACCAGGTCGATCTCGCCGGTGCGCACCAGGCGCTCGATGCGATTCGACTCTTCGTAGGTCTGGGTCGAGTTCAGGAAGGCGGCGCGCACGCCGACTTCGGCCAGCGCGTCGACCTGGTCCTGCATCAGCGCGATCAGCGGCGAGACGACCACGCCGACGCCGTCGCGCAGCAGCGCGGGGATCTGGTAGCACAGCGACTTGCCGCCGCCGGTGGGCATCAGCACCAGCGCGTCGCCGCCGCTGGCCACATGTTCGACGATGTCGCCCTGCTGACCGCGAAAGGCCGGATAGCCGAACACGGTCTGCAGTTGTTCGAGGGCGCGCGCGCCGATGTCGCTACTCATGCTGTCATTCCGCCCAGACGACCCATCCGTAATGCGCGCTGGCGATTACCACGATGCCGAAAACGATACGATACCAGGCGAAGACGGTGAAGTCATGCGAGCTGATATAGCGCAGCAGCCAGCGCACGCACAGGAAGGCCGACACGAAGGCGGCGATGCCGCCGATGCCGAACAGCGGCAGGTCGGCCATCGACAGCAGCGCGCGTTCCTTGTAGACCGAGTAGACGGTGGCCGCCAGCAGGGTCGGGATCGCCAGGAAGAACGAGAACTCGGTGGCCGCCTTGCGCGACAGGCCGAACATCATGCCGCCGATGATGGTGGCGCCCGAGCGGCTGGTGCCCGGGATCAGCGCGAACGCCTGCGCGCAGCCGACCTTGAAGGCATCGAGCAGGGTCATGTCGTCAACCGAATGGATGCGCGCGGCGTCGTGGCGGTCCTTGTTGCGGTTTTCGACCCACAGGATGACGAAGCCGCCGACGATGAAGGCCAGCGCCACCGGCACCGGCTTGAACAGGTGCGCCTTGATCATCTTGCTGAAGAGCAGGCCGAGCACGGCGGCCGGCAGGAAGGCGACGACCAGATTGACGATGAATTTCTGCTGTTTCGGATCGCTGAACATACCGGCCAGCACGGTGCCGATGCGCTGGCGGTATTCCCAGATCACGGCGAGCATGGCGCCGGCCTGGATGGCGATTTCGAAGACTTTGACTTTTTCGCCCGTGAAGTCGAGCAGGCTGCCCGCCAGGATCAGGTGGCCGGTCGAGGAAATCGGCAGGAACTCGGTAAAGCCTTCGACCAGGCCCATGATGATCGCTTTGATCGCGAGGAGGATGTCCATGTATTTATTAGTTAGTTAAGGGAATTTGCGAGTCGGAAGGCGGCACCACGCGGGGTCGAAGAATACCATGAGAGCGCCCCTTACCGTTGAGCTGCCCGCAAAGCCCGGCGTTGTTTTTAGGAGGTCAGGCGATCGAGTTCGCTCAGGTAGAACATCGCCTGCGCCCGCGAGTCGCCGCACATCTCGCGCGACGGCTGCAGGCTGGCGCACACCGCCGGACGGCCCGGCTGCCCAAAAATCATGCAGCCGTTGCGATCGTCGAGCTGGACGCAGCGCACGCCGGCCGGCTTGCCGTTCGGCATACCGGGAATCGGCGAGCTGATCGACGGGGCGGTGCAGCAGGCGCCGCAGCCGGGGCGGCATGGGAGATTTTCAGGGGAGGCGGTCATGGCGGGCAATCGGAACAGGCGGCAAGTATACCGCTTTCCCTGCCGGCCCCGGCATAACGATATAATGACCCGCAAGTAAGTTACCGGATCGACACATGCAATGCCCGTATGACACCAAGCCCCGCTGGGAACGGCGCAAAGAGGCGCGGCCGCAGGAATTGCTGGCTGCGGCGCTCGACCTGTTCGTCGAGCGCGGCTTCGCGTCGACCCGGCTCGAAGACGTGGCCCGGCAAGCCGGCGTGTCGAAGGGCACCCTGTACCTCTACTTCACCAACAAGGAGGAGCTGTTCAAGGCGGTGGTGCGCGACAGCATCGTACCCGTGATCGGCGCCGCCGAAGACAGCATCGCCGGCTTCGACGGCCATTCCGCCGAGCTGCTGCGGGCCGTGATCGGCAACTGGTGGCAGCGCATCGGCGCCACCAAGGCGTCCGGCATTCCCAAGCTGATGATGGCCGAAGCGGCCAATTTCCCCGATATTGCAACCTTTTACCAGGAAGAGGTGATCGCGCGCGGCACCCGGATGATCGCCGGCCTGCTCGAGCGCGCCATCTTGCGCGGCGAGTTCCGGCCGATGAACGTCGAGATCATGACCCAGGTGCTGGTCGCGCCGATGCTGATGCTGATGACCTGGAAGCACTCGGTCGGCCCTTGCGACCAGTGCCATCTCGATCCGCTGGCCTTCCTCGACGCCTTCCTCGACATGGCGCTGCACGGCCTGCTGCCCCCGGCCAGATGAGTTGCCCGAAACGCCACATCGGCGTTATCGGTGGTTCAACCCCTCCAAACTGCAGACTGTCGCAATTTCAAGCGATCTGGACTTGCATGTCGTTAAGATGTGTCTACTGAGGCCGTTCAACGATAAAATATCGGATTATCTATTTACCCACCGAGTCTCACAAATGAATATTGAACAAGCCCGCTTTAACATGATTGAACAGCAGATCCGTCCGTGGAACGTGCTGGACCAGGACGTGCTCGACACGCTGGTGGTGGTCAAACGCGAACAGTTCGTGCCGGAAGCGTGCAAGAACCTGGCGTTCGTCGACACCGAGATTCCGCTGCCGGGCGGCGAGGCGATGTTCACGCCGAAGCTGGAAGCGCGCCTGCTGCAGGAAGTGCAACTGAAGAAACACGAGACCGTGCTGGAAATCGGCGCCGGTTCGGGCTACATGGCCGCGCTGCTGGCGCACAAGGGCCGCCAGGTCACGACCGTCGAGATCCTGCCGGAACTCAAAGCGATGGCCGAAGCGAACCTGGCCAAGGCCGGCGTGACCAACGCCACCGTGGAACTGGGCAACGGCGCGCAGGGCTGGGCCGGCGGTGCGCCGTTCGACGTGATCGTCATTTCGGGCGCGCTGGAAGTGCTGCCGGAAGCCTTCCTCAAGCAGGTCAAGGTCGGCGGGCGCTTCGCCGCGATCATCGGCCAGGCGCCGGTCATGTCCTGCAACATCATCACCCGTGTGTCGGAAACGGCGTACGACACGGTCAAAGTGTTCGAAACCAATGTCAGGTACCTGGCATCGGCGACGGTGCTTTCGCACTTCACGTTTTAAGCGGACGGCGGCATGCAACACCTCACCGCCCCCGAGCTGGCTGCCTGGCTGAACGACGCCGCGCGGCCGCGCCCGAAGCTGCTCGACGTGCGCGAACAGTGGGAGTACGACACCTGCCACATCGACGGGTCGACGCTGATCGCGATGCACACGATCCCGGCGCGCATCGAGGAGCTCGATGAGGACGACGAGATCGTCTGCATCTGCCACCACGGCGCGCGCAGCATGCAGGTCGCTGCCTTTTTGGAGCGCAACGGGTTTGACAAGGTAACGAATTTGACGGGCGGGATTCACGCCTGGGCCATGCAGGTAGACGGCACGATGCCGAAGTACTGAGCACTTTTTATAAACTTGTTTGATGACTCCAACGGAGAAAGCAATGCAGAAACCCCTGATCGCCGCGCTGATAGCAAGCGCCTTTGTTTCGTTCAACGCCCACGCGGCCGACCTGATCCAGGTCTACCAGCAAGCGTTGGCGAACGATGCCGTGTACGCCAGCGCGCGTGCATCGCTGGCGGCAGGGCGCGAGCGTGTCCCGCAGGGACGCGCCGGCTTGCTGCCGACGGTGGGCGTCAGCGGCGCGATCACCCGCAACGACAACGACTTCTCGCCGTTCAATGAGGGCGCCACCGTGATTTCGCCGATCACCGGCCAGCCGATCGTGGTCGGCGGCAGCGGTGGCAACGCGACCTCCAACCAATACACGCTGTCGCTGGCGCAGCCGCTGTTCCGCTGGGATCGCTGGGAAGCCTACGAGCAGAGCAAGCTGGTGCAAGCCATCACCGAGGCGCAATTCGCCAAGGCGCAGCAGGACCTGATCACCCGTGTGTCGCAGGCTTACTTCGACGTGCTGGCCGCGCAGGACACGCTCGAGTCGACCCGCGCGCAGAAGACCGCGACCACCGAGCAGCTGGCGTCGGCCAAGCGCAATTTCGAAGTCGGCACCCAGACCATCACCGACACGCACGAGGCGCAGGCCGCGTACGACCTGGTGGTGGCGCAGGAATTCGCCGCTGTCAACGACCTGGAAAACAAGAAGAGTGCGCTGCAGGCCATCATCGGCTCCGCGCCGGCGACGCTGGCCCCGCTCAGGAGCGGCGTGACGCTGGCCGCGCCGCAGCCGGCGGCGATCGAGCCATGGGTGTCGTCGGCCGAGAACCAGAACTACGATGTGGCCGTGTCGCAGCTGTCGCTCGAGTCGGCCAAGCGCGATATCAAGCGTAACCGCGCAGGACACTATCCGACCCTGGATCTGGTCGCCAGTTCGACCCGTAACAAGCTCGGTGGCAGCACGCAAAGCTCGGGCACCACCACCAGCAACGTCGTCGGCGTGCAGTGGAGCGTGCCGATTTTCAGCGGCTTCGCCGTGACCAGCCGGGTGCGCGAGTCGATCGCGCTGGAAGACAAGGCGCGCAACGACCTCGAAAATACGCGCCGCACCGCAGCCCAGTTGGCGCGTCAGTCCTACCTCGGCGTCAACAGCGGCCTGGCGCAGGTGAAGGCGCTGGAAGCGGCGGAGATTTCGAGCCAGTCGGCGCTGGAATCGAACAAGCTCGGTTACCAGGTCGGCGTGCGGATCAACATCGACGTGCTCAATGCGCAGCGCCAGCTGTACTCGACCCGCCGCGACCTGTCGCGCGCGCGTTACGACACCATCATGAATGGCTTGCGCCTGAAGGCCGCATCGGGTTCGCTGCGTGAAGCGGACCTGGTGCCGGTGAATAATCTGTTGCAGCACTGATCGACGCCGCAGCAATGAGAGGGGCCAGGTCCGGCGGACCTGGCCCCTTTTTCGTTAGCGCCGCGGATTCAGCCGGCGTTCAAACCGCCGCCGCGCACGCCGTCCTTGCGCTCGATCAGTTCGACCTTGTAGCCGTCCGGATCGGTGACGAATGCGATCACCGTGCTGCCGCCCTTGACCGGCCCCGGCTCGCGCGTGACGTTGCCGCCGTTCGCCTTCACCAGCTCGCACGCCTTGTAGATGTCGTCCGCCGAGATGGCGATGTGACCGTACGCGGTGCCCATCTCGTACTTGTCCTGGCCGTAGTTGTAGGTCAGTTCCAGCTCCGCGTGATCCGGATTGCTGCCGTAGCCGACGAACGCCAGCGTGTATTTGTACTCGGGATTGTCGCTGGTGCGCAGCAGCGTCATCCCCAGCACCTTGGTGTAGAAATCGATGGAGCGCTGCAGGTCGCCGACCCGTAACATGGTATGCAGTATGCGCATCAGGATGTCCTTGTGAAGTAGATCGGCAATTCTATGCGCTCCGCCGATTTTGCGCTTAGGTGTGCAGCTTGGCGTCGAGCGTGATGTTCGCGTTCAGCAGCTTCGACACCGGGCAGTTCTGCTTGGCGTCGTGCGCCGCGGTCTGGAACTGCTCGTCGGTCGCGCCCGGGATCCTGGCCGTCAGCGCCAGGTGCACCGCGTTGATGGCGAAGCCGCCGCCGACTTTTTCCAGCGATACCGTGGCGACGGTGTTCATCTCGGTCGCCTTCAGGCCGGCCTTTTCCAGCACCCCCGACAGCGCCATCGTGAAGCAGCCGGCGTGCGCCGCCGCGATCAGTTCTTCCGGATTTGTGCCCTTGCCGCCTTCGAAGCGGGCGTTGAAGCCGTAGGGCGCCTTGTCCAGCACGCCGGTCTGGGTCGACACGCTGCCGACGCCGTCCTTCAAGCCGCCGCTCCAGACGGCGCTGCCGGTTTTCTTGATGATCATGTCCATGCTCCTTTTCGGTTATTTGGCGGCCGGGGTGACGCGCCAGATGATGTTGCCCACGTCGTCGGCCAGCAGGATCGCGCCGGCCTTGTCGACGGCGACGCCGACCGGACGGCCCCAGGTGGTGCCTTCGGGGCTCATGAAGCCGGTCAGCACGTCCTGCGGCGGGCCGCTCGGCTTGCCGTCGGCGAACGGTACGTAAATCATTTTGTAGCCGGAGAACGGCTTGCGGTTCCACGAGCCGTGCTGGCCGACCAGCGCGCCGTTCCTGAAGGCGGGGATCAGCGCCGCGTCATAGAACGCCAGGCCCAGCGAGGCGGTGTGGGCGCCCAGCGCGTAGTCCGGCGCGATCGCCCTGGCGACCAGTTCCGGCTTCTGCGGCTGGACGCGCGCGTCGACGTTCTGGCCGTAATAGCTGTACGGCCAGCCGTAAAAGGCGCCGTCCTTCACCGACGTCATGTAGTCGGGCACCAGGTCGTTACCCAGTTCGTCGCGCTCGTTCACGCTGGTCCACAGCATGCCGCTCTGCGGATTCCACGCCATGCCGACCGGGTTGCGCAGGCCCGACGCGAACACGCGGCCCTTGCCGGTGGCGCGGTCGAACTGCCAGATCGCGGCGCGGCCGTCTTCCTTGTCCATGCCGTTCTCGCCGATGTTGCTGTTCGAGCCGACCGACGCGTACAGGTACTTGCCGTCCTTGCTCGCGACGAGGTTCTTGGTCCAGTGGTGGTTCATGCCGGCCGGGAGGTCGGCCACCTTCACCGGCTTGGCGCTGATGGCGGTGTCGCCGGTCTTGTACGGAACCTTGACGATCGCATCGGCGTTGGCGATGAACAGCTCATTGCCGACCAGCGCCATGCCGAACGGCGAAGTCAGGCCTTCCATGAAGACGGTCCTGGTGGCCGCCACGCCGTTCGCGCCGACGCCACGCAGCAGCGTGATGCGGTTGGCCGACGACACGCCGGCGCCGGCCTTCTTCATCTGCATCTTCATCACCGTGCCCTTGATGGACGTCGGCTCTTTTTCCTCGGGCGCGGGCTTGTTGGTCTCGGCCACCAGCACGTCGCCGTTCGGCAGCACGTAGATCCAGCGCGGGTGCGCCAGGCCGCTGGCGTACGCGCTCACCGTCAGCCCGGCGGCCGCCACCGGCTTGCCGCCGCTCGGCCAGCCTTCGGCCTTCGCCACGTTCACGGTCGGGATCAGCGATTTTTCGGGCGCCGGCAGGGCCGGAGCCGGGCCGAAGCCGACCGGGTAGGTCTGCGCCATGGCGCCGCCGCCGATGGCCGACAGCGCGAGCGCGACGAAGGTGAGCTGGAAGGTGTGCTTCATTTTTTTGCGTCTTTCGATGGCGTGGGTTTTGGTTGGTCGCGCATGCCGTCGGCGGCGCCGGGCTGCGGTTTGGCTTCGCCAGAACCGCCGGCTTTTTCCAGGCCTGGGGTGGCGTGCAGGTCGGTGTCGACCATGCCTTGGGCGATGTCGGAAGCGGCCTGCTTCATCACGCCGCGGGGCTCGCGGTCCTGGCCGTCGGGCGCTTCGTCGCGCTCGTGCGGCATGCGCTTTTCGCCATCGTTCGCGATTTTCTCGTCGGTGTTGACCTTGCGGTCCGGTGCTTCGGTAACCATGAGCGTACTCCTTCTGCTTGAGACAATTGTTGGAATGATATCGGGGCGCCGCCAAGCGAGTCGCGCAATTGGATGTTGCCGAATCGCAAATATTTAAGTTACCATCGCATACAGTCAACCCGCAAAGCCGCCATGAACGAGCACGCCGCGCCATCCCATTGCCTCAACTGCGGCGCCGCCGTCGCCAACAATTTCTGCTCGGTGTGCGGGCAGGAGACGGTGCTGCACGTGCCGAGCGTGCGCGAATTCTTCCACGAGTTCATCGGCCATTACGTCGCGCTCGAGGGCAAGCTGTGGAAGACGCTGGCGCTGCTGATCTTCCGGCCGGGCCGCCTGACCGCGGACTACATCGCCGGCCGCCGCGCGCGCTACGTCGTGCCGCTGCGCCTGTACCTGACCCTGAGCGTGCTGTTTTTCGCGCTGCTGCACTACGGGCCGACCCAGTTTTCGCTGGTCAAACCGCACGCCGAGGCGCCGAACCGGTTGGGCCTGACCGACAAGGAGCCCGGCCCCGATACCGTGCGCATCAACAGCAAGCTATTGGGCGTCAATCCGGCCTGGGATGCCCGCGTCAAGCAGATCACCGCGATGCCGACCGACGAGGCGATCGCGCTGGTGAGATCCAAATTCTTCGCCTACGTGCCGTACGCGATGTTTTTGATCATGCCGCTGTTCGCCTTGTACCTGAAGCTGCTCTACCTCGGCTCGGGCCGGCGCTACGGCGAGCACATGCTGTTCGCGCTGCACGCCAATGGCTTCGCTTTCCTGTTGCTCGGATTGATCTGGGTGGCGCCCTGGACCGAGCTGGGCGTTGCCCTGTTCATCTGGCTGCTGGCTTACCTGCCGATCGCGATGCGGCGCGTGTATGGCGGCAGCCGCAAGGTTACCGCTGTGCGCTGGGCGGTGCTGATGGCGGTGTATACCGTGACCGTGATCGCGGCGATGTTCGGGACGATGTTCCTCACCACCATCGTCCTGTAGCATCAAATTATGCAAGATTCCGCATAATCTCCTGACCCGGCGATATGGCAGAAGAGGGCAGAATCGGTTACTCTCCTCCGTGTTGCCGTTCCATCCACCGCCGAGATTTTTATGCCCGCCACGCCCGCACCGCAAAAGACCATCGCGCTCGTCGTCCGGCACAACACCGCCGGCATCGAGAAGCCGGTGCGCGGCCTGGTCGACTACCTGCGGGGCGCCGGCTACCGCGTGGTGCTGGAAGCCGAGACGGCGGCGCATCTCGCCGTGACCGGCCTCGAGGCGCTGAGCGCGAGCCAGATCGGCGAGACCGCAAGCTACGCCATCGTGATGGGCGGCGACGGCACCATGCTCGGCATCGCGCGCCAACTCGCGCCCTACGACGTGCCGCTGATCGGCATCAACCAGGGCCGCCTGGGCTTCATGACCGACATTCCGATCGACCGCATGCTGCCCGTGCTCGATGATCTATTGGCCGGCAAGTCGCAGGCCGAGAAGCGCACCCTGCTCGAGGCGCGCGTGATGCGCGGCGGCGCCATGATCGCCTGCGGCCTGGCCGTCAACGACGTGGTGGTGGCGCGCGGCGCCGGCGCCGGCATGGTCGAACTGAAGGTCACGGTCGACGGCAATTTCATGTACAACCAGCGCTCGGACGGTTTGATCATCGCCACGCCGACCGGCTCCACCGCGTACGCGCTGTCGGCCGGCGGCCCGCTGCTGCATCCTTCGCTGTCCGGGATCGGCCTGGTGCCGATCGCGCCGCACGCGCTGTCGAACCGGCCGATCGTGATCCCCGATACCAGCCGGATCGTGGTCGAAATCGTCAGCGGGCGCGACGTCAGCGTCAACTTCGACATGCAGACTTTCGCCAGCCTCGCGCATGGCGACCAGATCGCGATTTCGCGTTCCCCCAACTGCATCACCTTCCTGCATCCGGAAGGCTGGAGCTACTACGATACCTTGCGCGAAAAGCTGCACTGGAACGAATACCCCTCCGGCGACGGCAAGCTGAAATAGCGCCGCGCCGTACAACCTGATTACCGATACCTGCATGCTGCGTACCCTTACCATCCGCGACTTCGTCATCGTCGACGCCATCGAACTCGAATTCGCCAGCGGCTTCTCCGTCTTCACCGGCGAGACCGGCGCCGGCAAGTCGATCCTGATCGACGCGCTGCAGCTGGCGCTGGGCGGGCGCGGCGACGCCTCCGTGGTGCGCGAAGGCGCCGCCAAGGCCGACATCACCGCCGACTTCTCGGTCGATGGCGCGGCGGCCGAATGGCTGGCGCAGAACGAGTTCGCGATCGAGGACGGCGGCGCGCTGCTGCGCCGCGTGATCGACAACGCCGGCCGCTCGAAGGCCTACATCAACGGCATCGCCGCCACCGCAACCCAGCTGCGCGATCTGGGCGACCTGCTGGTCGACATCCACGGCCAGCACGCGCACCAGTCGCTGCTCAAGTCCGACGCGCAGCGCGCGCTGCTGGACAACCAGGCCGCGTTGCAGGATGCCGGCGCCGTGACGCTGGCGCAGCAAGTCGCCGCCGGCCACAAGCAATGGCGCGCGCTGGTGCGCCAGCGCGAAGAGTTCGAGCGCGACGCCAAGAACGTGCTGATCGAACGCGAACGGCTCGAGTGGCAGGTCGGTGAACTCGACAAGCTGGGCGCCAAGCCGGGCGAGTGGAACGAGATCAGCAACGAACATAGCCGCCTGTCGCACGCGGCCAGCCTGCTCGAAGGCGCGGAAGAAGCGCTGGCGGCGCTGTCCGAATCGGACGAGCCGATCCTGTCGCGGCTGTCGTCGCTGAACGTCAAGCTGGGCAAGCTGGTCGATGTCGACGCGGAGCTGCAGGGCGTGCTCGATTTGATGGAGCCGGCCCGCATCCAGCTGCAGGAGGCGGTGTACTCGCTCAAGGCTTATCTCGACCGGGTCGAACTCGATCCCGCGCGGCTGCGCCAGGTCGACGCGCGCCTCGAAGCGCTGCACAGCGCGGCGCGCAAGTTCCGCGTCACGCCGGACGAACTGCCGCAGGAGCATGCGGCGCTGGCGGAAAAACTGCGCGAGATGTCCGATGCGAGCGACATCGACGGACTGCGCAAGCAGGAAGACGCTGCGCGCGCGAGCTACATGGAGGCGGCGGGCAAGTTGTCCGTCATCCGCGCCGGCGCCGCGAAGCAGCTGGGCGCGCAGGTGACGGCGGCAATGCAGGAATTGAGCATGAGCGGCGGCAGCTTTGCGGTCGGGCTCAATCCGGCCGAACCGACCGCGGCGGGGCTGGAGCAGGTCGAGTTTCTGGTGGCCGGCCACGCCGGCGTGGCGCCGCGGCCGCTGGCAAAGGTGGCGTCGGGCGGCGAGTTGGCGCGCATCGCGCTGGCGATTTCGGTGATCACGTCGAACGCGACGACCACGCCGACGCTGATTTTCGACGAAGTCGACAGCGGCATCGGCGGCGCGGTGGCCGAAGTGGTGGGGCGGCTTCTCAAGCGCCTCGGGCAGCAGCGCCAGGTGCTCTGCGTGACGCACCTGCCGCAAGTGGCCAGCCAGGCCAACCAACACTTCCAGGTCGCGAAAGGCACGACAGAAGCGGGCAAGACGGTGTCGCAGATCGACGTATTGGACAGCAAGGCGCGGATCGAAGAAGTGGCGCGCATGCTGGGCGGGGTCGAGATCACCGCGACCACCCGCAAGCACGCCCGCGAGCTGCTGGCGCTTTGAAAATGGGGTCAGGTCCGCCGGACTGAAGTGCCACCTAAAAGTTGGACGCCAACTTTTAGGTGGTTTATGACAAAGTATGACGAGCAATTCAAGCTGGCCGTCGTCCGTCAGTATCTTGATGGCGATATAGGCTACAAGCAGCTGGCCAGGCAGCGCGGGCTTGCGCATTCGATGGTCCATCGTTGGATTAGCTGGTTCCAGGCTCATGGCACGTTCATCGCGGGCAATCAGGTCGGCCCGTATAGCGC
>NZ_JBFUAC010000015.1:0-70985 GCF_056406475.1 Massilia sp. P1_C10
GCCGTGCCTGGCGCAGGCGCCGCACCGGCCGCCGCGCCTGCCGCGGCGCCGGCCGCGCCGCGCACCATCACGTCCGGCGTCGAATACCTGAAGGCGCCCCAGCCCGAATACCCGGCCGCCGCGCGCCGCGCCGGGGAGCAGGGCCGCGTGGTGCTGCGCGTGCTGGTCAACGACCAGGGCCTGGCCGAGCAGGTGCAGGTGCAGACCTCGTCCGGCTCCGCCCGGCTCGACGAAGCCGCCCGCCAGGCCGTGCTGCGCGCCGTGTTCAAGCCGCACCGCGAAGACGGCCGCCCGGTCGCGGTGTACGTGATCGTTCCGCTCAACTTCAAACTGGGCGGCTGAGCGACGCAAATTCATCCGTGCCGGTCCCGTGGTTTGCTATGATGTTCTTAATCTCACCACACGAAAGCACTCCATGAAGGGCGATCCGAACATCATCCGTCTGCTCAACGCGCAGCTGACCAACGAGCTGACCGCGGTGAACCAGTATTTCCTGCATGCGCGCATGTACCGCCACTGGGGCCTGGAGAAACTGGGCAAGAAGGAATACGAGGAATCGATCGGCGAAATGAAGCACGCCGACAAGCTGATCGACCGCATCCTGATGCTCGACGGATTGCCCAACCTGCAGGCGCTGCACAAGCTGCTGATCGGCGAAAACACCGAAGAGATGCTCAGCCTCGACCTGCAGCTCGAGCGCGCCGCCCAGGTCACCGTCAAGGAAGGCGTGGCGGAGTGCGAGAAGGCCGGCGACTACGTCTCGCGCGAACTGTTCGTGGTCATCCTGGAAGACACCGAAGAGCACATCGAGTGGCTGGAAACCCAGATCGACCTGATCGCCAAGATCGGCATCCAGAACTACCTGCAGAGTCAAATGGGCGAGTAGCCGTGGACGAGCGCTACGCCGGCTTGTGCGACGCCTCCGCGGCGGTCGCCATCGGTCAGGGCTGCTTCGCGGTGGCCGACGACGAGCTGGACGTATTGCGCATCTATCGCCGCGGCACGGCCGAAGCGGTGGGATCGGTCGACCTCGGCGCCTACCTTGGCAACAGCGGTCCCGATGGCAAGCGCGACGAAGCCGACATCGAAGGCTCGGCCCTGCTCGGCGCGCGCATCTACTGGATCAGCTCGCACGCGCGCAAGGGCAAGAACGGCGCGCTGGCGCCGCACCGCTGGCGCTTCTTCGCCACCGACATTCTTGCCGCGTCGCCGACGCCGACCTTGCTGCCGGCGCCCGCGCCTCCTTACGAATTGCTGCTGGCCGAGATGCTGGCCGATCCGCGCTTCGCCGAGCTGAAGGAGGCGAGCACGCGCAATCCGGAAGCCGACGGCGGCCTGAACATCGAGGGGCTGAGCGCCACCCGCGTCGGCGGGCTGCTGATCGGCTTTCGCAATCCGCTGCCGATGGGCATGGCGCTGGCCGTTCCCTTGCTCAATCCAGCCGCCGTGCTCGAGGGCGCCAGGCCCGACTTCGGCGACCTGATCCGTCTCGACCTCGGCGCGCGCGGCTTTCGCAGCGTCGAGCTGGTGGGCGACGACTACCTGATCGTGGCCGGCCCCAGCGGCGAAGCGTCGGCCAGCACGGCGACGCCGCGGTTCGCGCTGTTCCGCTGGGCCGGGCTGGGCGGGCCGGCGCCGCGGCTGGTGCGCAGCCTCGACGCCGGCGGCTTCCGGCCGGAAGCGCTGTTCCACGATCCGGTGGCGGACGAGATCGTGCTGCTGAGCGACGACGGCGACGAACAGATCGGCGGGCGCAAATGCAAAAAACTGCCGGCGGCGCAAAAATCATTCCGCGCGATGGCGTTCAAGCTGTAATGCAAAGCCGGAGTCGGGTCCGGCGGACCTGATCCCAGTTTCCCGTCAGCGCCAGCGCGCGACCCACTTGTCGTAGAAGCCGATGTCGCGCGGCACCGCGCCCGACACGGCGCAGATCGCGCCGGCGAATTCGTTGGCCCGCGCCAGCGTCTGCTCGAGCGGCCAGCCGCGCGCGCGGCCCAGCAGGAAAATCGCCGAGAACGCGTCGCCCGCGCCCACCGTGTCGATGACGAATGGCGGCGCCGGATTGTCGCGGTTGACGATCAGCGCGCCGTCGGCGCCGAAGTACACCGAGCCGCGATGGCCCAGCGTGACGATCAGCGCTTCGAGTTCGAACATGTCGAGCAGCGCGCGGCACGACGCATGCACCTCGGCGGTCGTCAGCACGCTGCGCGGGTCGATCTGGAAGTACCACTGGAACAGCGCCTGCAGTTCTTCCTCGTTGACCTTGACGATGTCGGCCGCGTGCAGCGACTCGGTGGCGCAGCCGCGATCGGTCTGGCCCTCGCGCAGGTTGACGTCCAGGAAGCGGGTGGCGCCGGTCGCGTCGAGCAGCTTGTGCAGGGTGGCGTGCGAGCGCGCCGCGCGCTGCGCCAGGGTGCCGAAGTAAAACGTCGCCGGCGTCACGCCGGACAGCGCTTCCATCGCGTGGATCGGGTCGATGAAATCGTAGGCCTGCTTCGGCAGGATCACGAAGCGGTGCCCGCCGGGCGCGCGCTCGACCAGCACGCGGCCGGTTTCTTCCATGCGGTCGAGCTGCAGGCCGGCCTCGGACATCGCGAAGCGCTCGAACTCGCCGCGCACCACGACGCCATTGCGGTCGTCGCCGATGCGGGTGATCATCAGCTGCGGCTCCATGAACGCGGCCAGGTTGCGCGCCACGTTGAACGGCGCCCCGCCGACCTGCTGCTCGGTGACGAAGTCGTCGACCAGCGCCTCGCCGTAGACGACGATCGTGCGCGGGCTCTCGCGCTCCAGGCCCGGGATCACTGCGGCACGGATTCTTTGAACGATGCGCGCTCGGACAGCTTGTCGAACAGCCGCGCGAGGTTCGGGTAGTCGCCGCGCCAGCCGATTTCCGGAAAGCGGAACAGCAGCCAGCCGAGGCAACAGCCGACGGCGACGTCGGCCAGCGTGTAGTGGTTGCCCTTGCAGAAAGGCGACTCGCCCAGGTCGGCCGACATCACCGCCAGGCCGGCCTGCACCTTGCCCATCTGGCGCGCGATCCAGTCGGGGCTTTGCTGCTCGGCCGGGCGCAGGGTCTTCTCCAGGCGCACCAGCACGGCGGCATCGAGCACGCCGTCGGCCAGCGCTTCCCACACCTTGACGTCGGCGCGGTCGCGGCCATTCGGCGGCAGCAGTTTGCACACCGGCGTGAGCGTGTCGAGGTATTCGGCGATCACGCGCGAATCGTACATCGGGCTGCCGTCTTCCATCACCAGGCAAGGCACCTTGCCGAGCGGGTTGGCCAGGTGGATGGTGGTCTCGGAGGCCCAGACGTTTTCCAGCTCGAAGGTGTAGTCGAGCTTCTTTTCCGCCAGGACGACACGCACCTTGCGGACATAGGGACTGGTAACCGATCCGATGAGTTTCATGGGCACTTTTTATGAATGATTGGAGGCCAGTATAGCATCGGCCAGATGGCCGATGGCGGGCTGGCGGCGCGATTTCGGTATGCCCGCAACATCGGCGGCGAACAGCGCCCGGTGGTAAAATCGCTGTTTTGCCCAGCCCCTCGCGCCATGACCTCCACCGCCCCGTACTCCACGCTGTCCGCCCTGTCCCCGCTCGATGGCCGCTACGCCGCCAAGACCGACAAGCTGCGCCCGATCCTGTCCGAAGCAGGCTTCATGCACCATCGCGTGAAGGTCGAAATCGCGTGGCTGCAGGCGCTGTCGCAGGCCGGCTTCGCCGAGATCAAACCGTTCTCGAAAGACGCCACCGCGCTGCTCGACAAGATGGCGGCCGACTTCACCGAGGCCGACGCGGCGCGCATCAAGGAGATCGAAGCGGTCACCAACCATGACGTCAAGGCGGTCGAGTACTGGCTCAAGGAACAGGTCAAGGACGTGCCGGAACTGGTCGCGGCGACCGAGTTCATTCACTTCGCCTGCACCTCGGAAGACATCAACAACACCTCGCACGGCATGATGCTCAAGGCCGCGCGCGATGGCGTGATCGTGCCGGCGCTAAAGTCGCTGATCGACAAGCTGCGCGAGATCGCCCACGCCAATGCGGCGCTGCCGATGCTCTCGCGCACCCACGGCCAGACCGCCAGCCCGACCACCCTGGGCAAGGAATTCGCCAACGTCGTCGCCCGCCTCGAGCGCGCGGTCAAGCGCATCGCCGCGGTCGAAATCCTCGGCAAGATGAACGGCGCGGTCGGCAACTACAACGCCCACCTGTCGGCCTACCCGCAGTTCGACTGGCCGGCGTTTTCGAAGGACGTGATCGAGCAGCGCCTCGGCCTGACCTTCAACCCGTACACCATCCAGATCGAGCCGCACGACTACATGGCCGAGATGTTCGACGCCATCGCGCGCGCCAACACCATCCTGCTCGACCTGAACCGCGACATCTGGACCTACGTCTCGCTGGGCTACTTCAAGCAGCGCCTGAAGGCCGGCGAGATCGGCTCGTCGACGATGCCGCACAAGGTCAACCCGATCGACTTCGAAAACTCGGAGGGCAACCTGGGCCTGGCCAACGCCATGCTCAAGCACCTGTCCGAGAAGCTGCCGGTATCGCGCATGCAGCGCGACCTGACCGATTCGACCGTGCTGCGCAACATCGGCGTCGGCTTCGGCTACGCGCTGCTGGCCTACGACAGCTGCCTGCGCGGCCTGAACAAGCTGGAAGTGAACGCGGCGCGCCTCGAGCAGGACCTGGACGCCAACTGGGAAGTGCTGGCCGAGCCGGTGCAGACCGTGATGCGCCGTTATGGCGTCGAGAACCCGTACGAGCAGCTCAAGGAACTCACGCGCGGCAAGGGCATTTCCAAGGATGCGCTGCGCGAGTTCATCCTGACCCTGGCGGTGCCGCAGGAAGCGAAAGACCTGCTGCTGGCGATGACACCGGCGAACTACGTCGGCATCGCCGCCAAGCTGGCCGCGGAGATTTGATATTGGGAGGTCAGGTCCGCCGGACCTGACCCCGGTTTTGTTGCCGCGGCAAGAAAAGTCGCGATAATTTCCGCTGCGCCGGCAACGGCGGGGTCAGGTCCGGCGGACCTGACCCCAAATTCACACCAGCAACACTTCATCCCAAATTGCGGTACTATTAGTCCTAACACGTACTAATTGGACTCGCCGATGCAGCGCTACACCCGTCCCGCCATCCTGCTTCACTGGCTGATCGCCCTGCTGATCATCGGCGCCTTCACGCTCGGCCTGGTGATGACCGACATCCCCGGCATCACCCCGACCAAGCTCAAATACTATTCCTGGCACAAGTGGGCGGGCGTGACCGTGCTGCTGCTGGCGACCCTGCGCCTGCTTTGGCGCCTGGCCAACGCCGCGCCGCCCTACCCGGACAGCATGAAGCGCTGGGAAAAGCAGGCCGCGCACCACCTGCACCTGCTGCTCTACGTGCTGATGTTCGCGGTGCCGCTGTCGGGCTATTTCTACACCCTGGCCGCCGGCGTGCCGGTGGTATATTTTGGCGTGCTGTCGCTGCCGGTCCTGATCGACGCGAACCCGGAGCTGAAGCCGCTGCTGAAAGAAGTACACTTCTGGCTGAACATGGGCCTGGCCGGCGCCGTCGGCCTGCACGTCGCCGCCGCCCTGAAGCACGTCTTCATCGACCGCGACGGCGTCATGAAGCGCATGCTGCCCTGATTTATTAGGAGAACAAGATGAACAAAAAGTACCTGATCCCCGCCGCCCTGCTTGGCGTCGCGCTGGCCGCCGGCGCCATTCCGCTTAAGGCCGACCTGGCCCACAGCAGCGTGGCCGCCGTGTTCAAGCAGATGAACGTGCCGGTCGAAGCGAAATTCAAGAAGTTCAGCGCGCAGGTCGACTACGACGCGGCCAAGCCGGAGAACGGCAAGGCCACCGTCGACATCGACACCGCCAGCCTCGACCTGGGCGACGCCGACATGAACAAGGAAGTGGCGAAGAAGGACTGGTTCAATTCGGCCCAGTTCCCGAAAGCGACGTTCACTTCGTCCTCGATCAAACCGAACGGCGCCGGCAAGCTGACCGTGGCCGGCAAACTGGCGATCAAGGGCAAGACCCAGGACGTCAGCTTCCCGCTGACCGTCAAGGCCGAAGGCGGCAAGCAGGTATTCGAAGGGACGCTGCCGATCAAGCGGCTGGCGTTCAATATCGGCGAAGGCGAATGGAAGGACACCAGCATGGTCGCCGACGACGTCGTCATCAAATTCCGCGTCACCGCGGCGCAGTAATCACCATCTCACACAAAGGAAACCGCATGAAAATGAAGCACCTGATCGCAGTCCTGCTTGCCGCCAGCGCCGCATCGGCGTTCGCCGCCCCGGAAACCTTCAACATCGACCCGAGCCACACGTTCCCGAGCTTCGAAGCCGACCACGCCGGCATGTCCGTGTTTCGCGGCAAGTTCACCAAGACCAGCGGCACCGTCGTGCTCGACCGCGCGGCCAAGACCGGCGCGCTGGACATCACGATCGACGCCAACACGCTCGATTTCGGCATCGAAAAGCTGAACAACCACGCCAAGGGCAAGGACATGTTCGACGTCGCCCAGTTCCCGACCGCGACTTACAAGTCGAATTCGATCAACTTCAAGGGCGACGTGCCGGTCTCCGTCAACGGCGAGCTGACCCTGCACGGCGTCACCAAGCCGGTCACCCTGGCGATCAACAAGTTCAAGTGCATCCAGCATCCGATGCTCAAGCGCGAATGGTGCGGCGCCGATGCGTCGGGCGAATTCAACCGCGCCGACTTCGGCATCGGCTTCGGCGTGCCGAAGTTTTCGCCGGAAGTGAAGCTGGCGATCCAGATCGAAGCGGTCAAGGCCAACTGAAGTCGACACCAGGGTCTGACCCGGAATTCGGGTCGTACCCACGAAAAAAAGCCTCGCGAAAGCGAGGCTTTTTCATTACTGCCAAGGGTCTGACCCGGTGTTCGGGGTCAGACCCCGGCTTGCTGCTTAGCGGCCGTCGCCGTCAAAGTCGCCTGGCATTGCGCGCTCGACCTTGTCCCATGCGGCGCGGGAAGCGGCCTTCGCTTCGTTCCAGGTCAGGCGCGACGAGCCCTTGACCGAGTTCCACTCGTTCGCCAGGTCGTTTTCGACGCTGTCGAAGCTCTGGCCCACATAACGGCCGCGGCTGTTGTAGCCCAGCTTGTAAGCCGGACCGTAGTCGTCATAGGTGTACTGCGACGAGTAGTAAGGCGCCTTGGTGTACGAATCGCGCCAGTAGCTGTCTTCCGCAGCAGGGTTGACCAGCGCGCCGGCCGCATGGCCTGCGGCACCGCCAGCCATGGCGCCGATTGCCGCGCCAGCGGCCATGCCGATCGGGCCGCCGACTGCGCCGACCGCCGCACCGGTTGCCGCGCCCGCGCCGGCGCCAACGCCGGTCGACAGGTTGTGCTCGCCCAGTTCATCGCCCGGTTTTGGATTGGCGACTTCAGCCGCACCGTGGCCAGCCATGCCGCCGGCGATGCCGCCGATGGCCGCACCAGCAGCCATGCCGATCGGGCCGCCGACTGCGCCGATGGCCGCGCCGGTAGCCGCACCGGCGCCTGCGCCGACACCTTTGGCCAGGCCGTGGTCGGCCAGGTCATCGCCAGCCTTTGGATTGGCTACTTCAGCCGCACCGCGACCAGCCAGGCCGCCGGCGATGCCGCCGATGGCCGCACCTGCCGCCATGCCGATCGGGCCGCCGACCGCGCCAGCGGCCGCGCCCATCGCAGCGCCGCTGCCGGCGCCAACGCCCTTGGCGAGGTGGTGCTCGGACAGGTCGTCGCCAGCCTTCGGATTGACCACTTCAGCCGCGCCTTTGCCAGCCAGGCCGCCGGCGATGCCGCCGATTGCCGCGCCAGCCAGGGTGCCGACAGGACCGGCAACCGAGCCGATCGCCGCGCCGGTGGCAGCGCCGCCAGCCGCGCCGACGCCGGTGCCGATGATGTGCTCGCCGGCGCTTTCGGTCCAGCTGCGCTCGATGTGCAGCGCATCCTCGTCCGAACGTGGGGTCACGCCCATCAGGATGCCGCCGTTCTTGATGCCCTCTTCATAGTGCACCACGCGCTCTTCCGGAATGCCGGCGCCGATCAGCGCGCCAACCAGGCCGCCAGCCACGCCGCCGGCGCCGGCGCCAGCCAGTGCCGCAGCGATAGGGCCGGCGACGACCAGGCCGATGCCTGGCAGGACCAGCGTGGTGCCGACGGCAGCGATGCCGGCCAGCACGGCGCCGATGGTGCCGCCGATGCCGGCGCCGATGCCCGCGCCTTCAGCTGCTTTGCTGCCCAGCTCGGTGTCGGTGTCGGCGAAATGGGTCTTCCGGGTGTCGTCCGACATCATCAGGGTGACGTCGTCCTTGTTGTAGCCGCGGTCGGCCAGCGAGCTGTAGGCGCGTTCGGCGCTGTCGCGATCACGGAAAAGGCCGGTAACCATACGGGAATTTTTGGCGTTCGAATCGTAGTTGCTCATTTTGTATTTCCTTTCGAATTATCGGTGGGGTCCCGCAAAAAACAGTGAGAAGTTAATTGCCAGTGCTGCAACATTAAGGCCGACGGCAAAAGCGCTCTGTTCGTTGACGCACCGAGTCGGCGACATTCCTAGCGGCATGTTTTTTTGATAATTTTGAATCGTCGTCGTTACGTTCGTTGCCGCACCGACCAAGGCATTTCCGACGACTAGACTTTTTAACAAGGCCAGCGATATTCAATGGTCTCGGGCTAAATTTATTTAAGGAGAATCACCATGTTATTCATCATCTGGATCGTCGTTGGCGGCATCTTGGGTTGGCTTGCAAGCCTTGTCATGAAAACGGACGCAGAGCAGGGCATGATCCTGAACGTCGTCGTCGGTATCGTCGGTTCTTTCCTGGGTGGCTGGTTGCTGTCCCCGCTGTTTGGCACCGGAACCATCAATTCGGACGACTTCAGCGTGACTTCGCTGCTGGTGTCGTTCCTCGGCGCTGTGATCCTGCTGGCCATCGTCAATCTGTTCCGCCGCGGCCGGACCCGTTAATATGCAGCACACCAAAATAACCAACGCTTCGGCGTTGGTTTTTTTGTTTTTGGACTAAACAATGAGAACCAAACCCGTGGTCATCGCCCTCGTCACCTGCGCCCTCACCCTGATTGCCGGCTTCCTGGCACTCAACCTGATGCCGAGCGAAAAAAAAATCGAACACCAGCTGGTGCGCAAGTACGACCTGGAAGATCCGCAGTTCCGGCGCTCGATGGGCGTGCTGCTGGGACCTCCTATCGTCGAGGGCAACAAGGTCGAGGTGCTGCTTAACGGCGACCAGATCTTCCCGGCCATGCTCGACGCCATCAAGAAGGCCGAGCGCACCATTACATTCGAAACCTATATCTACTGGTCCGAGACCATCGGCAAGGAATTTTCCGACGCGCTGATCGAGCGCGCCAAGGCAGGCGTCAAGGTCCACGTGCTGCTCGACTTCATCGGCAGCATCAAGATGGACGAGGCCAATGCCAACGCCATGAAGGCGGCCGGCGTGCAGCTGCAGCGCTATCACAAGCCGGTGTGGTGGAAGCTGACCCGCCTGAACAACCGCACCCACCGCAAGCTGCTGGTAGTCGACGGCAAGGTCGGCTTCACCGGCGGCGTCGGCATCGCCGACAAATGGCGCGGCGTGGCGCAGGACGCGGACCACTGGCGCGACACCCACTTCCGCATCGAGGGGCCGGTGGTCGGCCAGATCCAGGCCGTGTTTACCGACAACTGGACCAAGTCGACCGGGCGCGTGCTCGACGGCGACGCCTATTTTCCGCCGCTCGAATCGAAGGGCGTGCACCCGGCGCAGATGTTTTCCAGCTCGCCCACGGGCGGCAGCGAGAGCATGCACCTGATGTACCTGATGGCGATCACCGCCGCGCGTCACTCGATCCAGCTGTCGAACGCCTACTTCGTGCCCGACGAACTGACGATCAAGGCGCTGGTGGCCGCGGCCAAGCGCGGCGTGAAGATCCAGATCATCACGCCGGGCCCGATCATCGATTCGGACGTGGTGCGCTCGGCCTCGCGCGAGCAGTGGGGGCCGCTGCTGCAGGCGGGGATCAAGATGGCCGAGTATCAGCCCACCATGTTCCACGTCAAATCGCTGGTGGTCGACGGCCTGCTGGTATCGGTCGGCTCGACCAACTTCGACAACCGCTCGTTCAGCCTGAACGACGAGGCGAACCTGAACGTATTTGACCGCGCATTTGCCGAGTCGCAGCAAAAGGTGTTCGACGCCGACTGGGCCAAGGCCAAGCCGATCACGTACGCGGCGTGGGAAAACCGGCCGTGGAAGGACAAGGCGCTTGGCAAGGTCGCGTCGCTGATCGGGGCGCAGCTGTAAAGACGAGGCCCGTGAAATCCGAAATTCAGGTTGACTAATAAGTAGGCGGTGAGGATACTCTTGAACGCTCCGGCAACGATCCGGAGCAGTTCGATCACTCTAGAGAGACCACCGCGAATGAAAAAGACCCTCCTGACGCTCGCCATCCTGAGCACCTCCGCCGCGTACGCCGACGAAGGCATGTGGATGCCGCAGCAGCTGCCACAAGTAGCCAAGCAACTCAAAGCCGCGGGCCTGAAGCTCGATCCGGCCACCCTGACCAAACTGACCGAATTCCCGATGGGCGCGATCGTCAGCCTGGGCGGCTGCTCGGCGTCGTTCGTCTCGCCGCAAGGCCTGGTCGCGACCAACCACCACTGCGTCTACAACAGCGTGGCCGTCAACTCGACGCCGCAGCGCGACTTGCTGGCCAACGGCTTCCTGGCCAAGAGCTTCGGCGAAGAACTGCCGGCATCGCCGGGCAGCCGCATCTTCGTGACCAAGGAAGTGACCAACGTCAGCAGCAAGGTCGTCACCCCTGAAGTGGCCAAGCTGTCCGGCAAGGCGCGCGTCGATGGCATCGAAAAGAACGAGAAGAGCATCGTCGCCGAGTGCGAAAAGGATCCGGGACACCGCTGCACCGTGGCCAGCTACTACGGCGGCCTGGAGTTCTACCTGCTCAAGCAGCTGGAAATTCGCGACGTGCGCCTGGTGCACGCGCCACCGGCCGGCGTCGGCAAGTTCGGCGGCGACACCGACAACTGGATGTGGCCGCGCCACACCGGCGACTACGGCTTCTACCGCGCCTACGTGAGCAAGGACGGCAAGGCCGCCGACTACTCGAAGGACAACGTGCCGTACCAGCCGAAGCACTTCCTGAAGATCGCCAAGGAAGGCGTCAAGGAAGGCGACTTCATCATGGCGCTGGGCTACCCTGGCCGCACCAACCGCCACCGCCTGCCGTCGGAAGTGGCATCGACCTTCGACTGGAACTACCCTGCCTTCATCAAATCCTCGGCCGAATCGCTGGCGATCATCGACCGCGAGACCAAGACCGATCCTGCGCTCAAGCTGAAGTACGCCGGCCAGGTCGCGGGCATCAACAACTACTACAAGAACCGCAAGGGCATGCTGACCAGCTACGAAGGCAGCGATTTCCTCGCGCGTAAAACCAAAGAGCACGCGGACCTGAAGGCATGGGTCAACGCCAATCCGGCGCGCCGGAAGGAATACGCCGGCGACATCGAGAAGATCGAGCAGCTGATCGCCGAGCGCGATGCGCAGATGAAGCGCGACTACTACCTGATGTCGTCGTCGCCGCGCCTGCTGTCGACCGCGCGTTCGATGTACCGCCTGGCCAACGAAAGCACCAAGCCGGACACCGAGCGCAAGTCGGGCTACCAGGAACGCGACCTGAAGCGCTTCCAGTCCAGCGTCGAGGGCTTGGACCGCACCTACGACGCCAAGGTCGACAAGGCGCTGGTGATGAACAGCCTGACCAAGTACGCCGCGCAGCCGGCTGCTTCGCGCAACGCCAACTTCGACGCCGCAATGGGCATCAAGGACGGCATGTCGGCGGCCGACCTGTCCGCCCTGCTCGACCGCATGTACGCCGGCACCACGCTGGGCGACAAGGCGCAGCGCACCGCTTGGCTGAAAAAGTCGCCGGCCGAATTCAAGGCCAGCAACGATCCGTTCATCAAGGCCGCGGTCGCGATGTACGAAGGCGGCTTGAAGCGTGAAGCGGAAGACGAGGAACTGGGTGGCAAGATCCAGGAATCGTACGCCAACTACATGAAGGCGAAGATCGCCTACATGAACAGCAAGGGCCAGGCAGTCTACCCTGACGCCAACGGCACGCTGCGCGTCACGTTCGGCAAGATCGCCGGCCGCGATCACGGCGCCGACGGCACCGGCGCATGGACCGCGTTCACCACGGTCAAGGGTGTGGTTGCGAAGGCGACCGGCGAAGGCGAATTCAACGCGCCTGAACCGCAGCTGGCGGCGATCCGCGCCAAGGACTTCGGCAAGTACGTCGATCCGAAGCTCAAGACCGTGCCGGTCAACTACCTGGCGACCTTGGATATCACGGGCGGCAATTCGGGTTCGGCTGCATTGAACAGCAAGGGCGAGTTCATCGGCCTGGCGTTCGACGGCACGCTCGACTCGATCATCTCCGACTGGGACTTCAACAAGGCCAACACGCGCGACATCCAGGTCGACGTGCGCTACATCCTGTGGAACATGAAGCACGTGGACCACGCCGACAACCTGCTGAAGGAAATGGGCGTCGAATAAACGTCCGCAGCAGCCGGGGTCTGGTTCTGCGAACCTGACCCCATTTTAAAAGAATCCACGCATCGTGAGGCTGCGTGGATTTTTTTTGCATGGCTATTTGCGTCGGCCGCTGACAAAGACGGGGTCAGGTCCGGCGGACCTGACCCCAGGTATTGGGCAGCGGCTCAAAAAAAGCCACGCAAACACTTGGCCGCGTGGCTTTTCCAAGATGGGGTCAGGCGAGGGATTTGTTCAGGCGCGAATTGCGGATGCCGTAGAAGAAGTAGGTCAGCACCGCTATCGTCATCCAGATCGCGAACACGCGGTAGGTGGTCATCGACAGTTCGTGCATCAGGTACAGGCAGGCGGCGATGCTCAGCGCCGGCACCACGTACGGTCCGAACGGCACGCGGAACCCCTTGGTGATCGCGTCGCCTTCCTTCTTGCGCAGCACCGGCACGGCGATCGACACGACGATGAAGGCCGTCAGCGTGCCCATGCTGACCATATCCCACAGGAAGGTAGCATCGACCAGTCCCGCGACGATACCCACCGCCACACAGACGATGATGGTGTTGTGCACCGGCGCCAGCGTGCGCGGATGCACCTGCTGGAACGCTTTCGGAATCAGGCCGTCGCGGCTGATCGCATACAGGATGCGGGTCTGTCCGTAGATCGTCACCAGCGTCACGCTGAACACCGAGATGACCGCGCCGGCCGACAGCACGATCGCCGGCCACGCTTTGCCGGTGACGTTTTGCAGGATCACCGACAGGCCGGCTTCCTGCCCCTCGAACATGCGCGCCGGCTGCGCGCCGACCGCCGCCACCGCCACCAGCATGTAGAACACGGTGACGATGGCCAGCGCCGTCAGGATCGCCTTCGGCACGTTGCGGGTCGGGTCGCGCACTTCCTCGCCGGCGGTAGCCACCGTGTCGAGCCCGATGAACGAGAAGAACACCGTCCCCGCCGCCGCCGCCACACCGGCCATACCGCCCGCGGTCTTCTCCGACGCAGCGAAGAAAAACGGATGGAAGTTGTTGATGTCGAATCCGGTCAATGCAATCGCGACAAAGAAGATGAGGATCGCGAGCTTGATCAGCACCATGACGGCATTGGTGGTCGCCGACTCCCGCGTGCCGCGGATCAGCAGCACGCCGCACAGAATCACCAGCAGCACCGGCGGCAGGTTGATGTGCCCGGCATGGATTTCGACCCCGTTCGCGCCCGACACCACCATCGGCGAGCGCAGCGCCTCGGGGATCTGCCAGCCGACCGCGTTGGTCAGGAAGTTGTTCAGGTAGCCGGACCAGCCGATCGACGTCGCACTGGCCGCCAGCCCGTACTCGAGCAGCAGGCAGAACGCCATGATGAAAGCGGCGAACTCGCCCACCGTGGCGTAAGCGAACGAGTAGGACGAGCCGGCCGCAGGAATCCGGAACGACAGTTCGGCGTAGCACAGCGCGGTCAGGCCCGCCGTAATCGCAGCCATCAGGAACGACAGGACCACTGCGGGCCCCGCCTTCGGCACCGCCTCGACCATCGTGAAGAAAATGCCGGTGCCGATGGTCGCGCCCACGCCAATCATGGTCAGCGGAAACAGGCCGATGCTGCGGCCCAACCCGCCGGTGGCCGGCGCACGGCCGTGCTCAGATTCCTTGCGGTCGGTCGGTTTGGTGCGGATCAGCTTCTGGCCGAGTGTCAGGTTCACGGTAGTCCTTTGTTTTTACAGGATAATGTTGGCCGCCGCGGGTGCCCGACGCCAAAAACCAGACGATTATAGGGCCAGAGCTTTATCTCAGGCACATCTTTTGTCGGCCGAATTAAAGATGTATTTTAGTTACATGTATAGTAGAATGGCGCTGACATCAGGCACATCACGCCAGTGCTGCCGGCAATAACATGCATTTAAAATACTTGAAATAAGCAAAAGGAATATCATGATCTCCGCCGCATCCCGTCCCTACATCGACGCCAGTGTCGGCGTCCTGCGCGAACATGGCCTGACCATCACCACCGAATTCTACAAGCGCATGTTCGCCGCCCACCCGGACCTCTCCAACCTGTTCAACATGGGCAACCAGGCCAGCGGCGTGCAGCAGCAGTCGCTCGCCTCCGCCGTGTTCGCGTACGCCGCCAACATCGGCGCGCCCGAAGCGCTCGGCCCGGTCGTCACCCGCATCGTCCACAAGCACGTCTCGGTCGGCATCCGCGCCGAACATTACCCGATCGTCGGCCAGCACCTGCTTGGCGCTATTGCCCATGTTTTGGGCGATAGCGCCACACCGGAACTGATCGCCGCCTGGGCCGAAGCGTATGGTTCGCTGGCCAAGCTGTTCATCGAAGCCGAAAAGAACATGTACGAGCAGGCTGGCATCGAGCCGGGCCAGACCCGCGCGATGCGCGTCACCGAAGTCACGCAGCAGGGTTCGCAGGTGAAGTCGATCCGCTTCGTCGCCGACGACGGCGCGCCGCTGCCCGCGTTCAAGGCCGGCCAATACCTCAGCGTCACCGTCAATTTCGGCGACGGCCGCACCCAGCTGCGCCAGTACAGCCTGTCCGACGCGGCCGGCGACAGCCTGCGCATTTCGGTCAAGCGCGAGCCGGCCGGCCAGGCCACGCCCGCGGGCGAAGTGTCGAACTGGATCCACGATAATGTCGTCGCCGGTAGCACGCTGCTGGTGTCCCCGCCATGCGGCGAATTCACCATCGACACCGAATCGGACGAGCCGGTGGTGCTGCTGTCGGCCGGCGTGGGCATCACGCCGATGATCGGCGCGCTCAATCGCATCGCCCAGGTCAACCCGTCGCGCCACGTGATCTTCGGCCATGCCGCGCGCGACGCCGACCACCAGGCGCACAACGCCGATATCGCAGCGGCGAAGGCGGCGATGCCCAACCTGCAGGTGGTGAAGTTCTACGAGAATCGCGCTGGCGCAAGCGATGCGCTGGAAGGGCTGATGACGCTGAACGCCATGCCATCGTGGCCGTATGCCGAGACCGACGTCTACATGTGCGGCCCGCTGCCGTTCATGCAGGCGCAGTGGCTGGCGCTGGTGAAGGCGGGCGTGCCGCCGGCGCGCCTGCATCGCGAGGTGTTCGGGCCTGACCTGCTCGACCACCTGCTGTAAAAATCAAAGGCCGGCCGCAAGGACCGGCCGCTTTTAGTTCAGCACCGTCACGTTCTTGCCGGTGACCGAGCGCTGCGCAGGATTGCCGTACACCGTGATGCGGCCGGAGCCGTTGCCCTGGGCCAGAAGCATGCGCTTGACGGTGGCGATGATCTCGCCCGAGCCGTTGTTGGACAGATCTGCCTGTTCGCTGACGAGCCCGATCAGGTTGACACTGCCGGAACCGCTTGAGCGGGCGCTGACGGACGCCACGGCGCCGCCGATCTGCACCGTCCCGGAATTGTGCAGGTCCACGGTCAGCGCATTGCCTTTTACCTGGCCGAGGCTCATGCGTCCCGAACCGCTCAGGGACACATTGGCGTCGCCGGCATGAAGCGCGCTTGCGTTGACCTGGCCCGAACCGTTACTGCGCAGGTCCAGCCGGCCGACCCGCCCCGCCAGGTTCGCCACACCCGAGCCGCTCTTGCTGAAATCGAGCGGTGCGCCATTCAGTTCGCTGATCGACAGCCGTCCCGACCCGCTGGCATTGACGTAGCTCAGCGACGGCAGCGTGTAGGTCACGCGCATGCTGTTGTTGCTGCGCGCGCTGCCCTGCACCCACATGCGCATCACACCTCCGACCACTTCGGTGCGGATCAACGGCAGGAGGTTGCTGTCGGCATCGACTTCCAGCGAAGGCGCGACGCCGACGCGCACATTCACCTCCAGCGGGCCGCTGACATCGATGGCGCTGACGTTGCCGACCGCGCGCACGTCGTGGGCCAGCACGCCGTTTCCGGTCACGGTGTCGCTGCTGAAAACGGATTTGACCTGGACGTCGTCGTTGCCGGTGACGATGACGGCGCAGCCGGACAAGGCGATGAGGCAGCCGACGGTAAGCAATGAACGCATGATTTGGACCTGTCTATTGTTGTTGGTAGTGCGCGGACGATATCAGCCGCCCCGCCGGCCGGCATCCGGCGTGCGACGAACTGCAAGAATCGCGGTATGGACGGGATCAGCGCTGGCCGAGGCGGGTCTCGCCGAACAGCTGCTTGTACTCGCGCGGCTGCGAGCGCCAGTACTGCGGCGGCGCCTGCACCTGCGCGCCCAGCGCCGCGGCGGCGTGCCACGGCCAGCGCGGATCGAACAGCATCGCGCGCGCCAGCGCCACCATGTCGCACTGCCTGCTGACCAAAATCTGCTCGGCCTGCACCGGCTCGGTGATCATGCCCACGCCGATCACCGGCATGCCGGTCTCGCGCTTGATGCACTCGGCGAAGCCGACCTGGTAGCCCGGCCCGACCGGGATCTTCTGCAGCGGCGACACGCCGCCGCTGGACACGTGCATGAAGTGGCAGCCGGCCTGCTCCAGCTCCTGCGCGTACGCCACGCTCTGCTCGACGTCCCAGCCGCCGTCGACCCAGTCGTAGGCCGAAATGCGCACGCCCACCACCATCTCCGGCGGCACCGCGGCGCGCACTGCGCGAAACACCTCGAGCGGAAAGCGCATGCGGTTGGCAAGCGATCCGCCGTAGTCGTCGATGCGCTTGTTCGACAGCGGCGACAGGAACTGGTGCAGCAGGTAGCCGTGGGCCGAATGGATCTCGATGGCGTCGAAGCCGAGCGCGTGGCTGCGCTTCGCCGCGTCGACGAAGCCGTCGATCACGCGCCGCATGCCGGCCGCATCGAGTTCGTGCGGCACGCTCTCTCCTTCCCCGTGCGGCAGCGGCGATGGCGCCACGGTCTGCCAGCCGCCGTCGCCCGGCGCGATGTTGGCGCCGCCTTCCCACGGCACCGCCGACGAGGCCTTGCGCCCGGCATGGCCAAGCTGGATCGCCAGCTTGATCGGCGAATGGCGGCGGATGCTCTGCACGACAGGCGCCAGCGCGGCCGCGTGCTGGTCCGACCACAGGCCCAGGTCCCGGGGCGAGATCCGGCCTTCCGGCACCACGGCGGTCGCTTCGAGGAACAGGATGGCGGCGCCGGAGAGCGCCAGGTGGCCGAGGTGGATCATGTGCCAGTCGGTGGCCAGGCCTTCGTCGGCCGAGTACTGGCACATCGGCGCGATGGCGATGCGGTTGTCGAGTTGAAGGGGTCCGAGCGAAATGGGCGAGAACAGTTGACTCACGGCGGCTCCAGCAAATGGGCGAGCCGCCAGTCTACACCGCTGCCGGTCAGGAGGTGCGCACCACCATCAGGCCGGCGCGCAGGCCCGCGCGCACGTCGGGATTGGGGAACACCACCAGTTCTTCCTGCGCGCCGACGCGGTACACGGTGGCGCCGTCGGTGGCGATCACCGCGCCGGCAGGGATCGCGGTGAAGTTCTGCGTCTCGCGCCCGAACGCCATCTTGAAATCGTCGGACAGCTTGACGATCTCCTGGGCGACCTTGAACACGTGCGGACGCGCCTTCGCCGCTGCCGGCTCCCTGCCGCGCAGCAGGTCGTCGAGCGCGCAATCCACGTCGGCGAACAGGGACAGGTCGTTCTGGCCCAGCGTGCCGACACGGCCCAATTCGACCGTGCTGGCGGCGGCGCCGTGATGCTCCGCCGAGTAATAGCTGTAGGTGCCCGCGGACTGCGGGTTCATGATGATGGCGCCGATGGCGGCCTGGCCGAGCCAGTCCACCAGCTTTGCCTTCGGCTGCTCGGCCACAAGGTCGGGCACCACCGCGAAGGTGGGGTAGACCGAAGGCCGGATCGCCGTGTGCAGGTCGAGGTGCCAGCGCACCGGCCCCGCGCCGGCGAAGAACGCCGTGGTTGCAGTGATCATGGCGTCGGCACGCGCCGCTTCCGCGGTACCTGCCAGCGATCCACGCTGCGCGCGGAACATGCGATTGAGGTCGGCGTCGATGAAACGCTTGCCGGCCGCGATGGCGTCGATATTGCCGACGCAGACCATCAGGTCGACCGCCAGCGCGGCCGGCGCGAGCCGGTCCAGCACTTGCGCCAGCACTTCGATCGGCCCAGTTTCGTCGCCGTGCACGCCGACCGAGACCACGACGCTTGCGCGCGCGGTGCCGTCCGGCGCCTTGATGGTGACGATCCCGGGCGCCGGCAGCGCGACACTGAATCCCGCCTCAGTGAAGCGCCGCGCGAGCGCGCTGAAGTCCGCCGATGCGAGCTGGCGGACCGCTGGCGACAGTGTCGCCATCAAGCCGGGACGGCGTTGGCCGCCTCGGACAGCGCCCACACGTCCAGCATCGCCTGCTCGAGGTCAGCCGGCGCGGCATAGCCGGACAGGCCCATGCCGGCGGTGACCGAGCCGACCGCGTCGAGCGGCTTGGCGCCGCCGTTCGACCTGGCCAGCACCTGCATCAGCAAACGCTGCTGCGTGCGGCGCAGCGCCTGCGTCGCGTAGTTGCGCAGCTGCTCCTGCGACTTGCTGTGCGGCGCCAGCTTCAGGCCGCGCTCCAGCGTGTCGATGCCGGCCTGGCCGCGCAGCGCCATGCCAACCTGCAGGAACTGCGCCAGCGTCATGCCGGCCGGACGCTGCACCGACACCGCGGCGAACAGGAAGGTGGCAACCGATTCGATTGCATCGACGGCCTTCCAGGCTTGTGCGAACGACGCAGGCAAGCCCGCGACGCTGTCGGCTTCGGCCTGGGCAGGCATCAGCTGCTGCAGCATCGCCGGATCGGCGAACAGGCGCGAAAGTTCCTCCATGCCGCCCCCCTGCTCGTTCGCGGCGACCGACAGCACGCCTTCGAGCACCGCCTTGAACAGCACGCGGGTGCGCTCGTCGACCTTGATCGACACTTCACGCGGCACCTTCAGCGCATCGGCGTCGAGTGCGGTGAAGACCGGCGCCAGGTGCAGCGCGGACCATGCCTGACCCCATGCCTTGACCACTTCGGTCTCGTCGACCTTATGTTCGACGGCGAGGTCGCGGATCATCAGCGGGCCGCAACGGTTGACCGACTCGTTGGCCAGCACGGTTGCCAGGATCGTGTTCGCCAGCGGATGCGCCAGCGGATTGCGGGTAGCGACCAGCTGCGCCGGGAAGTACGGCCGCAGCACCGACTCTGCCCACGGCAGTTCGGTCAGCGGCAGCGCGGCCATCAGGCGCTTGAAGCGGTTCTTGGCGTTGGCGATGACGACGGCCAGTTCCGGCGTGGTCAGGCCGATGCCGTTGGCCTTGCGGCGCGCCAGCTCGGCGTCGGTCGGCAGCTGCTCCAGCTCGCGCGACAGGGCGCCCTCTTTTTCGAGGCTGGTGATCAGCGCGGCGTAGCCGTCGACCACGGCGGCGTCGGACTGGGCCTGCACTTCACGCACCAGCAGGTGCGTCTGCAGTTCGTTGTCGCGCAGGACCAGGTCTTCGACGTCGAGGGTCATCTCGTTGAGGATGCGGTTGCGGTCCGCTTCCGGCAGCTCGCCGGCATTGACTTCGGTATCCAGCCAGATCTTGATGTTCACTTCATGGTCGGAGCAGTCCACGCCGGCCGAGTTGTCGATCGCATCGGTGAAGATGCGCCCGCCCGCCAGCGCGAATTCGATACGGCCGTTCTGGGTCGCGCCCAGGTTGCCGCCTTCGGACACCACCTTGCAGCGCAGCTGGTTGCCGTCGACGCGGATGTTGTCGTTGGCGCGGTCCTTGACCTGCGCGTGGGTTTCGGTCGACGCCTTGATGTAGGTGCCGATACCGCCGTTGTAGAACAGGTCCACTGGCGCGAGCAGGATGCGGTGCATCAGTTCTTCAGGCGACAGCGCGGTCTCTTCGATGTCGAGCGCCTGGCGCACTTGCGGCGACAGCTCGATCGAACGGGCGCTGCGCGGGAACACGCCGCCCCCAGGCGAGATCAGCTCCTTGTTGTAGTCTTCCCACGACGAACGCGGCAAGGCGAACATGCGCTCGCGCTCGGCGAACGACACGGCGACGTCCGGAGTCGGGTCCAGGAAGATGTGGCGGTGGTCGAACGCGGCCAGCACTTTCAGCTGGCGCGACAGCAGCACGCCGTTGCCGAACACGTCGCCCGACATGTCGCCCACGCCGACCATGGTGATCGGGGTGGTGTTCATGTCGTGGCCCAGTTCGTAGAAGTGGCGCTTGACCGCTTCGAACGCGCCCTTGGCAGTGATGCCCATCTTCTTGTGGTCGTAGCCGTTCGAGCCGCCCGACGCGAAAGCGTCGCCCAGCCAGAAGCCGCGCTGCACGGCGATGCTGTTGGCGATGTCGGAGAACGTCGCGGTGCCCTTGTCGGCGGCGACCACCAGGTAAGGATCGTCCTGGTCGTAGCGAACCGTGTCGGCTGGCGGCACGATGGCGCCACGCACGCGGTTGTCGGTCACTTCCAGCAGGCTGGCGATGAACAGGCGGTAGACTGCTTCGCCTTCAGCTGCGATGGTCTCGCGCACCGCGTCCTTCGGCATCTGCTTGCAGACGAAGCCGCCCTTTGAGCCAGCCGGCACGATGACGGCGTTCTTGACCATCTGCGCCTTGACCAGGCCGAGCACTTCGGTGCGGTAGTCTTCCATGCGGTCCGACCAGCGCAGGCCGCCGCGGGCGACCGGGCCACCGCGCAGGTGCACGCCTTCGAAGCGGCGCGAGAACACGAAAATCTCGCGGTACGGACGCGGCTCCGGAACCAGCGCAAGGTTGCTGGTGTCGAACTTGAAGATGATCTTGTCGCCCTTCTGCTCATTCTGGAAGTAGTTGGTGCGAACGGTCGCCAGCACCAGGTCGATCAGCGCGGCGAGGATTTCCTCGGTGTCGGCGTGATTGACAGAAGCGAGCTTCGACTTCATCGCCTTCAGCTTTGCGCTGCCGGCTTCGTGGTCGGCTTGCGACAGCTTCGGATCGAAGCGCTGGACGAAGGCGTCGACCAGTTCCTTGACCATCATCGGCTGGCCGCGCAGGATTTCGGCCATGTAGCGCACCGAGAACTTGCTGCCGGTCTGGCGCCAGTAGCTGATGTAGGCGCGCACCAGCTGCACTTCGCGCATGCGCAGGCCGCCTTCGATGGCGAGCCCGTTCAGGCGGCCGTCTTCGGCTTCGTCGTTGAACAGCGAGGCAAACAGTTCTTCGGCGACGGCGATGACGTTCGGCTTGGCCAGCTTGGCCGCGCTGTCGGCGTCGACCGCCAGGCTGGTGACGAAGTGGCGCGAGCCGTCGGCCATGTTGATGCCGTAGGTCTGCTCGCGGTCGATCGTGACGCCGGCGTTGTGCAGCGCCGGCAGAATGCGCGACAGCGACGGCACCGAGCCGGTCGAGTACAAACGCACGGAGGAGGCGCCGGCGTCGTCGGCTTCGACGCGCACCGACACGTGGCCAGGCTGGCCGTTGCGCAGCAGCGCGCCGAGGTCGCGGAAGGCGACGGCAGGCGCGGTCGCGGCGATGTAATTGACCGGCAGCGTGGCGCACAGCTTGCGAAGGTTAGTGCGGAACGGCGTGTCGGTCAGGTTGTCGGTCAGCGAAGCGAAGGTGTCGTGCCAACCGTCCAGCACGGACAACAGCGGACGCTGGATATCGGACTCGAGGTCGAGCGGATAGCGCGCGGCGTGGGCGATCAGGTAGACGCGGGCCAGCGGGCCGTCGGCGACCAGGGTCTGCGAGCGCACGTCGCTGGCGCCCGAGCTTTCCTTCAGTGCGGCGGCCAGCGCGGCGGCGACGGCGGCGCTGTAACGCTCGCGCGGCATGTAGACCAGCACGTTCAGGTGGCGGGCGTAGACGTCGCGGCGGGCGAACACGCGGGCGCGCGGCTGCTTGTACAGCGAGACGACCGAGCTGCATACCTGCGCCAGCCATTCAGGATCGGCTTCCAGCGCTTCGGTGCGCGGCAGCGATTCGAGGATCTCGAGGAATTTCTCGGCGCGGAAGCCTTCCTGGCGCACGCCGGCCAGGGAGAGGACCTTGGCGACGCGGCCGCGCGCGAACGGCAGGCGCGCCAGCGGGGTCGAGGTGGCGGCGCGGGTGAACAAGCCGACGAAGCAGTGCTCGCCGAGGATGTTCCCTTGCGCGTCGGTGTTGCGCACGCCGATGAAGTCGAGCGGCTGGTCGCGGTGCAGCGTGCCTTCCACGTCGGCCTTGACGATCGACAGCGCGTCGGCGCGGCCGGACAGGGTGACGAGGTCGCCCGGGATGTTGGCCAGGCAGGTGCCGTAGACCGGGTGCGAAGTATCCTGCAGCACGCCGATGCGGCTCGGGATGTCGCGTTCGAGTTCGCGCACGCCCGGCTTGACGACGTAGTAGGCGTAGCCGAAAGGCTCGAAGCCTTCGTTCTTGGCCCACTCGAGGAAGGCGGCCACTTCGAGGCCGGCGCCGCCATGCGCGGCGGCTTGCGCGGCGACGGCGGTCAGGCGGTCGCCCATCGCGACGGAATCGTGGCGCACCACGGCAGCGTCGCGCGCCACCATCTGCAGGCGCGCGGTCAGCGCGGCCAGTTCGTCGGCGCCGAGGTCTTCCGACAGCAGGCACAGGACGTACGATTCGAGCGGCGCGCCGGCTTCGCCGACGGCGACCACGGCGCCGCTGGCGTCGCGCTGCACCGGCAGCACGGCGTTCATCACGCCCGAGACGCCGACGCGCAGTTTGCGCATCGCCATGACGATCGAGTCGACCAGGTAAGGCATGTCGTCGTTGAGGATCAGCAGCGCGGTGGCCATGCCGCCGCGGCCGTCGGAGTAGCGCATCTGTTCGATTTCGCAGCCGGGCGCTTCGCGCTTCGCGGCCTGCGTGAAGCCATCCCACAAGACCGGCGCGAGGCTGGCCGGCGCGGTGCCCGCGAGGTCCTCTTCGTCCAGCGATTTGATCCAGGCGCTGATCAGCGCGGAAACCTGGCTGCCGGCAGCCGACGGCTGGTTGGCGTTGACCATCTCGAGTGTCTTCGAGCGCAGGTCTTGTGGCGTTTGTGTCATCGTTACATCTCCAATACGAGTTTGTAGTGCATCGTTCCCGCGCCGGCTTGTGGCCTTGCGGTTGCGATCTAAGGCAGACCGGGGTGGCCGGTCCAAAATTCAGTCAAAAATCGACGCTGGCGGTATTAGAACAGCTAACGCCAGCGTAATCAAACGCCGCGAGGCGCCGTTACGACAGGTCGTACAATCCTGGCAACCCGAGGATCCGCTCCAGTTCTTCCAGCGCTTGCGCGCACTCGATGGCCAGCTGCGGATCGGCCAGGTCTTTCGGTTCGAGGCGGTCGCGGTAATGGGTCTCGACCCAGCCGGCCAGCCGCGCGTACAGCGTCTCGGTCATGATCACGCCCTGGTGCATCGCTTGCGCCTCGGCTTCGGTCAGGGCCACGCGCAGGCGCAGGCACGCGGGGCCGCCGCCGTTGCGCATGCTCTGGCGCAGGTCGAACTCGATCAGTTCGTCGACCGGGCTTGCACCGGCCAGCCGTTCGAGATAGCGCGACACCGCGACGTTCTCGCGGCATTCGTGCGGGATCACCAGCGCCATTGCGCCATCGGGCTTGGACAGCAGCTGGCTGTTGAACAGGTAGCTGGTCACCGCGTCGGCCACCGGCACGTCGCGCGTATCGACGCGCACCGGCGCCAATTGTGCGCCGATGCCGTCCAGCGCAGCGCGCAACTGGTTCAGCACCTGGGATTCGTTGGCGAAGGCCTGCTCGTGATAGAACAGCACATTTCCGTTACCGACCGCGATGACGTCGTTGTGGAACACGCCCTGGTCGATCACGTCGGGATTCTGCGAGGCGAACACGGTGCGGCCGGCGTCGAGCTGGTGAAGGCGCGCGATCGCCTGCGAGGCTTCGAGCGTCTGGCGCGCCGGATAGCGTTTCGGCGCCGGCGCCGACGGGTCGAATTCGACGCGGCCGTAGACGAACAACTGCACGCCCTTGTCGCCGTGGCTGACCGCCAGGCGGGTGTGGTTGGCCGCGCCCTCGTCGCCGAAGGTCGGCGTCGACGGCAGCGCATCGTGCACGGCGAAGTGGCGCTCGTCGCCGAACAACGCGCGCAGGGTGCGGGTGGACTGCAGGTGTTCGCGGGCGCGGTGCAGCTTGTTGTTCAGGTTCGCCGCGGTGAAGTGCGTGCGGCCGTCGAAGCCGTCGGCGGACGGGCTGACGGTGGCTGCGTTGGCGGTCCACATCGGAGAGGCGGAATAGGCGCAGGCCAGGATGACGGGCGCTTCGCGATACGCGCGCGCCAGCACGTCGGCGTCGGAGCCGCCGAAGCCGAGGCGGCGCAGCATGCGGAAATCGGGACGCGCGTGCGGCGGCAGCACCGCCTGCGCGAAGCCGCGGGCGGCCAGCGCGCGCATCTTGGCCAGTCCCTGCAAGGCGGCCTGCCTTGGGTTGGACGCGCTCTTGACGTTGCTGAACGAAGCGACATTGCCGAACGAAAGCCCGGCATAGTTGTGCGACGGGCCTACCAGGCCGTCGAAGTTATATTCGCGTGCGGATGGCATCGAGCGTCCGTATCAGATAGAGAGGCCAGGCGACAGCTTGGCCGGCAGCGCGAGTTCGCTGGTTTCGATCGAGGCGACCGGATAGGCGCAGTAGTCGGCCGCGTAGTACGCGCTCGGGCGGTGATTGCCCGATTTGCCGACGCCGCCGAACGGCGCCGAGCTGGCGGCGCCGGTGGTCGGGCGATTCCAGTTGACGATGCCGGCGCGGGCCTGCACCGAGAAGCGCTTCCACAGCGCCTCGTCGTTCGACAGCAGCGCGGCGGCCAGGCCGAATTCGGTGGCGTTGGCGACCTTGATCGCCGTGTCGAAGTCCTTCACGCGGATGATCTGCAGCAGGGGACCGAACCATTCTTCGTCGGGGATGCCTTTCGCATCGGTGACGTCGACGATGCCGGCGGTGACGAAGCCGGCGTTGGGGTCGGGCTGGCGCATCTGCAGCAGGTTGATGCCGCCCTTGGCGACCATCTCGGCCTGGGCCTGCACCAGCATCGAGGCGACGGCGTTCGAGACGACCGGCCCCATGAACGGCTGCGGCTCGGCGTTGGACGGGCCGACGGTGAGTTTCGACGCGACGTCGACCAGGCGTTTGACGAAGGCGGCGCCGGCGGCGTTGTCCTGCACGATCAGGCGGCGCGCGCAGGTGCAGCGCTGGCCGGCCGAGATGAAGGCCGACATGACGGCGTGGTGCACGGCGGCGTCGACGTCCTGCACGTCCCACACGACCAGCGGGTTGTTGCCGCCCATTTCAAGCGCCAGCATCTTGCCGGGCTGGCCGCCGAACTGCTTGTGAAGCGCGACGCCGGTCTGGCAGCTGCCGGTAAACAGCACGCCGTCGATGCCCGGCTGCTTGCCGAGCGCGATACCGGTGTTGCGGCCGCCGTTGACCAGGTTGATCACGCCGGCCGGCAGGCCGGCCTTCTCCCACAGCTGCACGGTCTTGACCGCGGTGCGCGGGGCGTATTCGCTCGGCTTGAACACCACCGTGTTGCCGGCGATGAGGGCCGGGACGATATGCCCGTTCGGCAGGTGGCCGGGGAAGTTGTAAGGACCGAACACGCCGAACACGCCGTGCGGCCGATGGCGCAGTACCGCGTTGCCGTCGGCGACCTTGGCGGCCGTCTCGCCGGTGCGGGCAGCGTAGGCCTGCACCGAGATGTCGACCTTGTTGGCCATGGTTGTCACTTCGGTGCGCGCTTCCCACAGCGGCTTGCCGACTTCTTCGGCGATGATTGCGGCCAGCTCCTCGGCGTCCTGTTTGAGCAGGTCGCGGAAGCGCGTGCACACGGCGATGCGCTCGTCGAGCGGCGTGAGAGCCCATGCTTCGAACGCGGCGCGCGCGGCCTGCGTTGCGCGATCGACGTCGGCCGGGGTGGACTCGTTGCTGGACCAGGTCTGCTTGCCGCTGGACGGATCGATCGTCACGAGTTCGGCGCCGCTGCCGGCGGACCATGCGCCGCCAATGAAATTACTGAGGTGTGGCATTCGTGTTCTTCCTTGAATTGAGTGGCAGCGTGCGCACCTGGTCGCCGTGCGCGCAATGCAGCAGTTCGAGTTGCGCGGTGGTGAGCGCGATGGAGTCCGACGACGGGGCGGCGCAGGCGACGATCATGCGGAAGTCCTGCATCACTGTGTTAGACACCAGCGTATGGTCCGAGTTCGGCGGCGCGACGCCTTCGGTCACCGTTACCAGCTCGCTCTGGCGCACCGCGCGCAGTTCGGACACGCGGCCCTGCAGCACCGGGCCGGCGTCGAAGATGTCGACGTAGCCTTCGAAGTGCATGCCCTCCTGCTCGAGCATCTTGCGGGCGGGCTGGGTGTTGCGGTGGACTTTGCCGATCACTTCCTGCGCTTCGGCCGGCAGGTAATCGACGTACAGCGGCTGGCGCGGCATCAGTTCGGCGATGAAGGACTTTTTGCCGAGCGCGGTCAGTTCGTCGACGTGGTCGAAGTCCATCTTGAAGAAGTGGCGGCCGAGGCCTTCGTAGAACGGCGAGCGGCCGTCGTCTTCCTGGAAGCCGCGCATTTCGGCGATCAGCTTTTCGGTGAACAGGTGCGGGAACTGGGCGATGAACAGGAAGCGGCTTTTCGACAGCCACTTGCCGTTGTGGCCGAAGCGGTAGTCGGGGTGCAGGAACAGCGAGCACAGTTCGGTGGAGCCGGTCAGGTCGTTCGACAGGTACAGCGTCTCCATGCGCGTGAAGATATCGAGTTCGCGGCTGGAGTGCACCAGGGTGCCGATGCGGTAGTTGTAGAACGGCTCGTTCAGGCCGACCGCGCCCTTGATGGCGCACACGCCGGCCATGCGGCCGGTGGAGGTGTCCTCCATGACGAACATGTAGTCGCGCTTTTCGGGGGCGATGGTCTGCGCGAACGAAGCGACGGCGACGGCGACCCGGTCGCCCAGCATCTGGCGGTCCGGCTTGAGGGTGGTCATGCCGCTGCCGACCTGCGATGCCATGTCGAGCAGGGCGTCAAGGTCCGAGGTTTTGATTGCGCGTACGACTAACATGGATTTTCTCTCAGATTCTGACGCAGATGACGCTGTCGCCGGGGGCCACCATCAGCGCATCGAGCGCGTCCTGCGCCAGGTACACCACCTCGCCCGCTTCGACCGATGGGCAGGTGGCGGTGATGGCGCGGAAGTTCTGCTCGCTGCTGGCGGCGATCGCGTAGGTCGCCAGCGCGTCGCAGGCGGCGCCCGGGTCGGCCATCGCCACCTGGCGAATCACCGAACCGGTGAACGAGCGCAGCGAATTCTTGTGCGCCTGCAGGATCGGGCCGCCGTCGAAGATGTCGATGTAGTCGTCGGCTTCGAAGCCTTCTTCGGTGAGCAGGTCGAAGGCGAGCTGGCCGTCGGGATGGATCTGGCCCATCGCCGCCTGGGCGTCGCCGGGCAGCAGCGGCACGTACACCGGGTAGTGCGGCATCAGCTCGACGATCAGGGTGCGGTTGCGGGCGCCGCCGATGACGCGTTCGGCGTCGAGGAAATCCATCTTGAAGAACTTGCGGCCCAGCGCATCCCAGAACGGCGAGGAACCCTGGTCGTCGGTGACGCCGGCCAGCGGGACGAAGAAGCGGTCGCCGAAGCGGTGCGGCGCGAGGACGGCGAACAGCAGGCGGGCGCGCGACAGCAGGGCCGCTTCGGGGCCGGCGCTGTCGCGCTCCTGCACGTAGAAGCCGGACAGCTGCGAGTAGGCGGTCAGCTCGGAGCACAGCGTGAGCGCGTGGACGCTGTGGCTGATGTTCAGGTCGCGCGAAACCTGCTGGATCACGTCGTTACGGAAGGAGAAGTAGGTGCCGTTGGAACCGGCCGAGGCGTGGATCGCGGCAGTGCCGACGATCTCGCGCGTGGCCTGGTTCTCGAGCACGAACAGGTAGGACTCTTCGCTGGGGATGTCGACGTGCGCGGCGAACGAGGCGATCGAGCGCTCCACCGAAGCGGCGATTTTTTCGCGCGTCTTCGGCAGCGTGTGGACACCCGGCATCGTCACCGCCGCCAGCGTTTCGAGGGCGGCGATGTCGGACAGCTCTACCGGACGGACAACATGCATGGGGACTCCCTTGGAAGGTCCGGCGTGGGCGGTCAGACGGCGGCCAGGATGGCGTCGGCGGCGGCGCGCATGATGCGGTCGGCGTCGGCGATCTGCTCGTCGGAGACGATCAGCGCGGGGGCAAGGCGGATCACGTCGGGGCCGGCGATCAGCAGCATCAGGCCGAGGGCTTCGGCGGCTTTGGTGTAATCCTTGGCGCGGCCCTTGAAGGCATCGGCGACCGGCAGGCCAATCAGCAGGCCCTGGCCGCGCACCTTGCCGAACAGCTGGGGGTAGTCGGCGGCGAGCTTCTCGAGGTTGGCGAACAGCTTGGCGCTGGCTTGCTTCACGCGCGCCAGGAAGGCCGGGGTGTTGATGGTCTCGACCACGTTCAGCGCGACGGTCGCGGCGAGCGGGTTGCCGCCGTAGGTGGTGCCGTGCGAGCCGACGCCGAAGTGTTCGGCGATCGCGGTGGTGGTCAGCATCGCGCCGATCGGGTAGCCGTTGCCGAGGGCTTTGGCGGTGGTCAGGATGTCTGGCGTGACGCCGGTTTCCATATACGCGTACAAGGCGCCGGTGCGGCCCACGCCCGACTGGACTTCGTCGAACACCAGCAGCGCGCCGGTTTCGTCGCAGCGTTCGCGCAGCGCTTTGAGGAAGGCCGGGTCGCCCGGGATCACGCCGCCCTCGCCCTGAATCGGCTCGACGATCACGGCGGCGACATCGTCGGTGATCGCGGCGCGCGCGGCGGCGATATCGTTGTACGGGATGTGGTTGATCTCTTGCGGCAGCGGCTCGAAGCCTTCGGTGTATTTCGGCTGGCCGCCGACCGAGACGGTGAACAGGGTGCGGCCGTGGAACGACGACAGGCAGGACACGATGCGCGACTTGTGGGCGCCGAACTTGGTGTGGGCGTATTTGCGGGCCAGCTTCAGGGCCGCTTCGTTGGCTTCGGCGCCGGAGTTGCAGAAGAAGGCGCGGTCGGCGAAGGTGGCGTCGGTCAGGGCCAGGGCCAGGCGCAGGACCGGCTCGTTGGTGTAGCCGTTGCCGAGGTGCCAGAGCGTGTTGATCTGCTTGGTGAGGGCGTCGACCAGGATCGGGTTGGCGTGGCCGAGGCTGGTGACGGCGATGCCGGCGGTGAAATCGAGGTAATGCTTGCCGTTCTGGTCCCACAGGTCGAGGCCGGAGGCGCGCACCGGCACCATCGCGGCGGGCGCGTAGGTGGGGATCAGTACTTCGTCGAAAGTCTGGCGTGTGACAGGCCGCGTGGTGACACCCGATTCAAGCTTAGCGTTCATGGCAAATCCTCATCCAATGTTAGGGTCGCCCGGGCTCGGACAGCTGGGCGGATGGCCAATTATAGGAAAGGACGCCGTTGAGTTCTTTTCAATGTGCGACAGGCATTTTCATTTTTCGTCCTTGCCATTTCCCACCATCGGGGTCAGACCCGGTTTTTGTTCGGTTCTGGCGCGATTCGCGAAATCATCGCTTGCCTTGGGGGGGCGCGCGCCGCGGTGTGAGCGTGCGCCCCGCCAATTGCGAGAACTGGGCTGAGAACTCCGGTGAGCCAAAGGCAGTATTGCCATGCGTCGCCTTACGCACCTGGCAAAGTGCTTCGCTGCCGAGAATTTCGTCAAACAGCGCCCGATAGGCGCTCTGCCGGGAAGCGAAATCGTTGCCCAGTCGGTTGTAAAGCTCGTGCGGCGTTACCAGCTTGCCAGGTCCGCCGTGGGCGTTATGGTGGTAGCTTGACCAAGGGTAATCGGAAGGCTTGCTCACCAGGCTCGCGCGAACCGGATTCAGTTCCACATACCGCTGACAGGCCATCAGGTACCGTTCGCTTTGGACCAGGCATGAGTGATAGCGCCCTTCCCACAGGGTGCCAGTTCGGGAGTGGCGGCGGTTCACATATCGCACGTAGCGCTCGCCGAGCGATTTCATCAGCACAGCCGGCCCTTGTTCGTCGGTGGGAGACACTACCAAGTGGACATGATTGCTCATCAACACATATGCGTGTATTCGACAATCGGCGCGGATCGAGGCCGAGCGAAGCAGCTTGAGGTACATCTGGAAATCGGCCTCGTCAAAAAAACACCGAAGCCGGTTGTTGCCGCGCTGAGTGATATGAAGCGGGACTTCGGGGATGACCAGACGTAATCGACGTGGCATGGGTAGCTCGCGAAAATCGGTGACGGAAAGCTCCCACGCTAGCCCGATAAAGTGATCCGGATTCGATCAATCGCAACTGACGGCAAAACAGCTTCCCCCCCCGGGGTCAGACCCGTTTTATTGACGGCGTTCGGACGGTTTCGCGATAGAAAAAGCGGGTCTGACCCCAGGGGTTTGAAACAGCTTTGCCCCTCGGGGTCAGACCCGTTTTGCCCCCGGGGTCAGACCCGTTTTGCCCCCGGGGTCAGACCCGTTTTATTGACGACGTTCGGGCGGTTTCGCGAGAGAAAAAGCGGGTCTGACCCCGGGGGGGGTTGGTCTGACCCCAGGGGTTTAAGCGGATTTACGAACTCAGCTTGCGCTGGCGCTCCTCGCGCGGGGTGTTCCCAAAGAGTGCGCCGAAAGCAGTCGAAAAATGCGAGCCCGACGAAAAGCCGCACATCAAGCCCACCTGGACGATCGAGTAGTTGGTGTCGAGCAGCAGCTGGCGCGCACGCTGCAGGCGCAACTCGAGGTAGTAGCGCGACGGCAGGCTGCCCAGGTACTGTTTGAACAGGCGCTCGAGCTGGCGCCGCGACAGCCCCACCAGCCCCGCAATGTCGTCCGTCGACAGCGGCTCTTCGATGTTGGCTTCCATGAGCGTCACCGCTTCGCTCAGCTTCGGCTGCAGCACTCCGAAGCGCGCCTGCAACGCGACCCGCTGCCGCTCTTCCTTCCCGCGCACCCGGTCGATGCACAGCGCTTCCTTGATGTGCGCCTGCACCGTGGCGCCGAAGATGATGTCGACCAGCGCCAGCGCGAAGTCGATGCTGGCCGCCCCCCCGCAACACGTGAGCCGGTTGTCGTCGAACTCGTACAGGTGCGGCGTGATCACGGCATGGTCGCCACTGGTGTCGACCTCGGGATACAGCGCCCACGGCAAGGCAGTGCGCACGCCATTGAGCATGCCGCCCTCCGCCAGCCACAGCACGCCGGCGCCGACGCCGCCCCAGAACGGCGCCGCGCGCACCCGCGAAAACACGGTGCGGCTGTTCGCCGGCTTCAGCCCGGCCTCCGATTCGTCCGCCACCAGCAGCACCAGGTGCCAGTGGCGAACCGCGTCGGCGCCGAACTTGTCGGGCGTGCGCACGTCCACATGCAGGCGCTCGGGCCCGAGCAGCTTGGCCGCCAGCCGCAGCGGCTGATACAGCCCGGACCAGCTCAACGAGTCCGGTTCGCCGGCATTGACCAGCAGGACGCGCAGCGGCTTTTCATGCGCCAGGCGGGAAAGATCGGACAGCGGCATCGCCTGGCGTTATTCGGGCGCCAGCGCGGCCGCCGGACGCGGCGTCGCCGCATTCCATTGGCTGACGATCATGCCGGCGATCAGCAGCGCCGCGCCGAACCAGCCGCGCGCCGTCATCGTCTCGCCCAGCCAGAAGTAGGCGAAGAAGGCAGCCGCCGCCGGCTCGAACGAGTAGATCACCGCCGCTTCGTTGGCCGTCGCCCGCGACTGCCCCCAGCTTTGCAGCGAGATGATCGCCGCCGTCGCCACCACGCCCAGGTACACGAGGTTGACCGTGTAAGTCGCCAGCCCTTGCCCGATGTATTCCCAGTAGTTGGCGAAGTCCTGGCCGGCGTCGATCGTCGTGCGCGGCACTTCGCGCGCCAGCAACCAGATCGCCGCGCACAGCGCCACCGTCAGGATCTGCATCGCGGTCAGCGTCATCAATCGCGACGCGCGCCGCGTGCGGAAGGCCATCATCTTGATGTACAGGCCGAAGGCGAACGCGCTGCACAGCGCCAGCGTGTCGCCGCGGCTCCACGCGCCGCCGTCCCAGCACAGCGCCGCCAGGCCGGCCAGCGCCAGCACCAGCGCCAACACGATGCGTTTTTCCGGCAGCTTGCCCGACACGAGGCCGAGCAGCGGCACCACCAGCACCGACAGTCCGCACATGAAGGCGTTGCGGTTCGACGTGGTCAGCGCCAGCCCTTCGACCTGGAACACGTAGCAGAAAAACAGCAGCACGCCGAGCAGGCCGCCCGAGACCAGGTCGTCGCGCCCCGGTTTCCACAGGAAGGGCGCGAGCAGCACCGCGGCAATCGCGAAGCGGATGAAGATGATCCATTGCGCCGAAAAATACAGCGTCAGCCCTTTCATCGCGGGGAAAGTGGTCCCCCACACAAGGGTGACGAGCAGCAGGGCGAGGATGCCGCGGAACTGGTGGGTCATGGAGGTCTCGGCGTTGATTTGATAATAATAGGCGTATGGTAACTGCCTCGGCCGCAAAACGCGAACGCACCGCGCCGGCAATGGCGCGCGGCCAGCTATAATCACCGCTTATGGGGGAACGATACTTACGGAGTGTCCGCTTGCTGGCGGAGTGCATGCAGGGCTTCGAACGCTTTTCGGGCGAGTCGGTGCGCCAGTGCGGGCTCACGCACGCCCAGTTCGACATCATCGCCACGCTCGGCAATACGGCCGGGATGACGTACAAGCAACTGGGCGAGCGCACCCTGATCACCAAGGGCACCCTGACCGGGGTCATCGACCGCCTCGAACAGAAGGGCCTGGTCGCGCGCACCCGCAGCGGCGACGACAAGCGCTCGTTCTTCGTCAGCCTGACCCCGAGCGGCGAGGCGCTGTTCCACGAGGTATTTCCGACCGTGGTGGCGCACGGCAAGCAACTGTTCGCCGGCTGCAGCGACGCCGAGTTCGACGCCATCGACCAGGCCTTGTCCAAGCTCAAGCAGCTGATCCTGCACGCCGGCGCCGCCCTTCCCCCTTCCACCTCACCATTAAAGGAAGAACATTGAAAACCGCCCTGATCGACGGCATCGCGCCGGCCCAAATCGATAAACAAATCATCGCCAATCTGCTGCTCGACGTCGCTTCGGTCGACGAAGTGCGCCAGGAAAAGCTGCTGGTCGGCGTGCGCAACGAAGCCGGCCAAATCTACCGCCTGATCGGCGCCCCGAAGGCCAACAACTACACCAACGCCGTGGAAGAATTGGAAGACCTGGGCCTGGTCGACGAGCTGCAAGGCACCGAAGGCACCGAGGAAGGCTGCGACGCGATCTTCTCGGCGCCTTGATCCACGCCAGGCCTGTGGTAAAAAGATGCTTTTGAGCACGTTTTATCGCAGGGCGGTATGTTTATTGGGAGTATAATTTTTCCCATGGACAGACTCGACACCTTCAAAAGCATCGCCGCCGAGGCGGGACGCGGCGAACTCAGCTTCCCGACCAACGTCGACGCCACGCTCAAACTGCAGCGCGCGCTGAGCGACCCGGACCTGCACGCGGACGAAGCCGCCCGCCTGGTGCAGGCCGAGCCCTTGCTGGCCGCGCGCACCGTGGCGATCGCCAACTCGGCCGCCTACAAGCGCTCCGGCAGCGACGTCACCAACGTCCGCGCCGCCGTGCAGCGGGTCGGCTTCCGCACCCTCAACGCGCTGGCCGCGGCCGTCATCGTCCGCCAGCTCGACAGCAAAATTACCCAGCCGGACCTGCGTGCCAAGGCCGACCAGCTGTGGAAGCATTCGGCCCACGTCGCGGCGCTGGCGCAAGTCATTGCCAGGCGCGTCACGCATGTCGATCCGGAAACGGCCATGTTCGCCGGCATCGTGCACGAAGTCGGCGGCTTCTACCTGCTGTCGCGCGCGGCCGAGTTTCCCGGCCTGCTCGATGGCGATCCGGAGGAATGGATCGAATTCGGCGAAGTCGAGATCGGGCGCGGCGTGCTGAAGAAGCTCGGCGTGCCGCCGGCCGTGATGGATGCCATCGAGGCGATGTGGAACGGCATGCGCGCGCTGCCGCCGGAAACCCTTGGCGACACCCTGATGCTGGCCAACGACCTGGCGCCGCTGCCGTCGCCGCTGCACGTGCGCCCCGGCGCCACCACGCAGCAGTCGGCGGCGACGATCGATTTCGTCACCGGCGAGGGCACCCTCGCCTCCATTTTGGAAGAATCCGCCGACGAAGTCAGCAGCCTGAGCGCGGCGCTGTTCTAAGCGCAGCACGCGCACACGCAGGGGACTGGTCGCGCGGACCTGTCCCCGTTTTTTCGTCCGGACAAAAAAAATGCCCACTCTCGGAAGAGCGGGCCTAAGTCCAAAACTAGGGATGTCCTGAAAGAGACAGTTCCACTATAGTTTCCGGGCGCCGGTCCTTCTGTGCGTTGGCCCACACAAACAGAAAATAGTTAACAACGCCTGCGCTGGCGCGATAAAAAAGGGCAGCCTCGGCTGCCCTCTTCTGCGATCGCTGCGGCCGCGCTTACACCACAGCGCCGTCCGTCTCGTCCTTTTCCTTGACCGGCTTGATCAGGTCTTCACGCTTGACGCCCAGCCACATGGCGATCGCCGCGGCCACGAACACCGACGAGTAGATGCCGAAGCAGATACCGATGGTCAGCGCAATCGCGAAGTAGTGCAGCGTCTGGCCGCCCAGGAACAGCATCGACAGCACCATCATCTGGGTGCAGCCGTGGGTGATGATGGTGCGCGAAATCGTGCTGGTGATCGCGTTGTCGATCACTTCGGTCACCGGCGCCTTGCGCTGCTTGCGGAAGTTTTCGCGGATCCGGTCGAAAATCACCACCGATTCGTTGACCGAGTAACCGAGCACCGCCAGCACCGCGGCCAGCACGGTCAATGAGAATTCCCACTCGAAGAAGGCGAAGAAGCCGAGGATGATGACCACGTCGTGCAAGTTGGCGATGATCGCCGCGACCGCGAATTTCCATTCGAAGCGCACGGCCAGGTAAATCATCACGCCGACGATCACCATGATCAGTGCGTTCAGGCCGTTCTGCGCGAGTTCGTCGCCCACCGACGGACCGACGAAGTCCTTCGACTGCAAGGTCAGCACTTCAGCGCCGGCCGCGTTCACGCAGCCTTGTTTCGACACCGGCTGGCCGCCGGGGCCGACGCCGTCGATCTGCTTCGGCGTGCCGCTCTCGGCCGCGCACAGGGCGTTGAACACCCTGGTCGAGCTGTCGGCGCCGGCCTGGCCCTTGAGTACCGGCAGGCGCATCAGGATGTCCTGCGCGGTGCCGAAGCTGGTCACGTCAGGCTGCTCGTAACCGAGCTTGACGAGGTTGGCGCGGATCTTTTCCTGGTCCGCGGCATGCGGATAGCGCAACTCCAGCTTGGTGCCGCCGGTGAACTCGACCGACAAATGCAGGCCCTTGTGGGCGATGAAGAACACCGCCGCCACAAAGGTCAGCGCCGACACGATGTTGAAAATCAACGCGTGGCGCATGAACGGGATGTCCCGTTTGATCTTGAAAAATTCCATCTCGAATCCTCTTTCTTAATTATTTCTTGATGGAGACCACGCCGGGCGTCCATACGGTGCCGATGGCAATCTTGCCCAGCTTCTTCTTGCGGCCGTACCAGAGGTTGACCACGCCGCGCGACACGAACACCGCCGAGAACATCGAGGTCAGGATGCCCAGGCAGTGCACGACGGCAAAGCCGCGCACGGCGCCCGAACCGAACAGCAGCAGCGCCAGGCCGACGATCAGCGTGGTGACGTTGGAGTCGAGAATGGTGGCCCAGGCGCGGTCGAAGCCGGCCGAGATCGCCGCCTGCGGCGAGGCGCCGCCGCGCAGTTCTTCGCGGATGCGCTCGTTGATCAGCACGTTGGCGTCGATCGCCATGCCGAGCGCGAGCGCGATAGCGGCGATGCCCGGCAGGGTCAGGGTCGCCTGCATCGTCGACAGCAGCGCCAGCAGCAGGAACAGGTTGCAGGCCAGCGCCAGCACGCTGAAGAAACCGAACAGCTGGTAGTAGATGATCATGAAGATGGCGATCGCGATGAAACCGTACACGGTCGAGTACAGTCCCTTGGCGATGTTTTCGGCGCCCAGCTGCGGCCCGATCACGCGCTCTTCGACGAATTCCATCGGCGCCGACAGCGCGCCGGAACGCAGCAGCAGCGCCAGTTCGCTGGCGCGCTCGGCCGTGCCCATGTTCGAGATCTGGAACGTGCTGCCCAGTTCGCTCTGGATGGTGGCCACCGAAGCGACCATGTACTTGCCTTTTTCCTTGAGCAGGATGGCCATCTTCTTGCCGACGCGCTCGCGGGTCGCTTCGCGCATCTTGCGGCCGCCGTCGCCGTTCAGGTCGATGCTGACGGCCGGCTGCTGGTTCTGGTCGAAGCTGGCGGACGCGCCGGAAATGTATTCGCCGGTCAGGTTGACGTCCTTATACAGCACGACGGGCGCGCCGGTGCCGACGGTGAACAGTTCCGAGTTCAGCGGAATCGCCGCAGTGGTTTCGGTGCCCGGGGTGATGGTCTCGTCGACCATGCGCATTTCCAGCGTCGCGGTGCGGCCGATGATGTCCTTGGCGCGCGCCACGTCTTGCACGCCCGGCAGCTGAATCAGGATGCGCGAGGCGCCCTGCTGCTGGATGATCGGCTCGGACACGCCCAGCTCGTTGATCCGCTTGGACAGCGTGGTGATGTTCTGCTTGACGCCTTCTTCGACGATGCGCTTGAGCGCGTCCGGCTTGAGCGAGACCAGCAGGTTCTGGTCGGCGCCGTTGGTGGCGTCGGCGAACGCCAGGTCGGCGACCTGGCTGGCCAGCACGTCGCGGGCGCGCGCCCGGGTTTCGGCGTCGCGGAATTTGATCTGGATGGTGTTGCCCTGGCGCTCGATGCCGGCGTGGCGGACGTTCTTGTCGCGCAAGGCGCTGCGGGTGGTGGCCAGCAGGCCCTTGATCTTGTTGTCGAGCACGCCGTTGGCGTCGACCTGCATCAGGAAGTGGACGCCGCCGCGCAAGTCAAGGCCCAGGTTCATCGGCTTGGCGAGGATCGCCAGCATCCAGGCCGGGGTGTTCTTCACCAGGTTGACGGTGACGATATAGTCCGGGTCGGTCGGATCGCGGTTCAGGTCGCGTTCCAGCGCCAGCTTGGCCTTGAACTGGGCGTCGGTGGTGGGGAAGCGCACCCGCACCGAGGTGCCGGCGCCCTGGCCGTCGAGGCTGATGCGGTCGGGCGCGATCCCCTCCTGTTTCAACGCCGCCGCGACCTGGGTGGCGGTGGCGTCGTTCACCTTGATGGTGGTCTTGCCGGTCGTCACTTGCAGCGCCGGCGATTCACCGAAGTAGTTCGGCGCCGTGTACAGCGCGCCGAACAGCAGCGCGATGACGATCACAATGTATTTCCAGAGGGGATAGCGATTCATAATGTTCCAGCGGGTGATGGTGAGCAGGCGGGAGCGGCGCGCACGCCGCCCGGCAGGCTTACAGCGACTTCAGGGTGCCCTTCGGCAGCAGCGTGGTGATCGCGCTCTTCTGGACCACGATTTCGGTGTTGGCCGCGATTTCCACGGTGACGTAGGTGTCGTTGACCTTGGCGACCTTGCCCAGGATGCCGCCGGCGGTGATCACTTCGTCGCCCTTGGTCAGCGCGTCCATCATCAGCTTCGTCTCTTTTGCGCGCTTCTGCTGCGGGCGGATCATCAGGAAATACATGACCACGAACATCAGCACCAGCGGTGCGACGGTCGTCAGGCTGGCCATCGTACCGGCGTCCGCGGCGGTGCCGGCGGTTTGTGCATAAGCGTTAGAAATGAACACAGGTTACTCCAGTTGTTAGTTTTACTTGGTTAAAAAAGCAGCGCTGTATTCTAGCACCGGGCGCAGATGGCTAGTCATTTTCGCCATGTGGGACCTGTAATTGTTTTTGCAAGGCAGGGGTCTACCCCGCGGGGTCAGACCCGTTTTTTCTTCGGCGCCGCGCAAATCGTCCGAATAACAACCGGGTCTGACCCCGATTGTTTTTAAGGGTCAGATCCCACGCGCCCGTTTCGGATTGAACTTCAAACGGAAGGCATGACACGCGGGGTCAGACCCGTTTTGTCTTTGGCGCCGCGCCAATCGTCCGAATAATAAGCGGGTCTGACCCCGGTGGGTTCCGATGGTCTTTGCGGGTCAGATCCCGCGCGCCCGGTCCGCATTGAACTTCAGGCGGAACGCATGGAAGCCGTCCGCGTCGATCGCATCGCGCATCTCCTGCATCAGCTTGAGGTAGTAGTGCAGATTGTGGATGGTGTTCAGGCGCGCGCCCAGGATCTCCTGCGAACGGTGCAGGTGGTGCAAATACGCGCGCGAGAAGTTCTTGCAGCAGTAGCAGTCGCAGCTCTCGTCGAGCGGCGCCGTGTCTTCCTTGTAGCGCGCGTTCTTGATCTTGACGTCGCCGAAGCGCGTGAACAGCCAGCCGTTGCGCGCATTCCGGGTCGGCATGACGCAGTCGAACATGTCGACGCCGTTCGCCACGCCCGCCACCAGGTCTTCCGGCGTGCCCACGCCCATCAGATAGTGCGGCTTGTTGGCCGGCAGTTTCGGGCCGACGTGCGCCAGCATGCGCATCATGTCTTCCTTCGGCTCGCCCACCGACAGGCCGCCGATCGCGATGCCCGGAAAGTTGATGTCTTCGAGTCCCGCCAGCGACTCGTCGCGCAGGTGCTCGTACATGCCGCCCTGGACGATGCCGAACAGCGCGTTCGGGTTTTCGCCCTCCTTGAATTCGTTCATCGAGCGCTGGGCCCAGCGCAGCGACATGCGCATCGACTTGGCCGCTTCTTCGGTGGTGGCGGGACGGCCGTCGATTTCGTACGGCGTGCACTCGTCGAACTGCATCACGATGTCCGAATTCAGCGCGCGCTGGATCTGCATCGAGATCTCGGGCGACAGGAACAGTTTGCTGCCGTCGATCGGCGAGGCGAATTTGACGCCCTCCTCCGTGATCTTGCGCATCGCGCCGAGCGAGAACACCTGGAAGCCGCCCGAGTCGGTCAGGATCGGGCCGTCCCAGCCCATGAAGCCGTGCAGGCCGCCGAACTTGTTGAGCACTTCGGTGCCCGGGCGCAGCCACAGGTGGAAGGTGTTCCCCAGGATGATCTGCGAGCCGACCGCCTTCAGTTCGTCCGGATCCATCGCCTTGACCGAGCCGTAGGTCCCGACCGGCATGAAGATCGGCGTCTCGATGGTGCCGTGATTGAGTTTCAGGCGGCCGCGCCGCGCGTGCGACAGGCCGCTGGTGTCGGTCTTCAGAAGAGTAAATTCGAGCATGGGAGTCTTAGCGTGATTGGGTCGTGAGCAGCATGGCGTCGCCATAGCTGAAGAAGCGGTATTCGTTGGCGATCGCGTGCGCGTAGGCCTTGCGGATCGGCTCGTAGCCGGCGAAGGCGGACACCAGCATCAGGAGGGTCGACTTCGGCAGGTGGAAGTTGGTGATCAGGCGCGTCACTGTCTTGAAGGCGTAGCCCGGCGTGATGAACAGCGCGGTGTCGGCGCTGCCGGCCACCAGTTCGCCCGACTGCGACGCCGATTCGAGCGCGCGCAGGCTGGTGGTGCCGACCGCGACGACGGCCTTGCCGGCAGCCTTGGCGGCCTTCACCGCATCGACAGTCTCCTGCGGCACGGTGTACCACTCGGTGTGCATGTTGTGCTTGGTGAGGTCTTCGACCCGCACCGGCTGGAAGGTGCCGGCGCCCACGTGCAGCGTGACATAGGCGAAGTTGACGCCCTTCGCGGCCAGCTTGGCCAGCAGCGCGTCGTCGAAGTGCAGGCCGGCGGTCGGCGCGGCGACAGCGCCCGGCTCCTTCGAGTACACCGTCTGGTAACGCTGCTCGTCGAATTCGTCGGCGGCGTGGTCGATGTACGGCGGCAGCGGCAGGCGCCCGTGCGCTTCGATCAGCTCGAACACGTCGCCTTCGAACGTCAGGGTGAAGAACTCGCCCGCGCGCTCGCCGGCGACGACGTCGAACGCGTCGGCGAGGCGGATGCGGTTGCCCGGCTTGGGCGACTTCGACGCGCGCACTTGCGCAAGCACGGTGCGGTTGTCGAGCACGCGCTCGACCAGCACTTCGACCTGGCCGCCGGACTCCTTGACGCCGAAGAAGCGCGCTTTGAGCACGCGCGTGTTGTTCATGACCAGCAGGTCGCCCGCCTCCAGCAAGTCGACGATGTCTGAAAAGTGGCGGTCGACGATGGTGTCGCCGTCGAGCTGCAGCAGGCGCGAGGCGCTGCGGTCGGGCAGCGGGGTCTGCGCGATGCGCTCGGGCGGCAGGTCGAAATCGAAATCGGAAAGCGAGTACATTCTGCTAATTCTGGAAAAATGGGGTTCAGGGGCCTTACAATAGGGCTTACAAGCGCAAGGCAACCCTCTATTTTACGCCACTTGCCCCGCAAAATCGCCACAATGCCCGCATCCAAACCGAAACCTGCGCCAAAAACCAACGAAAGCAAGCTCGCCAAGCTGGGACTGCGCACCGACATGGACCTGGTGCTGCACCTGCCGATGCGCTACGAGGACGAGACCCAGGTGGTGTCGATCCGCGAAGCCTGCCTGCGCGGCGGCCACGTGTCGCAGGTCGAAGGCGTCGTCACCAGGAACGAGATCAGCTTCCGGCCGCGCCGCCAGCTGCTGGTGACGATCGCCGACGAAACCGGCGACCTGCTGCTGCGCTTCATGAACTTCTACGGCAGCCAGGTCAAGCAGCTGGCCGAAGGCACCCGGGTGCGCGCCCGCGCGGAGCTCAAGCACGGCTTCTTCGGCGCCGAGATGGTCCACCCCGCCTACAAGGTCATCAACGAGGGCGCGCCGCTGCCCACCGTGCTCACGCCAGTCTACCCCTCCGGCGAAGGCTTGTCGCAGGCGATCCTGCGACGCGCGATCTCCGATGCGATGAAGCGCGTGAACTGGCAGGACACGTTGCCGCCCAAGCTGCTGGCGTCGATGAATCTGTCGAACTTCGAGCCCTCGGTGCGCCTGCTGCACACGCCGCCGCAGGAGATCGACGAGAACGCGCTGATGGACCGCTCGCACCCGGCCTGGGTGCGCATGAAGTTCGACGAGCTGCTGGCCCAGCAGCTGTCGCTCAAGCGCGCGCAGCGGGCCCGCCGCGCCAAGGGAGCGCCGGTGATCAAGACCGTCGGCACGCTGAGCGAGGCGTTCACCGCCATCCTTCCGTTCACACTGACCGGCGCCCAGGCCCGCGTGCTGAAAGAGATTCGCGCCGACCTGCGCCATCCGTATCCGATGCAGCGCCTGCTGCAGGGCGACGTCGGCAGCGGCAAGACCGTGGTCGCCGCGCTGGCGGCCGCGCAGGCGATCGACAGCGGCTACCAGGCCGCGCTGATGGCGCCCACCGAGATCCTGGCCGACCAGCACTTCCGCAAGATCGCGGCGTGGATGGAGCCGCTCGGCGTGAAGGTCGCGTGGCTGACCGGCAGCCTGAAAAAGAAGGACAAGCTGGCCGCGACCGCGCTGGTCGAATCGGGCGAGGCACAGCTGGTGATCGGCACCCATGCGCTGATCCAGGACACGGTCAGCTTCGCGAAGCTGGGACTGGTGATCGTCGACGAGCAGCATCGCTTCGGCGTCGGCCAGCGCCTCACCTTGCGCAACAAAGGCAGCAACGGCAAGACGCCGCACCAGCTGATGATGTCGGCCACGCCGATCCCGCGCACCCTGGCGATGACGTATTACGCCGACCTCGAAGTCTCGATCATCGACGAGCTGCCGCCCGGCCGCAGTCCGATCGTCACGCGCGCGATCGACCAGAACCGGCGCGACGAAGTGATCGAGCGCGTGCACGCGGCGGCGCTCGAAGGCCGCCAGGTGTACTGGGTTTGCCCGCTGATCGAGGAATCCGAAGCGCTGCAGCTGCAGACCGCGACCGACACCCACGCGATGCTGGCCGAGGCGCTGCCCGACCTGCAGGTGGGCCTGGTGCACGGGCGCCTCAAGCCGGCCGAGAAGCAGGAAGTGATGGACGCGTTCACCGCCAACGAGGTTCAGGTGCTGGTGGCGACCACGGTGATCGAGGTCGGTGTCGACGTGCCGAATGCGTCGCTGATGGTGATCGAGCACGCCGAGCGCTTCGGCCTGTCGCAGCTGCACCAGCTGCGCGGGCGCGTCGGTCGCGGCTCGGCGGCCAGCGTCTGCCTGCTGCTGTATCAAAGTCCGTTGGGCGGCGTGGCCAAGCAGCGCCTGATGACCATGCGCGAAACCACCGACGGCTTCGAGATCGCGCGGCGCGACCTAGAGATCCGCGGCCCCGGCGAATTCCTCGGCGCGCGCCAGTCGGGCCAGGCCATGCTGCGCTTCGCCGACCTTGAAACCGACCAGTGGCTGGTCGAGCAGGCGCGCGACGTCGCCCACAACCTGCTGCACGAATCGGACCACGACGTGGTCGAAGCCCACCTGGCCCGCTGGCTCGGCGGCAAAGAGGAATTCCTGAAGGTCTGACTAGCCGTTGTCGCAGCTGCCCGCGCAGGCAGGATGAATCAGGTGTAAACACTTCTGCGCCTCGTGTCTTGTCACAGAAATAACTACAACGGGCATTCCGCACAGTGTGAATATTCAATAGTTTTCAACTAAAAATAACGGGTATGCTTGTCGGCAATTTAAGTGTCGTCATTACAACAGGTAATCGCATGCCCATTTTCGGAATTGGACTTCACCTTATCGTCGCCCTGTTTTTCGCGATCCATGCCGTGCGCTCGGGCCGCGAGCTCTATTGGCTGGTTATCCTGTTCATGTTTCCTCTGTTGGGCAGCATCGTCTATTTCGCGGTGGTGTTCCTGCCGCATTCGCGCCTTGAGCGCGGCGCGCGCCAGGCCGGCGCGGCGATCCAGAAAGGCCTGAACCCCGGCCGCGACCTGCGCGAGGCCCAGCAGGCTTTCGACCTGACGCCGACGGCGCACAACCAGATGCGCCTGGCGCAGGCGCTGCTCGCCGCCGGCAAGACGGAACAGGCGGTCGAGCAGTACGACGCCTGCCTGCACGGCCCGTTTGCCAGCGATCCCGAGATCAACCTGGGCGCGGCGCGCGCCAAGCTGGCCAACAATCAGCCGCGGCCTGCGATCGGCCTGCTGGTGTCGCTGCGCGCGGCGCAGCCCAACTTCCGTCCCGAAGAAATCGGCCTGCTGCTGGCCCGCGCATATGACGCCGCCGGCCGCAAGGAAGAAGCCGGCGGCGAGTACCAGATGCTGGTGCAGCGCTTCGCCAGCATCGAGGCGCGCTCCGGCCTGGCGCTGTGGGCGATCGAACATGGCGAGCGGCAGATGGCCGAGCGCGAGCTGAAGGAACTCGATCACGCGCGCAAGCACATGACCCGCCACGCCCGCGGCCAGCACCAGGACCTGTTCCGGCGCCTGGATGCGGCGCGCGCTAACTTCGGCTAGGCGTTCAATCGGCGCTGCGGCCACGCGGCGCCTTGATGACGACAACCGCCATGCTGGTCGGCGTGGCGATGCTGCGTTCGACGACCAGCGGCTTGTTGGTCACCGCCTGCGCGGCCGGCAGGCTGTCCAGCAGCCAGCTTCCCAGGCTCACGGCAGCCAGCGCGGTCACGAAAATCACTTCCATGTTTTTGTGGACGTTCACGATAATTCCTTTCGGGTCGGGTTTCGGAGGCGCGGGCTTCGATGCCCACATCTGCGATACAGCAGGACCCGTGCCAGCGCGACGGAATCTCCCTAAGTATTTGAATTAACGTGATTTTTTCGCACGCGCCCAGTTGCGCGAAGCAGGGTGTCCGCCGGGCGCCAACAGGTTTGCAGGCGCCTGTTCGACGCCGTGCAACAGGTTCGTATCAGCTGCGGTCCGCTGGGTAGCGCAGGCCGATTTGCGCCCGGATCTCGTCCATCACACCCATCAGCGCCAGCGTTTCGCCGTGCGTCATGCCGGGACTTTCGATCAGGCCGGCCCGGAAGCAGCGTTGCGCTTCGATCGCTTCATGCGCGTAGCCGTTGCCGATGAACGGCGTGTCCACCGTGCGCACAGTGCCGTCGGCCGGCGCCACCGTAATGGTTTTCGCGCGGTGGAACATGGTGTTCATCCGCACATGGCCCAGCTCCCCGGACACCGTCAGCTCGCCCGGCGTGCGCGCGCGCAGCGAACAGCTGCAGGCCGACAGCGCGCCGCCTTCGTGACGCAGCGTGAAGGCGGTCTGGATGTCGACACCGGTCGGGCCCATTTCCGACACGGCGCGCACCGACTCGACGGGGCCCAGCAATGCCGCCGCGATCGACAGCGGGTAGATGCCCAGGTCGAGCAGCGCGCCGCCGCCCAGCGCCGGATTGAAGATGCGGTGCTCCGGCCCTTGCGTCGCCAGGAAGCCGAAATCGGCGGTCACCTGGTGCACGCGGCCGATCTCGCCGGACGCGATGATGCGGCGCACTTCGGCCAGCGCAGGCATGAAGCGCGTCCACATCGCCTCCATCAGGAACAGCTTCTTCGCGCGCGCCAGCGCCACCACTTCCTCGGCCTCGCGCCGGTTCATCGTGAACGCTTTTTCGCACAGCACGCCCTTGCCCGCGCGGAGCGCCATCAGCGCGTTCTCGGCGTGCATCGGGTGCGGCGTGCCGATGTAGACGATGTCGACATCGTTCGCGTCGGCCAGCGCCTGGTAGGAACCGTAGCCGGCCGCGGCGCCGAATTCGCGCGCGAACGACTGCGCGCCGTCGATGCCGCGCGACGCCACGGCGGCCAGCAAGGCGCCAGGCGTATCCTTCAGCGCCTCGGCGAACTGGCGCGAAATCTTGCCGGTGCCGAGAATCCCCCAGCGCACTTCATCCATCGTTTGACTCCTCGTTCAGGCAGCTCGCTTCGGTCGGAACACGCTGGTGTCGGCATAAAAATCTTCGTCCTGCTGCGGCCACCAGCCGGGCACGCCCAGGACCTGCAGCGGCGTGAAGCCGGCGGTGGTGAGCGCTTCGCCAGCCAGCGCCAGCGCTTCGTGCCGGTCGATCCATTCGCGCTGCGCTTCGGGCGCCAGCGCGAAATAGTCGTCGCCGGCATGGATCACGCGGGTGTGCGCGGTGATCGCCTTGCGCGGGACGACCAGCTTTTCCATCAGCGCGTGGCCGAACAGCCAGACCTGCGCGTCGGCGCCGAACTGGGCGCGCCGCTGGCAGAAAGCTTCCTGCCAGCGATGGCCGCGCAAGGCGTCGACCAGCGCGCGGCCTTCGTCGCCATCGCGCACCACCAGCAGCGCCGAATTCTCGTCGTAGATGGTGGCGGCGTCGCGCGCCGGCCCGCGCGATTTGCCGACCCCGGCCAGCGCGATCTGCGCCGACTGCAAGGCGTTGAGCTGGCGTTTGATGCGCGGGAACGTCAGCCACACCAGCGCGTTGAAGAAATCGTGGAGGTTCTCGCGCGTCGGCACGCAGCCGGTGGCGCCGATGAATTCTTCGTAGGCGCGCCCTTCCGGCAGCGCGGACTGGGGCACGAAACGCAGCGGCTGGCCGGCGGCGTTGGTCAGGCCTGCCGCGCCGGCATTGAAGGCGGCGATCAGGTCGCCGTCCGCCAAGTCCAGCCGCTCGAAAGCCGGCCGCACCGTGTCGTACCACGGGCGGCTCCAGTCGATCTCGGGCAGCATCGGCGTTACAGCATCTTCCAGTTAATCTGCTCGCCGCCGTTGAGCGGCACCAGCGCGGCTTCGCCCAGCGCCACCGTGGCCGGCAGGGTCCACGATTCGCGCGTCAGTGTGACCGTGCCTTCGTTGCGCGGCAGGTCGTAGAAGTCCGGGCCATAGAAGCTGGCGAAGGCTTCGAGCTTGTCGAGCGCGCCGGCGCGGTCGAAGGCTTCGGCGTACATCTCCATCGCGTGCAGCGCGGTATAGCAGCCGGCGCAGCCGCAGGAGGTTTCCTTGGCGCCGATCGCGTGCGGCGCCGAATCGGTGCCGAGGAAGAAGCGCTCGTCGCCGCTGGTGGCGGCCGTCATCAGCGCCAGGCGATGCTCTTCGCGCTTCAGCACCGGCAGGCAGTAGTAGTGCGGTCGGATTCCGCCCTTGAAGATCTCGTTGCGGTTGTACAGCAGGTGGTGCGCGGTGATGGTGGCGGCGATCGGGCCTTCGGCTTCGGCCACGTATTGCGCGGCGTCCTTGGTGGTGATGTGCTCGAACACGATCTTCAGCTCGGGCATGTCGCGGCGCAGCGGGCGCATCACGCGTTCGATGAACACGGCCTCGCGGTCGAACAGGTCGATGTCCTGGTCGGTCACTTCGCCGTGCACCAGGAATGGCATGCCGATTTCCTGCATCGCTTCGAGCGTCTTGTAGCACTTGGCCAGGTCGGTGACGCCGGCGTCGGAGTTGGTGGTGGCGCCGGCCGGGTACAGCTTGACGGCGTGGATGAAGCCCGTGTCCATCGCGCGGCGGATCTCGTCCGGCTCGGTGTTGTCGGTCAGGTACAGCGTCATCAGCGGCTCGAAGCGGTTCGCCGCACCGTGCATGCCGGCCGGGAGCGCCGCCAGAATGCGGTCGCGGTAGGCGCTGGCCATCGCGGTGGTGGTCACAGGCGGCTTCAGGTTCGGCATCACGATCGCGCGGGCGAACTGGCGCGCGCTGTGCGGCAGCACGCTGGCCATCGCCGCGCCGTCGCGCAGGTGCAGGTGCCAGTCGTCGGGGCGGGTGATGGTCAGGGTCTGGGGGGATTCGATGATGGACATGGAGGCTTTCAAGGAGCAAGTGGCGTTATTTTACCCGTTGCAGGCGCTGCACGATTCTTGCGCCAGCCGTTTGACATCACGTACGTGAAAGCGTACGTTATGAGCTCGAAATGCGGAGGCGTGAATGAAAACGATATCGGCAACCCAGGCTCGCGACGAGCTCTACCATTTGATCGATGAGACCGCCGAAACGAGCACGCCGATAACTATTACGGGCCGGCGGCACGACGCGGTGCTTGTCTCAGCAGCAGATTGGGACGCTATACAGGAAACCGTGTATTTGCTGTCTATCCCGGGCATGGCTGAGTCGCTTAAGGAGGGGCACGACACGCCGCTGGAGGAGTGCGATACGGAACTTCCCTGGTGAGCTGGCATCTGGTGTTCAGCAAGCAGGCGAAAAAAGACTCCCTGAATCTCGCCAGCGCCGGATTGAAAGCGAAAGCCCAGGTTCTTCTCGACCTCCTGAGGCAAGACCCTTTCCGCTCTCCCCCGCCTTATGAGAAGCTCATTGGCGGTCTCGCGGGTTACTATTCTCGGCGGATCAATATTCAGCACAGACTCGTATACGAGGTCGAGGTCGAGCGGCAAACGGTTAAAGTCTTGTGCATGTGGGGCCATTACGGCCGCATCTAGGCGTCACGCAATGGCCACGCGACGTTGCAGGCGTCGCACCATGCGCGACAGCGCGAAGCACATCACAAAATAGACCAGCGCCACGAACGAATACATCTCGACCAGCCGGCCGTCGCGCTGGGCGACCTTGCTGGCGGCGCCGACGAAGTCCGGAATTGACAGCACGTACACCAGCGACACGTCCTGGAACAGCACGATGGTCTGCGTCAGCAGCACCGGGATCATGTTGCGAAACGCCTGCGGCAGCACCACCAGCCGCATGGCCTCCCAATATCCCATGCCCAGCGCCTGCGCCGCGGCGGCCTGTCCGCGCGGGACCGACAGGATCCCGCCGCGGATGATCTCGCAGTAGTACGCCGCTTCGAACAGCATGAAGGTGATCAGCGCCGACCAGAAGGGCCCGACCTCGACCGGCTCGGGCGCGCCGATCGCCCACGCGGCCAGGTAGGGCACCAGGAAGTAGAACCAGAAGATCACCAGCACCAGCGGCACCGAGCGCACCAGGTTGACGTAGGCGCCGGCGATCGGCGCGACGATCTTCAGGTCGGACTGGCGCATCAGCGCCAGCAGCGTGCCGAGCACGATGCCGCCGGCCATCGCAAACACCGTCAGCTGCAGCGTGAACACCATCCCGACGCGGAACAGGTAGCCCCACGAGCGCTCGATGACGTCGAAGTCGAAGGCGCCGAGCATCGCTCATGCTCCGCCCACCAGCGCCGTGCGGCGCTCGATCGCGCGCATCAGCGAGACCGTCGCCAGGTTCACCAGCAGGTAGATCACGGTGGCGGCGGTGAAGGCCTCGAATACCTGGAACGAGAACTCCTGCACCGCGCGCGCGCTGGCGGTCAGCTCCATCACGCCGATGGTCAGCGCGACCGAACTGTTCTTGATGATGTTGAGGAATTCGCTGGTCAGCGGCGGCACAACGATGCGCAGTCCCAGCGGCAGCAGCACGAAACGATAGACCTGCGACAGGCGCATGCCCAGCGCGCGCGCGGCCAGCCTCTGGCCCGCCGCCACCGAATCGATTCCCGCGGCCACTTGCACCGCCACCCGCGCCGACGTGAAGAAGCCGAGGCAGATGGTCGCGGTGAGGAAGGAAGAGTTCGGCAGCGCCTTGAGCGCATCGCCCGCTGCGAGCGGCAGCAGCTCGGGCAGCACGAAAAACCACAGGAACATCTGGACCAGCAAGGGGATGTTGCGAAACAGCTCGATGTAGCCGGAGGCCAGCAGCCGCGGCCCGGCGCCGGGCAGGCTGCGTGCGGTGCCGACGGCCATGCCCAGCACCAGCGCCATCAGCCAGGCCGACAGCGCGGTCGCCAGCGTCCATCCCAGTCCCGCCAGCAGCGTGTCGAGGTAGGTGTGGGCGCCATCGGGCGAGAGCTGGAAGAATATCCCCCAGTTCCAGTGGTAGTTCACGCTATTTCGTGATGCGGTAAGCGGCCGGGTCGCCCGAGTCGGTCGGATTGGCGATCACGGCCCTCAGACCGGCCGGCATCGGGAAGCGCAGGTTGATGCCGCGCGGCGGAATCGGCTGCATGAACCACTTGGCGTAGATCCTTTCGAATTCTTCCGTCTTGTAGACCTGCTTGAGCGCAGTGTCGACCGCCTTCTTGAAGGCCGGGTCGCCGCGCCGCATCATGATGCCGTAGGGTTCGACCGACAGCGCTTCCGGCGATGTCTGGTAGTCGGCGGGATTCTTCGCGCTGGCGACCTGCGCGGCCAGCAGGATGTCGTCGTTCGCTTCGGCCGCCGCACGCCCGGTATCCATCATCAGGAACGATTCCGGATGGTCCTTGGCGACGACGATGTTCATGCCCAGTCCGCGCTCCTGGTTAAGCGAGGTCATTTGCTTGAGCGTGGTCGTGCCGGCAGTGACGACCAGCGTCTTGCCCTTCATGTCGGCCAACGAGACGATGCCGGACGACTTCTTCGACAGCAGCCGGGCCGATATGATGAACATGGTCGGCGCGAAGGCCACCTGCTGCTGGCGTTCGAGGTTGTTGGTGGTGGAGCCGCATTCGAGGTCGATGGTGCCGTTGGCCATCAGCGGGATGCGGTTGGCCGACGTGACCGGGTTCATCGTCACCTTCAAGGTCGGCAACGCCAGCTGCTTTTTCAGCGCATCGACCACCCGCATGCACAGGTCGACCGAATAGCCGATGTAGCGCTGCTTGTCGTCGAGATAGGAAAACGGCACCGAGCCGTCGCGTACGCCGAGGGTGATGGCGTTGGTGCGCTTGATCTTGGCCAGCGTGCCCGTCAACTCCTGGGCGCTGGCCGGGAAGGCAAGGCCGGCGTATGCGGCGCACGCAAATATTACTGTTAACCGAGCAGTCTTCATGATGACCTCCGTTGCCATCATTCTGCGCTCAGTAGGCGTTCACTGCAAATCGCTGGCGGGCAACAGAGTTGCAGACTTGATTGCAGGCTCGAGCGCCACTCCGGAGCCTGCGTGGTCCAGGCCGGACGGCCCCGACCCGGCTTTTGCTAGTGGATGATTCGCGCCAGGAAATCGCGCGCCCGCTCGGCGCGCGGCGCGGCGAAGAATTCTTCCTTCGGGCTGTCTTCAACGATCTTGCCGTGGTCCATGAAGACAATGCGGTCGGCCACCTTGCGCGCAAATCCCATCTCGTGGGTCACCACCATCATCGTCATGCCGTCCTGCGCCAGCCCGACCATCACGTCGAGCACCTCGTTGATCATCTCTGGATCGAGCGCCGACGTCGGCTCGTCGAACAGCATCGCAATCGGATCCATCGCCAGCGCGCGCGCGATCGCCACCCGCTGCTGCTGACCGCCCGACAGCTGGCTCGGGAACTTGTCCTGCTGCGCCAGCAGGCCCACGCGATCGAGATACTTCAGTCCGCGCGCCGTCGCTTCGTCGTCGCTGCGCTTGAGGACCTTGACCTGGCCGAGCGTGAGGTTCTGGCGCACGGTCAGGTGCGGGAACAGTTCGAAATTCTGGAACACCATGCCGATCCGCGCGCGCAGCGCCGACAGGTTGGTCTTCGGGTCGCCCACCGACACGCCGTCTACCACGATCTGCCCCTGCTGGAACGGTTCGAGCCCGTTGACGGTCTTGATCAGGGTCGATTTGCCCGAGCCGGACGGGCCGCAAATGACCACCACGTCGCCCTTGTCGACGCGGGTGCTGCACCCATCGAGCACCTGGAAGGCGCCGTACCACTTGCTGACGTTATTCAGTTCGATCATGTTGTCCGTTGTTCGTAGGGGCAGGCGAGCTTGACAGCACCGGGAATGCTTAGGATACTGCGGAACTTGCAATTCTCATCAGTAACTGTCCTGGCGCGCCCACAAAATAGCGTGTGTGGCCTGAGAACGCAAGGCTACAGTATTTAATCACGAGTCCATCGGCACACGGATCGCCACTCTCACAGGAAGCGCCCTTTATGAATAATCGCAACCGCCTGACTACCTATATCCTGATCGGCCTCGTGCTCGGGATCGTGGCCGGCTACTTCGCCAACACCAACCTGGCCAATCCGGGCGGTTTCGCCGACATCATGTCGCTGGTGACCACGCTGTTCCTGCGCCTGATCAAGATGATCATCGCGCCGCTGGTGTTCTCGACCCTGGTGGTCGGCATCGCGCGCATGGGCGACACCAAGGAAGTGGGCCGCATCGGCATCAAGGCGCTGGGCTGGTTCGTCATCGCATCGGTAATCTCGCTGTCGCTCGGCCTGATCCTGGTGAACCTGTTCCGTCCGGGCGACGCGATCCACGCCGCCAACCTGATGCCGGCGGCCGGCACCGCTTCGGGCATCGCCACCAGCAGCCTGACGCTGAAGGAATTCATCACCCACCTGGTGCCGTCGTCGATCATCGACGGCATGGCCAAGAACGAGATCCTGCAGATCGTGATCTTCTCGATCTTTTTCGGCACCGCGGCCGCCGCGGTCGGCGAGCGCAGCAAGCCGCTGATCGACGCCATCGACGGCGTCGCCCACATCATGCTCAAGGTGACGGGCTACGTGATGAACTTCGCGCCGTACGCGGTGTTCGCGGCCGTCTCCGGCATCGTCGCCAAGAGCGGCCTGGCCGTGCTCAAGACCTACGGCGTATTCATGGGCGAGTTCTACCTCGGGATCATCCTGCTGTGGATCGTCCTCACTATCCTGGGCTTCATGTTCCTCGGTCCGCGCGTGATCAAGCTGCTGGCCGAACTGCGCGAGCCGACCCTGCTGGCCTTCTCGACCGCGTCGTCCGAAGCCGCCTTCCCGAAAACCCTGGAAGGCCTCGAGCGCTTCGGCGTGCGCAACCGCATCGCCGCATTCGTGCTGCCGATCGGTTACTCGTTCAACCTCGACGGCTCGATGATGTACTGCACCTTCGCCACCGTCTTCATCGCCCAGGCCTACGGCATCGAGATGTCGCTCTCCGCGCAGATCACCATGATGCTGGTGCTGATGCTGACGTCGAAGGGCATGGCCGGCGTGCCGCGCGCCTCGCTGGTGGTGATCGCCGCCACGCTCACGCAATTCAACATCCCCGAGGCGGGCCTGCTGCTCCTGCTCGGCATCGACCACTTCCTCGACATGGCGCGTTCGGCCACCAACGTCATCGGCAACGGCATCGCCACCGCGGTCGTGGCCAAATGGGAGAACGAACTGGCCGTCCCGGTCAAGCAGGACTGGGCCGCAGCCGAACTGCCATAAGGCGCCGGCGCTCGATCACGAAGGGCTTTCCAGCGATGGAAGGCCCTTTTTTGTAAGCACTCTTCAGGAGCACGCAATGCAAAAATTCACACTGGCGGGATTGATCATGATGGCCGGCGCCGCCCAGGCCGCGCCGCAGGTTGTCGATTGCGGCCGCCTGTTGGACGTCAAGGCCGGCAGCTGGCGCGAACGCGTCAGCATCACCGTCGACAACGGCGTCGTCACGGCGATCGGGCCGATGGCGCCGGCGCCCGGCCACATCGACCTGTCGGCCTATTCCTGCCTGCCCGGCCTGATCGACATGCACGTGCACCTGACTGGCGAAACCCAGCCGCAGGTGGCTTCGCTGCGCGAGGCATTAAGCTCGAATCCCGCCGACGCCGCCTACGCGTCGGTGCCGTACGCCGAGCGCACCCTCAAGGCCGGCTTCACCACCGTGCGCGACCTGGGCGCGGGCGAAAATCTGAACATCGCGCTGAAACGGGCGATCGACAGAGGCTCGGTGGTCGGCCCGCGCATGTTCACCGCGGGTTCGATCATCTCGACCACCGGCGGCCATGGCGACCCGACCAACAACCTGTCGGAACAGTTCGGCCATGCGGTCCACGCCTCCTCGGTCGTCAACAGCCCCGAACAGGGCCGCCAGGCCGTGCGCGCCCACTACAAGGACGGCGCGGACCTGATCAAGGTGACGGCGACCGGCGGCGTATTGAGCCAGGCGCGCAGCGGCCAGAACGCCCAGTTCACCGAGGACGAGCTGCGCGCGATCGTCGCCACCGCCAAGGACTACGGATTCCGGGTCGCGGCGCACGCCCACGGCGCCGAGGGGATGAAACGCGCGCTGCGCGCCGGCGTCGACTCGATCGAGCACGGCACCCTGATGGATGACGATACGATCGCGCTGTTCAAGAAACACGGCGCCTGGTATGTGCCGACCATTTCGGCCGGCCGCTACGTGGCCGACAAGGCCAAGATCGACGGCTACTATTCGGCGCTGGTGCAGCCCAAGGCCGCCGCGATCGGCCCGCAGATCCAGGCCACCTTCGGCCGCGCCTACCGCGCCGGCGTGAAGATCGCCTTCGGCACCGACGCCGCCGTCTACCCGCATGGCGACAACGCGAAGGAGTTCGCTTACATGGTGGAAGCCGGCATGCCGCCGCTCGCGGCGATCCGTTCTGCCACCCTCGGCGCCGCCACCCTGCTCGACCAGTCCGACAAGCTCGGATCGGTCGAACCGGGCTACGCCGCCGACATCGTCGCGGTCAGCGGCGATCCGCTGCGCGACATCGCCACGCTGCAGCAGATGAAGTTCGTCATGAAGGCCGGCACGGTCTATAAACAGCCTTAATTCTTAACCTGGAGGTCCCATGCTGCACCAAGCAAAACGCCGTTCGATGATGGCGCTGTTCGTTTCCCTGTTCCTCGTCTCGGGCGTCCACGCCGAGGCGCCGGCGCCACGCCTGGCCAATGTCGTCATCCTGGCGACCGGCGGCACCATCGCCGGCACCGGCGCGACCAGCACCACCACGGTCGGCTACACCGCCGCTACCGTCGGCGTGCAAAGCCTGATCAAGGCGGTGCCTGAACTGGCGAAGGTCGCCAACGTCAGCGGCGAGCAGGTGTTCCAGATCGCCAGCGAGAACATGAGCAACGAGCACTGGCTGACCCTGGCCAGGCGCGTCAACGCGCTGCTGGCGCAGCCGAACGTCGACGGCATCGTCATCACGCACGGCACCGACACGCTGGAGGAGACCGCGTACTTCCTGGACCTGGTGGTCAAGAGCCGCAAGCCGGTGGTGCTGGTGGGCGCGATGCGGCCATCGACCGCGCTGTCGGCCGACGGCCCGATCAACCTGTATAACTCGGTGCTGCTGGCCGCGAGCCCGGAGGCGGTCGGCAAGGGCGTGCTGGTGGCGATGAACGACCAGATCCAGGCCGCGCGCGACATCACCAAGGTCAACACCTCGACGCTCGATTCGTTCCGCACGCCGGAGCTGGGCATGCTGGGCTACATCCAGGGCAGCAAGCCCTTCTTCTATCGCGCCTCGACCCGCAAGCACACCGTGGACACGGAGTTCGACGTGAGCGCGCTGAATGCGCTGCCGGCGGTGGAAATCGTGTACGGCCACGCCAACGTCGGTCCGGTGGCGGTCGACGCGTTCGTCGCGGCCGGCGCCAAGGGCGTCATCCACGCGGGCGTGGGCGATGGCAGCCTTGCGGCCAAGGTGGTGCCGGCACTGAAATCGGCGCGCCAGAAGGGTGTGATTATTGTGCGTGCCAGCCGCGTCGGCCAGGGCATCCTGGCGCGCAACGGCGAGGCGAATGACGATGAACTGGACTTCGTGGTGGCCGATACGCTGAACCCGCAGAAGGCGCGCATCCTGCTGATGCTGGCGCTGACGAAGACCACCAGCACCAAAGAGATCCAGCGGATGTTCTACACCTACTAAGTCAGAGGGAAATTCAACCCGCGGCGCCAGGCCCGGGGTCAGGTCCGGCGGACCTGACCCCATGTTTTGACGCCGGCGCTCGAAGCATCAGTCCTGCTCCAGCTCCACAGGCGGCGAGGCCAGCGATTCATCCTGCCTCGCCTGCTGCCTTTCCCACATCTGCGCGTAAAGCCCTTTGGCGGCCAGCAGCGCGTAATGCGTCCCCCGTTCGACAATGCGGCCGTGATCCAGCACCAGGATCTGCTGCGCGTCCGCCACCGTCGACAGCCGGTGCGCAATCACTAGCGTGGTGCGGTTCTTCGCAATCTCCTTCAGCTGCGCCTGGATCGCCTGCTCGGCCTTCGAGTCGAGCGCCGAAGTGGCCTCGTCGAAGATCAGGATCGTCGGATCCTTGAGCAGCGTGCGCGCAATCGCCACGCGCTGCTTCTCGCCGCCCGACAGCTTCAGCCCGCGCTCGCCGACCATCGTGCCGTAGCCGTCCGGCAGGCTTTCGATGAAGTCGTGGATCGAGGCCGCGCGCGCAGCGGCCACGATGTCGGCTTTATCGGCGCCCGGCTTGCCGTAGGCGATGTTGTACTCGATGGTGTCGTTGAACAGCACCGTATCCTGCGGCACGATGCCGATCGCGGCGCGCAGCGATTCCTGCGTCACGTCGCGCACGTCCTGGCCGTCGATCGTAATGGCCCCGCCGTTGACGTCGTAAAAGCGAAACAGCAGGCGCGACATGGTCGACTTTCCCGAGCCGCTGTGGCCGACCACCGCGGTGGTCGTGCCGGCCGGGATGGTGAAATCGACGTCGAACAGGATCTGCCGCTTGGACTCGTAGCTGAATTCGACGTGGCGGAACGCGACCTTCGCGCCTTGCGTGACGAGCGGCTTCGCGTCGGTGCTGTCGGCCACTTCGCGGTTCTGGTCCAGCAGCGCGAACAGGCGCTCCATGTCGGCCAGGCTTTGCTTGATCTCGCGGTAGATCACGCCGAGGAAGTTGAGCGGGATGTACAGCTGGATCATGAAGGAGTTGACCAGCACCAGGTCGCCCAGGCTCATGCTGCCGTCGATGACGCCGACCGTCGCGCGCCACAGGATCAGCGTGACCGCCGTGGCGATGATCAGCGACTGCCCGGTGTTCAGCACCGACAGCGAAGTCTGCGACTTCACCGCGGCGTTCTCGAAGTGCTGCAGGCCTTCGTCGTAGCGCGCCGCCTCGTACTTCTCGTTGCCGAAGTATTTCACCGTCTCGTAGTTGATCAGCGAGTCGATGGCCTTGGTGTTGGCCTTCGAATCGAGGTCGTTCATGGTGCGCCGGAAGTGGGTGCGCCAGTTGGTCACCATGACCGTGAAGGTGATGTAGGTGACCAGCGCGACCGCCGTGATCACGCTGAACCACTTGTCGTACTTCGTAATCAGGTAGCCCAGCACCAGCGTGATCTCGACCAGCGTCGGCAGGATATTAAACAGGGTGTAGGAGATCAGCGAGCTGACGCCGCGCGTGCCGCGCTCGATATCGCGCGTCATGCCGCCGGTCTGGCGGTTCAGGTGGAAGCGCAGCGACAGCGCGTGCAAATGGCGGAACACCTGCAGCGCGATGGTGCGCACCGCGCGCTGCGTGACGCGCGCAAACAGGAATTCGCGCAGCTCGGTGAAGACGGTGGTCGACAGGCGCAGCGCGCCGTACGCGATCAGGGCGCCGATCGGCAGCACCACCAGCGCCTGCGGGCTCGATGGGCTGATGGTGAGCGCGTCGATCAGGTGCTTCATCACCACCGGGATGCCGACGTTGGCGACCTTGGCGCCGATCAGGCAGCACAGCGCGGCCAGCACGCGCCACTTGTAGACCCACAGATAAGGCAGCAGCGTGCCGATCGTGGACCAGTCGCTGCGGGTCGGCTTCTGGTCGGGCGGGGGCGGGTTGGGACTGGCGGAATGACGGCGCATGGCAGAGCTCTGGGATTTATGGTTCAATTTGGGACGATTGTAGCCTTTCACGAGAAATCACGATGACCACGCCAGAAAACCCAGTCAATACGCCGAACGCCGGCCTCCCCGTCGGGAAAATGCCGCAGCTGCGCGTAATGCCCGCGCCGTCCGACGCCAATGTGTATGGCGACGTCTTCGGCGGCTGGATCATGGCGCAGGTCGACGTCGCCGGCTCGCTGCCGGCCACGCGCCGCGCCAACGGCCGCGTCGCGACCATCGCGGTCAACTCCTTCCTGTTCAAGCATCCGGTATTCGTCGGCGACCTGCTGTCGTTTTACGCCGACATCGTCAAGGTCGGCAATACCTCGATCACCGTGTACGTCGAGGTGTACGCGGAGCGCAACCGCCTGCAGGCCGACACCGTCAAGGTCACCGAGGCGACGCTCACCTATGTCGCCACCGGCGACGACCGCAAGCCGCGCCAGCTGCCGCCGCTCGAATCGCTGATTTCGAATCCCGACGCCTGATGGATCGCCAGCGCCGCATTTTCCTGCTCAATGCGGCGCAGCTGGCCGCCTTTGCGGCTGTCGGCGGCGTCGCGTGCGCGCGCGCCGGGACGACCGCGTATCCGTTCAGCCTCGGCGTCGCTTCGGGTTCGCCGCTGCCCGACTCGGTGATCCTGTGGACGCGCATCCTGGCCGATCCGCTCGACGCCGCATCGACCGCGCCGGTGGCGCTTTCCGTGCGCTGGGAAGTGGCCGAGGACGAGGGCTTCCGGCGCATCGCCGCGAAAGGCGTCGCGTCCGCCGTGCCGGCGCTGGCGCACAGCGTGCACGTCGACGTGACCGGCCTGGCGCCGGCGCGCTGGTACTGGTATCGCTTCATGCTGGGCGACGCGGTCAGCCCGGTCGGGCGCACCCGCACCGCGCCGGCGCCCGATGCGATGCCGGCCCTGCTCAAGCTGGCGGTGGCGTCGTGCCAGCACTGGGAGTTCGGCAGCTACGGCGCGCATCGGCAGATTGCCGCGGCCGCGCCCGACCTGGTGGCCTTCCTCGGCGATTACATCTACGAGTGGGGCCCGTACCAGCTCAAGCATCCGGAAAAGTCGAAGCGCAGCAACGAGTCGTTCACGCTGGCCGACTACCGCGCGCGTTATGCCCAGTACAAGAGCGATCCGGACCTGCAGTCCGCGCACCACGTGGCGCCGTGGATCGTCACCTGGGACGACCACGAGGTCGAGAACGACTACGCCAACGACCGCGACCTGCACCTGTCGGCCAATTTCATGGCGCGCCGCGCGGCCGCCTACCAGGCGTTTTACGAGCACATGCCGATCCGCCTGGCGTCGCCGGGGCAGACGGATTATGCAAGATTTCGCATATTTCAGCGCTTCGACTGGGGCCGGCTGGCGCGCTTTCACGTGCTCGACGACCGCCAGTATCGCGCCTACCACGCCTGCAAGGACGAACCCGCCGGCAAGTCAGGATCCGTCAGGCGGCGCGATTGCGCGGCGCTGCGCGACCCTAATCGCTCGATGCTCGGCGGCGAACAGGAAGCGTGGCTGGCGGCTGGCCTTGACTCGTCGCCGGCGCGCTGGAACATCATCGCGCAGCAGACGCTGATGGCGCAGTCGACGCAGACCAAAATCGTCACGCCGGACGACGGCCGCTTCTGGACCGATGGCTGGGATGGTTATCCGATGGCGCGCGAGCGGCTGTTCGGCGCGCTGGCCAAAAGCGGCGCGGCAAATCCGCTGGTGCTGTCGGGCGACGTCCACACCTTTTATGCGACGGAACTGCGCAGCGATTTCTACAAGCCGGTGTCGAACGCGAATCCGGTGCTGGCGACAGAGTTTTGCGGCACGTCGGTGACGTCAGGCGGACGGCCGCAGCAGCGCACGCTGGAGTATGTCGACATGAACCCGCACATCAAGTATGGGCGCAGCGACAAGCGCGGGTTCATGCTGATGGAGGTGGCGCCGGAGAGGACTACCACGCACTTCGTCGGCCTCGACGATGTGCGCGATGCTGCGACGAAGACGCAGACGCTGGCGAGCTTTGTCGTGCAGGCCGGGCTCGCGGGACTGACCCGGACTTAACTGCGCGGTCAGGTCCGGCGGACCTGACCCCAGGCCCGTTATGCAGGCACTGGGTCGCGCAGTTCGCGGCGCAGGATCTTGCCGACGTTGGTCTTCGGCAGGTCATCGCGGAACTCGACGTACTTCGGCTTCTTGTAGGCAGTCAGCTGTTCCTTGCAGTACTCGAGCACCTGCTCCTTGGTCAGCGCCGGATCGCCGCGGACGATGAACAGCTTGACCGCCTCGCCGGTCGCCGCATCCGGCACGCCGATGCACGCGCATTCGCGCACACCGGGGATGCCGGACACCACGGCCTCGACTTCGTTCGGATAGACGTTGAAGCCCGATACGATGATCATGTCCTTCTTGCGGTCGACGATGCGGGTCGCGCCCGTCGCGTCCATCACGCCGATGTCGCCGGTCTTGAAAAAGCCGTCCGAGGTCATCGCCTTCGCCGTTTCGTCCGGGCGGTTCCAGTAGCCCGCCATCACCTGCGGGCCGCGGATCGCGACTTCGCCGCGCTCGCCGAGCGGCACCGGCTGGCCGTCGTCGTCGAGAATCTGGATTTCCGTCGATGGATACGGCAGGCCGATGGTGCCGGAGAACTCCTTGATGTCGCAGCGGTTGGCCGAAACCACCGGCGAGGTCTCCGACAAGCCATAGCCTTCGACGATCGCGGTGCCGGTCAATTTCAGCCACTTGTCGGCCACCGCCTTCTGTACCGCCATGCCGCCGCCATTGCAGACGCGGTAGCTGGAAAAATCGAGCTTGGCGAAGTCCGGGTTGTTGAGCAGACCGTTGTACAGCGTGTTCACCGCCGGGAAGATGTTGATGCGGTACTTGGCCAGCTCCTTGACGAAGCCGGCCATGTCGCGCGGATTCGGAATCAGCAGGTTCATGCCGCCGAGGTGGCTGCCCATCAGCGCGCACATGGTCAGCGCGTAAATATGGTACAGCGGCAGCGCGCAGACGAACTGCAGCTGCTCGTCCTTCGGCAGCGTTTCGATGGTCGGCTGCAGCCACGCTTCGTTCTGCATCACGTTGGCGATCACGTTCCGGTGCAGCAGCACTGCGCCCTTCGACACGCCGGTGGTGCCGCCGGTGTACTGCAGGAAGGCGATGTCTTCCCGGCCAATCGTGACCGGCGCGAACGTCATGCGCGCGCCCTCCGACATCATGCGGTTGAATTTGATCGCGCCCGGCAGCGAATACGCCGGCACCAGCTTCTTCACCTTGCGCACCACCAGGTTGACGATCGTGCCTTTCAGCGCGCCCAGCATGTCGCCCATAGCCGCGACGATCACGTGCTTGACCTGCGTTTTGGCGACGACCTGTTCCACCGTGGTCGCGAAATTCTCCAGCACGATAATCGCTTCCGCGCCGGAATCGATCAGTTGATGCTCCAGCTCGCGCGGCGTGTACAGCGGGTTGACGTTGACGATCACGTAGCCGGCGCGCAGCGCAGCGGCCATCGCCACCGGGTACTGAAGCACGTTCGGCAGCATGATGGCTACGCGCGCGCCCTGCTTCAGGCCCTTCGACTGCAGCCAGGCCGCCATCTGCAGCGACATGCGGTCAAGTTCGGCGTAGGTGATCGCCTTGTCCATGCAGACGAAGGCCTTGCGGTCCGCGAACTTGCGAAATGCGCCCTCGAGCATGTGCGTCAGCGATTGATACTTCGTCCAGTCAATCTCCGCCGGCACGCCGGGCTGATACGACTTGAGCCAAAACTTGTCCATCCATTACCCCATCTTCGATAAAAAAACGCCCGGCGAGGCGGGCGTGTTTGCTGTCCGCCTTGCCGCTACGCGGTTTCCGCCTGCTTCTCGTCGCGCAGCATGCGCCGCAGGATCTTGCCGACGTTCGTCTTCGGCAGCTCGGTGCGGAACTCGATGTATTTCGGCTTCTTGTAGCCGGTCAGTTCCTTCTTGCAGTACTCCATCAGCTGGTCCGCCGTCAGGCTCGGATCCTTGCGCACCACGAACACCTTGACCGCTTCGCCCGACGCCTCGTCCGGCACGCCGATCACAGCGCATTCGAGCACGCCCGGATGCGCCGCGATCACGCCTTCGAGTTCGTTCGGGTAGACGTTGAAGCCCGATACCAGGATCATGTCCTTCTTGCGGTCGACGATTTTCACGTAGCCGTTTTCGTCCATCACGCCGACGTCGCCCGATTTGAAGAAGCCGTCGGGCGTCATCACCTTGGCCGTTTCGGCCGGATGATTCCAGTAGCCGGCCATCACCTGCGGGCCGCGGATCGCGATCTCGCCGCGCTCGCCCAGCCGCACCGGCTGGCCATCGTCGTCGAGGATGGCGATGTCGGTCGACGGCACCGGCAGGCCGATGGTGCCGGTGAAGCCTTCGTTGTCGGCGCGGTTGCAGGTCGCCACCGGCGAGGTCTCGGACAGGCCGTAGCCTTCGATGATGCTGACGCCGGTGATCGCGCGCCACTTGTCGTTGACGGCCTGCTGCACCGCCATGCCGCCGCCGTTGCAGATCTTCAGCGCGGAGAAATCGACCGCGCCGAAATCGGGATGGTTGACCAGCGCGTTGTACAGCGTGTTCACGGCCGGCAGCATGTTGACCTGGTACTTGCGCAGCTCCTTGATGAAGCCGCCGATGTCGCGCGGATTCGGGATCAGCAGGTTCATCGCGCCGACCCGCATGCCCCACATCGCGCACGCCGTCAGCGCGAAGATGTGATACAGCGGCAGCGCGCAGACGATGGTGATCTGCTCGACCACCGGCGCCTTGTTCAGCGCGGGCATCGACCAGGCCTCGGACTGCAGCACGTTGGCGATCACGTTGCGATGGGTGAGCGTGGCGCCTTTCGACAGGCCGGTCGTGCCGCCCGTGTACTGCAGGAAGGCGACGTCCTGCGGCGTGGTCTCGACCGGCGTGAACGTCATGCGCCCGCCCTGCGACAGCACGTCCTTGAAGGTCACCGCGTTCGGCAACGAGAACTCGGGCACCAGCTTCTTCACGTGGCGCACGACGAAGTTGACCACCGCGCCCTTGGCCCCGCCCAGCATCTCGCCCATGCTGGCGACGACGATGTGCTTGACCTGGGTGCGCGGCAGCACCTGCTGCAGCGTGGTGGCGAAGTTCTCGAGCACGATGATCGCCTCGCTGCCGGAGTCGGTCAGCTGGTGCTCCAGTTCGCGCGGCGTGTACAGCGGATTGACGTTGACCACCGTGTAGCCGGCGCGCAGGATCGCGGCGATCGCAACCGGATACTGCAGCACGTTCGGCATCATGATGGCGACGCGCGCGCCCTTTTTCATGCCGCGGCTTTGCAGCCAGGCGGCGGCGCGGCGCGAATAGGCGTCGAGCTCTTTGTAAGTCAGGAACTTGTCCATGCAGGCATAGGCGTTGCGGTCCGCGAACTTCGTGAACGACTCCTCCAGCAGCTGGACCAGCGAGCGGTATTGGTCGGGATCGATCTCCGCCGGAACGCCTTCCGGGTACGACTTCAGCCAAAATTTATCCATCTCAGATCCCTCGTCTCTCTAATTATCGTGATGGACGCCGATCGAGCGGCGCCTCGGGGTACTCGATTTAGATGCTATCGGGCGAAGCTGCCGATAGCAAGCGGTTTTGCTGTTATTAGGGCAAGCATTCTAACGGGCATTGATTGTGCGGTGCAGCAGACGACAGGCCGGATCAGGTCGCGCCGGGCTGGTGGAGGCGGCGGTGGCGCTCCTCGCGTTCGAGGTCGGCGACACGGCGCACGGCCGCGTAGAAGTTGGTGAAGCTGCCGGCGCGTTCGAGCATCGCGCGGAACGCCGGCACGAAGTCGTTGTAGGTCGCGATCGCGGCCAGGTGCGCGTTCGACAGGGGTTCGGCGAAGAAGCGGTCGTAGCCGGCGTACCCGCCCCAGCTTTGCTTGAGCGCCGCGTAATCGTCCTGCAGCTGGGCGAACAGGCGCACCTTCTCGGCGCGCTTGACGGCGTCGCTGCTCGACGACTTGTAGTTCTGCTCGAGCGCGCGCCGGCACTTGAGCAACAGCGCGAGGAATTGCTGCTTGCGCGCCGTGTAGAGCGTGTACTGTTCGCGCATCTGCGAATTGCCGAAGTGCTGCAGCCAGCGTTCGACGCCGGCCTCCTCGACTGCGCTGGCGAACGATTCGTTGAACTGGGAGTCGCCCGCCACGTACACCACCTGATGCGCCAGTTCGTGGAAGATCAGGCGCGCCAGTTCGGCATCGGGATAGTTGATGAAGGTGGAGATCAGCGGGTCGTTGAACCAGCCCAGCGTGGAATACGCGGTGACGCCGCCGACCTGCACGTCGTTGCCGGCGGCGCGCAGTTCGCCGGCGTAGGCTTGCGCGTCTTCCTTGCTGTAGTAGCCGCGATAGTTGACGCAGCCGGCCACCGGGAAGCACCATTGCAGCGGCCGCAGCGACAGCTCCGGCGTGGCCACCACGTTCCACACGACGAAGGGCCGCTTGAGCGCGGTGTAGTTCTTGTAGCTCATGTTGTCCGGCAGGCCAAGCTGCTGCACCGCGAAGCGGCGGATCTGGCGCGCCGTCTCCAGCCGGATCCGCAGTTTCTGCGGCGTGCCGGGATCCTGCATCCAGTCGTCGATCGAGCGCGATTCGGACAGCAGCGAGATCTGGCCCTGCGCCGCCTGCGAGTAGTAGCCGATGGTGGAGCAGCTGGCGAGCGCTCCCGCGGCCGCGCCGCACACCAGCAGCCGCGTCACCAGCCGTTTCATGCCTTCTCGACCTCGACCAGGGTGTCGTAGAAGGTCGGCGCGCGGCCCATGTCGGTCAGGCGCTGGCTGGTCACCTCGTTGGCGTTCTTGCCGTCCCGGCCCAGCTTCTTCCACCACACCGACAGGCCGACCACCAGGCCTGGACGCGCCTTCGGCGTCACGCGCGCCTTGGCGACGAAGGTGCCGCGGTCGTTGAAGATGCGGACCATGTCGCCATCGACGATGCCGCGTTCTGCGCTGTCCGCCGGGTGGATGTCGAGGTGCGGCTCGCCCTCGGCGCCGCGCAGGCTCTTGACGTTCACGAACGTCGAGTTGAGGAAGTTGCGCGCCGGCGGCGAGATCATCGCCAGCGGGTACTTCTGCGCCAGCTCGGGATTGGACGCGGCCGACTCGTACGGCGGCGTGTAGCCTGGCACCGGATCGTGGCCATCGGCCAGCATCGTCTTCGAGTAGAACTCGCACTTGCCGGACGGGGTCGGGAAGCCGCCGTTGGCGAAGGGCGCGTCGGGCATGTTCAACTTTTGCCAGCCGCGCCGCTTCAGCGCGTCCCAGTCGAAGTGCACGGCGCGGGCGTCGCGCACGTCGAAGGCTTTGGCCGCGAGCTGGTCGTCGCTCTCGCTGAAGCACGGGTCGTCGAAACCCATGCGCGCGGCCAGCAGGCGGAAGATTTCGGTGTTGGGCCTGGCCTCGCCCATCGGCGCGATCGCGGCGTTATTGGCCATCATGTACAGGTGGCCGTAAGCGAGGTGGGCGTCGACGTGTTCCAGCTGCGTGGTGGCCGGAAGCAGGATATCGGCGTAGTCGGCGCTGTCGGTCTGGAAGTGTTCGAGCACCACGGTGAACAGGTCGTCGCGCAGGAAGCCGCGCATCACCTTGTCCGAGTCCGGCGCGATGGCCAGCGGGTTGGCGTTGTAGACGATGACCGCTTCGACCTTCGGGCCGAACGACGGCGACGCTTCGCGCAGCAGGTCGTCGCCGATGGTGGTCATGTTGATGGTGCGGACCGGCGACTTCTGCAGGTCGGGGCGCTGCAGCGCGACGCGGTTGGCCGGGAAGGAGCCGGACGCCGACAGCTGGATTCCGCCGGCCGCGTGGCGCCAGGCGCCGACCAGCGCGGGCAGGCAGGCGATGGTGCGCACCGACATGCCGCCGCCGGCGACGCGCTGCACGCCGTAGTTGACGCGGATCGCGACCGGTTCGCCGCGCTGCGCCATCTGGCCATAGTCGCGCGCCAGGCCGATCACTTCGTCGACCGAGATGCCGCAGGTCTCGGCGGTGCGCGCCGGCGTCCATTCGGCGGCGCGCGCCTTCAATTCGTCGAAGCCGAGCGTGTGCCGTGCGATGTAGTCGTCGTCGAGCAGGTCCTCGTTGATCAGCACGTGCATCATGCCGAGCGCGAGCGCCGCGTCGGTCCCCGGCAGCAGCGCGATGTGCTGGTGGCACTTCTCGGCGGTCAGCGAGCGGTAGGGATCGATCGCGATCAGCTTCGCGCCGCGCCGCTTGGCTTCCTGCGCGCGGGTCCAGAAATGCAGGTTGGAGGCGATCGGATTGCCGCCCCATATGATGATCAGTTTCGAATCCTGGAACTGTTCGAGGTCGGTGCCGACCGAGGCGCCGATGGTGTACTTGTAGCCGGTGGCGCCGGCCATCGCGCAGATCGTGCGGTCCAGCGCGGAGGCGCCGAGCTGGTTGAAGAAGCGCGCCGACATCGACTCGCCCTGCACCAGGCCCATGGTGCCGCAGTAGCTGTACGGCAGGATCGCCTGCGGCGCGCGCGACGCGATTTCGCCGAGGCGGCTGGCGATTTCGTCCAGCGCCTCGTCCCAGCTGATGCGCTCGAACTTGCCCTCGCCCTTCTTGCCGACGCGGCGCATCGGGTGCAGCAGGCGCTCGGGATGATAGGTGCGTTCGGCGTAGCGCGACACCTTGGTGCACAGCACGCCGGCCGTGGTCGGATGGTCCGGGTCGCCTTTGACTTCGGTGGCGACGCCGTCCTCCACGGTGATCAGCAGGGCGCAGGTGTCGGGGCAGTCATGCGGGCAGGTCGCGCGCACTTGTTGAATGGTCATCGGAGGGCTGCAAGCGTGGATCGAAGCCCTTACTTTATACGATTTCCGGGCACAAAGAGTGCCCCTCGTCACAGGCTGGTCATCCAATGACGAGTAGGGCTACAATGGCATTAACAATCAGGCATCAATGGAGACTCCGATGAACCTCGTCGAACCAATCATCGCGTTCCAGACGGAACTGCAGCAGATCCGGCGCGACCTGCACGCGCATCCCGAACTTTGCTATGAAGAACAGCGCACCTCCGACGTGGTCGCCGCCCGGCTGACCGAGTGGGGCATCCCGGTGGTGCGCGGCTTGGGCGTGACGGGCGTGGTCGGGATCATCAAGAACGGCAGCTCGAAGCGGGCGATCGGCCTGCGCGCCGACATGGACGCGCTGCCGATGCACGAAGTCAACACGTTCGCGCATGCGTCGCGCCATGCCGGCAAGATGCACGCGTGCGGGCACGACGGCCACACCGCCATGCTGCTGGGCGCGGCGCACCACTTGGCCACCCACCGCAACTTCGACGGCACCGTCTACCTGATCTTCCAGCCGGCCGAGGAAGGCGGCGCCGGCGCCCGCCGCATGATCGACGACGGCCTGTTCGAGCAATTCCCGATGGACGCGGTGTACGGCATGCACAACTGGCCGGGCATGGAAGCGGGCACCTTTGGCGTCGTCGCCGGGCCGATGATGGCGTCGAGCAATGAGTTCCGCGTGGTGGTCAAGGGCAAGGGGGCGCATGCCGCGCAGCCGCACAAGGGCGTCGACCCGGTGATGGTGGCGGTGCAGATCGCGCAAGCCTGGCAGACGATCATTTCGCGCGAGAAAAATCCGCTCGATACCGCGGTGCTGTCGATCACCCAGATCCATTCGGGCAGCGCGACCAACGTGATTCCCGACGAAGCGGTGATGATCGGCACCGTGCGCACCTTCACCACCGAGGTGCTGGACCTGATCGAGACGCGGATGGAGGAAGTCGCCACGCACACGGCGGCGGCCTCGCGCGCCACCGTCGAGTTCGGCTTCAAGCGCAACTATCCGCCGCTGGTGAACCATCCGGAGAAGACCGCGTTCGCGGTCGAGGTGATGAAGGCGGTGGCCGGCGCCGACCGGGTCGTGACGAACGTCGAGCCGACCATGGGCGCGGAGGATTTCGCCTTCATGCTGCAGGCCAAGCCGGGCTGCTATGTGTTCATCGGCAACGGCGAAGGCGCGCACCGCGAGGGCGGGCACGGCCTCGGTCCCTGCCAGCTGCACAACGCCAGCTACGACTTCAACGATACGCTGCTGCCGATCGGCGCCAGCTACTGGGTCAAGCTGGCGGAGATGAGCCTGCCGCCGGCCTAGGGCGACGCCGCCGAATTTGAACGCTGGCGCCTGTTACGGCAACTGGTTCGCACCGTCCCCCAGGCGCTGGCCCGGATTGACTTTCTCGAGCGCGAGCAGCGCGGCGCTCTGGTCGGCCGCCGGGAACTCGTCGGCGATCGAACGGTAGTGCTCGGTCACCAGCGCGGCGACCGGCAGCACCACGCCGGCATCGGCCGCGGCTACCAGCACGTTCTGCATGTCCTTCAACTGGCTCTTCACCTGCCCGCCCGGCATGAAGTTCCGTTCCAGCATGCGCTGGCCGTGCACTTCAAGGATGCGGCTTTCCGCGAATCCGCCGCGCAAGGCCGCGCGCACGGCGGCCGGATCGGCGCCCGCCGCCTGCGCCAGCAGCAGCGCCTCGGCGACGATGTCGAGCGTGCCGCCGACGATCAGCTGGTTGCACAGCTTGGCGACCTGGCCGCTGCCGGCCGGGCCGACCAAAGTCGGGCGGCCCATCGCGCGCAGCACCGGTTCGGCCAGCGCGAAATCCTGGACGCTGCCGCCGGCCATGATTGCCAGGGTGCCCGCCTCCGCGCCGAGTACCCCGCCGGACACCGGCGCATCGATGAAGTTGACCCCGTTTGCCTCCAGAAGGTGGTGGAATTTCACCGCCTCGCCTTTTTGCGTCGAGCTCATGTCGATCCATAATGCCCCAGGCTTTAGCGCAGGCAGCGCGGCGTCCAGCACGTCGCCGACGATCGCGCCGGACTCGAGCATCGAGATGACGATGTCGGCGCCATCCACCGCGTCGGCGAGGTTTGCGCGCGGATCGGCGCCGGTTGCGCGAAGTTCCTCGGCCTTGGCGGCGGTGCGGTTCCAGACGCGCAGCGAGTAGCCGGCTTGTGCGAGGCGCGCCGCCATCGGTTTGCCCATCAGCCCGATGCCGAGGAACGCCAGTGTTGGGGATGTCATGTCCGCTCCGTGATTGTGGAATGTGCGCATCGATTGTAACGCGCCGGTCAGCTGCCGCGCTGGCTGAAACCGGTACAATAAGGACGGTGTTAACTGAATTGCACTCATTCTTATGAAAGCGTTTATGTTCCTGAAAAAGATCAAGCCGGTTCTCGCGCTGGGCGCGCTGCTGGCGTTTCAACCTGTTTTCGCCGCGGACCTGGGCATCGATGCCGCGGCAGTGGAGTTCGGCACCGGGGCGAAGGTGCAAATGATTCGCGTCAGTATTCAGGACAACTGGAAGCGCAGCTGGTTCGAGTCGAACGGCACGCACCTGGCGGGCTATTCGGAATACAACCTGGCGCAGTGGCGCGGCAATGCGTATCGCAATGTGCCGGGCGACCACCAGAACATTACGGTGATCGGCACGACGCCGGTGTTCCGCTTCGAGCGCACCGACAAGCGCGGCTTGTACGGCGAGATCGGCGTCGGCATGGCCCTGTTCTCGCAGCTGTACAACAATGACGACAACCGCCTGTCGACGGCGTTCCAGTTCGCCGACCACCTCGGCGCCGGCTACGTGTTCGATAACAAGTGGGAACTCGCGGCCAAGCTGCAGCACTATTCGAATGGCGCGATCAAGAAGCCGAACAGCGGCGTCAACTGGTTTGTCGTGAAGCTCGGACGCCATTTCTAAGCCGGCGTCCCGTTGACTTCGTCATCGGTCGATTTATGTGACAATCGACCGATGACCAGTACCGCCACCATCAAGCAGTACCTTCCCTGGGTCGTTGCCACTGCGCTGTTCATGGAGCAGCTCGACGCAACCATCGTCAATACCGCCATCCCGAGCATTGCAGCCAGCCTGCACGTCACGCCGCTCAGCCTCAAATCCGTCGTCACCAGTTATATCCTCAGCCTCGCGGTCGGCATCCCGATCAGCGGCTGGATGGCGGACCGCTACGGCACGCGGCGCGTGTTCGGCACCGCGATCGCGATCTTCACGCTGGCCTCGGTGCTGTGCGGCCTGTCGCTGAACGCGCCGATGATGACGGCGGCCCGCCTGTTGCAGGGCGTCGGCGGCGCGATGATGATGCCGGTCGGGCGCCTGGCGATCATCCGCACCTTTCCCAAATCCGAATTGCTGGGCGCGATGAACTTCGTGATCATCCCGGCGCTGATCGGCCCGCTGCTGGGGCCGACGGTCGGCGGGCTGATCGTGCACTGGGTGTCGTGGCGCACGATTTTCTTCGTCAACGTGCCGGTCGGCCTGGTTGCGCTGTTCCTGGTGATGAAGTACATGCCCGATTACCGGGGAACCGAGCGCAGGCCGCTGGACGTGGTCGGCATGATCCTGTTCAGCTGCGGCACTGCTCTGCTGTCCTGGCTGCTCGAGATTTTCGGCGAGCACACGCTCGATCCGACCACGGCGGTGGTGATGCTGGCGCTGTCGATTGCCCTGCTGGTCGCCTACGGCTGGCACGCGAGCGGCATCGAATATCCCCTGCTGCGGCTGGCGCTGTTCAAGATACGGACGTTTCGCACGGCGGTGCTGGGCGGGTTTGCCACGCGCCTGGGCGTCGGCGGATTGCCTTTCCTGCTGCCGCTGCTGTACCAGGTCGGCCTCGGGCTGCCGGCGTGGAAATCGGGCCTGCTGATGATGCCGACCGCGCTGGCCGCGATGGGCATGAAGCTGATTTCAGGCCGGCTGCTGTCGCGCTTCGGCTATCGCCAGGTGCTGATCGTGAACACCGTCTGCATCGGCATCACGATCGGATTGTTTGCGATGGTGAAGTCGACCACGCCGCTGGCATTCATCGTCATGCTCGGCCTGATGCAGGGCTTCTTCAACTCGCTGCAGTTCTCCAGCATGAACACGCTGGCGTATGCCGACGTCGCGCAGGCCGATTCCAGCATGGCGAGCACGATCTCAAGCTCCTTCCAGCAGCTCTCGATGAGTTTCGGCCTCGCCGCGGGATCGCTGGTCGCGGCCTGGTTCCTTGGCGACGTGCCGCAAACGAATCGCGGCATGGTGACCAGTGCTTTGCACAGCGCGTTCGTCGCCTTGTCGGTGGTGACGATCCTGTCGTCGCTGGCCTTCTGGACGCTGCGCCGCGGCGATGGCGAGAGCATCACCAAGGGTGCAACCGTGGCGGCGGAACCCACGCCGGCGTGAGGACGAAAAAAAAACCCGTCATTGCATACGGGTTTTCTCTTATAACTAGCCTGACGATAACCTACTTTCACACTGGTTGCAGCACTATCATCGGCGTAAGCTCGTTTCACGGTCCTGTTCGGGATGGGAAGGGGTGGTACCGAGTTACTATGGTCATCAGGCATAACTTGTACAGATCTTGCTCCCAACCGGGCAGCAATACCTTGAATCTCGGGGCGTATTATACACCGGGGCCTGACTCGCCGGGCAAGACCCATTCAATCCAGAAAGCTCCGGACGAAAAAAAACCCAAGCATTTCTGCTTGGGTTTTTCTCTTATAACTAGCCTGACGATAACCTACTTTCACACTGGTTGCAGCACTATCATCGGCGTAAGCTCGTTTCACGGTCCTGTTCGGGATGGGAAGGGGTGGTACCGAGTTACTATGGTCATCAGGCATAACTTGTACAGGTCTTGCTCCCGACGGGGCAGCAATTCCTTGAATCTGGAAGAAGTAAGTTTTGWAYTACATGGGTAATGAGTATGAATCAGAACAATCAACAGCGCCGTTCTTCTTATCTCTGTACCTGTTAAGGTTATAGGGACAAGCCGTACGGGCAATTAGTATCAGTTAGCTTAATGCATTACTGCACTTCCACACCTGACCTATCAACGTCCTGGTCTCGAACGACCCTTTAAAGAGCTCAAGGCTCTGGGAAATCTCATCTCAAGGCAAGTTTCCCGCTTAGATGCTTTCAGCGGTTATCTCTTCCAGACTTAGCTACCCGGCAATGCCACTGGCGTGACAACCGGTACACCAGAGGTCTGTCCA
>NZ_JBFUAC010000016.1:0-10468 GCF_056406475.1 Massilia sp. P1_C10
TTGCCTTGAGATGAGATTTCCCAGAGCCTTGAGCTCTTTAAAGGGTCGTTCGAGACCAGGACGTTGATAGGTCAGGTGTGGAAGTGCAGTAATGCATTAAGCTAACTGATACTAATTGCCCGTACGGCTTGTCCCTATAACCTTAACAGGTACGGAGATAAGAAGAACGGCGCTGTTGATTGTTCTGATTCATACTCATTACCCAGTAATACAAAACTTACTTCTTCCAGATTCAAGGAATTGCTGCCCCGTCGGGAGCAAGACCTGTACAAGTTATGCCTGATGACCATAGTAACTCGGTACCACCCCTTCCCATCCCGAACAGGACCGTGAAACGAGCTTACGCCGATGATAGTGCTGCAACCAGTGTGAAAGTAGGTTATCGTCAGGCTAGTTATAAAGAAAAAACCCGAGCAGAAATGCTCGGGTTTTTTTTCGTCTGTTGAATTGCAACGGAACGCGTTTCAACCGCGCTCCCGGGTACACTGGAATCGGCTTTCAAGGTGATCCGATGAAAAACGCGCACTACGACGTCATGCAAACCGAGGGCGGGCGCCCCGTGAAAATGTGGACCAAGGGCGTCCCGGTGGAAGAGTCCGCCAGGCAGCAGCTCGCCAACACCGCGAAGATGCCCTTCATTTACAAGCACGTCGCCGTCATGCCCGATGTGCATCTCGGAAAGGGATCGACGATCGGCAGCGTGATCCCGACCCTCGGCGCGGTGATCCCGGCCGCGGTCGGCGTCGATATCGGCTGCGGCATGATGGCCGCGAAAACCACGCTCACCGCGAACGACCTTCCGGATAACCTTGGCAAGCTGCGCAGCGCCATCGAGCGCGCCATCCCGCACGGCATCACGCCGAAGACGCGCGGATCTCACGGCCGGGACCAAGGCTCCTGGCATACCGCGCCCGCGGCCGTGGACGTGGCGTGGGCGCAGTTGAAGGATGAATTCGACGCCATCTGTTCAAAGACGCCCAAGCTGAGAAACACCAACAACTACCGCCATCTCGGCACGCTGGGCAGCGGCAATCACTTCGTCGAAGTCTGCCTCGACGAGACGGGCGCCGTCTGGTTCATGCTGCACTCCGGTTCGCGCCGCGTCGGCAATGCGATCGGCACGCACTTCATCGAACTGGCCAGGCAGGACATGCGCACCCACTTCATCAACCTTCCCGACCAGGACCTGGCTTACCTGACCGAGGGGACGCGGCACTACGACGATTATGTCGAGGCGGTGGGCTGGGCGCAGAAGTTCGCGCGCGTGAATCGCGAAATCATGATGCGGAATTTGATCGCGGCGGTGCGCGCCGTGATCGCCAAGCCCTTCGAGACGCATGTGGAAGCGGTCAACTGCCATCACAACTATGTGCAGAAGGAGCGCCATTTCGGCAAGGATATCCTGGTCACTCGCAAGGGCGCCGTCTCCGCGCGCAAAGGCGAGCTCGGGATCATTCCGGGTTCGATGGGCGCAAGGAGTTTCATCGTCCGCGGCAAGGGAAACGAGGATAGCTTCAACAGCTGCAGCCATGGGGCCGGTCGCACGATGAGCCGCACCGAAGCGAAGCGACGGTTCACGCTTGCCGACCACGCCAAAGCGACCGAGGGAGTGGAGTGCCGCAAGGATGCCGGCGTCATTGACGAAATTCCGATGGCGTACAAGGATATCGACGCGGTCATGAGCGCACAGAGCGACCTGGTGGAAGTGGTGCACACGCTGAAGCAGGTGGTCTGCGTGAAGGGCTGAAAGATGCTTGAGCTGGATGGATCGATCGGAGAGGGCGGCGGGCAGGTGCTGCGTACTGCGCTGACCTTGTCGATGATCACCGCGCAGCCCTTTCGCATCGCGAACATCCGCGCCCGGCGCGCGAAGCCGGGCCTGATGCGCCAGCACCTGGTGGCCGTGCAGGCGGCGGCGCAAGTCTGCGACGCGATGGTGACTGACGCCGACGTGGGATCGCAGTCATTGACCTTCGTTCCGAGGCAAATCAGGTCGGGCGATTATCAGTTCGCGATCGGCACGGCGGGCAGCTGCACGCTGGTGCTGCAGACCATCCTGCCGGCGCTGCTGTTCGGCGACGCCGTATCGACCGTCCGCATCACCGGGGGGACCCACAATCCGATGGCGCCGCCGGTGGAGTTTCTGCAGCGCGCATACTTCCCGCTGCTGCGGGCGATGGGCGCGACGATCGACATCGAGATGCTGCGCGCTGGATTCTACCCTGCCGGCGGCGGGGAGCTGCTCGCATCGGTGGCGCCATGCAGCCAATTGCTGCCGCTCGAGCTGCTATCGCGCGGCAAGCTCCTCGCCGGCTACGCCGAAAGCATCGTGGGCGGCGTTCCGGCAGGCGTCGCGCAGCGCGAACTGGAGTGCATCGGCGCCGGCATGGGATGGGGCGCCGCGCAATTGCGGGAGCGCCGCCTGCCCGCCGGACAGGGACCCGGCAACGCACTGTTGATCACTTTCGAGCACCAACACGTCGCCGAAGTGTTCACTGCTTTTGGCGAGAAAAGAATCAGGGCCGACGCCGTGGCCCAGGCGGTCATGCAGGAGGCGCAAAAGTATCTCGCTTCGGACGCCGCGGTCGGCGAGCACCTGGCCGACCAGCTGATGCTGCCGATGGCGCTCGCCGGCGCCGGCCGATATTCGATCGAGCAGGTGTCGCAGCATGCCCGCACCAACTCCGAAACGATAGCCCGTTTTCTGCCGGTCCGCATCAGGTTCGAGGCAGGCGACAACTGTTCCATCTGCGTCGTCGAGAGAGCGTAACGGAATCAGATCGGCTGCTCTATGAGATAGCCTTTCGCTTGCAGCGCCGCCACCATGCCGGTCGGGTTCATGACAAGCGGCGATCGGACTTGTGGTTCCCTCCAAAATGGTGAGCACCGGTCTTACCGTTTATGAATCATGCATTTATAAGTAACATATGGTTACTCTGGCATGCATGCATGCTCATCGCGCCGGAACGAAAATGCGCCGGCCCTCGTGCAGGACGATGTCCACCGGATGGCCAAGGTAGCGGCTCACCGTCGGCGCCGACATGACCTGTCCGATCGGGCCGGCTTCCCAGCTGCCGTCCCCCATCAGCAGCAGCGCATGCGTGCAAGCCTGCTCGGCGAGATTGAGGTCGTGGCCGATCATGACTGCCGTCTTGCCCTGCTCGCGGCACAGCTTCGAGATCAGCTGCATCATGCCCACCTGGTGCGCCAGGTCCAGCGCGTTGGCCGGCTCGTCCAGCAGCAGCAAGGGCGTATCCTGCGCCAGCATGGCCGCGATCGCGACGCGCTGACGCTCGCCGCCGGACAGGCTGCGCACGTCACGCTGCGCCAGTTCCGCCACTTCCATCGACGCCAGCGCCGCCATCGCAATCGCGTGGTCGTCGCTGCCTTCCCAATAGCGCTGGCCGTGGTAGGGATGGCGCGCCGCCAGCACGGTTTCGAGCACGCGATAGGCGAAGGCGTCGCTGCGCGTCTGCGGAAGGTAGGCCCGCTTGCGCGCCAGTTCGTCCAGCGGCCATTCGGCCAGCAGGCGCCCGTCGATGGCGACGCTGCCCGCATCCGGCGGGCGCAATCCGGCCAGGGTCCGCATCAGCGTGCTTTTGCCGGCGCCGTTACGGCCGATCACGCACCAGCACTCGCCGGCGGCCACGCGCCAGTCGAGCTTTTCGACGAGGGTGCGCGCGCCGGCCCTCAGGCACAAGGAATCGGTGACGATCATGCGCGGCGCAGCTGGTGCAGCTGATAGAGGAAGACCGGCGCGCCGACCAGCGCGGTGACAACGCCGACCGGCAGCTGCTGGGGCGCCAGCGCGGTGCGGGCGACGATATCGGCCAGCACCAGCAAGGTGCCGCCGGCCAGAGTCGCCACCGGAACCAGCAGCCGGTGGTCCGGGCCAATCGCGAAGCGGCAGGCGTGCGGCACGATCAGGCCGACGAAGCCGATGCTGCCGGCGCTGGTGACCGCGCTGGCCGTCAGGATTCCCGAGCAGAAGAACAGGCCCTTGCGCAGCGCGCCGACGCGCACGCCCAGCGTCGCCGCGGCTTCGGCATGCAGCGCGAGCACGTTCAGCGAGCGCGCGCTGCGCAAGGCGAACAGCAGCGCGCCGCCCAGCACCACCCACGGCAGCACGCGCACCGGCGCGCCGGCCAGGTCGCCAATCATCCAGAACACCATGCCGCGCAGCCGGCTTTCGGGCGCGATCGACAGCAGCAGCGTGACCGTCGCCATGCATGCCGACGACAGGATCACGCCGGTCAGCAGCAGCACCGACGCGCCGCCCGACGCGGCCGATCCGCCCGCCAGGTCGCGCCGCGCGAGCAGGTACAGCATCATCGACACCGCCACCGCGCCGGCGAACGCGGACGCGTCGACCATCCACAGGGCGCCCATCGTCAGCAGCGCGACCAGCGCGCCAACCGACGAGCCGGCCGAGATGCCCAGCACATAGGGATCGGCGAGGGGATTGCGCAGCAGCGCCTGCATCATCACCCCCGCCAGCGACAACGCCGCGCCGGTGACGAAGGCCACGATCGCGCGCGACAGGCGCAGTTCGAGCAAGGTCGCGGCCATCGTGTCGGCGCGGCCGTGCAGGAGTTGGGAGAAGGCGCCGGGCAGTTCGGACGGCGCGACGCCGACCGAGCCGGTCATGCCGGACAGGCCGAGGCTACAGATGGCCAGCGCGGCGAGCGCGCCGACGACCATGATCGACCGTTGGCGCGGGTCGCGGAAAATCGGATGCATCGAGATCCATGGGCGGGCACAAAACCCGGCCATTATACGGCCTTGCGACAATTGCAAGCCACGACGCTGCCCCGCGCGCGCGCAAAGTGCGGCACAATTGAACAATCAATATTGTCGTTTTATCCAACCCGAAACGAACATGAACGAACAGGTGGCGAGGGACGTCGTGCTGGTGCGCGCGATCGAAACGATGGACCGGAATCATGAGATCCTCAGCGACGACGATCGCCTGTACGCCAGCCGCAGCGCGAAGGAGCTGGCGGAATGGGCGGCGGCGGACAGCAAGTCGGCAGTCACCGCCGACCATTTCCTGCAGCAGCGCGCGGAGCTCATTCTCAAGCGGCTGGCCGAGCGCATGCCGGCGTTTCGCGCATTCCAGGAGCGCGGCGCCGGATGGAAGCTGCTCTCGGTTGGCGTGCCGCTGCTCGCGCTGATCGTCGGCGCCGGCGTCGACCGCATCAGCGATCCGCATCGTGTCGACCTGTTGTCGGCGCCCCTGCTGGCCGTCATCGCCTGGAATTTGATTGTCTACATGGTGCTGCTGGCGTGGCTGTTCGTGCCCGGTTCGAAGACCGGCTGGGCCGGCGCGGCCGCCTTGCGCCGGCTGGCCGCTGGCAAGGCGGCGCTGCCGCGCAAGCTGCCGTCGACATTGACTGCGGCGCTGGTCGAATTCATGGCCGAGTGGACCCGCCTCAGCGCAAAGCTCACGCACGCGCGCCTTGCCCGCACCATGCACCTGGCGGCGGCGCTATTTGCCACGGGCGCGATCCTGTCGCTGCTGGCGCGCGGCCTGCTGACCCAATACGTCGCCGGCTGGGAGAGCACCTTCCTCGATGCGCCGCAAGTGCACGCCGTGCTCGCGGTGCTGTTCGCGCCGGCGACCTGGCTGCTGCAGCTGCAGGGGTTTTCCGTTGCCGACATCGAGGCGCTGCGGTTTTCGCACGCGCCGTCGATGGCCGGGGGGCGGCGCTGGGTGCTGCTGTACGCCGCGACGCTGATGCTGCTGGTGGTGCTGCCGCGCTTCGTTCTCGCCGCCGCCGCGCAATGGCGCGCGCGCCGGATCGCACGCAACTTCCCGCTCGATCTCGACGTCCCTTACTTCCGCAAGCTACGCGGCAAGATGGGCGGCCCGCCCGGCGTGCTCCGCGTGCTTCCTTACAGCTTCACGCTGGACGAGACGCGCGACCGCGGCCTGGCGACCGTGGCCACGATGCTGTTGGGCGAGCAGGCCAGCGTGATGTTGCGGCCATCGAGCGCCTACGGCGACGAACCTGGGGATCTTCTCGGCGATGAGAAAGTCACCATGACAGCAGTGCTGTTCAACCTTGCGGCGACGCCGGAAAAGGAAAATCACGGCGCGTTCATCGAACACCTGGTGCGCCAGTCGCCGCGCACGATGGTGCTGATCGATGAATCGTCGCTGGCCGAGCGCCTTGGTGCGCAGGCGGGGAAAGCCCGCATCGACGAACGCGTCGCTTTGTGGCGCGAGTTCTGCGCGCACCATCACGCCGGCGCGACGGTCGTGAACCTGCTCGATCCTCAGGCGCGCCCGCTGGAGGAGGCGGCATGAACGGCGTGACGATCCAGTTCGCGCTAATTTCGCACACCAACAACGGCAAGACCACGCTGGCGCGCACGCTGGTCGGGATGGACGTCGGCGAGGTGCGCGATGCAGCCCATGTCACCGTGTTCGCCGAATCGCACACGCTGCTCGCGACACCACAAGGCGATTCGCTGCTGTTATGGGACACCCCCGGTTTCGGCGATTCGGTACGCCTGCTGCGCCGGCTGGCTCTGGCGGGCAATCCGATCGGCTGGTTTTTGCGCGAAGTGGTGGACCGCTACCGCGACCGCACCTTCTGGCTCAGCCAGAATGCGCTGCGCACCGCGCGCGACGCCGCCGACGTGGTGCTCTATCTGGTTAATTCGACCGAGCATCCGCGCGACGCCGGCTACCTGCCGGCCGAGATGAAGATCCTCGAGTGGCTCGGCAAGCCGGTAGTGGTCCTGCTGAACCAGATGGGGCCACCGCGTCCCGCTCCGGAGGAACTGGCCGAGCAGGCCACCTGGAAGCAGCACCTGGCCGAATACCCCGTCGTGCGTGAAGTGCTTGCAATGGATGCCTTCGCCCGCTGCTGGGTGCACGAGCGCGTGTTCTACGAAGCGGTCGGCAAGCTGATCGAACCGGCTAGCCAGGAGGGATACGCGCGCCTGTTCGCTGCGTGGGAAGCCAGCAACGCGGACCGCTTCCGCCGCGCGATGGAGATCACCGCGCAGCAGCTGGCGGCAGCGGCGCGGGACAGCGAACCGGTACCGGAAGAGAAAAAGAACCTGCTGCGTTCGGCGATGAACGCGGTCGGCTTGCGCAAAGGCGCCGAGCAGCGTGCGGAAAAAGCCATGGCCGCGATGCTCGAACGCCTCAACAGCCAGGTGGGCGCCGCAACCGGGCGCCTGCTGGCATTGCACAAGCTCGACCCGGGCGAAGCGGCGAAGATCAATGCGCGCGTGCGGCAGAACTTCGCGATTCGCGCGCCGGTCGACAAGGCGCAGGCAGGGCTGATCGGCGCGATCGTGTCGGGCGCCGCGACCGGATTGTCGGCTGACCTGATGGCGGGAGGGCTGACGCTGGGCGGCGGCGCCTTGCTGGGCGGAGTGGTGGGCGCGCTCACATTCGCCGGCGCGGCATGGGGCTTCAACGCCAGCACGGACCGCGACCATCCGACCGTGCAGTTCGCCGACGACTTCCTGAAATCGATGGCGGTGGCGGCGATCCTGCGCTATCTGGCCGTCGCGCATTTCGGGCGCGGGCGCGGTAATTTCGTCGAAGGAGAGGCGCCGGCATTCTGGCAGGCCGAAGTCGAACGCGCCGTGGCGACCCACGCCGATGCGCTCGGCGCGGCGTGGCGAACGGTGTGCGCGGATCCGAAGGAGTCGGGGCAGCTCGAAGCCGTCGTGACCGACATCGGCGCCAGCGTGCTCGAACAGCTTTATCCGTCGACGCCGATTTTTGCCGGACGCTAGAACGTGTAGGCGACGCTGGCGCCCAGCATCCAGTTGCGGCCGGACGCCGCTTCGTAGAAGCGCTTGTTGGCGTCGCCCACAATCACGGAGCCGACATACCGGCGATCGAACACGTTGTTCATTCGGGCGAACTGCTTGAAACGCCACGCGCCGGCTTGCTGCTTCGCGTCGACGCGCAGGTTCGTCACGGCATAGCCTGGCGCCTGGATCTCGATATTGGCGTCTTCCGCGTAGACCTTGCTGCTGGCGATGACTTCGGCCGCGGCGCCCCAACGATCGGCGGCGCTCTTCCACGCCAGCTCCGCAAACACGTTAGCGTTCGGCACGCCGGGCAGGCGGCTTCCGGCGCGCACGCCGCCGAAGCCCTGCTCGTACACCGCGCGCAGCGCAGTCAGGGCCAGCCGAGCCTTGATGCCGGCGCCGAGGGACGAGTCCAGCGACAGTTCCCCGCCCTGGCGCAGGGTTGCGCTGGCGTTCTTGTAGCTGGTGCGGCCGCCGGCCGAACTGTCGACCACCAGCTCGTCGCTGGTGCGCACCTGGAACAGCGCCGCGTTGATGCGGGTGTGCGCGCCCGCGATTGCTTTCAGGCCGGCTTCCAAGTGGGCGCTTTGCGCCGCGCGCAGCCCGAAATTGAAACCGCCGCCGGCGCCCGAGTAGAACAGTTCGTTCAGTGTCGGCGTCTCGAAACCGCGCGCTGCGCTTGCATACAGGTTCAGCGTCGGGCTTACTTTGTACAGTGCGCCAAGCACGGGCGTGGTGTGGCGGTAGTCGACGCCGCCGCTGTCGTCGCCATTGGCGAGAAAATGATCAGCCACGCGCACGCGCAGGCGGGTGTGGCGCAAACCGGCAGTCAGCGCCCAGGCGCCGGACTGCCATTCGGCCTGGAGATACGGGTCGAGGCTGGAGAGGATGTCCTGCTCGTCGCGGCGCAATGCGCCCTTGACGCCGAATTGGGTGCCGATAAAGTTTTCGAATCCTTGGCGACGATCGCTGGAATGGCCGGCGTCGATGCCGATGGTGGCAGTCAGCTTGCCTTCTCCTGCACGGCGCACGCTGACCCAGTTGATGTCGACGCCGTTGAAGTCGCGGTCGAAATCGACCACGCCGCCGGAATGCGAGGCCGGCGCCTGGAAAGCCTTCGAAAACGCCTGGTACTGGATCACCTGGCGATTGCCGCCGTACGCCATCACGTGCAGGCGATCGTCACCGAAGCGCTGGTCATAAATCACGCCGGCCTGCTGATGGCGGATGTCCTTGCGTGTGTCATAGCGATCGGCCAGCGTGCGCTTCGGCGTTGCGGTATCGGTTGCGTCGACCTCGCCGGCGCGCGGGTCGCGCTGCAAAGTCGCCCAGGTGACGCCGAGCGGATCCTGTGTGCCGAGCTGCCGCAGCGAGTTGGCCACCAGGGTGAGCTTCCCGCCTTCGGCCGGCGTCATCGTCAGCTTGGCGAAAGACTGGTCGCGCGTGGCGGCGCTGTTGTCGCGATAGCCGTCCGTCTCGAAGCGCGACGCGTCGATCACGTAGCCGAACGCGCCGCTGCTGCCTTGCGCATTGATGTCGGTCTTGCGCGCGCCGTCGCTGCCCGCGGACAGGTTCGTCTCCAGCGTCGGGCGGCCGGCGCCGTCGCGGGTAAAGAGCTGGATCACGCCGCCCGAGTGATTGCCGTAGATCGCGGAGAACGGCCCGCGCAGCACTTCGATGCGTTCGGCCATGTCGAGGTTGAACGCCGATGGCTGTCCCTGGCCGTCGGGCATGCTGGCGGGGACGCCATCGCTGACAAGGCGCACGCCGCGCACGCCAAAGGCCGAGCGGGCGCCGAATCCGCGCGACGAAATCTGCAGGTCCTGCGCGTAGTTCTGGCGGTTTTGCGCGACCAGCCCCGGTACGGCGGACAAGGCCTCGGAAGCATTGACGCGCATCTGGCCATCGCGGACGCGCGCCGCATCGATCACGTCGATGGATGCGGGAAGGTCGAAGCTGGTGTGTTCGATCCGGCTCGCGCTCACCACGACCACGCTCGAAGGCGGCACAGCATCCTGCGCGCTGACGGCCGATGTGGCGAACAGGCACACCAAGGCGTGCGGGCGAAGCGAATACGTCATGCGGGATTTTTCGTGGTGATGTCCGACACACAATATACCTGCCGGGTGCCCGCCACGTCGGCCGATTCGATCTGTTGCAACGCATCAAAAAAGCCTTGCCAAGGCCGAGTCCGCTTTGCTATAGTTCGCCTCCCCGAGAAATTGGTTAACAAAAACAAGAACTTGGGAGCGTCGGAAACGACGGTGTAGGAAAAAAGGAGTTGACGGTGTAGGCGAAACGCTTCATAATCTCATCTCTCTGTTGCCGACAAACACAACGCTTTGTCACTGAGCAGCAAGCAGTACCGAACAAGTTCTTTAACAATTAACAGTCGATAAGTGTGGGCGTTTGATGAAGGTGCCAGTGGCTTCGGTCGCTGAATACTTAAATTATCAAATGTTCACAAAAAAGAAATATAGGCGCTTCGCAAGAAGTGGCCTGTCAGTATTTTGAGTGAGCGATCTGTCCGCAAGGACATTAAACAGAGATTGAACTGAAGAGTTTGATCCTGGCTCAGATTGAACGCTGGCGGCATGCCTTACACATGCAAGTCGAACGGCAGCGCGGGGCAACCTGGCGGCGAGTGGCGAACGGGTGAGTAATATATCGGAACGTACCCTGGAGT
>NZ_JBFUAC010000017.1:0-6447 GCF_056406475.1 Massilia sp. P1_C10
CGCCACTCGCCGCCAGGTTGCCCCGCGCTGCCGTTCGACTTGCATGTGTAAGGCATGCCGCCAGCGTTCAATCTGAGCCAGGATCAAACTCTTCAGTTCAATCTCTGTTTAATGTCCTTGCGGACAGATCGCTCACTCAAAATACTGACAGGCCACTTCTTGCGAAGCGCCTATATTTCTTTTTTGTGAACATTTGATAATTTAAGTATTCAGTGACCGAGGTCACTGGCACCTTCATCAAACGCCCACACTTATCGACTGTTAATTGTTAAAGAACTTTATTCGGTACTGCCTTGCGGCTTGTCGACAAATCGTTTTGTTTGTCAGCCGCGAAGAAGAAAGAGTATGAAGCGTTTTCGCTGTTTCGTCAACTTCTTTTTTCTGCACCGTCGCGTTTCGCGACGTCCCCAGCTGCTCGTTTTTGCTACCGTTTCAGCGGGGAGGCGAACTATAGCAAAGGGGCGCGACGCTGGCAAGGGCGATTTGAAAAATGGGGTCGGGTCCGCCGGACCAGACCCCAGGGGCGTCAGCCGCCCCGCACTTTCAGCATGTCGCTGCGCACTTCGACCACTTCAATCTCGCGGGAGTCGCCGAGACGGAAACGGTTCATGCCCAACGGGGTCATGCTCACCGTAGTGCGCTGCAGCCTGTCGTCCGGCCCCGGCACGCCGGTCGTGCACTGACCGGGCCTGCTGAAGTCGAGCGTGTCGCGCGGACGCCGGGCCGGTGGAAACGCAAACGAGTCGCTGGGACGATAGACCTTGTCGGATCCGACGTCCTCCTCGAACGAATGCGTCCACGAGCCGCTGAGGCCCTGCTCGCCGCCGCCCATCATTGAATCGCGACCAGCGTCTGGCCGGCCTCGCCCTGGATGTAGGCCGGCGGGATCTGCGCTTCAATGGGCGGCTGCTCGGGCTTCTGCGCCTCGCGCAGCACGGAAATCGTGCCGTCCATGAAGTCGTAGCCAGTGACCGAAGGCGTCCATGCGGAGCCGTTCCACGCCTTGTGATACAGGGCGCTATCGGTGCCGGTGACGAACACGTCGAGCCGGTTCGGGCCCCACGCGACGGCGCGCGGCTGCGAGGTGCAGATGCCGCCCATCGCCTCGAAGCCGGTGACCGATGGTCCCCATGCGGAGCCGTTCCACCACTTGTGATACAGCGCGCTGTCGGTGCCGATGACGAACACGTCGAGCCGGTTCGGTCCCCACGCCACCACTTCCGGCTGGCCGATGCAGATGCCGCCGAGGCGCTCGAAACCGGTCAGCGATGGGCCCCATGCATGGCCATCCCACCATTTGTGATACAGCGCGCCGTCGGTGCCGGTGACGAACACGTCGAGCCGGTTCGGGCCCCAGGCGACTACCTTCGGCGCCGAAGTGCACACGCCGCCCAGCCGCTCGTAGCCGGTGAGCGATGGGCCCCACGCATTGCCGTCCCACCACTTGTGATACAGCGCGCGGTCGGTGCCGATGACGAACACGTCGAGGCGGTTCGGGCCCCACGATGCGACTTCGGGCTGGCCGACGCACACGCCGCCCATGTTCTCGTAGCCGGTGACCGACGGCCCCCACGACGAGCCGTTCCACCACTTGTGGAACAGCGCGCGGTTGGTGCCGAGGACGAAGACGTCGAGGCGGTCCGGTCCCCACGAGATGGCGCGCGGATCGCCGACGCACAAACCGCCCATGTATTCGTAGCCGCTCAGCGACGGGCCCCACGCGGAGCCGTTCCACCACTTGTGATACAGCGCGCTGTCGGTGCCGGTGACGAACACGTCGAGCCGGTTCGGGCCCCACGACACGGCCTGCGGCGAGGAGGTGCACACGCCGCCCTGGTTTTCGTAGCCGGTCAGCGAAGGTCCCCACGAGCTGCCGCCCCACCACTTGTGATACAGGGCGCGGTCGGTGCCGAGCACGAAGGTGTCGATGCGGTTCGGCCCCCACGCCACCACCGGCGACGAGCTCGGACGGATCGTGCTGACGACGCCGGCGCCGACGCCGATCGCGCTGCGCACGCCATCGAGGCAGGCCTGCATACGCGCGACCTGGCCGGCGGTGAACATGACCATCGCGCGGTCGTCGACGTAGTCCATGTAGTTCATGAACATGTCGCCGTTCGGGCCGTTGCTGCAGCTAAGGTGCGGGAATGGCGGCGCGCCGAAATTCGGGCCGCCCTGGTTCGGCGTGTCGGCCACGTTGTCGGTGCCCGAGCAGCCGGTGCCGTCGTCGCCCCAGATGTGGTTCAGGTTCAGCCAGTGGCCGATTTCGTGCGTGCTGGTGCGGCCGAGGTTGAACGGCGCGGCCGCAGTGCCATTGGTGCCGAACGCCGAGTGCAGGCACACCACGCCGTCGGTGTTGGCAGGGCCGCCCGGGAACTGGGCGTAGCCGAGCAGGCCGCCGCCAAGCGGGCATACCCAGATGTTCAGGTAGTTCGCCGATGGCCACGCGTCCATGCCGCCGCTGGCCGCCGACTTGACCGCGTCGTTGTCGCTGAAGGCGGTGACCGTGGTTTGGCGCCGCTCAATGCCGGTCGACGGCGCGCCGGTCGGCGTGCTGGTGGCGAGGAAGAACTCGATGCGCGCGTCGGTGGCGAGCGGCAGGAAAGGCGCGGGGGTGATCGAGAAGTCCGAATTGGCGCGGCGGAAGTCGCGATTGAGCACGTCGATCTGGCTCGCGATCTGCGCATCGGAAATGTTCTGCGCCGCGGTGTTCCACACCACGTGCACCACCACCGGAATGCGCGTGATGCCGGTGCGCTGGGTCGACTCCTCGCCGGTTTCATAGCGGCGCGCGTGAATTTCAATCTGGTCGCGCATGCGCGCGTATTGCGGATCGGTCGACAGCAGCCGGCGATGCACCGCCATGGTCCCACAGGTGCGGACGTTTGGCGTGCCGCCGCCGCCATCGCCGCGTCCACCGATGCCGATGCCGCCGCCATCGCCCATGCCGCCTCCCGGCATGCTCTGGCCGATCCCGGCGCCGCCTGCTTCCATGCCGCCTTTGGGCATGCCTTGTTGCGCGCCCCGCTGACTCACGCCGGGCATGCCGCGATCGTTGGGGTCGGACTCGCCCATCAGCGCTTCGCTGGGCATCTGCAGCGAGCCGTGATCGGCCTCGCCATTGCCTTGCATCCCATTCATGCTGGCGGCGGCGTCGTCCTGCTCGCCGCCTTCGCGATCACCCATACCTGCCGCTCCCTGCGATTTCTTGGTCTTCATCTTTGCTCCCGGTTGGACAGCATCATTGTTGTGCGCACACGCTCGGCGCGAACGCACTCCTTTCCGAATCCGGACCCGGTTCGGAAAACTCGTGGACTCTGCAAGCGGCGAAGGATCCCGGGCGGGTGCGCGGGAGTTGGCGGCGCCGGGAAACCGGGCGCCGCGTTTGCCGTGAGAGATCAATACTCGCAAACTCGCGCGCAAAAAAGAACCCAGCAACTATGCGGGGTTTGTTTGTCTTTCAGCCGCCGCTGCGTGACACCAGCATTACTCCGACAGCGTGAGGAGGCGGTAGTTCGGGTCCGATTTGATCTTCTCTTGCGCAAACGCCAGCGACGGCCATTCCTTGCGCGAGAACAGCGGCACCTGGTCCTTGTAGTGCGGCGATGTCGGGTCGACCGACTGGCCGTACACCAGCATCGCCTGCGCCACTGGACCGGCGTCGTCGAAGGTCACCGCCTGGATATAGCTGCTGCCCCAGGCGACGTCGTGATAGCCGCTCGCGTCGAGCGGCGCGGCCATGTGGATCGAGTTGTAGGAGCCGTCGATGTCGCCGATGGCGCCGTGGACCGGCACGCGCACGCCTGCGCGCGTGTCGTCCTGGAAATCGCCGAGGCGGCCGTCGAGCGGGATCTTCAGCGCCTGCAGCTTTTGCACCGCGCTCTTCAACGCGGCCAGCATCGCGGGCGCGGCGCCCGGCGCCAGGCCGGACGGCGTGTTGACCGGATCGCTGGCGACGAGCGGCTTGGCCCACTTGCCGGGGATCGCAGCGGCAAGGTTCCAGAATTCGCGAAACAGCACCGCGCCGCGGCTGTCCAGATTGGCGCGGCGGTCCCACGCGGCCAGCACGTTGCAGGCTTGCGCAAGGGAGGCATCGCCGGCGCACAGCGGCAGCAGTTCCGGCAGGATCAGTTCGGCCGCGTAGACCCGGTCGGCAAACATCAGCTCGCGCACGTCGGCCGGCTGCAGGCGCTTGCGCTGCGCAATCATTTCCTCGAGCTGCAGGAAGCCGATCCGCGTGCGCAATTTCTGCTCGACGCCGACGGCGCCGTACAGCGGCGAGAAGCCGAACGGCCCCGGCCCCTTGAACAGCGCGCGCGGATTGGTCAGCCAGTAGCTGTCGTTCGAGTTGCCGACGTAATCGGCGCGGATCATCCACGGTCCGTTGGCCGGCGCGTAGATGCCGGCCGGCGCGCCGGCGTCCTGGCCCCAGCCGCAGCCGCCGCGCGAGCCGTCGAACATGAGCAGCAGCGGCATCACAAGGCAATCGGACGCGAACTTGTCGGCGCCGACGCGCGGCACCACGCTGGCGTCGGCGTACATGGTGTTGCCGTGGCGGTCCACCGCCACCGTGTTGATCCACGGAAGTCCGACGATGCGGTCGAGCGCCGTCTTCATCTCCTGCACGCTGGCCGACGAACCAAGCGCGATCCACTGCTCCATCAGGCGGGTGTTGTTGCGGTTGGGGTCGGCCAGCACGTGCACCGCGGCGGGCGTCCAGGCGATGCCCGCCTCGGGCTTGACCAGCACCGCGCCCTGCTTGCTGAAGTAAAACGTCTTGCGGCGGCTGGCGATGCGCCCGTCCGGCATGCGGATGTCGACCGTGACCGTCTTCGGCGTCATCTTTATTTTGGCGCCGTCGGACAGATAAGTGGTTCCGCTGGAATCGCCGGGATCGAGCGCGAGCCTGAAGGTGGTGAAGTGCACCGCCGTCGTCACGGTATGCGTCCACGCGACGTCCTTGTTGAAGCCGATGACGACGATCGGCAGTCCGCCCAGCGTCACGCCCATCGCATCGTAACGGCCGGGGATGGTCAGGTGCGCCTGGTAGAAGCGGTCGGTGCTGGTCCAGGGGTAGTGCGGATTGCCGAGCAGGATGCCGCGTCCGCTGACCGACAGGTCCTTGCCGATCGCCAGGCCGTTGCTGCCCAATTTGGAAGCGGTCAGTTGCGCCAGTCGGGTTTGCACGAAGGAGCGGTCCGGCTTGCGCGGTGAGATGCGTGCGACCACCGGCGCCACCACGCCGGGATCGCGCGCGCCATCGACGATTTCTTTCGCGAACACCTCGCCGGAAGCGTGCAGCGCTTTTTCGGCGATCACCAGCATCATGTCGTCGGCCGTCATCGGCCTGACCCACGCAGCGTTATTGCAAGCGGCCGGATAGCGGCCTGCGTAGTCTTTCAGGTAGCGGTTGTAGCCGGCGGCATAGCCCTCGAGCAGATCGCGCGCCTCCTTCGAGCCGGCGGCGTAACCGGCGCGCAGCTGCTCGATGTCGAGATAGCCCTTGAAGAAGAAATCGCTGTCGGCGTTATTCAGGTCCATGAAGTCGCTCGCCGCGCCGTACTCGCCATTCAACGGACGAGTGGCGTGCGCATCACTGCCGAAGAATCGCGAACGTTCGCCGCGGACGGTCAACAGGCTGTCGGCGAACATGCAGACATTGTCCTGCGCGTAGGCGTAGGACAGGCCGTAGCCGATGCCGCGGAAATCGGCGGCGCGCACATGGGCGACACCGTAGCTCGTGCGCGCCAGCTCGGCGCTGAATGTAGCAGGAGGAGCCGGCGGCGTGTCGCCGCTTCGGCCGCACGCGGCGAGCGCGCATGAAAGGAATATCGATAGGCAAAGACGCGCTTGCATGGACACCTCCTGGGCGGAAGAAATGCGGACCGGCGGTCATCATCGCTGTAGGGGTGCCAAGCGTTATTGACTCGACGCAAGCTTGGTGGGCGTCACAAACCATCAGACGAAAAAAAACCCAAGCATTTCTGCTTGGGTTTTTCTCTTATAACTAGCCTGACGATAACCTACTTTCACACTGGTTGCAGCACTATCATCGGCGTAAGCTCGTTTCACGGTCCTGTTCGGGATGGGAAGGGGTGGTACCGAGTTACTATGGTCATCAGGCATAACTTGTACAGGTCTTGCTCCCAATGGGGCAGCAATTCCTAGAATCTGGAAGAAGTAAGTTTTTGTATTACATGGGTAATGAGTATGAATCAGAACAATCAACAGCGCCGTTCTTCTTATCTCCGTACCTGTTAAGGTTATAGGGACAAGCCGTACGGGCAATTAGTATCAGTTAGCTTAATGCATTACTGCACTTCCACACCTGACCTATCAACGTCCTGGTCTCGAACGACCCTTTAAAGAGCTCAAGGCTCTGGGAAATCTCATCTCAAGGCAAGTTTCCCGCTTAGATGCTTTCAGCGGTTATCTCTTCCAGACTTA
>NZ_JBFUAC010000018.1:0-6428 GCF_056406475.1 Massilia sp. P1_C10
ACTACTCCAGGGTACGTTCCGATATATTACTCACCCGTTCGCCACTCGCCGCCAGGTTGCCCCGCGCTGCCGTTCGACTTGCATGTGTAAGGCATGCCGCCAGCGTTCAATCTGAGCCAGGATCAAACTCTTCAGTTCAATCTCTGTTTAATGTCCTTGCGGACAGATCGCTCACTCAAAATACTGACAGGCCACTTCTTGCGAAGCGCCTATATTTCTTTTTTGTGAACATTTGATAATTTAAGTATTCAGTGACCGAGTCACTGGCACCTTCATCAAACGCCCACACTTATCGACTGTTAATTGTTAAAGAACTTTGTTCGGTACTGCCTTGCAGCTTGTCGACAAATCGTTTTGTTTGTCAGCCGCGAAGAAGAAAGAGTATGAAGCGTTTTCGCTGCTTCGTCAACTTCTTTTTTTACTGCATCATCGTTGCCGATGCCCCAAGTTCTTGTTTTTGTTAACCAATTTCTCGGGGAGGCGAACTATAGCAAACCGCCGCGTTGACTGGCAAGGGGTTTCCAAAAATAACTTTCAGGTGCCCGCCGGTGCCGTCTGCCGCGCGCTTCGCTCAGCACGAAAGGTGTCCACGGCGAGATAACGGAGCTGGGAGCGGCGCCCCTCTTCGCTGTGCACGAATCCGAGGCCGGCGACATACGGCTCGATGATGCGAATCTTTTGCAGCGGCGTGACGACGAGCAACTGGAGGTTCATCCGCTTGAAAAGTTCCAGGCCGTAACGCGCCGATTCGTCGGAGCCGCGTCCGAATGCTTCATCGATCACGACGAAGCGGAACGATCGACCTTGGTGCGCATCGCGCTCCAGTCCGAACTGATACGCAAGGCTCGCGGCGAGCACGGTGTAGGCAAGTTTCTCCTTTTGCCCGCCCGATTTGCCGCTCGCGTCCGTGTAGTGTTCGTGCTCACGGCCGTCTTCGCGCCAACGCTCCGATGCGGAGAACACGAACCAGTTGCGCGAATCCGTGACCTTGCGCGTCCAGCGGCGATCAAGTTCCGCACTGCCCGCGCGGCCGCGGAAGCGTTCGATGATGCGCTTCACCTGCAGGAACCGTTCTTCCAATGGCACTTCGCCTCCTGCCTCACACGAGATGCAGCGGCGCAGATCCTGCTCGAACTCGCGCAGGTCGGCGTCGAGGTTCTTCTGCGCCTCGAGGGCGATGTAGCGATTCGGGTTGTAGTCGATCTGGTGCAGCGAACCGTTGATGGTGTCGACGCGCTCGCGGATGATTTCGCGTTCGCGATGGAGCAGCGCCTGGAAGGCCGCCATTTCGCGCACCGCGCCCTCGCCAAGTACTTCCTTGAAGCGAGCGGCGTATTTCGGAATGGCCTCGCCCAGCAAGTCGGCCAGCATCTGGCTGAACTCTCCGGCGGAGTCGATGCTGGCGTCGACCTCGCGCGCATCGATCGGCCACGCGCGGCGGTAGTCCTGCATGGCGCCGACGATCGCGTCGCGCAGCCGTGCGAGCCGCTGTCCTTCAATATCGATGTGAGCCTGCAGGAAGGCGCCGAAATCAAGCTCCGCGCGGTCGCACGTTTCCACGTCCAGCGCGGTCGGCCCCAGCGCCTGCATGCGCATCGATTCGATCAGCGTAAAGAACCCGTGTGCATCCTGCGCGATCTCGCCGGGCAGCGCCAGGTTTGCCTGCTCAAGCTGTTCGCGGGCTCGTGCTTGCGTGCCGATGGCAGCATTCCACGCTTGTTCGGTCAGCTCCCGCCGGACCGCCAATTCCGCGGACTGCTGCTGCAGCGTCGCGATCACGTCCGAACAGGACGACAGTGCCAGCTGCTCGCGCTCAAGCGCATCGATCTCGGCAAGCACGGGTTTCCAGTTCAATTCACTAAACTGATCGAAGGTGGCCAGGCGCTGCCAGTCGCCGAGCAAGGCATTCTGATTGTGCACCTCGATTTTCAAACGCTGAATGTGAAGGCCATGCGCCTGCACCCGCGTGGTCAGGTCGCGCTCCTGCTTGACCAGCGCGGAAATCCTGGCGTGGTTCGACCATCCGAGAACGAAGGTCGAACGATCATCGAACGGGTGACTATCGTCCTTTTCGTGGCGCTCGCCGTCGTGCTTGACCTGGCCATTGCGGGTGACCACGCGCATCTCGCGCCGGAATTCGTCAAGCCGGTTGCAGCAGGCATGGTCGAAACGGCTGTGCAGCTCCGATTCAAGCCATGCATAAAACGGCGAGTCCGGGCGGATCGCAAGCTTGCGCGCCAGCGCGTTAGCCGGGAGAAGTCGCGGCTCCTCCGTTAGCTCCCCACGAACACGGTGATACGTCAGGCGTTCGCCGAGGTTGGCGTCGTCGATCCAGGCCGCGACCTGCGAGTAATGCATATCGGGTACCAGCAGCGACAAGGCGAAATCGCGCAAGACGCGCTCGGCGGCCGCGTCCCAGCCGCTCTCGTCGTCGCGCACTTGGATCAACTCACCGGCGAACGGCAGACTTTCAGGGAGGATGCGCAGCGCATTGCACAATGTCTCGCGCAGTTCCAGCATGCGGCGCGGGATATACGAGCGGCGCCGCCGCAAGGATTCGAGCTCGGCGGTGATTTCGCTGTACTGGCGCCCCAACTCGCGAAGGCTCACGCCTGCCTCGGTGAGGCGGTCCTGGAAATCGTCGCGCTGCGCGATGCAAGCCGCCTGTCCCTCTTCGATAGCGCGGCGGTTGGCCGCAAACAATGCCGAATCGGCCGCCCCCGGCAAGCCGAGCGCGCCGGCCAATTGGTCGTACTGGCCGAAACGGTGGAGTCGCGCTTCGCTGGTCAGCTGCAGCCGCGCGATTTCACCCTTGATCTGCTCAACGCGGGTTCCGCCGTTCGAGATGATCGCATGGACGATCTCGTCATGCCGCTGCCGCTGGCTGCGCCGCTCTTCACCGAGCCGCGCCAGTTCGTCGGCCACAAGGGCAAGTTCGTTCTGCAGGTGGTCGATGCGCTTACGGAGCAAGCCGGACTTGAGTTGGGCGAACCAGGGGCGCAGTGAATTGCGGCAGCCGCGCAGTTGTTCGAGCTTCCCTTCGAGTTCCCGGTAGCGCTCGCACTCGGCACTCAAGGGCGCCAGCTGGTCGGCCTGCAGCCTCGCCTTGACCAGCGCGTCGTGCGCGCGGTTGGCCTCGTCGAAATTAGCGATCAAGGCCGCGATTCGCGCCGCGACCGGAAATGCTTCGAGCATGTGATCGCGCACGAAGTCGCTCAGGTTACCGACCGATTTCATCGACACGGTCTGATGAAACAGCTCCATCGCCTATTCACCGGCGATGCCGAAGTGGCGACGAAACTCGGCGGCGTATTGCGGGAAGCTGTCATGCACCGTGACACCGTGCAGTGCCTGCAGGCGCCTGCGCAATTGGCCGATGTCTTCGCCGAAGCCGGCGAAGTGGCCAGCGATCGACAACCGCCCGGTGGACACAACATGAAAACGCTCGGGTTGGCCGCCTGGATCCTTCATCGAGAATACCTGTGCGAGCGTGACCGTCTCTTCGATCGCCTCGTCATGGAAGACGGCGAGGATCGCCGAATAGCTGTTTTCGTCGCGCAGCGAGACCGAGCGCGCAGCCATGCCGTCGTCACCGCGCTCCGCCTTGTAGTGCCCCATCACATAGCTGCGCAGGCTGCGTTCGCGCGCGTCGGCGCCGGCCGCCTTGTTGTACGAGATTTTTTGCGGCGGCACCAGCAGCGTGGTGAGGCCGTCGACCAATGTCGATTTTCCCGAGCCGATATCCCCGGTGAGCAGGATGGTTTCACCATCAGGCTGCAGGCGCCAGACGCGCTCGTCGAACGTGCCCCAGTTGAACACCTCGAACTGGTGCAGACGGAAGCCCGCGCGCGGCGGGATCGCAGGCGTCATCTCGAGGGCCGGATGCTCCATGTCCAAAGGCGCGCGATCGTTCATGCGTTTTCTCCACTGACGGCATGTTCGCCATATTGAGCGAGCCGCTGTTCGAATTCGCTGATCCACTGCGCGTCGACGAACGCCTTCAGGATGCGGCGCACTTCGAACTGGTCGTCCTGGCCGCGCAGCCGATGCAGGAATCCCAGCTCGATGACTTTGTTGAGATGACTGTCGATGCGGTCCAGCAGTCGCGCTTCATTGCTGGTCTCGGGAAGGAAGCCACGCACCTGTCCGACGATATCGTCGCGGCTGACGACCAGGCGCGTGTCGCCGCCGACGGCGTCAAACTCGGCGAGCCTTTTACGCAGCAGGACGAGAATCAGGCTCACCGGATACGCCAGCTGACGGCGTTGGATCAAGCGGGGGAGCGCTGCCTCGCCGGGCGCCGCGGTCCGGTGCCGCAAATAGGCATAACCTTCGGCGTCGTCGAGGATCAGTTCAAGGCCAAGAGTCGCGCAGTAATCGCGCACCCGCCCCTGCAATTCGATCAGCGGCTGCCACATCGCGACGTCCTGGTCACGGTATTGCACTCCCTGGAACAGGCCAACAAGCAGTTGGCCCAGGCGATTCTGTTCGGTCATCGTCGATTCGGTATTCATGCGGTGTAAATGATCAGGGGAAGCGTGGCTTGGCGCCGGCTGCCGGATTCGTCGAACCACGAAACGACTTCGCTTTGTTCGTCGTCGACGGCGGCATGCAGGTCTTGCGTCGCCAGGTTGATGTAGGCGGAAAGTTCGGCGAGACCGTGCCGGATCGGATACTGCTGCACCAGGGTCCCTAGCGTTACCTGTTTCCGGGTTTGCAGCGCGCGCCGCACGTTCGACAACAGGCGCGACGGGTCGACGGATTCCTGGCTGAACAACGCATCGATGCTGATATCCGACTCATCTCCTTCCCGTGCGTGCTTCATGATTTTCGCTTTGACCGGAGGGCTGAACAGCGGCCGCTCCATCGGCAGCCCGAGCGATGGTCCGGTGTCGTCGATTTCCATGAACGCGCGATCGTCGATTTCGCCGCGCAGGGCCAGTGCGCGCTGTTCGATGTCGCGCATCAGATGGATGATGCGGCGGTTTTCAAGCCTGGCCTGGTCGTCGACATGGCGCCGCAATTGGTCCGACAGGCGTCTTAGAGTCCGGTGAGCTGCTTCCCCGGCCTCCATCAGCGCGTCGCGGTTGCGCTGAATTCGCGCCGCAGGCTCCAAATCACGCAGACTACCCAGCGCTGCCATCTTTCGAGCCAGTTCGGCGAGTGAATCCTGACGGGAGGGCGACATCAGCTGGTCGCGGAAAGCGCGGAAGCTCCTTTCTTCGTCGGTTTCACCCAGCAGGTCGCCATCAAGGAGCGCCCCGCCGGCATCGATCGCGACGATCCGTTCGCGCAAGCTGCGGTCCAGCGTGCGGAAATTCTGTTCAACTGCGCGAAAGTCCGACACCAGTTCACGCGTAATTCCGTCTGCAAGCAGGAAGCGCTCGCGCGCCTCGACCGGATCCATCAAGTCGATTCGGCCTGATTGCAAGCGCGCGATTTCGGAGTCGATTTCGGCCTTGCGGCGTTTCAGCGCCGCGACGCGGGCGCGTGGGTCGAGCTGCGTGCCCTCGGCGACCTGCTGCAATAGGTTCAATGCGGTGGCGAAGCGCGCGTGCGTCCCGGTGAAAGCGCGCGGAGCCAGGCGGTTCAGCCACACGATCGCCATCTCGCTCGATGGCGTCAGGTCGTAGTGCGCTTCGTCCTGGCCGGCCGGATAGAATTTGCGCAACCACCCTCGCTCATCCGACGCCCAGTCGTCCAGATAGGCGGTCGGCGATTTCGGATACAGAATCTCACCGGCGGCGTGATGCAAATCCCGCAGGTGATCGTCCAGTTGTGACGCCAGCTGCGGCCGGGCGATCGCGCGGGAACTGGAGATGACGAACGCAGCGTGCAAAAAGCTGGCGATCATCGGCGCATGGGCGGCGGCAAGCAGGCGCCAGGCCGCATGGTTTTGCCGCTGGTTCGATAGAGTCTGAAAATCCATGGGCTCGTTTTTCAATGGACGAAAAAAAACCCCGCCATTGCTGACGGGGTTTTTTTCTTTATAACTAGCCTGACGATAACCTACTTTCACACTGGTTGCAGCACTATCATCGGCGTAAGCTCGTTTCACGGTCCTGTTCGGGATGGGAAGGGGTGGTACCGAGTTACTATGGTCATCAGGCATAACTTGTACAGGTCTTGCTCCCGATGGGGCAGCAATTCCTAGAATCTGGAAGAAGTAAGTTTTGTATTACTGGGTAATGAGTATGAATCAGAACAATCAACAGCGCCGTTCTTCTTATCTCCGTACCTGTTAAGGTTATAGGGACAAGCCGTACGGGCAATTAGTATCAGTTAGCTTAATGCATTACTGCACTTCCACACCTGACCTATCAACGTCCTGGTCTCGAACGACCCTTTAAAGAGCTCAAGGCTCTGGGAAATCTCATCTCAAGGCAAGTTTCCCGCTTAGATGCTTTCAGCGGTTATCTCTTCCAGAC
>NZ_JBFUAC010000019.1:0-1602 GCF_056406475.1 Massilia sp. P1_C10
CCTGTGCAACTCTAGAAAGGAGGTGATCCAGCCGCACCTTCCGATACGGCTACCTTGTTACGACTTCACCCCAGTCACGAATCCTACCGTGGTAAGCGCCCTCCTTGCGGTTAAGCTACCTACTTCTGGTAAAACCCGCTCCCATGGTGTGACGGGCGGTGTGTACAAGACCCGGGAACGTATTCACCGCGACATGCTGATCCGCGATTACTAGCGATTCCAACTTCATGTAGTCGAGTTGCAGACTACAATCCGGACTACGATACACTTTCTGGGATTAGCTCCCCCTCGCGGGTTGGCGGCCCTCTGTATGTACCATTGTATGACGTGTGAAGCCCTACCCATAAGGGCCATGAGGACTTGACGTCATCCCCACCTTCCTCCGGTTTGTCACCGGCAGTCTCATTAGAGTGCTCTTTCGTAGCAACTAATGACAAGGGTTGCGCTCGTTGCGGGACTTAACCCAACATCTCACGACACGAGCTGACGACAGCCATGCAGCACCTGTGTTACGGCTCTCTTTCGAGCACGCCTCGATCTCTCGTGGCTTCCGTACATGTCAAGGGTAGGTAAGGTTTTTCGCGTTGCATCGAATTAATCCACATCATCCACCGCTTGTGCGGGTCCCCGTCAATTCCTTTGAGTTTTAATCTTGCGACCGTACTCCCCAGGCGGTCTACTTCACGCGTTAGCTGCGTTACCAAGTTAATTAAAACCCGACAACTAGTAGACATCGTTTAGGGCGTGGACTACCAGGGTATCTAATCCTGTTTGCTCCCCACGCTTTCGTGCATGAGCGTCAATCTTGACCCAGGGGGCTGCCTTCGCCATCGGTGTTCCTCCACATCTCTACGCATTTCACTGCTACACGTGGAATTCTACCCCCCTCTGCCAGATTCTAGCCTTGCAGTCTCCATCGCAATTCCCAGGTTGAGCCCGGGGATTTCACGACAGACTTACAAAACCGCCTGCGCACGCTTTACGCCCAGTAATTCCGATTAACGCTTGCACCCTACGTATTACCGCGGCTGCTGGCACGTAGTTAGCCGGTGCTTATTCTTCAGGTACCGTCATTAGCARRGGATATTAGCCYCCACCGTTTCTTCCCTGACAAAAGAGCTTTACAACCCGAAGGCCTTCTTCACTCACGCGGCATTGCTGGATCAGGCTTGCGCCCATTGTCCAAAATTCCCCACTGCTGCCTCCCGTAGGAGTCTGGACCGTGTCTCAGTTCCAGTGTGGCTGGTCGTCCTCTCAGACCAGCTACTGATCGATGCCTTGGTAGGCCTTTACCCCACCAACTAGCTAATCAGATATCGGCCGCTCCAGGAGCATGAGGTCTTGCGATCCCCCACTTTCATCCTTAGATCGTATGCGGTATTAGCGTAACTTTCGCTACGTTATCCCCCACTCCAGGGTACGTTCCGATATATTACTCACCCGTTCGCCACTCGCCGCCAGGTTGCCCCGCGCTGCCGTTCGACTTGCATGTGTAAGGCATGCCGCCAGCGTTCAATCTGAGCCAGGATCAAACTCTTCAGTTCAATCTCTGTTTAATGTCCTTGCGGACAGATCGCTCACTCAAAATACTGACAGGCCACT
>NZ_JBFUAC010000020.1:0-1443 GCF_056406475.1 Massilia sp. P1_C10
CTGAAGTGCCACCTAAAAGTTGGACGCCAACTTTTAGGTGGTTTATGACAAAGTATGACGAGCAATTCAAGCTGGCCGTCGTCCGTCAGTATCTTGATGGCGATATAGGCTACAAGCAGCTGGCCAGGCAGCGCGGGCTTGCGCATTCGATGGTCCATCGTTGGATTAGCTGGTTCCAGGCTCATGGCACGTTCATCGCGGGCAATCAGGTCGGCCCGTATAGCGCCGACTTCAAGCTGTCGGTCCTGCGGCACATGTGGGACAATTCCCTCTCATTCGGCCAGGCGGCCGTTCTGTTCAACCTCCGCAATCCCCATTGCTTAAGCAAGTGGGAGCGCATCTATCGCGCCGACGGCCCGAGCGGACTTTTGCCGCGYCGACTAGGGCGACCCAAAGATATGACCACTCCCACTACAAAACCTGAGCCCGCCCCCAAGGCTGACGAGCGCCCACGCGATGAGCTGATCGCCGAGCTGGAGTATCTTCGGATGGAGAACGCGTACCTAAAAAAGTTGCGAGCCTTAGTTCAATCAAAGCAGACGATAGCGCCACCGAAAAAGCGCAAGTAGTGCAGGAACTAAGGCAGCAGTACCCGCTTGACGGTCTGTTGAAAGCGGCCGGACTGGCGCGTAGCACGTTCTACTATCAACAGAAGGCCCAACAGGTCGCGGACAAGTACGCCGAGCTGAAGAAGATCATCCTGAAGGTGTTTAAGTACCACAAGGGGAACTATGGCTATCGGCGTGTTGCCGATGAAATTCGCGAAGACTACGGCCAAGTGGTGAACTACAAAACGATGCGGCGGCTGATGGGAGAAATGGGGTTGCGATCAGAGCAGCGTCCGAAGAAGTACAAGTCGTTCAAGGGCGAAGTAGGCGCGACTGCGCCGAACCATTTGGACCGCCAGTTCGACGCAGTTCAGCCCAATGAAAAATTGGTCACTGACATCACGGAATTCAAAGTCCGCGGGGAAAAGCTCTATCTGTCGCCTGTGCTGGACCTGTACAACGGCGAGATCATCGCCTTCGAAATGAACAAACGACCGGTGTTCGAGATGGTTAGTTCCATGATCAAGAAGGTCTTCGCTCGACTAAGACCGCAGGACAAACCGATGCTGCACTCTGACCAAGGCTGGCACTACCGAATGCAGCAGTATCGCAAACAGCTCGAAGACCGTGGCGTCGTACAGAGCATGTCGCGCAAGGGCAACTGCCATGACAATGCAGTGATGGAGAACTTCTTTGGCATCCTCAAAAGCGAGATGTTTCATCGAACGAAATTCAGCAGCGTCGACCAGTTACAGCTCGCGATCACAAGCTACATCGAATACTATAATTGCAAGCGCATTAAATCGAGGCTGAAGGGCCTGAGTCCTGTGAAGTACAGGATTCGGTACGCGATCAGCTAGTTATCCTCGCTGTCCAACATTTGGGTGGCACTTCA
>NZ_JBFUAC010000021.1:0-1385 GCF_056406475.1 Massilia sp. P1_C10
GAGACGAGAGACTTAGGTCTCGAAGCAATCGGAAGTGGTTCCAAGAAAAGCCTCTAAGCTTCAGTCATACGAGACCGTACCGCAAACCGACACAGGTGGGCGAGATGAGTATTCTAAGGCGCTTGAGAGAACTCGGGAGAAGGAACTCGGCAAATTGGTACCGTAACTTCGGGAAAAGGTACGCCCTGGTAGCTTGATTGGTTTACTCCATGAGGGTGAAAGGGTTGCAATAAACTGGTGGCTGCGACTGTTTAATAAAAACACAGCACTCTGCAAACACGAAAGTGGACGTATAGGGTGTGACGCCTGCCCGGTGCTGGAAGATTAAATGATGGGGTGCAAGCTCTTGATTGAAGTCCCAGTAAACGGCGGCCGTAACTATAACGGTCCTAAGGTAGCGAAATTCCTTGTCGGGTAAGTTCCGACCTGCACGAATGGCGTAACGATGGCCACACTGTCTCCTCCCGAGACTCAGCGAAGTTGAAATGTTTGTGATGATGCAATCTACCCGCGGCTAGACGGAAAGACCCCATGAACCTTTACTGTAGCTTTGCATTGGACTTTGAACCAATCTGTGTAGGATAGGTGGGAGGCTTTGAAGCGGGGACGCCAGTTCTCGTGGAGCCATCCTTGAAATACCACCCTGGTTTGTTTGAGGTTCTAACCTTGGCCCGTTATCCGGGTCGGGGACAGTGCATGGTAGGCAGTTTGACTGGGGCGGTCTCCTCCTAAAGTGTAACGGAGGAGTTCGAAGGTACGCTAGATACGGTCGGACATCGTGTTGATAGTGCAATGGCATAAGCGTGCTTAACTGCGAGACTGACAAGTCGAGCAGGTACGAAAGTAGGACATAGTGATCCGGTGGTTCTGTATGGAAGGGCCATCGCTCAACGGATAAAAGGTACTCTGGGGATAACAGGCTGATTCCTCCCAAGAGTTCATATCGACGGGGGAGTTTGGCACCTCGATGTCGGCTCATCACATCCTGGGGCTGTAGCCGGTCCCAAGGGTATGGCTGTTCGCCATTTAAAGTGGTACGTGAGCTGGGTTTAAAACGTCGTGAGACAGTTTGGTCCCTATCTGCCGTGGGCGTTGGAAATTTGAAGGGGGCTGCTCCTAGTACGAGAGGACCGGAGTGGACAGACCTCTGGTGTACCGGTTGTCACGCCAGTGGCATTGCCGGGTAGCTAAGTCTGGAAGAGATAACCGCTGAAAGCATCTAAGCGGGAAACTTGCCTTGAGATGAGATTTCCCAGAGCCTTGAGCTCTTTAAAGGGTCGTTCGAGACCAGGACGTTGATAGGTCAGGTGTGGAAGTGCAGTAATGCATTAAGCTAACTGATACTAATTGCCCGTACGGCTTGTCCCTATAACCTTAACAGGTAC
>NZ_JBFUAC010000022.1:0-1325 GCF_056406475.1 Massilia sp. P1_C10
GGGTAATGAWTGTATGTATCAAAACAAGCAACAACGCTGTACTTTCTTATCTCTGTAGCGTCTTTCGGCTTAGTCGGCCGAGAGGTTAACGTTATAGGGACAAGCGAATAAGTGCACATGGTGGATGCCTTGGCGATTACAGGCGATGAAGGACGTAGTAGCTTGCGATAAGCTGCGGGGAGTGAGCAAACACACTTTGATCCGCAGATTTCCGAATGGGGAAACCCGGCCTTTTAGGTCATTGCATACTGAATACATAGGTATGCAAAGCGAACGCGGCGAACTGAAACATCTAAGTAGCTGCAGGAAAATAAATCAACCGAGATTCCCAAAGTAGTGGCGAGCGAAATGGGAAGAGCCTGCACGTTTTAGCATGACGCATAGTAGAACGGATTGGAAACTCCGGCCATAGAGGGTGATAGCCCCTTATACGAAATGCGATGTGTGGAACTARGCGTGCGACAAGTAGGGCGGGACACGAGAAATCCTGTCTGAATATGGGGGGACCATCCTCCAAGGCTAAATACTCGTAATCGACCGATAGTGAACCAGTACCGTGAGGGAAAGGCGAAAAGAACCCCGGGAGGGGAGTGAAATAGATCCTGAAACCGTGTGCATACAAACAGTAGGAGCGGACTTGTTCCGTGACTGCGTACCTTTTGTATAATGGGTCAGCGACTTACATTCAGTGGCAAGGTTAACCATATAGGGAAGCCGTAGAGAAATCGAGTCCGAAYAGGGCGACAGTCGCTGGGTGTAGACCCGAAACCAAGTGATCTACTCATGGCCAGGATGAAGGTGCGGTAACACGCCCTGGAGGTCCGAACCCACTAATGTTGAAAAATTAGGGGATGAGCTGTGGGTAGGGGTGAAAGGCTAAACAAACTTGGAAATAGCTGGTTCTCTCCGAAAACTATTTAGGTAGTGCCTCAAGTATCACCATCGGGGGTAGAGCACTGTTATGGCTAGGGGGTCATTGCGACTTACCAAACCATTGCAAACTCCGAATACCGATGAGTGCGAGCTTGGGAGACAGACGTCGGGTGCTAACGTCCGGCGTCAAGAGGGAAACAACCCAGACCGCCAGCTAAGGTCCCAAAGATTGGCTAAGTGGAAAACGAAGTGGGAAGGCTAAAACAGTCAGGATGTTGGCTTAGAAGCAGCCATCATTTAAAGAAAGCGTAATAGCTCACTGATCGAGTCGTCCTGCGCGGAAGATGTAACGGGGCTAAGCCAGTCACCGAAGCTGCGGATATCAGAGATGCGTAGCTGATGGGAAGCAGGTTAATATTCCTGCACCGTCGTATGATGCGATGGGGGGACGG
>NZ_JBFUAC010000024.1:0-789 GCF_056406475.1 Massilia sp. P1_C10
ACTCGACTACATGAAGTTGGAATCGCTAGTAATCGCGGATCAGCATGTCGCGGTGAATACGTTCCCGGGTCTTGTACACACCGCCCGTCACACCATGGGAGCGGGTTTTACCAGAAGTAGGTAGCTTAACCGCAAGGAGGGCGCTTACCACGGTAGGATTCGTGACTGGGGTGAAGTCGTAACAAGGTAGCCGTATCGGAAGGTGCGGCTGGATCACCTCCTTTCTAGAGTTGCACAGGCAGAGATGCCGATTCATTGAGCGTCCACTCTTATCGACTGTTGAATTTAGAAGAAACAGTAGCAGTGTCCAAGTCGGGGCTGTAGCTCAGCTGGTTAGAGCACCGTGTTGATAACGCGGGGGTCGTTGGTTCGAGTCCAACCAGCCCTACCAGTTGGTACCAAATTGGGGGATTAGCTCAGCTGGGAGAGCACCTGCTTTGCAAGCAGGGGGTCGTCGGTTCGATCCCGTCATCCTCCACCACTCTACTTTGAAAGTGCAAACGTAAGCCRCCTGGGTTTAGGTTTGATCTTTTAGAGGTCAATGCTGTTTCGTTCTTTAACAATCTGGAAGAAGTAAAGTTTTATGTCAATCTGTGAAAGCAGTTTGGCAGGGTAATGATTGTATGTATCAAAACAAGCAACAACGCTGTACTTTCTTATCTCTGTAGCGTCTTTCGGCTTAGTCGGCCGAGAGGTTAACGTTATAGGGACAAGCGAATAAGTGCACATGGTGGATGCCTTGGCGATTACAGGCGATGAAGGACGTAGTAGCTTGCGATAAGCTGCGGG
>NZ_JBFUAC010000025.1:0-626 GCF_056406475.1 Massilia sp. P1_C10
GTATGCAATGACCTAAAAGGCCGGGTTTCCCCATTCGGAAATCTGCGGATCAAAGTGTGTTTGCTCACTCCCCGCAGCTTATCGCAAGCTACTACGTCCTTCATCGCCTGTAATCGCCAAGGCATCCACCATGTGCACTTATTCGCTTGTCCCTATAACGTTAACCTCTCGGCCGACTAAGCCGAAAGACGCTACAGAGATAAGAAAGTACAGCGTTGTTGCTTGTTTTGATACATACAATCATTACCCATCGTCTGACCTGTCGGTCAAACGATAAAAACTTTACTTCTTCCAGATTGTTAAAGAACGAACAGCATTTAATCTCTAAAAGATCAAACCTAAATCTAGCGACTTACGTTTGAGCTTTTTGGTGGAGGATGACGGGATCGAACCGACGACCCCCTGCTTGCAAAGCAGGTGCTCTCCCAGCTGAGCTAATCCCCCATTGGTAACACGCGCAAAACTGGTAGGGCTGGTTGGACTCGAACCAACGACCCCCGCGTTATCAACACGGTGCTCTAACCAGCTGAGCTACAGCCCCAAATGCTGTTCTTTATCTTTATTAACAGTCGATAAGAGTGGACGCTCAATGAATCGGCATCTCTGCCTGTGCAACTCTAGAAAGG
>NZ_JBFUAC010000026.1:0-563 GCF_056406475.1 Massilia sp. P1_C10
GAACGAAACAGCATTTAATCTCTAAAAGATCAAACCTAAACCCAGGCGGCTTACGTTTGCACTTTCAAAGTAGAGTGGTGGAGGATGACGGGATCGAACCGACGACCCCCTGCTTGCAAAGCAGGTGCTCTCCCAGCTGAGCTAATCCCCCAAGGATTTACTACGACCGCGTTGGTAGGGCTGGTTGGACTCGAACCAACGACCCCCGCGTTATCAACACGGTGCTCTAACCAGCTGAGCTACAGCCCCAAATGCTGCTCTTTATCTTTATTAACAGTCGATAAGAGTGGACGCTTAATGAATCGGTATCTCTACCTGTGCAACTCTAGAAAGGAGGTGATCCAGCCGCACCTTCCGATACGGCTACCTTGTTACGACTTCACCCCAGTCACGAATCCTACCGTGGTAAGCGCCCTCCTTGCGGTTAAGCTACCTACTTCTGGTAAAACCCGCTCCCATGGTGTGACGGGCGGTGTGTACAAGACCCGGGAACGTATTCACCGCGACATGCTGATCCGCGATTACTAGCGATTCCAACTTCATGTAGTCGAGTTGCAGACTAC
>NZ_JBFUAC010000027.1:0-562 GCF_056406475.1 Massilia sp. P1_C10
ACTCGACTACATGAAGTTGGAATCGCTAGTAATCGCGGATCAGCATGTCGCGGTGAATACGTTCCCGGGTCTTGTACACACCGCCCGTCACACCATGGGAGCGGGTTTTACCAGAAGTAGGTAGCTTAACCGCAAGGAGGGCGCTTACCACGGTAGGATTCGTGACTGGGGTGAAGTCGTAACAAGGTAGCCGTATCGGAAGGTGCGGCTGGATCACCTCCTTTCTAGAGTTGCACAGGCAGAGATGCCACTCATTAAGCGTCCACTCTTATCGACTGTTGAATTTAGAAGAAACAGTAGCAGTGTCCAAGTCGGGGCTGTAGCTCAGCTGGTTAGAGCACCGTGTTGATAACGCGGGGGTCGTTGGTTCGAGTCCAACCAGCCCTACCAACGCGGTCGTAGTAAATCCTTGGGGGATTAGCTCAGCTGGGAGAGCACCTGCTTTGCAAGCAGGGGGTCGTCGGTTCGATCCCGTCATCCTCCACCACTCTACTTTGAAAGTGCAAACGTAAGCCGCCTGGGTTTAGGTTTGATCTTTTAGAGATTAAATGCTGTTTCGTTC
>NZ_JBFUAC010000028.1:0-524 GCF_056406475.1 Massilia sp. P1_C10
CCGTCCCCCCATCGCATCATACGACGGTGCAGGAATATTAACCTGCTTCCCATCAGCTACGCATCTCTGCCTCGCCTTAGGGGCCGACTCACCCTGCTCCGATGAACGTTGAACAGGAAACCTTGGGCTTACGGCGTGGGGGCTTTTCACCCCCATTATCGCTACTCATGTCAGCATTCGCACTTCTGATACCTCCAGCATCCTTTACAAGACACCTTCGCAGGCTTACAGAACGCTCTCCTACCATATAGATCAAGTGATAAATCACGAGAAATATATCCGCAGCTTCGGTGACTGGCTTAGCCCCGTTACATCTTCCGCGCAGGACGACTCGATCAGTGAGCTATTACGCTTTCTTTAAATGATGGCTGCTTCTAAGCCAACATCCTGACTGTTTTAGCCTTCCCACTTCGTTTTCCACTTAGCCAATCTTTGGGACCTTAGCTGGCGGTCTGGGTTGTTTCCCTCTTGACGCCGGACGTTAGCACCCGACGTCTGTCTCCCAAGCTCGCACTCATCGGTAT